>NZ_JAVREZ010000006.1:0-543303 GCF_031845645.1 Streptomyces doebereineriae
CCCGGCGCCCGCCCGCCGGTGTGCCGTGCTGCCGTTCAGGAAGCCGGTGGCGGTGAGGCCGGCGGTGGCGTGCCACCGTCACCCGGTCCCTCCGTGCCGTCCTTGTGCGCGAGTCGGTCCATGGCGCCCTTGGCCTTGCCCGTGCCGGTCTGGATCTTGCCGCTGTACTTGCCCTTGGTCTTCTCGTCCACGACCTTCGCGGCCTTGTCGAGGCCGTGCTGGACCGTGCCCCCGTGCCGTTGCGCGAGGCCGGAGACCTTGTCCTTGGCCGGGCTGAGCTTGGCCTTCACATTGTCCAGGAGACCCATCGTTCACCTTCCCACGCGGGGCAGTTACGTGCGGGCGCCCTCACCGGCCTCACGGTCGGCCGCCTCGTCGGCGGACTGCTGCTTGGGGATCTCGACGCCCTCGGCGGCGGCGTCCTCGTCGGCCTCCGTCGCCGTCGCTCCGTCCGCGTCCTCGGCTCCGGCCGTCTCGGCGACCTCGGCCTCGGTCCTGCCCTCGGCCTGGGGCCCGGTTTCGACCTCAGCCTTGGCGTCGGTCGACCCCTTCGCCTCTTCCGCCGCGGGCTCGGCCGTCCGGATGTCGGCCTGCGTCTCGGCGGTTGACGCCTCCTCCGTGGCCTTCGACCTCCGGAGAAGTCGTGCGAAAACGCCCATATCCACTCCATACGTTACTCGTGCGGGGGAAACCCCGCGTCGTCCGGAGCGCGCGATTGCGCCACCCGGATCGCCGCCTCCGCGGACAGGGCGGCGGAAACCACGCAACTGGCAACGACGCCGGACCGGCGTCGTCACGTAACTCGTTCGAGGTGGTGCTCCTGGGTTTGCGAGACTGGGGCGGTGAGCAGCGCACCCCCCTCCCCCCGCGTCATCGCCGTCGTCGGTCCCACCGCGGCCGGAAAGTCCGATCTGGGCGTCTTCCTCGCCCAGCGACTGGGGGGCGAGGTCGTCAACGCCGACTCCATGCAGCTCTACCGAGGGATGGACATCGGCACTGCCAAGCTGACGCCCGAGGAACGCGACGGCGTCCCGCACCATCTCCTGGACATCTGGGACGTGACCGTCACGGCGTCCGTCGCCGAGTACCAGAGGCTGGCCCGCGCCCGGATCGACGCCCTGCTCGCCGAGGGGCGCTGGCCGATCCTCGTCGGCGGTTCCGGGCTCTATGTCCGCGGGGCCGTCGACAACCTGGAGTTCCCCGGCACCGACCCCGAGGTCAGGGCCCGTCTGGAGGAGGAACTCGTGCTGCGCGGTTCCGGCGCGCTGCACGCCCGTCTCGCCGCCGCCGACCCCGGGGCCGGGCGGGCGATTCTGCCCAGCAACGGCCGCCGTATCGTCCGGGCCCTCGAAGTGATCGAGATCACCGGCAAGCCCTTCACCGCCAACCTCCCCGGCCACGACTCGGTCTACGACACCGTCCAGATCGGCGTCGACGTCGCGCGGCCCGAGCTCGACGAGCGCATCGCGCGCCGCGTCGACCGGATGTGGGAGGCGGGGCTCGTGGACGAGGTGCGGGGGCTGGAGGCGCGCGGGTTGCGCGAGGGGCGCACGGCCTCGCGTGCGCTCGGGTACCAGCAGGTGCTCGCGGCGCTCTCGGGGGAGTGCACGATGGAAGACGCGCGGGCCGAGACCATCCGTGCCACGAAACGCTTCGCGCGCCGTCAGGATTCATGGTTCAGGCGCGATCCGCGGGTGCACTGGTTGAGTGGGGCTGCGGCGCATCTCACAGAACTTCCGCAGCTCGCGCTGGCGTTGGTCGAACGACCGGTCACAGCCTGATCACGTCCTGGCATCGGGACGCTCCGGCCGTCATCCCGGCCTCCGGCGCCGTGCCATCATCGAGCTTCGATCGACCAAGTGGAGTCCGAGTTGGGAGGGCGCGTGGCGATGGAGGCCGGCCCTCGCGACACCGCACAAGGCACCGAGCCCCTCACCGTCGAGAGCGGTGAACCGGAGCAGGACGCAGACCGTCTGAGCCCCGACGGGCCCGACGACACCCAGGGCGGCGTGACCGCCGACGGTCCCGAGCCCGAGGAGATGTTCCCGGGCGGGGAAGAGGTCGAGGTCGAGCTGCGCCCGCAGCGCCGTCTGCGGATCTGGCAGCTCGCTCCCATCGTCTCGCTGGCAGCGGTCGGCTCCCTGATGTTCGCCTTCCCTTTGGCCTTCGACTTCGGCGACAGCGGAGCGGTGATCGCGATGCTGGGCCTGCTGATCTGCTCCTGTGCGGCGGGCTGGGGCATGATGGCCGCACGCCGGGTTGGTTACACGTGGCCGGGACTGCCGCAGCGGGGGTCCGGCGGCCGCGCGGACTGGCGGGTCGTGCTCGGGTACGTGCTGCTGGTGGCGGTTGTGGTCGTTCTCGCGGTCTGGCGCGTGGCGAGGCTCCGCTAGAGGCTTTCAGGGCGCGGGCCGTGTCGATCCGCGGCCACCGCCGCGTGGGCGCGATCAGCCCCCACCGGCCTGCACGTACGATCGAGACATGAGCACCCGGATCGCCTTCCTCAAGGGTCACGGCACCGAGAACGACTTCGTCATCGTCCCGGACCCCGAGAACACCCTGGACCTGCCCCCCGCCGCCGTCGCCGCCTTGTGCGACCGCCGGGCAGGCATCGGCGGTGACGGTCTGCTCCACGTCGTACGGTCCGCCGAGCACCCCGAGGCCGCGCACATGGCCGCGGAGGCCGAGTGGTTCATGGACTACCGCAACGGCGACGGTTCCGTCGCCGAGATGTGCGGCAACGGCGTACGCGTCTTCGCCCGCTACCTCCAGCGCGCCGGTCACGTCACCGAGGGCGACCTCGCGGTGGCCACGCGCGGGGGCGTGAAGGCCGTGCACATCGCCAAGGGCGGTGACGTCACCGTCGGCATGGGCAAGGCGCTGCTCCCCGAGGGGGACGTCACGGTGAGTGTCGGCGACCGCAGCTGGCCCGCCCGCAACGTGAACATGGGCAATCCGCACGCCGTTGCCTTCGTGGACGACCTGGCGCACGCCGGTGACCTGTACTCCCCGCCGCCGTTCAGCCCGGCCGCCGCCTACCCGAGCGGGGTCAACGTCGAGTTCGTCGTCGACCGCGGCCCCCGCCATGTCGCCATGCGCGTGCACGAGCGAGGGGCGGGTGAGACCCGGTCCTGCGGCACGGGCGCGTGCGCCGTCGCCGTCGCCACGGCCCGCAGGGACGGCGCCGACCCGGTGGCCACCGGCACCCCGGCGACCTACACCGTCGACGTGCCCGGAGGCACCCTGGTGATCACCGAGCGGAGCGACGGCGAGATCGAGATGACCGGCCCCGCGGTGATCGTCGCCGAAGGTGAGATCGACGCCGACTGGCTGGAAAACGCGGTTGGTTGACCATATGAATCACAGCACTCGGACGGCCCAAGGCGTGGAACCACAGCCTTCGGCCCTCTGTGCGATTCAAATCCACGGTCGGCTGCAGGTCAGGCGGCGCGAAATCGTAAACCTAGAAGCCTTCGCTCGATTGGGTGATCCGTTTCACGCTCGCCGAGAGGCGGTCAGCCGGGCGTGATGGGCTCGGTAGCATCAAGCACCGGCCCGGACGGGGACAGATGCCATCCCCTGAGCCGTGTCCGCCATGGGGCACCCCGTCCGCCGGTCCACAGCCGGAGGTGCCCATGAGTGCGGAGGCCACGAACCCCGCGACCCCAGGTCCGGTAACAGGTGCGGCCGCCCGCTGGCGGGCGCGGATCGACCTGCGCCGCCTGGGCCGCGCCGCGCTGCTCGGCCCCGCCGCCCGAGACCGGCTGCCCGACGCCATCGGCCATGTCGCCGAGGCCCACCGTGCCCACCACCCCGACGCCGACCTCGAACCGCTCCGCCGCGCCTGGGTCCTGGCCGAGTCCTCGCATCGCGGCCAGATGCGCAAGAGCGGTGAGCCGTACATCACACATCCACTCGCCGTGACCCTGATCCTGGCCGAACTCGGCGCCGAGACCACGACCTTGACGGCCTCTCTGCTCCACGACACCGTCGAGGACACCGAGGTGACGCTCGATCAGGTCGGCAAGGAGTTCGGCGCGGAGGTCCGCTTCCTCGTCGACGGGGTCACCAAGCTGGAGAAGGTCGACTACGGCGCCGCCGCCGAGCCCGAGACCTTCCGCAAGATGCTCGTCGCCACCGGCAACGACGTCCGCGTGATGTCGATCAAGCTCGCCGACCGGCTGCACAACATGCGCACGCTCGGCGTGATGCGTCCCGAGAAACAGGCCCGCATCGCCAAGGTCACCCGGGACGTTCTCATCCCGCTCGCCGAACGCCTCGGCGTCCAGGCACTCAAGACCGAGCTGGAAGACCTGGTCTTCGCGATCCTCCACCCCGAGGAGTACGAGCACACGCGCGAGTTGATCGTCGACAACGCCTCCCGCGCGGACGACCCGCTCGCCGAGATCGCCGACGAGGTGCGCTCCGTGCTGCGCGAGGCCGGCATCCCGGCCGACGTCGTCATCAGGCCACGGCACTTCGTCTCCGTGCACCGGGTGGCCCGCAAGCGCGGCAGGCTGCGCGGCGCGGACTTCGGCCGCCTGCTGGTCCTGGTCGGCGAGGACGCGGACTGCTACGGCGTCCTGGGCGAACTGCACACCTGTCTGACGCCTGTCGTCTCGGAGTTCAAGGACTTCATCGCCGTACCGAAGTTCAACCTGTACCAGTCGCTGCACACCGCTGTGGCCCGCGGCGACGGCCAGGTCGTCGAAGTCCTCATCCGCACCCACCAGATGCACAAGGTCGCCGAGGCCGGCGTGGTCGCGCTCGGCAATCCGTACGCCTCGCCTTCGGACCCCTCGGAGGCGCCGAGCGCGACCACCGGCGCAGGCACCGACGAGGAGCGGGTGGACCCCACCCGGCCCGGCTGGCTCTCCCGTCTCCTCGACTGGCAGGCGGCCGCGCCCGACGCCGACACCTTCTGGTCGACCCTCCGTGAGGACCTCGCCCAGGACCGCGAGATCACCGTCTTCCGGCCCGATGGCGGCACCCTGGGCCTGCCCGAGGGCGCGACCTGTGTGGACGCCGCGTACGCGCAGTACGGCGAGGACGCGCACGCGTGCCTCGGCGCCCGCGTCAACGGCCGTCTGGCGACCCTGAGTACCGTTCTGAAGGACGGCGACACCGTCCAGCTCCTCATGGGGCAGGACCCCGCCGCCGAGCCCTCCAAGGAGTGGCTGGAGCACGCGCACACGCCCGCGGCGCGGATCGCCATCCAGCGGTGGATCGCGACCCATCCGTCGCCCGAGACGCCGGAGGAGATCGCGGAGCGGGGCGGGACGGCCGGCGCGACGGCTGAGGACGTGCAGGCCGGGCGGGGGGATGCGAACCCCTTCCGGGGCTTCGCCGCAGAGCCGCCGGTTGCCGACACTCCCGACAGCGTGGGCCGGAGCATCGCCGAGTCGCAGGCGTCCGACAACCCGGCCGCAGACCGCCCCGGCGCCGCCGTCGCCCTCGTCGACCAGCCCGGCGCGACCGTACGGCTCGCCGGCTGCTGCACGCCCGTACCGCCCGACGAGATCACCGGCTTCGCCGTGCGCGGGGGAGTGGTCACCGTGCACCGCGTCGAGTGCACCGCGGTGGAGCGGATGAAGAGCGTGGGGCGCACCGAGGTCGGCGTGCGCTGGGGCGAGACCGCCGGGTGCCGGGTCACGCTGTTCGCGGAATCGTTCGGCCGACCGCACCTCCTCGCCGACCTCACCGAGGCCATGGCCGGCGAAGGCGCCGAGATCGTCTCAGCGACCGTCGAACCCCCCAGCCAGCAGCGAGTACGCCACACCTACACCGTCCAGCTGCCGGACGCGGCCCGGCTGCCGTCGCTGATGCGGGCGATGCGGAACGTGGCCGGGGTGTACGACGTGAGCAGGGCGCAGACGCCCGGGGCCTGAAGGACGCCTCAGGGGGCGTGCCCGACTGGGGTGGGCCGTAGGTCTGCACGCGGTGGGTGGCCGGTCCGCAAGTCTGGATGCGCGTGGGGGACCGGCTTGCTGGTCTGCACGCGCGTGAGCGGCCGGTCCACAGGTCTCACATGCGTGAGGGACCGGTCCACAGGTCTTGGTGAGCGGATGCAGGGTCGGTCGACAGGGCCTCACGCGTGCGTGGCGGGCCTCAGGGCTTCACGCGTGCGTGGCGGGGCACAAACCTCATGCGCTCGTGGCGGGCCTCAGGGCCCCACGTACGCGTGACGGGGCGCAGGACATCACGCGCGCGTGGCCGGCCTCAAGACCTCACGCGTCTCCTCTACGGAACCCGAGCACCCCGTTCGAGTGGGATGATCGCGCGTCGTCGCCGTGGCGCACGCGCGCGCTGGTAGCGGTGGTGCATGCCGCTCAGCTCCCACACACACGCCGGTCCCACCCGTACGCACCCCACCCCCGCCGACCGGCTCGGCCCCGACGCTCCCCGTCGCCGTACCGGAAACGCCCGACGGCGCAAGGCGGCCGCGCTGCTCGCCTCCGCCGTCTCCGTCTGCCTGCTGGCCGCGAGCGCCCCGGCCACACCGCTCGGGGTCGGGGACCGCCTCTTCCCGCACCTCGGCAACCCCGGCTACGACGTGGCGTCGTACGACCTCTCCTTCACCTACCCCGGCGACAACAGCAAGCCGCTCACGGCCGTCACCACGATCGACGCCTGGACGACGACCGAACTCGACCGCATCAACCTCGACTTCGCCCACGGCGAGGTCCAGTCGGTGGAGGTCGACGGTCTGTCCGCGGCTTTCACCAGCGCCGGCGAGGACCTCGTCGTCACGCCCGACGGACCGCTGCCCGGTGGCAGCTGGATGCGGATCACCGTCCGGCACACCAGTGACCCCGTCTCCGCCGACGGCCGGGACGGCGGCTGGGTCCGCACCGCGGACGGGCTCGCCATGGCCAACCAGGCCGACGCCGCGCACCTGGTCTTCCCCTGCAACGACCACCCCTCCGACAAGGCGATGTTCACCATCCGGGTCACCGCGCCCGACGGCTACACGGCCGTCGCCAACGGCCTGGCGACGGACGTGGACCGCGCCGGCCGGGCGACCACCTGGACGTATCGCACCCGGCACCCCATGGCCACCGAACTCGCTCAGGTGTCCATCGGCCGCTCCACCGTGCTGCGCCGCAGCGGACCGCACGGACTGCCCGTCCGGGACGTCGTGCGCACCAAGGACCGCGCCAAGCTCGAACCCTGGCTCAAGAAGACCCCCGGCCAGCTCGCCTGGATGGAGGGCAAGGTCGGGCCGTACCCCTTCGAGACGTACGGCATTCTGATGGCCGCGGCCGACACCGGCTTCGAGTTGGAAACTCAAACTTTGTCCCTCTTCGAGAAGGACCTCTTCACCGAGCCCGCCTACCCCAAGTGGTACGTCGAGTCGATCATGGTCCACGAGCTCGCCCACCAGTGGTTCGGCAACAGTGTCAGCCCCCGCACCTGGTCGGACCTGTGGCTCAACGAAGGACATGCCACCTGGTACGAGGCCCTGTACGCGGAGGAGAAGGCGGGCCGCACCCTTGAGGCCCGCATGAAGGCCGCGTACGGTGCCTCCAACCGCTGGCGGGCCGAAGGTGGACCGCCGGCCGCACCCAAGCCGCCCGAGCCGGGCCAGAAGATCAGTATCTTCCGGCCGAACGTCTACGACGGCGCCGCCCTGGTCCTGTACGCCCTGCGCCAGGAGATCGGCCGCAAAGCCTTCGAGAAACTGGAACGGGCCTGGGTGCGGGAACACCGCGACGGCGCGGCGTCGACCGCCGACTTCGTGCACCTCGCCTCCGAGATCTCCGGGCGCGACCTCGGCGGCTTCCTCCAGGGCTGGCTCTACGGCAAGAAGACCCCGCCGATGCCCGGCCACCCGGGCTGGAAGGCCGTGGCAGCGGCGAAAAGGCGGTGACGAGACGCCCCGTGCCGTGCGACCATCTTCGGGTCGGCGCGGCACGGGGCGCGGGAATCTCCCAGGGTGCTCGTGCGTTGTGACACATGACCGCCGAATCGGAATCCCCATCGACGTAAGGATCAAATGACCTCCTCTTCATCCCCTTCCCAGGACACGCAGCGCCTCGCGCACACATACGCCGAAGGTCTTCGGGCCGATGCCCTGATGGAAGAGGACGTCGCCTGGAGCCACGAGATCGACGGAGAGCGGGACGGCGAGCAGTTCGACCGCTCCGAGCGCGCGGCCCTGCGCCGCGTCGCAGGCCTCTCCACCGAGCTCGAGGACGTCACCGAGGTCGAGTACCGCCAGCTCCGTCTGGAGCGGGTCGTCCTCGTCGGCGTCTGGACCACGGGGACCGCGCAGGACGCGGACAACTCCCTCGCGGAGCTCGCCGCCCTCGCGGAGACCGCCGGCGCACTCGTGCTCGACGGCGTGATCCAGCGCCGCGACAAGCCCGACGCGGCCACCTACATCGGTTCCGGCAAGGCCGACGAGCTGCGGGACATCGTCCTGGAGACCGGCGCGGACACCGTCATCTGCGACGGTGAGCTCAGCCCGGGCCAGCTCATCCACCTCGAGGACGTCGTCAAGGTCAAGGTCATCGACCGTACGGCGCTGATCCTCGACATCTTCGCCCAGCACGCCAAGTCCCGGGAGGGCAAGGCGCAGGTCGCGCTCGCGCAGATGCAGTACATGCTGCCGAGGCTGCGGGGCTGGGGTCAGTCGCTGTCCCGTCAGATGGGCGGCGGCAAGGGCGGCGGCCTCGCCACCCGTGGTCCCGGTGAGACCAAGATCGAGACGGACCGGCGTCGGATCCGCGAGAAGATGGCGAAGATGCGCCGGGAGATCGCGGACATGAAGACCGGCCGCGAGATCAAGCGGCAGGAGCGCAAGCGCCACAAGGTGCCCTCGGTCGCCATCGCGGGCTACACCAACGCCGGCAAGTCGTCCCTGCTCAACCGCCTCACGGGCGCGGGCGTCCTGGTCGAGAACGCCCTGTTCGCGACCCTCGACCCGACCGTCCGTCGCGCGGAGACCCCGAGCGGTCGCCTGTACACGCTGGCCGACACCGTCGGTTTTGTACGGCACCTGCCGCACCACCTGGTCGAGGCGTTCCGCTCCACCATGGAGGAGGTCGGCGAGTCAGACCTGATCCTGCACGTGGTGGACGGCTCGCACCCGAACCCGGAGGAGCAGCTGGCCGCCGTGCGCGAAGTGATCAGGGACGTCGGCGCCACCGACGTGCCCGAGATCGTCGTGATCAACAAGGCCGACGCGGCCGACCCGCTGACGCTCCAGCGGCTGATGCGGAACGAGAAGCGCTCCCTCGCGGTCTCGGCCCGTACCGGCCGGGGCATCGCCGAACTGCTCGCCCTGATCGACAACGAACTGCCCAGGCCGTCCGTCGAGATCGAGGCGCTCGTGCCGTACACCCACGGCAAGCTGGTCGCCCGTGCCCATGACGAGGGCGAGGTGATCTCCGAGGAGCACACGGCGGAGGGCACCCTGCTCAAGGTGCGGGTGCACGAGGAGCTGGCTGCGGATCTGGCGCCGTATGTGCCGGCACCGGTTGTGGCCTGAGTGTCGTAGCTCTCTGAGAGGCCCGTCCTTCACCCGAAGGGCGGGCCTCCAACGTGCTCAGCTCTGGCCCGCGAACTTCTCGCTGACCGAGTCGTACACGCCCTTGGCCACCTCACCCAGCCGGGGCCCGGCCAGCCAGCCCGCGTTCACCGGCCCGATCGAGGTGTTGGACACCAAGGCCGGCCGGCCGTCCGCACCGGTCGCGACCCAGCCGCCGCCGGACGAACCACCGGTCATGGTGCAGCCGATGCGGTACATCGTCGGGTCCGAGGCGTTGATCGACAGCCGCCCCGGCCTGTCCTGGCACTGGTACAGCGTCTCCCCGTCGAACGGCGCCGCCGCCGGATACCCGTCGGCCGTGATGCTCTCCACCTGCGGCACCGCCGGCGCGGCGAAGTTCACCGGCAGGGCCGAACCGACCGTCTCCTCCAGCGACTTGCCGCTGCCACCCTCCTCCCGCGTCACATGGATGACGGCGAAGTCGTACGGTGCACCGTCCCCGCCGGTCGGACCTCCCTGGGCGATCCACTGGTCCGAGGTCTGCGCCCAGTCGGCCCACCAGACGCCGTACGGAGCGACATCCTTCTCGGTCGCGCTCCCCAACTCCGCGCCCGACAAGGCCTGGTCGTTGTACGACGGCACGAACGCGGTGTTGCGGTACCAGCCACCGCTCCTGCCCGCGTGCACACAATGCCCCGCCGTCCACACCAGGTCGGACTTGCCGGGGTGGGCCGGGTCCTCCACGACCGTCGCCGAACAGACCATCGTGCCCTCGGGGGAGTCGAAGAACACCTTGCCCGCCGCGGGCGCGTTGTCGTGATACGTAGGGGATACGGCCTTCGCGTCCACCGGCGCCGGCTCCGGGTCGGTCACACCCTGGTCTCCCGAGAGGTCGCTCTCCTGGACACCGCGGTCGGGATCCTCGGCCTCCCGCATCCGGTCCGGGTCCCACAGGCCCTCGATGATCGGGTTGATGTAGTCCTGGGCCTCGCGCAGCCAGTCGTCCCTGTCCCAGTTCTTCCAGGCGCCGTTCTTCCACTGGTCGACATCGATCCCGTGCTCCTTGAGCCTGTCCCTGATGTCGTCCGGGATCGTGATCTTGCCGTCGCCCTCGGACGCGGCCGAGGCGGAGGCCTGCGCGTTCGCGTCCGAGTCGCCCGAACCACAGCCGGTGGCGGTCAGCGCCAGCACGGAGGCGAGGGCCATGGCGGCGAGCACAGGAGAGGTTCTACGGCGCGTGCCCTTTTCGCCTTCGCCGCGAGCGGTCAATGACAACGGTTCGGATCGCATGCTCTGCCTCCCCCTGTGTGGACGAACCCGGGTGCGTAACCGGGGACTTCCCGCAGACCTCCCGCGAGTTGCGCCTCCGGCACCGCGCCTTGGAACGGCATCACACACTATGCGCCCGTTATGGGGGACTTCCGACGGAACCGCAACAGTTCCGTCACGCCAAAGATCTTCAGACAACCCGTAACCCGGTGAACGGTCCGGGGTTGGTAGCGGTGGGGGCCACTACCGGCGGACGGTTCGTCCCCGGCGCCTCAATCCCCGGAGTTTCCCGGACAGTCGGGGCATCGATGTGCCGAGATGTCGAGCAAAGGGTGTCGGGGTTCCGTATGTCGGGGCGGGTGAGTCCGCGAAAGAACCGCTTGCCCCCGCACAGCGCGACGACGGGAGAACCATGGCCGTGACCGAGACCGCACCCGGGGAGGCCATGGCGGAGCACACCGCCGTCGAGGAACCGTCGGCGACCCGCTCCGCGCACGAGGGAATCCTGCGGCGCCAGTCGGCCCGCGAGTCGGCGGCACGCACCTATGCCCGTGCCCTCCCCATCGTGCCGGTACGCGCACGCGGTCTCACCATCGAGGGCGCCGACGGCCGCCGCTACCTCGACTGCCTCTCGGGCGCCGGCACGCTTGCCCTCGGACACAACCATCCCGTCGTCCTGGAGGCGATCCGCAAGGTCCTCGACTCGGGCGCACCCCTCCACGTCCTCGACCTCGCGACGCCCGTCAAGGACGCCTTCATCACCGAACTGTTCCGCACCCTGCCGCCCGGCCTCGCCGACCACGCACGCGTACAGTTCTGCGGCCCGGCCGGCACGGATGCTGTGGAGGCCGCCTTCAAGCTCGTGCGCGCCGCGACCGGCCGCAACGGCATGCTCGCCTTCGCCGGCGCCTACCACGGCATGACCTCCGGCGCCCTCGAAGCGTCCGGCGACGCCTTCGACGTACGGGTCGCCCGGCTGCCCTACCCGCAGGACTACCGCTGTCCCTTCGGGGTCGGTGGCTCGCACGGCGCCGAACTCGCCGCCCGCTGGACGGAGTCCGTCCTCGACGACCCCAAGTCCGGGGTACCGCTGCCCGCGGGGATGATCCTCGAACCCGTCCAGGGCGAGGGCGGCGTTCTTCCAGCCCCCGACGCGTGGATGCGACGCATGCGACGGATTACGGCCGACCGCTCGATCCCGCTCATCGCCGACGAAGTCCAGACGGGAGTCGGCCGTACCGGGGCCTTCTGGGCCGTGGAGCACAGCGGCATCACCCCCGACGTCATGGTCCTGTCCAAGGCCATCGGCGGAAGCCTGCCCCTCGCCGTGGTGGTTTACCGCGACGACCTCGACGTCTGGGAACCCGGCGCCCACGCCGGCACCTTCCGAGGCAACCAACTCGCCATGGCCGCGGGCACGGCCACGATGGCCTACGTCCGCGAGAACGGCCTGACAGAACGCGCGGCAACGCTCGGTGCGCGGCTGCTGGATCAACTCCGAGGACTGAGCCGGGAGTTTTCTGTGATCGGTGATGTGCGGGGCCGGGGGTTGATGATCGGGATAGAGATGGTGGAGGGCGAAGGGGAGGGGTGGGGTGTCGCTGGAACCGGGGGGTCCAACGGGCCCGATGAGACTGGTAGGTCCGGTGGATCCGATGAGGATCGTGGGGCCGCTGGTTTGCTGGGTTCGGTCGGGCTGAGCAGCGCCGATGATGCAGGGACCGCGGTGATGCCGGGTTCCATCCCGTCCCCTCGCCCTGCCTCTCCTGAGCTGGCCGTCGCCGTCCAGCGGGAGTGCCTCCGGCGCGGCCTGATCGTCGAACTCGGTGGGCGCCACGCGAGCGTCGTGCGTCTGCTCCCACCTCTGACGATCACCGACGAACAGGCGACCGCCGTCCTCGACCGACTCGCCGACGCCGTGGCAGCTGTAGCCCGCGGTCACGGCCGCGGTGCCGGGTGACAACAGCAGCGTCGGCGCCGGAGCGAGTGGACGGGGTAGCGGCGGGAGCCGAAGGGGCGGCAGGAACTGGCGTGTCGGCTGGAGCCACACCGGGAACTGGGGCCGCGGCCCCGCCCTCAACCGGAGCGACAACACCTCCCGAAGCCAGCGGGACAGCCGCACACGGAGCTGGGGTTGGGGCCGGAATCGGGACCGGAGCTGGGACCGGAGTCGGAGTCGGGGCTCGGCCGGAAGCCGGAGTCCGGGTCGGGCCGATAGTCGCCGCCATCCCTCGCGCCACAGGCCGAGCCGCGAGCCGCTTACCGACGCCCTCGAACAGGCGCCGTCATTATGCCGATTGCTCACCGAATCCCTCCCGAACACCACTCACCTCCACGCGATTCGACCGCTCGCCTGCCACCAGATCCCCGGTCAACCAGTCGCCCTTGGTACCGGCACCACAACCTCCACCCACCACCCACGAGACAGCAGCCCCTCCCAGGCAGAACCACCTCCGAGGAACACCGAACTTGAACACCACCCCCCCCCCCCAAGACCGCACCCCCACGCACCCGCTCAACCATTCCGAGACAGCCCCTTCTCCGCAGCGCCGCTCCCGCCCCGACCACCCCCTGTCCCAGGGCGGCCCGCCCGAACGGGAACACCTGCGCGGCGCCACCAGCGACCCGCTGAATCACCCGGACCCGCACGCCGTGGCCGAAGCCGCCACCGTGGAGAATCTGCTGCGCTGCTGGGTTCGCGAGACCGACCTGCCCGCCCCCACCGGCGGCACGCTCCGCATTCCCCTCCCCGCCAGCGGCACCTCTCTCCTCGTCCCCGTCCACTACTGGTCGCCGACGGGATGGCACCGCTTTGGCCTCCCTCATCTCGCCGACGCCCCTGGGCAGGCCCCGACGGCCGATGCGGTCACCGTCGCGGCGCTGCTCACCCGGGAGTCACTGACGACAGAGCCCCGCGCCTCTGCAGCCGGTGCCGAAGTCGTGGCCCGTGTAGCCGACTCCGTCCGCCGTACCGCCACCTTCGTCCGCGAGCGCCGCAAGCACGCCGACGAGGGCCCCGACCTCTTCCTCACCGCCGAACAGGCACTCGTCCTCGGCCACCCTGTGCATCCGGCCCCGAAGAGCCGCGAAGGTCTGTCCGAAGCCGAAGCGGTCTCGTACTCACCCGAGTTGCGCGGCTCCTTTCTCCTGCACTGGCTCGCTGTCGACCCCTCT
The DNA here is from genome assembly GCF_031845645.1 of Streptomyces doebereineriae. Classification (NCBI taxonomy): domain Bacteria; kingdom Bacillati; phylum Actinomycetota; class Actinomycetes; order Kitasatosporales; family Streptomycetaceae; genus Streptomyces; species Streptomyces doebereineriae. Next base: position 13,937 of record NZ_JAVREZ010000006.1, read on the forward strand.
CTCCTCGCCACCGACTCGGCGTGGACCGAACGCGGCCGTCCCGTCACCGCCGCCCAGCTCACCCGACGCCTGGCCGGCCCCGACCTTCCGCTGCCCGACGGCCGCACGGTCCTGCCGCTGCACCCCTGGCAACTACGCGAGGTCCGGCACCGCTCCGAGACCGCCCCGCTGTTCGATGCCGGACTGCTCCAGGACCTGGGCGCCCACGGCTCCCCCTGGCATCCCACCTCCTCCGTACGCACCGTCCATCGCTCCGGCGCCCCCGCCATGCTCAAGCTCTCGCTGGGCCTGCGCATCACCAACTCCCGCCGCGAAAACCTCCGCAAGGAACTCCACCGTGGCGTCGAGGTGCACCGGCTCCTGCGCAGCGGACTGTCCAAGCAGTGGCAGGCGGTCCACCCGGCCTTCGACATCGTCCGCGACCCCGCCTGGCTCGCCGTCGACGGGCCCAACGGCCGTCCCGTGCCCGGAATCGACGTGATGATCCGGCACAACCCGTTCAGCTCCTCTCACGACGTTTCCTGCATCGCCGGTCTCGTCTCACCCCGTCCTTGTCCCCGCGCCCAGGCAGCTGCCACCGAGGACCGAGTTGGCCGGGACAGGCCGGACCGAGACCGTTCTGAGACGGACCTGCCGGTCTGGCGGTCCCGTCTGGCCGAGGTCGTCACCCGGCTCGCCGCCCGCACCGGCCGTCCTGGAGGAGCCGTCGCCGCCGAGTGGTTCCTGCGCTACTTGGAGCACGTGGTCCGGCCGGTGCTGTGGCTCGACGGAGAGGCGGGCATCGCTCTGGAAGCGCATCAGCAGAACACCTTGGTCCTGTTGGACGCCGACGGCTGGCCCGCCGGCGGCCGCTACCGCGACAACCAGGGCTACTACTTCCGCGAGTCCCGACGGTCGGAGCTCGACGCCCGCCTGCCCGGCATCGGTACACACAGCGACACCTTCGTCTCCGATGAGGTCACCGACGAGCGTTTCGCCTACTACCTCGCGATCAACAACGTCCTCGGCCTCATCGGTGCGTTCGGCTCCCAGCGCCTGGCCGACGAACGGCTGCTGCTCGCCGCCTTCCGCCGCTTCCTCGACGACGTGGCCTGCGGACCCACCCGACTGCGCACCACGCTCCCCGGCCGCCTGCTCGACTCACCCGTCCTGCGCTGCAAGGCCAATCTGCTGACCCGCGTGCACGGCCTGGACGAACTCGTCGGCCCGGTCGACACCCAGTCCGTCTACGTCACCATCGCCAACCCCCTTCACTCCTGAGGAACATGACCCACCCCACCTCCTGAGAGGAGCGCCCTGTGTCTCCCACCGACGCGAGTGCCGATGCCGTTTCCGCCGCCTCGACCGACGTCGGCACCGGCGCCTGTCCCGACCCGGGCGAGGACAGCACAGCCCGGGGCATAGGCCGGGGCACCGACAACGAGGACACGCTGGACCTGCGCCTGCCCTACGAACTTGTCGCGCTCTTCGAGGAAGGGCGGTCAGGGGCAGAGGCAGCCACGGCCGATGTTGCGGCCGGGCACGGGCACGGGCAACGGAGCTGGAGCGACAGCACCGCCCTGCGCGCCTCACGCACCCCGGGCGGCGACGACCTGCTCGACGGGGTCGCCGACTGGGGGCCGATCGTGACCCCGGCAGGCGTGTTCCAACTCGTGCCCGTACGCGTCGAGCGGGACCTTGACCTCATCTGCCGCTGGATGAACGACCCCGCCGTCACCGCGTTCTGGGAGCTGGCCGGGCCCCAGAACGTGACGGAGGACCACCTGCGCCCGCAGCTGGCCGGTGACGGGCGCAGCTTTCCCTGCCTCGGGGTGCTGGAGGGCACTCCGATGAGCTACTGGGAGATCTACCGGGCAGACCTGGATCCGCTGGCTCGCCACTATCCGGTCAGACCGCACGACACCGGTATCCATCTCCTCATCGGCGCCGTCACCGATCGAGGGCGCGGTCTCGGCAGCACTCTGCTCAGAGCCGTCGCCGATCTCGTACTCGACAGGCGACCCGCCTGTGCACGTGTCATCGGGGAGCCCGACCTTCGCAACATCCCGTCCGTCACCGCCTTTCTGAGCGCAGGCTTCCGCTTCTCAGCCGAGGTCGACTTGCCCGCCAAGCGGGCGGCCCTCATGACCCGAGACCGGTCCCTGCGCGATCTGCTGTAGCAACGCGTCATCGCGCAATCACTTTTGGTACACCGCTCGCGCCGAAGCGGTTCCCACCCGCCGCGAGACTTTTTCGACGACCCCCGGACACACGAGGAAGGCTTCGGTCAATTCCGGCCGTCTCCCGACCGAAGTCGCCTCCGAGCGGCTCAGACCCGGCCGAAGTCGAACCGAGTCGAGCAGATCCGACCCCGCCGCCTAGCTTTCCGAGGAGTTCCCGGTCTTGATCCCGCCCCTCGTCCCCGCCTTGATCACCCCTTTGTCAGTGCCGGGCCGTAGGGTGGTCGCGCTATGACGAAGCCCTCACTCCCCGAACTCCTGCATGCTGCCGTCACTGCCGTCGGCGGTACGGAGCGCCCCGGCCAGGTGACCATGGCCGAATCCGTCGCGGACGCGATCGACGACGGCTCCCACCTGCTGGTGCAGGCGGGCACCGGTACCGGAAAGTCGCTCGGCTATCTCGTGCCCGCGCTCGCGCACGGGGAGCGGGTCGTCGTCGCGACGGCCACCCTGGCCCTGCAGAGACAGCTCGTCGAGCGCGACCTGCCGCGCACGGTCGAGGCGCTGCACCCGCTGCTGCGCCGCCGCCCGGAGTTCGCGATGCTCAAGGGCCGGTCGAACTATCTCTGCCTGCACCGCCTCCACGAGGGCGTCCCGCAGGACGAGGAGGAGGGGCTCTTCGACCAGTTCGAGGCCGCCGCGCCCACCAGCAAGCTGGGCCAGGATCTGCTGCGGCTGCGGGACTGGTCGCAGGACACCGAGACGGGTGACCGCGACGACCTCACGCCGGGTGTCTCCGACCGCGCCTGGGCGCAGATCTCCGTGTCCTCCCGTGAGTGTCTGGGAGCGACGAAGTGCGCCTACGGCGCCGAGTGCTTCGCCGAGATGGCCCGCGAGCGTGCCAAGCTCGCCGAGGTCGTCGTCACCAACCACGCGCTGCTCGCGATCGACGCCATCGAAGGCGCCCCCGTGCTTCCTCAGCACGAAGTACTGATCGTCGACGAGGCGCACGAGCTGGTTTCCCGGGTCACCGGTGTGGCCACCGGCGAGCTCACTCCCGGCCAGGTCAACCGCGCGGTGCGCCGCGCAGCGAAGCTTGTCAACGAAAAGGCGGCCGATCAGCTCCAGACCGCGGCGGAGGGCTTCGAGCGGCTGATGGAGCTCGCCCTGCCCGGCAGGCTGGAGGAGATCCCGGAGGACCTCGGGTACGCGCTCATGGCCCTGCGCGACGCCGCGCGTACGGTCATCTCCGCGATCGGAGCGACCCGCGACAAGTCGGTCCAGGACGAGGACGCCGTCCGCAAACAGGCGCTGGCCTCAGTGGAGGCGGTGCACGACGTGGCAGAGCGGATCACGAACGGTTCGGAGTGGGACGTCGTCTGGTACGAGCGTCACGACCGCTTCGGCGCCTCCTTGCGCGTGGCCCCCATGTCGGTGTCCGGCCTGCTGCGGGAGAAGCTGTTCGCGGACCGTTCCGTGGTCCTGACCTCGGCGACCCTGAAGCTGGGTGGCGACTTCAACGGCGTCGGAGCGTCCCTGGGGCTCGCCCCGGAAGGAACCGAGGGCGAAGACCTGCCGAAGTGGAAGGGCCTCGACGTCGGTTCGCCCTTCGATTACCCCAGGCAGGGCATCCTCTACGTCGCCAAGCACCTCTCGCGCCCCGCGCGTGACGGTGACCGAGTGGACATGCTCGACGAGCTGACCGAGCTCATCCAGGCGGCCGGCGGCCGCACCCTGGGGCTCTTCTCCTCCATGAGGGCTGCCCAGCTGGCCGCCGAGGAGTTGCGCTCCCGCATCCCGGAGTTCCCGATCCTCCTCCAGGGCGAGGAGACCCTCGGCGAACTGATCAAGAACTTCGCGGCAGACCCGCGGACCTGCCTCTTCGGCACGCTGTCGCTCTGGCAGGGCGTCGACGTCCCCGGCCCCAGCTGCCAGCTGGTCGTCATGGACAAGATCCCGTTCCCGCGCCCGGACGACCCTCTGATGAGCGCCCGCCAGAAGGCGGTGGAGGACGCCGGGGGCAATGGCTTCATGGCGGTCGCCGCCACGCATGCCGCGCTGCTCATGGCCCAGGGCGCCGGCCGTCTCGTCCGGGCCTCGGGGGACCGTGGTGTGGTCGCGGTACTGGATCAGAGGCTGGCAACGGCGCGGTACGGCAGCTACCTAAAGGCATCACTGCCCGGCTTCTGGTACACCACGGACCGTAACCAGGTACGGAAGTCGCTGACGGTGATCGACGCCGCGGCGAGGGCGACGGAAGCGGCGGAGCTCGCGGCAGAGGCCGAGAAGGCACAGGCGGAAGTCGGATGATCGCGTGTGGCCTGACCCGGTGACGGGTCAGGCCACACGCGATGCTGAGCGACCCGTCACCGGGGCCGGACAGCGCAGGGCCCCGGAACCGGCGCAGGGGTTCCGGGGCCCGGTCGGATCGGCGAGGCCTGCCGCGGTGCTCAGACGCGCCGCAGTACTGCCACTACCTTGCCGAGGATGGTCGCGTCGTCGCCGGGGATCGGCTCGTACGCTGAGTTGTGGGGGAGGAGCCAGACGTGGCCGTCCTCGCGCTTGAAGCGCTTGACGGTGGCCTCGCCTTCCAACATCGCGGCCACGATGTCGCCGTTCTCGGCGACGGGCTGGCGGCGCACGGTGACCCAGTCGCCGTCGCAGATCGCGGCCTCGATCATCGAGTCACCGACGACCTTCAGTACAAACAGCTCACCGTCGCCCACGAGTTGGCGGGGGAGGGGGAACACGTCCTCGACCGATTCCTCGGCGAGGATCGGGCCACCGGCGGCGATCCGGCCGACGAGCGGGACGTATGACGCGGCGGGCTTGCCCGCGGTGTCCGTGGGCTGCACCGAGGCGCCCTGGTCGGAGCCGCGCACCTCGTACGCGCGCGGGCGGTGCGGGTCGCGGCGCAGGAAGCCCTTGCGCTCCAGTGCCATCAACTGATGTGCGACGGATGAGGTGCTGGACAGCCCGACCGCCTGCCCGATCTCCCGCATGGACGGCGGGTAGCCGCGCCGCTGGACGGAGTCCCTGATGACCTCGATCACCCGGCGCTGCCGGTCGGTGAGCCCCGAGCTGTCCGCCCGGATGCCTGGAGGTCGGCCCGGGAGGGATCGCTTGTGTCCCTCGGGGTTCACGGCTTCGTTCATCGCATGCACCGGCTCGAGTCGGCCCTGGGAACGGTCCTGGGCAGTGATGGTGGCACTGTCTGCGGTCGTGGTCACGTCGGCCCCTCTCGATGGTCTCCCTGCTGGACAACGGTAGTTGCTTTCGAAAGGTTGCGCCAAACACACGTTCGAGTGAAAAATCGCGAATCACCTGACGCGATCATGTGTCTGGGTGTATGGCTAACGCGCCGCCTGCCGAACAAAAGGGCCCATTGCTGTACTCTTCACCGCCGGATGGCGACCTCGCGGGTTGTTGCCCCAGTCTGCCATCCAGTGCCCAGTCGGCCGGGTACCGGCTCCCATCTCTGCGGGAATCCCACGTCCCCTCCTTGTGGCGCCCACGGTATCTCCGCATGCGCCGCAGCGATACGGCTGTGCGTGGTGTTCGCCGGGGGCCGGGGCAGTCGTATGGCACATGCCCATACAGGCGCGACTTGCGTGTACGGCGTGTATGCCGTGCCAATCCCTACATGTAGTGCTTGGATTGCTACAGCAGCCCAGAAGTTGTGGTCCCCCGGGTCTCCACGCCCGCCGCGATCGCCTATGCTGGGGGCTGCTTCGAGGGGCCCATGGGGCTCAGCGAGGCTATTGAGTCTGCTGTGAGGAGGGTTGGGAGATCATGCACTGCCCCTTCTGCAGGCACCCCGACAGCCGCGTCGTCGACAGTCGTACGACCGACGACGGCACGTCGATCCGCAGGCGCCGCCAGTGTCCGGACTGCTCCCGTCGTTTCACGACCGTGGAGACGTGCTCGCTGATGGTGGTCAAGCGGTCCGGAGTCACCGAGCCTTTCAGTCGTACCAAGGTCATCAATGGTGTGCGCAAGGCATGCCAGGGACGGCCTGTCACCGAGGACGCGCTCGCCCAACTCGGCCAACGGGTCGAGGAGGCGGTGCGGGCCACCGGGAGCGCCGAGCTGACCACCCACGACGTGGGGCTGGCCATACTCGGCCCGTTGCAAGAGCTCGATCTCGTCGCGTATCTGCGATTCGCCTCCGTCTACCGGGCGTTCGACTCGCTCGAGGACTTCGATGCGGCCATCGCGGAACTGAGGGAGACGGGACCCCCCGCCGCGGACGACGAGGACCGCGGAGAGGCTGTGGACGGCGAAGAAGCCGTCGCGGGGAGCCAGGAAGACGATCGCGGGCCCGGAGGGACTGCTCAACACCCCGAGCCCGCCCGCGCCGCCGACTGATCGGCGGGCCGGACCGGGCCAGGACCCCGGTTCGGCCGGACGGCGGCGACCGAAGACCTGTTGCGGGCGGTAGCGAGTGGGCGCCCGCAATACCAGACAGAACACCGTGCCACGGGAACATCGGGGCACTTCAGGGCGTTTTCGCCCGTACAGGGAGGCGGCATGACAGAGACGGCGAGCGGTCCGGCACGGAGTTCCCGCGCCAAGGGCACCAAGGCGGCAGTGAACAAGGGCCTGCGTATCGAGCGCATCCACACCACCCCCGGCGTGCACCCGTACGACGAGGTGGCCTGGGAGCGCCGTGACGTCGTCATGACCAACTGGCGCGACGGCTCGGTCAACTTCGAGCAGCGTGGCGTCGAGTTCCCCGACTTCTGGTCGGTGAACGCGGTCAACATCGTCACCAGCAAGTACTTCCGCGGTGCCGTTGGCACCCCCCAGCGCGAGGTGAGCCTCAAGCAGCTCATCGACCGCATCGTGAAGACGTACCGGAAGGCCGGCGAGGACTACAAGTACTTCGCCTCGCCCGCAGACGCGGAGATCTTCGAGCACGAGCTGGCGTACGCCCTCCTGCACCAGATCTTCAGCTTCAACAGCCCTGTGTGGTTCAACGTCGGTACGCCCCAGCCGCAGCAGGTCTCGGCCTGCTTCATCCTGGCCGTCGACGACTCCATGGAGTCGATCCTCGATTGGTACAAGGAAGAGGGCATGATCTTCAAGGGCGGCTCCGGCGCCGGCCTCAACCTCTCCCGTATCCGCTCCTCCAAGGAGCTGCTGTCCTCGGGCGGCAACGCCTCCGGTCCGGTCTCCTTCATGCGTGGCGCCGACGCCTCCGCAGGAACGATCAAGTCGGGTGGCGCCACGCGCCGCGCGGCCAAGATGGTCATCCTCGACGTCGACCACCCCGACATCGAGGGCTTCATCGAGACCAAGGTGAAGGAAGAGGAGAAGATCCGCGCCCTGCGTGACGCGGGCTTCGACATGGACCTGGGCGGCGACGACATCACGTCCGTCCAGTACCAGAACGCCAACAACTCGGTCCGTGTGAACGACACGTTCATGAAGGCCGTCGAGACGGGCGGCAAGTTCGGCCTGACGTCCCGTATGACCGGTGAGGTCATCGAGGAGGTCGACGCCAAGTCGCTCTTCCGCAAGATGGCCGAGGCGGCCTGGGCCTGTGCCGATCCCGGCATCCAGTACGACGACACCATCAACGCCTGGCACACCTGCCCGGAGTCCGGCCGTATCAACGGCTCGAACCCCTGCAGCGAGTACATGCACCTGGACAACACGTCCTGCAACCTCGCCTCGCTGAACCTCATGAAGTTCCTCAAGGACGACAGCAAGGGCAACCAGTCCTTCGACGTCGAGCGCTTCGCCAAGGTCGTCGAACTCGTCATCACCGCGATGGACATCTCCATCTGCTTCGCGGACTTCCCGACGCAGAAGATCGGTGAGAACACACGCGCGTTCCGCCAGCTCGGCATCGGCTACGCCAACCTCGGCGCCCTGCTGATGGCTACCGGCCACGCGTACGACTCCGACGGCGGCCGCGCTCTCGCCGGGTCCATCACCTCCTTGATGACCGGCACGTCGTACAAGCGTTCCGCCGAACTCGCCGCGGTCGTCGGCCCGTACGACGGTTACGCCCGCAACGCGCAGCCGCACCTGCGTGTCATGAAGCAGCACTCCGACGAGAACGGCAAGGCCGTCCGCATGGACGACCTGGACTCGCCGATCTGGGCCGCGGCCACGGAGGCCTGGCAGGACGTGCTGCGTCTCGGTGAGAAGAACGGTTTCCGTAACTCCCAGGCGTCCGTCATCGCCCCGACCGGCACCATCGGTCTCGCGATGTCCTGCGACACCACCGGCCTTGAGCCCGACCTCGCCCTGGTCAAGTTCAAGAAGCTGGTCGGCGGCGGCTCGATGCAGATCGTCAACGGCACCGTCCCGCAGGCCCTGCGTCGCCTGGGCTACCAGGAGGAGCAGATCGAGGCGATCGTCGCCCACATCGCCGAGAACGGCAACGTGATCGACGCCCCCGGCCTCAAGCACGAGCACTACGAGGTCTTCGACTGCGCCATGGGCGAGCGCTCCATCTCCGCGATGGGCCACGTCCGCATGATGGCCGCGATCCAGCCCTGGATCTCCGGCGCGCTCTCCAAGACGGTCAACCTGCCGGAGACGGCGACCGTCGAGGACGTCGAAGAGGTCTACTTCGAGGCCTGGAAGATGGGCGTCAAGGCGCTCGCCATCTACCGCGACAACTGCAAGGTCGGCCAGCCCCTCTCCGCCAAGACCAAGGAGAAGGAGAAGGCCGAGGTCACGGAGAAGGCCGAGGAGACCATCCGCGCGGCGGTCGAGAAGGTCGTCGAGTACCGTCCGGTCCGCAAGCGTCTGCCCAAGGGCCGTCCCGGCATCACGACCTCCTTCACGGTCGGCGGCGCCGAGGGCTACATGACCGCCAACTCCTACCCGGACGACGGTCTCGGTGAGGTCTTCCTGAAGATGTCCAAGCAGGGCTCGACCCTCGCGGGCATGATGGACGCCTTCTCCATCGCGGTCTCCGTCGGCCTGCAGTACGGCGTGCCGCTCGAGACGTACGTCTCGAAGTTCACCAACATGCGCTTCGAGCCGGCCGGCATGACGGACGACCCGGACGTGCGGATGGCGCAGTCGATCGTCGACTACATCTTCCGCCGCCTGGCGTTGGACTTCCTGCCCTTCGAGACGCGTTCCGCGCTCGGCATCCACTCCGCCGAGGAGCGTCAGCGCCACCTCGAGACCGGCTCCTACGAGCCGACCGAGGAGGAGGTCGACGTCGAGGGTCTGGCCCAGTCGGCGCCGCGCGCCCAGGAGCTGAAGGCGGTCGTCACGCCGAAGGCCGAGGTCGAGGCGGCCAAGCCGGCCCCGCAGCAGGCCCACACCAGTGCCGAACTGGTGGAGATGCAGCTGGGCATCCAGGCCGACGCCCCGCTGTGCTTCTCCTGCGGTACGAAGATGCAGCGGGCCGGTTCCTGCTACATCTGCGAGGGCTGCGGTTCGACCAGCGGCTGCAGCTGAAAATGAGCGGAATTGCATCGGATGCACCATCCGGCGTAACCCGCACATGTAGCTGACCAGCAGCTCAAGTAGGGGACCGGCCAATGGCCGGTCCCCTACGCCGTACCGTGACCAGCGCGGCGTCACCAGTTCAACGATGCGTGACCGCGTGGCCGAGGTCGTCCTCCCCACGGCTCGGATCACCGGTCCACTCAGAGCGGTCTGCACCGCAAGTACCGGGTTGAGGGGCTCGACGAGTTCCTTGGTGGCGACGGCCACGAGGCGCGCGGGCGCATTACCGTCCAGCAACGCGCTCACGTACTCGATGCCCTCCGCAGGCGAGAACATCGGCAGCCTCTGGCGAAGCGTCCGCACAGCGTGCATGCGTCCGCGCGTAGCGGCGACTCCGCAGAGCGCATCATGTAGGTCGTCTACTGCGGTGCGCACTGGCAGCCCACGTATCCGGGCCCGGTAGTCGGTCTGCCATTCCCCTGTTTTCGCGGAGACGACGCCGATTTGGTGCAGCGCCCCGTCGACGCGATCGACCAGGTACGGCCCATTGCCGACCAGCATGTGCCCCCGGGTCCGTATGAATTCCTCGGACTGCCAGAAGACGATCCACACCAGTTCGTGCTCCTCGACACGGACCACAGCCATCCGCATCGCGTCCACACTCACAGCCCGCCACTGCTTACGAATTCGCACGGCCCAGCGCCACGTGCGCGGGGCTGATGGACCTTCCTGCTCAGGAATTCGACACCTGTAGAACAAGCGCTCTGCGCCAGTAAATTGCGCAATCTGCACGGCGAGGCGTCATTTGGGAAGTACGGGAAGAGGCGGCGAGGGCAGGATTCGAACCTGCGTCCACCCGGGATCAGAGCCGGGCGCTCCTCCGCAGAGCTTCCTCGCCGCCGTCGTGATCATTTCTTGGGCCACCGCGTGGGTCAACTGATTTGCACGGGCGGACGCGTGGGGATTGCCGTCGATCACGTCCACTCTTGAGCGGCAGCACGCTTGTCCTTGCCGGAGAAGACTCCTGCCGACCGGAGAGCGCTGGCCATGAGTGGGTCGGCGACGGCGACTCCGTGTACCAGCTCGGGTGTCCGCCGGTAGGCGACAGCCTCAGTTGATGGCCTGGGAGCGGTCCAGGCGCCGGCTATCGGGTCCACCCGATGCCGGGCGCAGACTGCTTCGATGAGGGAGCGTGGACATTCCTTCTCACCCCGGAGTACTTCCCAGGGCAGAGGAAGCTCTGCCCAGACGTAGGTGTCCGGGTGCAGCCCGCCCCCGCTCACGCGGTGCCAGTACGCCACGTCGGCCGCCATCAGGCGGGGCACCTTGCCAGGGCAAATCCGGTCCAGGATCTCGTCCTGCCCCAGTTCGGTCAGCAGCGCGAACCAGTGGGCCCGGGCCGTGTTCCATGCCTGTGCGGCCTGGTTCCATGTGGAGGAGTCGTTGCCACGGCGCACGATCATCGTGTTGCGCTCCAGCGGTTGCCGGTTCCAGGCGTCCTCCAGTAGACCTGCGACCTGGCGTAGAAATCCGTTCCACCGAATCAGCAGTTGCGTGAGGTCCTGGTCGGATACGTGGCCCAGCACTTCAGCTGTGGGGTGCACATGCGCGACCGCGTACCAGCAGGTCCGCTCGGGGAGTTTCCGCAGGCGCTGGAGCAGGGCTTCGGCGACCTCGTCGTAGACCTGACGCTGCCGGCCGTTGGTGAAGACGCTGCGCATGTAACCGCGTGCCGTGATGTAGGCGATGAAGGCTGCCGTGTCCGGGTCTGTAGCGAACAACTCGTACGGGAGGGCGTGGGCAAGCGCGCCTTTGCCGGTGATGGTCACTTCGCGGAGGCGTTGCTCGTGGATGAGCCGGGCCAGTTTGGCTTCCATGCGGCGCAGTAGTCGGAAGCGCTTGTTGTACTGGCGTTTGGAGATCTCATCAAGGCCGGCCGCTCTGCGCTCGGCCCGGTTGAAGCGGTCCAAACCGAAGTCGTTCTGCCCGTATGCGCGGCCGATTTCCTCACCCGCTCGCCGGATCACCGCCTCGATTTGGGCGGGATCATCCCCGGCGTCGCGCGGAAGGTCCGGCACGCTCGTGAACAGGCTTGCCGCTCGGGCAAGCTGGCGCTGTGCTCCAACGGGACGGGCGAATTCCTCCTGCATGGAGGTATAGCCGTGCCAGAGGTTTCGCAGGGAGTGCGCAGCGGCCTTGGCGAGCGCCGCCTCGGTTGCTGCATCGAGGCCGGATCCCTGGGCGGCGTACAGATCCTGGATGAGCCGGGCCACATCTTCCGGACGCTTGCGCAGTGTGAGCGAGGCGTGCAGTTCCCGTAGGACCTGTTCGAATATGGGCGACGGCATGAGCCTCACCTTGTCATCACCACGATCAGGTCTCCACTGCTTATCCGCACGCCGCAGCCACAGAGCGAGCTGCGGAGCGGTGGTCTCGGCGAATGACCGGCCTTTGAATCCGAACTGGCTCGCCTTTCTGCGTTGTTCGCGCCCAGGAATTCGACAGCTCCGAAACAAGTGGCCTGCGCCAGTGGGTGAGTCAGCCCAGGGCGGTGCAGTCGGGCATCGGCTGCACCACCTTCGGCTTTTCCGTTTCTCCATGAGACGATCACACGTTAGGCTCCCCCAGCGCACGACCGGCGCGAACGGCAGGGTGGGGGACACGGGGAACATGGCTGAGCAGCAGATTGCCGATGCCGCGGAGAGCGTGAGGCAGCCCGAGAAGGGCCCGAGTGAGTGGGGTCAGGCTGTCGCGGCACTGGTGGTGGTCGGGGGCCTCGCGGCTCTCTTGTTGTCAGGGACCTTTCAGCAGAAGTCCAGCGACCCCGAACCGGCCGAGTGCCACACATCGGACGACGCCCGGCCGTCGAAGCCGGTCTCCGGTGTGCAGTTGTGCACGGCGCTGAACCGTGCGGACCTGCCCACACTGCTCGGCACGCCGACCGAGTACGCGATGAACGCCAGCGGCAACGAGAGCATGGGCACCTGGGCCGACGGCACCAAGACCGTCACACCCGAGGCGGAGGTCCAGCTGTCCACCTACTCCGTGAAGCTCTCGACGTCCGACGACGACATCCCGGTGGTCGAGATGGCCGGCTTCCTGGGGAGTTCGGCGCAGAACAGGACGATAGGCGGGCACCCGGCGGTTCTCTACTCGGACCGGACCATCGCCCTCAACTTCAACCTCGGTGGCGGCAAGATCGACACCGGTCCCGGCGGCATCGCCCGCAGCCTGCTGGTCGCCAAGGACACCAAGGACGGCGGCGGCTTCTACGAGGTCTCCATATGGCGTCAGGACGACGTCGTACCCGATGACCTCGCGTTGCTCCGCGTCGCCGAGACGGTGCTGCCGACGGTCCCGGACTGGACCGCCGGCTGACACGTCATGCCCGGCCCATGCTCCGGGTGAATGTCGCGGGGTCGTCCTCGAAGCCGCTGATCCCGGGGTGGAAGTCCCAGGTGCCGGATTCCTGACGTACGAACTCCGCGACCTTCGCGGCCGTGGCGCCGAGAACGCCGCCGAAGTCGTCCTCGGTCAGGACCGTGTAGCCCTCACGGATCCGCAGACCCGGGTTGATCACGCCGACGAAGGTGCGGGGCGCGGAACGCTGCTGTATGACGGCGCCGACGACCACGCGCGTGTACCGGGCGTCCAGGCGGTCGAGTTCGAGGGTCATGACCTCGTCCCAGCCGAAGCCCTTGCCGTCCTTGCTGTCCCGGTTGAGATAGATGGTGCCGTCGGGGGAACGGCTGTCGAAGTGCACCACATAGGCGGGATCGCCGTACGGATCGCCCGCCACGTAGGTCGCGGCGACGATGTCCAGGTCGGTGGCCGGCTGCCCCGCCGGACTCGGATCCCACTTGAGCGCGACCTCGACCTTGCGGATCCCCTTGTTGATGCCGCTCACCGGATTTCCCCTTCCCCCTGTGCCCACGTCCCGAACTGCCAGTCAGGTAAGACCGGTTGTCCATCCTGCCACGCGTGTGTGTCACTGGTGCGTCGCCTCTGCCGCCGAGCGTGACCGGCGCCACGCTCTGTGGCCTTACCATGGCGCGGTGCTGGTCAAGTGGATTCGCTGCACCGTGGTGGACCGCCGCGGCTTCGAGCGGGGGCAGCGAAAGTGGGCGGGGCTTCTCGGAGAGCCGGGGTTTCGGGGACAGGGCGGAGGCTGGAGCCGGGGGCGGCAGGGCGTGGCGCACATCTTCTCCTTCTGGGAGAGCCGTTCCTTCTACGACTCCTTCATGGCCCGTTCCCATGACCGGCTCGCGGCGGCCCAGTCAGGCACGTTCAAGGACGTCCAGGTCAAGCTGTTCGACTACCGCTTCGACGTGAAGACGGGCTTCGAGCCGCGCTTCACCGACGCCGACCTGCTGCGGTTCGCCCACTGCCGTGTCCACGAGGAGCGCGCGGAGCACTTCACGCTGATGCAGGAAAAGGTCTGGAACCCGGCAATGGCCGGCTCGCCGGGCATGATCCGTGGTCTGTTCGGGGAGGCTCCAGGGCACGAGTTCCTGGTGCTCTCGATGTGGCGGTCGGCGGCCGAGCACGGCAAGTACCGCACCGAACGTGTGGAACGGCTCGCGCTGCGCGCCCAGACCGACGCCGACGTCGCCGCCCTCACGGGCGACATTCTGGACCTTGAACCGGCCTGGACGGTTTGAGATCCGGACTCACCTACGTGCGCCTCTGCGCGGCCGATGGTGCGGGAAATGTGTGACCTACGCCGTATGGAGCCCGTACGAGTGCTCGATACGCCCTCACCCGATCTAGGGTCTTGGCATGGCACGACCACGGCGAATCGTCCTTGTCCGGCACGGGGAGTCAACGGGCAATGTTGATGACACCGTGTATGAACGCGAGCCCGACCACGCCCTGGCCCTGACGGAGCGGGGCTGGCAGCAGGCGGAGGAGACCGGTAAACGGCTGCGAGAGGTGCTGGGCCGCGAACGCGTCAGTGTGTACGTCTCTCCCTATCGCCGTACCCACGAGACGCTCCGCGCCTTCCACCTGGACCCCGAGCTCATACGGGTGCGCGAGGAACCCCGGCTGCGGGAGCAGGACTGGGGAAACTGGCAGGACCGCGACGACGTACGTCTTCAGAAGGCGTACCGGGACGCCTATGGGCACTTCTTCTACCGGTTCGCACAGGGTGAGTCCGGGGCCGACGTGTACGACCGGGTGGGTGGCTTCCTGGAGAGCCTGTTCCGAAGCTTCGAGGCGCCGGACCATCCGCCGAACGTCCTGATCGTGACGCACGGCCTCGCCATGCGGCTGTTCTGCATGCGCTGGTTCCACTGGACGGTCGCGGAATTCGAGTCACTGTCGAACCCGGGGAACGCGGAGATGCGGATGCTCGTTCTCGGGGACGACGGCAAGTATGGCCTTGACCGGCCCTTCGGGCGCTGGCGAGAGCCGGAACCGTACGGGATCACCGATTAGAGTGGCAGACCGATGACCGCTGACTCCACACCCGAGGGGCGTCTGAGCCGCGCCCTGGCCAGTCTGCGTGGCCTGGCCGTGGGGGACGCGCTGGGCTCGCAGTTCTTCGTACCGGTGAACTACCCCCTGCTGAAGAACCGCGAGCTGCCGCCCGGCCACTGGCAGTGGACGGACGACACCGAGATGGCGTGCTCGGTGGTGGCGGTCCTGGCCGCCCACCACCGCATCGACCAGGACGCCCTGGCTCATTCCTTCGCCGAACACCACGATTTCGACCGGGGCTACGGCCCCGCCGTCAACCGTCTGCTGCGGCTGGTCCGCGAGGGCGGTGACTGGCGCGAGCTCGCCGCGGCTCTCTTCAACGGACAGGGCTCCTGGGGCAACGGCGCCGCGATGCGCATCCCGCCCCTCGGAGCCTTCTACGCGGACGACCCGGAGCAGGCGACCCACCAGGCCGAGATCTCGGCGTATCCCACACATCAGCACCGGGAGGCCGTCGTCGGCGCCATGGCCGTCGCCGCGGCCGCCGCGCTGGCCGCCGCCCCCGGTGGTCCGCCCAGCCCTGGTGCGTTCCTCGACGGTGTCATCGCTCTCGTCCCGAAGAGTGCCGTCGGCGCGGGGCTGCGGCGGGCACGCGACATGCTCGACTACGGAGACGCCTCCACCGTCGCGGCCGTGCTGGGCTGCGGGCGCCGGACGACGGCCCACGACACCGTGCCGTTCGCGCTCTGGTCCGCCGCCCGGTCCCTGGGCGACTACGAGGAGGCGTTCTGGACAACCGCCCAAGTAGGCGGTGACGTGGACACGACCTGCGCCATCGTGGGTGGTGTGATCGCCGGGGGGAAGGCCGGGACGCCGCCCGCCGAGTGGGTGCAACGGACCGAGACGTTGCCGGAGTGGCTGCGGCTGCCGGGCTAGGGGCCCCACACCTGGCCCTCGGCCGCATCGTCGAAAACTCTCCGTACATGACGGGAACTCTGCGTAATCACCCGCCCGTTGTCGTGACAGTTGCCGTGCGACGAATGGACCGGTGCACGCAGAAGACACGTGAGAGGCGCGGGGGTGTGGCCATGGGGTGGTTGGCGGTGTCCGCCCTGATGTGGACGGTGCTTGTCGTGCGGATGGCTGGACTCTCGTCCTCGCCGTCGATCCCCCGGACCAGGCCCGGCCATCCGCTGCCCATCGTGAGCCGGGCTCCCTCAGCCGAGGCCCGGACCCGCCGTGCCGGCGAGCGCCTCCAGGTCACTCTTGCGGACCTTGATCACCAACCAGGCGCTGGCCAGGGCGAGTACGGCCATCGAGGCAGCCGCCACGAAGCCCGACGAGATGCCCTGGGCGAGCACTTCGTGCCCCCACGGGGCGGGCAGTTGGTGCGTCTTGGCGAACTCCGCCTTCTGCTCCGCCGAACCGTCGGCCATGAAGTGCGGCAGCTGCTTCTCGGCCTCGTCCTTGCTGGCCGACCCGAACACGGTCGTCAGGATGGACAGACCGAGCGAACCGCCTACCTGCTGCGTGGCGTTGAGCAGCCCGGAGGCCGCGCCGGCCTCATGCTGGGCGACGCCGGAGACCGCGGTGATCGTCAGCGTCACGAAGTTCAGGCCCATGCCGAAGCCGAAGATCAGCATGGGTCCGAGGACTCCACCGACGTAGGAGCTGTCAGAGCTGATGAGGGCCTGCCAGGCGAGCCCGGTCACCGCGAGCGCCGAACCCGTGAGCATGAACGGCTTGGGGCCGAGCACCGGCAGGAACCGCTGAGACAGGCCTGCCCCCAGTGCGATCACGACCGTCACGGGCAGGAAGGCGAGACCGGCCTGGATCGGGGTGTAGTCCAGCACGTTCTGGACGAAGAGCACGATGTAGAAGAACATGCCGAACATCGCGGCAGCGAGACTCAGCATGATCACGTACGTGCCCGAGCGGTTGCGGTCGGCGAACATCCGCAGGGGGGTGATCGGCTCCTTGGCGCGCGACTCGATGAACGCGAAGGCGAGCAGGAGCACCACGGCGCTGCCGAAGGACCCGATGGTCAGGCTGTCCCGCCAGCCTTCGTCGGCGGCACGGATGAAACCGTAGACGAGCAGGGCCATGCCCCCCGTGGAGGTCAGGGCGCCCGCGATGTCGAAGCGACCGCTGTGGCGCTCGGACTCGCTGATGTACAGCGGGGTGAGTACCGCGATCAGTACGCCGATGGGCACGTTGACGAAGAGCACCCACCGCCAGTCGAGCCACTCGGTGAGCATGCCTCCCGCCAGCAGGCCTATGGCGCCGCCGCCCGCGGAGACGGCGGCGAAGACGCCGAAGGCCCGGTTGCGCTCGGGCCCTTCGGGGAACGTGGTGGTGATCAGCGCCAGCGAGGTGGGCGAGGCGATCGCGCCGCCCACGCCCTGCAGGACGCGGGCGGCCAGCAGCTGCCAGGGCTCCTGGGCGAGTCCGCCGAGCAACGAGGCGAAGGTGAACAGCAGGATGCCGGTCATGAAGACCCGGCGGCGCCCGAGGATGTCACCCGCGCGGCCGCCCAGAAGGAGCAGGCCACCGAAGGTGAGCGTGTAGGCGCTGACGACCCATGTGAGGTCGGTGGTGCTGAACTTGAGAGCGTCTTGAATGTGCGGCAGCGCGATGTTCACAATCGTCGCGTCGAGTACCACCATGAGTTGGCAGGCCGCGATGACTGCGAGCGCGATGCCGGGTCGCCCTTCCCGGCGGGCCACACCTGGTTTCTGATCCTTGATCAACTGAGAGGTCGTCACTATGGGTCCCCCACAAGCGCGTTAGTGAACGGTGGCGTTCACTGTTGCGTCAACGGTAGTGAGTCCCTCGTAGTGAACGCAAGCGTTCACTTAAGTTTGTTGGCGCGTGGCGTGTCCCCCTGTGTCGCCGCGCGGTGTCCAGTCCCTCCCCGAAATCACCGCTTCCCTGTTCGCTGGAGTCACTCAGATGGTTACCTCGCGCTGGACGGCCGCCCCCGCTCAGGCGGCCTCCCTCCGTCGGCGCGGCGCCGTGCTGGAGCGTGCGATCCTCGACGCCGCGCTGGAGCAGCTCAGCACGGTCGGCTGGAACGGCCTCACGATGGAAGGTGTCGCCGCCGGAGCTCAGACCGGCAAGGCCGCGGTATATCGCCGCTGGCCCTCCAAGGAGGACCTGGTCGCAGACGCCCTTCGGGCCGGACTGCCGCGTTTCGAGGAGGCGCCCGACCTCGGTGGTGTGCGCGAGGACTTGCTCGAACTGTGCCGCCAGGCCCGCGAAGCGATGTTCTCGCGTCCCGGCTTCGCGCTGCGCTCGGTCATTCACGAATGCGACCAGGCTCAGGCTGAACGCTTCCATGCCGTGATCTTCAACGGGGTCGTGGAGCCGAGCGTCAGGCTGCTTCGCGAGATCATCACCCGAGGAATAGAGCGGGGTGAGGTGCGTCCTGACGCGGCGAACGACTATGTCTTCGATGCCATCCCCGCCATGATGATGTATCGCTCCAAGATGCGCGGTAGCGAATGGAACGACCGGGATGTCGAAGAGATGATCGACCAATTCCTGCTGCCGCTGCTGCGGTCGACCAGTCGGTGAGCGCCGATCGTGGACGCCCGGACGCCGTCCGGGGAAACCGGGTGTCGCAAGGTGATCCGGGCGGCGTAGGCTAAGGGCGCCATGCCGTACGAACCACCTACTCACACCGTCGAGCGCTCCCTTCGCGCCACGACCGGAGCGAAGATCATTGCCGGTGTCGACGAGGTGGGGCGAGGTGCCTGGGCCGGCCCCGTCACCGTCTGCGCGGCCGTCACCGGACTGCGTCGACCGCCCCAAGGCCTCACCGACTCCAAGCTGCTCAGCGTGAAACGCCGTACCGAACTCGCAGAGGTACTGCGGACATGGGTGACGTCGTACGCCCTGGGACACGCGAGTCATGAAGAGATCGACGACCTGGGGATGACGGCCGCCCTGCGGATCGCCGCCGTGCGCGCCCTGGAGGCACTCCCGGTCCGGCCGGACGCGGTGATCCTCGACGGGAAGCACAACTATCTCGGAGCGCCCTGGAATGTCCGGACCGTGATCAAGGGCGACCAATCCTGTGTGGCGGTCGCGGCGGCCTCGGTGATCGCCAAGGTTCAGCGCGACAAAATGATGGCCGAACTGGGTATCGACCATGCAGACTTCGGTTTCGCGGCCAACGCCGGGTATCCGTCGCCCGTGCACAAGGCCGCGCTGGAGGTTCGGGGCCCCACCCCGTACCACCGGTTGTCGTGGGCGTATCTTGATGCGCTGCCTCAGTGGCGGCACCTCAAGAAGGCCCGCAGCTGGGCGGATGGAAGCGTTCCGGAGATCGAGGGCCAGCTCGGCTTCGACTTCTGACGATTCCGCTCGCACTGATGTGCCCCCGCTGACGCGAGCCGCACCAACGTTTGATAAACATCAGCCCATGCCTCTCATTCCCGAGGAGCCTCAGATTCACGAGAGTGCCCAGGGTCCCCGCGCCACTCCGGCCAGCGGCCGCACCGCGCCGACCCCTCGTCCCGTACCCGGTCCACGCCCCGCGGCTCCGCCGCGCCCCGGTCGCCCCGGCCCGCTGCGGCCCGCGCCGCCGGTGCAGCGGATGCCGCACGACGTCGCCGTGGTCAAGCCCGGAGTGCCGGGCCCCGCTGCCCCTGCCACTGCCGCTGCGACTCCAGCCCCGGCTTCAGCTTCGGCCGCCCCGCAGATCCAGCTCATCCCGGCCTCGGCCGCCGGTGCGCTCGACGCTGCCGAGGAAGCCGTGGACCTCCTGCTGGAGTCGGGCCGCGCCCCCGGTGAAGTGCTGGTGATCACCACTGGCGAACACCATCCGTGGGCCGCCCATGAGCTGTCCTTCGGTGAAGCCGCCTACTGGGCGCAGCACGACGCCGGTGACGACGTGTTCTACGCGGACGCCACGGCGGTCTCGCGTGCCGCGTCCCGTCCGGTGGTCGTGGTCGCCGTCAACGGCGGTTCCGCCGACGCTGCCGCCGAGGCCCTGCCTCTGGCCCACGCCCGGGCCGGCGCCCTGCTGATCGTCTGCGGCGACCCGCAGCAGATCAACTCGGTACTGGGTGCCGGCGTCTGATCCGGTTCCGGTACGTCCGGTGGGACGCCGGGGGTGATGAAAGGTGCCGCCTGCGCGGCACCTGCACAGTGAGTCCTTCGGCATGCACGCGGCCGAGCGGAAGTCGTTTCGCGAACCGGGCCATGCCGGTGCCAGGAACGCGTCCGCCCGGTGCGCCACGACGTCGTGGGCCGTACGTCCTGGACGTACGGCCGTAGAGCGGTGACCGGGCCAGTCTCGGCGCTCAGTCCTCAGCGAGCCGCCACGCGGCGCAGGACCTCCGAGGCGGCGCCGCCGGTGCGTGGCAGCAGGGGCGGCGACTCGGACGTGGCGAACGGCTCCGGCGCGGAGTCCGCGTTCGGCCGGCGTCCGCCGCGTCCCTCGCCGAGCACCTGCCAGCCGTCGCCCGTCAGCGTGATGTACGCCCCGCAGCGCAGCCCGTGCAAAGTGCAGGCGTCACGCAGGCCCCACATCCACGCGCCGTCCTCCTCCGTCCAACGCGCGTCGCCCTCACGGCAGTAGAGCAGCACAGCGGTGCGCACGGGCGTGCGGCGCCGCAGGTCGTGCGGGATCACCCGGCGCAGTTGGGCAAGCAGCGTGTTCCGGAACATCCAGCCGTCGGCCGGTGCCGGACGGCGCGTGAACGAGGCGCTCGCCCGCAGCCGTTCGTCCGGGTCGAGGACCGCCACGATCGCGGTCGCCGGTTGGGGACGGTGCCGGGAGTGCAGCCCGCTGACGACCTCGCGCGGATTGCGCAGCAGGGGGATGCCGGCCTCGGCCCACTCGGCGGGTTCGAGCAGACGGGCCATAGGGTTGGCGGATGCGGCGGACAAGTCGGCTGACGACGTGGACGCCGCGGAGGACGGAGCGAATCCGAAGGTCACGGTCCTCCCTTCGGCTACGCGCCCATACGGCGGGCGGGGTCGGATTCGGGGGAGCGCGCACCGCAGCAGTGCCCTACCGGTCAACGGAGGAGCCGTGCGGGGAGCGGACCTCAATTCTTCCTGTCGAACTTGGTTGCGGCAACGAGCAATTGGGTCCGCCGACCCGAATCTGACGGTTGGTGGCTTATATCCCTACCCAGTGTTTTACCGGCGATGCCAGGGACCACCGAGCCCGGCCGCTCGAGGCCCGCACCGGTATGCGCGCGCGGCGCTGTCGCCTCCGGTGTCTGCTCAGCCGCGGACGGCCAGTACCAGAGGCAACACCCCCTGGGCACCCGACCGCAACAGCAGCCGGGCGGCGACCGCGAGGGTCCAGCCGGTCTCGATCATGTCGTCGACGAGCAGGACGGGGCCTCCGGCTGTCTGCAGCGCCTCTCGCAGGGGCGGAGGCACGGTGAGCGCTCCGTGCAGGACCCGCAGGCGCTGGGCGCTGTTCGAACGGGGCAGCACGAGGTCGTCGGAGTGGTCCGTGTATGCGAGGGATCCCAGGAACGGGATACGGCCGACGGCGGAGATACGGCTCCCGAGGGATGTGACCAACTGGGGCCGGCTGCGCGAGGGAACGGTGACCACTCCGACAGGGCGGGCCGGTGCGTCCGGGGCGCCGGACGCCCAACCGTCGGGCGACTTGGCCCAGTCGGCCAGCACGGTCACGACGGCGTTCGCCACGTCGTCGGGAGCGGGAGCGTCCGGAGTCCGGGGTGCGAGCAGCGGGCGGAGACGGTTGCCCCAGCCGATGTCCGACATCCGCCCGAGCGCCCGGCCCGGCAAGGCCTGTTCGCCGGGCGGAATACGGCCCTTGAGGTCGACGCCGATGGCAGGGAGGCCTGTGGGCCACATTCGGCGGGGCTCCACCACGACGCCGGCGCGGGCGAGCGAGCCGCCCGCGGTGTCCAGGGCGGCCGAGGAGATGTCGGCGGTGAAGCGGGGCCCGGCGCAGTTGTCGCAGCGGCCGCAGGAGGCCGCCTGCTCGTCGTCCAGCTGCCGCCTCAGGAACTCCATACGGCAGCCCGTGGTGGTGGCGTAGTCGCGCATGGCCTGCTGCTCGGTGGCGCGCTGCTTGGCGACCCAGGCGTAGCGCTCGGTGTCGTACGACCAGGGCGCTCCGGTGGCGATCCAGCCGCCCTTGACCCGGTGGACCGCACCGTCCACGTCCAGCACCTTGAGCATGATCTCCAAGCGGGTGCGGTTGAGCTCCACCAGGGGTTCGAGCGCGGGCAGTGACAGCGGCCGGTCCGCTCGGGCGAGGGCGTCGAGGGTGCGCCGTACGGATTCTTCGGGTGGGAACGCGACGGAGGCGAAGTAGGACCAGATCGCCTCGTCCTCGCGGCCGGGCAGAAGCAGCACCTCGGCGTGCTCGACGCCGCGTCCGGCGCGACCGACCTGCTGGTAGTACGCGATGGGGGAGGACGGCGAACCGACGTGGACGACGAAGCCGAGGTCGGGTTTGTCGAACCCCATGCCGAGCGCGGAGGTGGCCACCAGTGCCTTGACCTTGTTCGCGAGGAGGGCTTCCTCGGCCTGCTGGCGTTCGGCGTTCTCCGTCTTTCCTGTGTACGAGGCGACGGTGTGCCCGCATTGCCGCAGGAAGGCGGTGATCTCCTCAGCGGCGGCGACCGTCAGCGTGTAGATGATTCCGGAACCAGGCAGGTCGTCCAGGTGATCGGCGAGCCAGGCCAGCCGGTGGGCGGCGTCGGGGAGCTGGAGCACGCCGAGGCTGAGGCTCTCGCGGTCGAGCGGGCCGCGCAGGACCAGTGCGTCCGAGCCGGTGCCGGTGCCCAACTGCTCCGCCACGTCGGCGGTGACCCGGGCATTGGCCGTGGCGGTGGTGGCCAGCACAGGCACCCCGGGAGGCAGATCGGTGAGCATGGTGCGCAGACGGCGGTAGTCGGGGCGGAAGTCATGGCCCCAGTCGGAGATGCAGTGCGCCTCGTCGACGACGAGAAGGCCGGTGGCGGCAGACAGTTCCGGCAGGACGTTGTCGCGGAAGTCCGGGTTGTTGAGCCGCTCGGGGCTCACGAGCAGCACGTCCACCGTGCCCGCGGTGACTTCGGCACGGATGGTCTCCCACTCCTCGGGGTTGGAGGAGTTGATGGTCCGGGCGTGGATGCCGGCTCGGGCGGCTGCCTCGACCTGGTTGCGCATGAGCGCGAGCAGCGGAGAGACGATCACGGTCGGCCCGGCACCGCGCTCGCGCAGCAGGGCCGTCGCCACGAAATACACCGCGGACTTGCCCCACCCCGTGCGCTGCACGACCAGGGCCCGGCGCTTGTCGGCGACCAGCGCCTCGATCGCCCGCCACTGGTCCTCGCGCAGTCGCGCCGATCCGGTGCTGTCCCCGACGAGCCGGACGAGGATCCCGTCGGCAGCCTCGCGCAGCTCCGTCTTGCTCGTGTGCGTCATGCCTCCATACAACAGGACGCCTCCGACATCGGAGCCTCGCGGCGGCCTGGCTGTGGACGAGGAATGGCTTTGTCGTGGCCCTGATCGGACTTATCCACAGGGTCAAACGGAACGTCGTGATCCGCGAGATCGTCTGCGCATGACGAATCACAGCGAAACGACCGGACCCGCTGGAAACGGCAACAACGGCGGACGGAACAGCGGCGGACGCAACAACGACGGCTCGGGGATCAGCGACCGCGTCGGATTCGACGCACACGGCGCCGAACACCAGGTCACCCTGAGGACCCCGGGCGAACTGGCCGACGCCCTGCCCTACCTGCTCGGGTACCGGCCCGAGGACAGCATCGTTCTGGTCGCCCTGCACGACCGGGGCGGCCGCGGCAGGTTCGGTGGGCGAGCCCGGCTCGGCATTCCCGCCAACAAGGACGACTGGGCGGCCGTGGCCCGGCAGTTGGCCCACGGACTGATCACCGGCAGCGAACGGCGGGGTGCCCGCCCCGAGCAGATGGTCGCCTACCTCTGCCAGGAACCTGCGGCCGGTGAGACCGGCAGGCAGATCACGGAGCGTCTCGCCCCGCTCGCCGCCCTGCTGCGCACGGAGTGCGGTCGGCTCGACGTCCCTGTGATCGAGGCGCTGTGCATCTCTGACGGCCGCTACTGGTCCTACTGTTGCCCGAGCGAGGAATGCTGCCCCGTGGAGGGACTTCCGATGGGTCTGCCCGGCACCTCGGTGCTCGCCGCGGCGGCCACCTACGCGGGACTACAGGTGCGCGGCACACTGCGCGAGTTGCGGGCCCGGCTGCAGCCCTGGGAGACCGCGGCCGCGTTGGAACAGGAAGTCGCTCTGGACACCGCAGGCATGGCCCTGGTCCCCAGGATGCTCGACCTGACGGGCCGCGCGGAGGTGGCAGAGGAGACGGTGCGCCTGGCCAGGCGCACCATGGCACGCTTCGCCGAGGCAGCGCCCGTGTCGGGCGCGCTCCAGGCCGATCTGCGAGACGACGAACTGCTGGGGCACGAAGAAGCGGCGGAACTCATCCTCGGCCTGCAGGACCGCACGACCCGGGACCGCGCGGCAGAGTGGATGGAGGCCGAGGAGACCGGACCGGCACTGCGTCTGTGGCGCGCATTGGCCCGCCGGTGCGTCGGACCCTACGGCGAGCACGCGGCGGCGCCGCTCACCCTCGCCGGATGGGTCGCGTGGGCCGCGGGTGACGAGATCGAGGCCAGGGAAGCGCTGGCCATGGCCCTGGGTGCGGATCCCAGCTACCTCTTCGCCCGGCTCCTGCACCAAGCCTGCAACGAGGGACTGGACCCGGAATCCATTCGCCGCTGCCTGCGCGCGGAACGCGAGGGGCGTGAGGCACGCGCGCGGGCGGAGATCGCTCCGTCCGACGATGTGGACGATGTGGACACGGCCGACGACCTGGTGCGGCCGAACACGCCCGTGCCTGGGCAGGTGGCAACCCCGCCCGGCTCCGACGGGTTCATGGGTGACAAGCCTGTGCCCGGCAAGCGCAATGCCACCTCGTCGGCGGGCCCGTCCCATGCCGAAGACGCGCTGCCGCCGTGCCCGTCCGGTTCCGACCGCTCTCTGCCGGCGCCAGCATCCGCCACGGCCTCCCGCCGACGTAAGCGGGTGCGTCCCGGCACTCGCCCCGACGCCCGTCCGCATGCCCCGGAAGCGGAGGGGCGACAGCCCTGCGCGGAGGAATCCCGGCCGCGCTCTCGACCGGCCCGCGGTACGCGTCCCGGTGCCGTCCGCCGCACCACGGGCAAGGACGACATGCGCCGTCCCGAGGGCACACGGCCCGGAGGTACCACCGAGGAGGAGGGATGAGCGACCGCTGGAAGTGTGTCGCACGCGGGTGGTCCCGCCTGTGCCGCCGGGTGGCGGCTCCGGGTCGCCGCCATTCGATCGGCTTCCGTGCTCGTGGGCGTGACCCCGAACAGGCCCGTCCCGTTCACCTGAGTGGCGGAACGCCCGATCCGGCCGTATCGCCGCAGCACACATGTCCTGCAGGAGCCACGCACCGGGCGCCGAAATCGCCCGAGCCGCGCAGAGTGCAGAGGAAGCGCCCCTTGCATCAGCCGACTCCGCCCTCCACCGACGACGGCCGTTCCGCCCTCGTCCCGCCGACGCCGGTAGGGAAAGCAAGCGCCGGTCCGCCGCCGCGGGCCGCGGCCACCGATATGTCTGAGCCGAGGTTCCCGAGCGGCACCCAGCGCACCTCGGTGGCCGTTGAGCAGCGCTGGAACTCGACTCCGGACCAGGACCAGGAGGACACCGGTTCCTCGCTGTCACGGGACCGGGAGCGGTCTCCGTCGGTGGCGCCTGCGCGGCGCTCGTCGACGCCTGCGGGGCAGGACTGGGCTCCGCCTCCGACCCCGAGCCGTCCCTCTCGCCCGCCCTCACCCGCCCCGTCCGCGCCGCCGCAGAACCATTCTTCGGGTCCCAGAGGCCCAGCTGAACTTCCTCCGGCGCACTCGGTCATCATCTGCGTGGCGCTTCCGGGCCTCGCCATCTCGACGGATCGAGGGCAGTTGAACGGTCACGGGCTGGAAGGCTTCTACCGCGCGGGCCGACGCACGCTCTCCCGGTGCCAGATCCGTATCGCCGGCCGTGAGCCTCTCCCGGTCCAAGCGCGGACGACCGGGGCGGATCGCGCACGTTTCGTGGCCACCGCTCGTGTCTCCCCGGGCGGAGGCCCGGACCCGGACGTCGTCGTCGAACGCACACGCCACGCGGACGGGACGGAGCGCATCACGCTGCACAGCGCCGCCGTCCGCCCCCTGCGACTGCCGGTGGAGGTGGCACTCGGTACGGATCTGGCGGACCTGGGCGCGATCGCGTCCGGCCGAGCGGGACCCGAATTGCCCGCGAGCGTCCACGACTCCGGCTTGCGCTGGTCCTGCGCCGCCGGCGCGGCGTCGGTCACGGCCGACCCACCGCCCTCCGACGCGCTGGCGTCGGCAGGCCTTTTGCGCTGGGAGTTCGACCTGCCCCCCGGAGGCACGGCCGGCCTTGAGTTGCGGGTACGCCTGGACGGGGCAGGCCGCGTCCGGGCCGTGGGGCGCGCGGCGACCAGCCCCCTGGCTTCCGCTCGCGCGACGGGAGACCACCCCGCGATCCGGCCGCTCCTGGACACGAGCATTGACGATCTGCAGTCCTTGCTGGTGCGCGACCCGGCACACCCCACCGACACCCACCTCGCGGCCGGAGCCCCCTGGCGCTGCGGCCTGGCCCCGGCCGACGCGCTCGTCGCAGCCCGTATGACACTGCCGCTCGGCACCCGGCTCGCCGCCGGGACCCTGCGCACCCTCGCGCGCACCCAACTCCGGGGGCAGACAGCGCAGTCCGGCATGATCCCCGGACCGCGCCGGGACGCTGGCGCACATCTTCCGGCTGGTTGTACGGGCACTGAGGCCACCCTGCTCTTCCCCGCCCTTCTCGCGGAGGCCTCCCGGTGGGGGCTCTCCCAACAGGAGACAGAAGAACTGCTCCCAGCAGCCGAGCGTTGTCTGCGCTGGCTGCGGGCGGCCGTGGGGGAGGGGACGTATCTGTGCGATCCGCAACCGGGCGGTCCCGTCCGTTGCGAGACCCAGGCGCATGCGCATCGCGCGGCCGTCCTCGGTGCCGATCTGCTCGACACTTTCCACAGACCCGGCGGGGCGGCGCTGCGGCAGTGGGCCCGCGAGCTGCGCTCGGCTTTCCGTGAGGAGTTCTGGGTCGAGGACCGCGGCGGTGGCCGGCCGGCGACCGCACGTGCCCCCGACGGACGTCTCGTGCCGCAGCTCGGTGCCGCGGCCGTCCATCTCCTGGACACCGGCCTGCTGGGCGGGGGTGAACAGGCACCCGGCCTGCTCGACAGGGCGCAGACCGAGCAGCTCGCCCGGCTGCTCGGAAGCCCGGTCATGGACTCGGGCTGGGGGCTGCGCGGACTGGGTACCAAGGAGGCGGGATACAACCCGTTCGGCCATCGCACCGGTGCGGTACGCGTCCACGAGACGTCGATCGCCGTCTCGGGCCTGGCCGCCGCCGGGTACGAAAAGGAGGCCGGCTCGCTCCTGCGGGGTCTGCTGGCGGCGGCTGAGACCTTCGGCCACCGGCTCCCCGAGATGTACGCGGGTGAGCAGCGCACCGACGGGAGCGCTCCCCTTCCCCACCCGGCGGCCTGCCGTCCTGCGGCCACGGCAGCGGCCGCAGGAGTCCTGCTGCTGAGCGCCCTCGCGGGGATCCGTCCCGACGCCCCGGCGGGGACGGTCACACTGCGCCCCGTGCGCAGTGCGCCTCTCGGTGAGATCGGTCTGACGGGACTGAGGGTCGCGGGGGCCCCGTTCTCGGTAAGGGTCAGCAGACTCGGGCTCGCCATGGTCGAGGAGGCCGCCGGGGGGCTGCAACTGAGGTCCTGACCTCGGACGACACTCCCTCCGGCAAGGGCCGGGTGCAGGGGAGCGGACCTGTTCGGAGCCAGAGTGGATCATCTACTGGTGCGGTTGGCGAAGGGAGTGTTTATCGTCAGGCAGACGACTATGATCGCCGCATGCCCTACGACCCGTCAGCCTTTCCGCCCTTCGCCGTCACCGTGGACCTGGTCGTACTGACCGTGCGCCGCCACGCCCTGTGTGCGCTCGCGGTGCGCAGGGGCGAGCCGCCGTTCCAGGGGCGCTGGGCACTTCCCGGCGGTTTCGTACGGGCCGACGAGGATCTGGCGCAGGCCGCGGCCCGTGAGCTGGCCGAGGAGACCGGGCTGCGTGCCCATGACCCCGCCGTCCCCGTCCAGGACAACGGAGCGCACCTGGAACAGCTCGCGACCTACGGCGATCCCAAGCGCGATCCCCGGATGCGTGTGGTGAGCGTCGCCCACCTCGCCCTCGCCCCCGACCTGCCTGCCCCACGGGCCGGCGGCGACGCCAGCAACGCGCGGTGGGCGCCAGTCGAGGAGCTGTTGCAGCAGGGCGGTTACGGTCGGGACGGGGAACCGGTCGCGCCGCTCGCCTTCGACCATGCGCAGATTCTGTCGGACGGAGTGGAGCGCGCCCGCTCGAAGATCGAGTACTCGTCGTTGGCCACCGCGTTCTGCCCACCCGAATTCACCGTGGGCGAGCTGCGCCGCGTCTACGAGGCGGTGTGGGGCGTGGCTCTGGACCCGCGCAACTTCCACCGCAAGGTGACGGGCACACCGGGCTTCCTGGTCCCCACCGGTGGCACTACTACGCGACAGGGCGGCCGCCCTGCCCAGCTCTTCCGGGCCGGCGGCGCCACTCTTCTCAACCCTCCGATGCTGCGCCCCGAAGTGTGACGGCGCCGAAAACCGGACATAACGCGCTATCTTGCTTCGGGTGATCCAGGCCTTCGGACTGACCAGCAACTCCCGCAAGGACCTCCCGCCCGCGGTCGACGATGTGTCCTTCGAAGCCCGTGCGGGCCGTGTCACCGCGCTTCTCGGAGCGACGGGTGCGGGCAAGACGACGGCGCTCAGACTGATGCTCGAACTCGAACAGGGCCGTGGCCTCACCTACTTCAGGGGTCGCCCGCTGCATCGCATCGCGCATCCCTCGCGCGAGGTCGGCGTGCTCATGGGCGATGTGCCCGGCCATCCCGCGCGCACGGTCCGCGGTCATCTGCGCATGCTGTGCGCCGCGGCCGGCGTCCCGGTCCGGCGCGCCGACGAAATGCTCGAAGTGGTGGGCCTCGTCAGCCTGCGCGACGAGCGGCTCGGCACCCTGTCGCGCGGCATGGACCGCCGCCTGGGCCTGGCCTGCGCCCTGTTGCCGGACCCCCACACACTCGTCCTGGACGACCCCACCGAGGGGCTCTCCACGCGCGAGAGCCACTGGCTGCACGGCATGCTGCGAGCGCACGCCGCCCAGGGGGGCTCGGTCCTGTTCACCACGTCCGAGCCCAAAGAGGCCGCGCGCGCCGCAGATCACGTCGTCACCCTCGAACAAGGCCGACTCGTCGCGGACCAGGAGGTCACGGAGTTCGCCCGCACCAGACTCCGCCCCCGTGTCGCCGTCCGTACTCCCCACGCCGCCCGCCTCGCCGCGCTGCTCGCCAAGGAGGCCCGTACGGCGCACCGCTCCGTCGAAGTCGTCCAGGAAGGCGGCAACCGTCTGTCCGTGTACGGCAGTACATGTGCCGACGTCGGCGAGACGGCTTTCCGCCACGGCGTTCTGGTCCACCAACTCGCCGACGAGATCGGGGACATGGGACCCGGTGCGGGTCCGTTTCCCGGCGAGGCCGCAGAAGCCGCCCAGGACCCGCTGGCGGGGGCCACGGGGCCGGAGACCGGCGAGCTCCTCGGTGACCGGGCTCTCGGGGTGGCCGGGCCGGAAATGCGAGGCGGTCCAGCTGCGCACGACGACTTCGCATCACCGAGCGGCTCACACGTGCGCGGTGCCCGGGTGATGCCCGCAGACCCGGAAGCGCACGGCGGCCAGATGCCCCACAGCAGCCGGGACACCCACAGCGGCCCGGCTGAGGGAAGTGGTCACGCCGCGCTGAGCCCCGCCACAGCCTCCAGGGCCCCCGCCCCCCTCCCGCCCCCGATCTCCGTCAGATCCGCCCCCAGTCCCTTGCGCCCCCTGCGCTACGAACTGCGCCGCGCGGCTGGGATCGGCATCGGCTTCCTCACCGGCGCCGCCGTACTCGTCACATCCGCCCTCACCGCCGTAGTCCTGGCACGGGTCGGTCACACTCCACAGGCGCGCCTGCTGGCCGCATGGCCGAGGGAGCTGCCCCTGCCCCCGGCGGCGCTCGGGGCCGGGCTGCTCGGCGCGCTCGCGTTCGGTGATGAGTTCCGCCACCCCGCCCTGGCCGCGGACCGCGGCACCGTCCCCCGCCGACTGGGGCTGCTCACCGCGAAACTCGTCGTCGCCGCCGTCACCGCACTTGCGCTTGCCTTTTTTGTGGTGGGCTGCGACGCCGAAGTGCTCTATCTCGTCTACGGACGGGAGCTCACGGAAGTTCCCGCCGACTGGTTGTCGCTGAGCGCGAGTTGGTTCGGGCTCGTGGTCGGGTGCGCCTGGGCGGGTGTTCTGGCCGCCGGCATCTTCCGGTCCACGACGGCCGGGCTCGCGGCGGTGGTTTCCGTGCCCATTCTCGTCGTACCTCTCGTGCGGAAAGCGCTGGACGGGGGGTCCGTGCGAGCGGCGGCCGGACTTCCCGCGCGGCTGCGCGAGGTTCTTCTGCTGCAGTGGCCCTTCGGTGGAGAGCGCTATCTGGCCGGAGCGGTGCGTGTGGTCGCCCAACCCGTGGGCGGCGCGCTCACGTTGTCGCTGACCGCCCTGCTGTGCGCATATCTGCTCACAGCCCTGCGGAGCAGGGTCCGATGACGGCCTTCCGCGCGCTTCCGGTCCCGACCTGCGCACAATTTCCCGACGAAAGCGCATTTCTTTCCGATAAGGCGTCAATTGCGACGGCGTGAGCGATCACCCTTTCGTGTGCTTTTCACCAAAGACCTCAAGGGAGTTGGAGGCAACGCCGACAAAGGATCCGTGAGTACCCTTGCGCACACCATGATGACCGCCGCCCGCTCCGCCGATTCCGGTCTGGCCGGCCCGGGCGAACTCGACCGCTACCCCTATGCCGAGGCCCCGGCCGCAGGCCGCGTCGGAGCCTCCATCTGGGACGGCTCGGACCCGGAACTGGGCCGCGTGGGCCGACGGGCCGCAGGCAGCCGCGGGCGCGGACTGCACGGCCAACTCGTCCAGCAGCTTGGCCAGATGATCGTCGCCGGTGACCTGGGGGCCGACCGGCCGTTGGTCCCCGAGGAGATCGGCCAGCGTTTCGAGGTCTCCCGTACCGTCGTCCGTGAGTCGCTCCGTGTCCTGGAGGCCAAGGGCCTGGTCAGCGCCCGCCCGAACGTCGGCACGCGCGTGCGTCCCGTCAGCGACTGGAACCTCCTGGACCCGGACATCATCGAGTGGCGGGCTTTCGGGCCGCAGCGCGACGACCAGCGCCGTGAGCTGAGCGAGCTACGCTGGACGATCGAGCCGCTCGCAGCGCGCCTGGCCGCGGGCCACGGCCGTGCGGATGTCCAGCAGCGCCTCGGCGACATGGTCGAGATCATGGGACACGCCATGAGTCAGGGTGACGCGCTCACCTTCTCCCGTGCCGACGCCGAGTTCCACTCCCTGCTCATCCAGCTCGCGGGCAACCGCATGCTGGAGCATCTTTCGGGGATCGTCTCCGCTGCCCTTCAGGTCTCCGGCGGCCCGGTCACCGGCTGTGACCGACCGAACGAGCCGTCGCTCGCCCATCACGGCCGGATCGCCGACGCCCTCGCCTCGGGCGACGGGGCGGCGGCCGAAGCGGCCATGCGCCAACTGCTCGCCGTCCATCCCGAGGTGGAGCGCGTGGTGCCCGCGCCGCGCGAGCACTGACCGCACACCTCGGGCAATGCGGCCGAGGATGCCCTCCCCCTCCAGTGGCGTCGTTCGGCCGCCGAACCGTCTCCGTCGGACCCCGCAGGTCCCCCAGGGATCCTGCGGGGTCCGACCGGCGCGGCGCGGTGACGGCACCCCGGGCGCTGCTGGTCGGGACTGGCCGGTGACCTCGTCTGTCCATGTCTGACCGTTTTTGGTTGCTTACGGGGTGTGACTCGGGCCACGCAGATTGGGCGTAACGCTCGCGGGAGCAGCGCGATGACCTAAGAGGTGACAGCCGCGGAGGGAATACGGACGCCGTTTCAGGCGCTGTGCATCTTCCCGGCCCCCCGCCCGCGCCGTCGGCCACTCCCAGGCCGGTGGTCGGCTCCTGTCCGCCGTGGACGGGGCCGGAAGCCGTTTTCCAACGTTCCGAGAGGTTGTTCGTGTCGGCCAGCACATCCCGTACGCTCCCGCCGGAGATCGCCGAGTCCGTCTCTGTCATGGCTCTCATTGAGCGGGGAAAGGCTGAGGGGCAGATCGCCGGCGACGACGTGCGTCGGGCCTTCGAAGCTGACCAGATTCCGGCCACTCAGTGGAAGAACGTACTGCGCAGCCTCAACCAGATCCTCGAGGAAGAGGGTGTGACGCTGATGGTCAGTGCCGCGGAGCCCAAGCGCACCCGAAAGAGCGTCGCAGCGAAGAGTCCGGCCAAGCGCACCGCCACCAAGACGGTCGCGGCGAAGACGGTGGCTACGAAGAAGCCCACCGCCACCGCCACCCCGGCGGCGCCTGCCGCCGAAGCCTCCGTCGAGGACGAGGCGCCCGTGAAGAAGGTCGCAGCCAAGAAGACGACGACCGCGAAGAAGGCGGTCGCGAAGAAGACGGTCGCCAAGAAGACGGCGGCCAAGAAGACGACCGGCGGCAAGGACGACGCCGAGGTCGCCGAGGACGAGGTCCTCGAAGAGATCAAGCCCGGTGAAGAGGAAGAGGAGGGGGCCGAGAACAAGGGCTTCGTCCTCTCCGACGACGACGAGGACGACGCGCCGGCCCAGCAGGTCGCCGTGGCCGGTGCCACCGCCGACCCGGTCAAGGACTACCTCAAGCAGATCGGCAAGGTCCCGCTGCTCAACGCCGAGCAGGAGGTCGAGCTCGCCAAGCGCATCGAGGCCGGTCTGTTCGCCGAGGACAAACTGGCCAACGCCGACAAGCTCGCCCCGAAGCTCAAGCGCGAGCTGGAGATCATCGCCGAGGACGGCCGCCGCGCCAAGAACCACCTCCTGGAGGCCAACCTCCGTCTGGTGGTCTCCCTGGCCAAGCGCTACACCGGCCGCGGCATGCTCTTCCTGGACCTCATCCAGGAGGGCAACCTCGGTCTGATCCGCGCGGTCGAGAAGTTCGACTACACCAAGGGCTACAAGTTCTCCACGTACGCCACCTGGTGGATCCGTCAGGCGATCACCCGCGCGATGGCCGACCAGGCCCGCACCATCCGTATCCCGGTGCACATGGTCGAGGTCATCAACAAGCTCGCGCGCGTGCAGCGCCAGATGCTCCAGGACCTGGGCCGCGAGCCCACCCCGGAGGAGCTGGCCAAGGAACTCGACATGACCCCCGAGAAGGTCATCGAGGTCCAGAAGTACGGCCGTGAGCCCATCTCGCTGCACACCCCGCTGGGCGAGGACGGCGACAGCGAGTTCGGTGACCTCATCGAGGACTCCGAGGCCGTCGTCCCGGCCGACGCGGTCAGCTTCACGCTCCTCCAGGAGCAGCTGCACTCGGTCCTCGACACCCTGTCCGAGCGCGAGGCGGGCGTCGTCTCGATGCGCTTCGGTCTCACCGACGGTCAGCCGAAGACCCTCGACGAGATCGGCAAGGTGTACGGCGTCACGCGCGAGCGCATCCGCCAGATCGAGTCCAAGACCATGTCGAAGCTGCGTCACCCGTCGCGTTCGCAGGTGCTGCGCGACTACCTCGACTAGGTCGCAGTCGTACGACACACAAGGCCCGGTCCCTCGTCAGGGGCCGGGCCTTCGTGCTGCGCGCGCAGGCTCCCTGCATGACTCTGGGTTTCCGATCACCACCCCGGAGTGAGGAGCATGCATGCGTCACCCCATTGCCCGGGCGTTGGCCCGGCCGCTGATTCTGGCGGCCGTGGCGGCGGCCATACCGCTGGCGTCGGCCGCCCCCGTGGCCGCCGACAGCATCGTCGTCGGGGGATTCCCGGTTGATGTGTCCAAGGCGCCCTGGACGGTCGCCCTGTCCAGCCGTGACCGGTTCGGAGGTACGCGCGCCGGGCAGTTCTGCGGCGGTGTCGCCGTCGCCCCGACCACGGTGCTCACGGCGGCCCACTGTATGGGCGAGGACGTCCTGGGGGCGCCGCCGGAGCAGGTGAGTGACTTCCGTGTCATCGCGGGCCGGACGGATCTGCTCTCCGACCAGGGGGCGGAGATCGCCATACGTGAGGTCTGGGTGAATCCGGGCTACGACCCACAGAGCAACGCGGGGGACTTCGCCGTCCTCACACTCGCCGAGCCGCTGCCGCAGGACGCGGTCATCGCCATGTCGGCCGCCGGCGACCCGGCGTACGAGCCGGGAACCCGTGCCACGGTCTACGGCTGGGGCGACGTCACGGGCGGGGGTGACTACGTCCGCCGTCTGCGGGCGGCATACGTGCACGTGATGTCCGACGCGCGCTGTGGGGAGGCCTATCCGGGTGGTGGCGACGGCACATTCCTCGCCGACAGCATGCTGTGCGCCGGGGAGGAGCGAGGTGGTCGTGACGCCTGCCAGGGGGACAGCGGGGGACCGCTGGTCGCCCGGGGCAAGCTGGTCGGGCTGGTTTCCTGGGGCAGTGGCTGTGGGCGAGCGGGCCAGCCCGGTGTCTATACGCGTGTGTCCGAAGTCATGCGGACGCTGGACTGGGACGGGCGCAACGCGGCCGACGGACGCCACGGCACCGCGTGACAAAGCCTCGGGGCGCTGAGCGCCCCCGCAGAACCACGAGCAAGGGCGGCTGTCCCTGGGAACAGGGGCAGCCGCCCTCATGCCGGCCTGTGCCGGAGCTGGCTCGTCGTGGACGCGAAGTGTCAGCGCTCTTCTTCTGAGACGGATGCCGGAACAGACGTGAGCCGCTCCGTCTCGTCCTGTATCTCAGCGGCGATCTTCTTGAGTTCCGGCTCGAACTTGCGACCGTGGTGGGCGCAGAAGAGCAGTTCTCCGCCGCTGAGCAGGACGACGCGCACGTACGCCTGGGCGCCGCAGCGGTCGCAGCGGTCAGCGGCCGTCAGCGGGCTCGCGGGGGTCAGAACAGTAGTCACGTCGCCTCTTCTCTAGCTCGACGAGCTGTCGTACCAGGGTCAACATCCAACCAGCCCCAAAACGTTCCCGCTCGGGGCTTCACCCAGAGAGAAATTTTCCGGGCGGCCGGCTGCTGCCGGTTTGGCGGCGAATGTGCCGTATTGCGTGTCTGTGTGTCTTACGGTTTCGCACTGTCGGTCAAGGTTGGTCCTTCCGGCTGGGTTGCCGGTTGTTCATGAGGACGTGCCCGGAGCCTAAATGGTTCATGCCTGTAAGGGAACGTGATATGTACTTCACCCCATCGAGGGATCGAACAGGTATGCGACCCTGGACTACTCTGTGTTTCCACACGAGGGTGGCGTTACAACGGCTCTACCAGGCCTCGGTACCCTCATGGCGGCGACCGATGCCGCGCCCTTACCCAGAAGGGCCCCAACTGAAATTCAGCGAGGAGCGAACCGCGTGACCGCCGAAACGTCCGTGCCGTCCACAGCTCTGCTGGCAGGAGCAGACCGGGACGGTTCCAACTACACCGCGCGGCACCTGCTCGTCCTCGAGGGGCTCGAGGCCGTACGCAAGCGCCCGGGTATGTACATCGGCTCGACCGACAGTCGTGGCCTGATGCACTGTCTGTGGGAGATCATCGACAACTCCGTCGACGAAGCCCTGGGCGGGTACTGCGACCACATCGAGGTGATCCTCCACGACGACGCCTCCGTGGAGGTCCGGGACAGCGGCCGGGGCATCCCTGTCGACGTCGAGCCCAAGACCGGCCTGTCCGGTGTCGAGGTCGTCATGACCAAGCTGCACGCCGGCGGCAAGTTCGGCGGCGGCTCGTACGCCGCCTCCGGCGGTCTGCACGGCGTGGGCGCCTCCGTGGTGAACGCCCTGTCCGCCCGGCTGGACGTCGAGGTGGACCGTGGTGGCCACACCCACGCGATCAGCTTCCGGCGCGGCGTGCCGGGTGCCTTCGCGGCGAACGGCGCCGATGCCAAGTTCGAGGCCGCGAGCGGCCTGCGCAAGACCAAGAGGATCCCCAAGACCCGGACCGGCACGCGCGTGCGGTACTGGGCCGACCGGCAGATCTTCCTCAAGGACGCCAAGCTCTCCCTGGAGAACCTCCACCAGCGCGCTCGTCAGACCGCGTTCCTGGTGCCGGGCCTGACCATCGTCGTCCGCGACGAGTACGGCCTGGGCGAGGGCGGCAGCAAGGGTGAGGAGTCCTTCCGCTTCGACGGCGGCATCAGCGAGTTCTGCGAGTACCTGGCCTCCGACAAGCCGGTCAACGACGTCCTCCGCTTCTCCGGCCAGGGCACGTTCAAGGAGACCGTCCCGGTCCTCGACGACCACGGTCAGATGACGCCCACCGAGGTCACCCGAGAGCTCGGTGTGGATGTCGCGATGCGTTGGGGGACGGGCTACGACACGACCCTGAAGTCGTTCGTCAACATCATCGCCACGCCCAAGGGCGGCACCCACGTCGCCGGCTTCGAACAAGCCGTCGCCAAGACGATGAACGAGGTGCTGCGCGCCAAGAAACTGTTGCGCGTCGCCGAGGACGACATCGTGAAGGACGACGCCCTCGAGGGCCTGACGGCGGTCGTCACCGTCCGCCTCGCCGAGCCGCAGTTCGAGGGCCAGACCAAGGAGGTCCTCGGTACCTCGGCGGCCCGCCGCATCGTGAGCACCGTGATCTCCAAGGAGCTCAAGGCGTTCCTGACGTCCACGAAGCGGGACGCCGCGGCCCAGGCCCGGGTCGTCATGGAGAAGGCGGTCGCCGCCGCGCGCACGCGTATCGCGGCCCGTCAGCACAAGGACGCACAGCGCCGGAAGACGGCCCTGGAGTCCTCCTCGCTGCCCGCCAAGCTCGCCGACTGCCGAAGCGACGACGTCGACCGCAGCGAACTGTTCATCGTCGAGGGTGACTCCGCGCTCGGCACGGCGAAGCTCGCCCGGAACTCCGAGTTCCAGGCGCTGCTGCCCATCCGCGGCAAGATCCTCAACGTCCAGAAGTCGTCCGTCACGGACATGCTCAAGAACGTCGAGTGCGGTGCGATCATCCAGGTCATAGGAGCAGGCTCCGGCCGGACCTTCGACATCGACGCCGCCCGCTACGGCAAGATCATCATGATGACCGACGCCGACGTCGACGGCTCGCACATCCGATGCCTGCTGCTGACGCTGTTCCAGCGCTACATGCGGCCCATGGTCGAGGCGGGCCGGGTGTTCGCCGCGGTGCCGCCGCTGCACCGCATCGAGCTCGTCCAGCCGAAGAAGGGGCAGGACAAGTACGTCTACACGTACTCGGACCGTGAGCTGCGCGAGAAGCTGCTGGAGTTCCAGAGCAAGGGGGTCCGCTACAAGGACTCCATCCAGCGGTACAAGGGTCTGGGCGAGATGGACGCCGACCAGCTGGCCGAGACGACGATGGATCCGCGGCACCGGACTCTGCGGCGGATCAACCTCGCCGACCTGGAGGCCGCGGAGCAGGTCTTCGATCTGCTGATGGGCAATGACGTGGCGCCGCGGAAGGAGTTCATCTCCGGGTCGGCGGCGACCCTTGATCGGTCGCGTATCGACGCGTAGTCGCTGTGTCGGGCCCGGCGGCCGGGGCCGGGTCTGCAACCGGCCTCGGCTGCACCCAGGGCTTTCGCGGTTGAGTATCGGCGACTTCGGTGGAATGGTCCCGCTGTCGGAGGCTTCAGGTTGGGTGCTGACACTGCCGGCGCTCAGGGCTGTGGCCTGGCCTCTCCACCCGTGGGTGGACGGTTCCGGGCGATGGGAATCCACCCGTGATCCACCCCTGCTCCGATCTCCCGACCTGCGGATTTCCGTAGCTTCGAAGGTGTCGGCGGCGTCCGCTGCCGACAGACCCTTCCTCGCTCACGGAGGCTGTGATGTCCGGGCTCGTCGACGCGTTGCTGATCGTGGTCGCTGTGGTCGTGGTGATCGCCCGGCAGTTCCGGGCGAGCCGGATCGACACCGGGCGGCGCTGGTGGCTGTTGCCCGCCGTCCTCGCCGTCGTGGCACTTCGCGAGCCGGGGCTGGTGGACGCCCATCACCGCACGGCATCGGTCGCCCTGCTCACCGCCGAGCTGCTCACCGGCCTCGCCATCGGGGCCGGCTGGGCCTGGACGAGCCGGATATGGACGGAGCCGGACGGCGCGGTGTGGAGCAGGAGCACCAAGGCGAGCGGGGCCGTCTGGGCCGTCGGCATCGGGCTGCGCGTCGGACTGTTCGCGCTCGGCGCGGCGCTCGGTGTCCACCAGCACTCTTCGGCACTGCTGCTCGCCCTGGCGGCCACCCTGCTCGTGCGCTCCGGGATCCTCGTCGGGCGAGCGCACTCCCTGCGCTCTGCCGCCGCAACCGCCCCGGCGTACGGTGAGCCCATGTTCCCGCCCACGGGGAAGGAACGCGTGTGACGGACAACGCCTGGACCCGCTGGCCCTCCCGGGAGGCGCTCGGGCGTGAGGCGTCCACGCGTCCTCGGCGCCTGCTCGGCTGGGTCACGCGGTCGCTCGTACTCGCCATGCTCCTCTGGGGCGCTTTCAACAGCAGCCATGTACGGGGCTGGGGCGTGCTCGGAGCAGTGGCGGGAATCCTCCTGTCCGCAGTCGTCGCCTGGGCAGTCTTCCGCACCACCCTGAAGCACCGGCTCTGGCCTTCCCTCGCGCTGTACGGCGTTCTCCTGGCGATCGCGGTCGCCGCCCAGGCCGCCGACTTCGGGGTCGTCGCCCTCGTCCTGTGGTGCGGCTGCGCCATCACCGCTCTGGAACGGCTGCCCATCGCCGCCGCCCTGCCCGTGACCGCGATCGCCCTCGCCCTCTACGCCGCCGTCAACGACGACGTGTGGCTGACCACCCTGGCCACGACGGCGGGGCTCGCCCTGGCCGGCTACGTTCTACGGCTGGACGCGGAGGCCCGCGGCAACGCGCAGCGGCTGCTCAACCAGGAGCGGGCCGCGCGGGCGGCCGAGGCGGAGTCGGCGGCACTCGCGGAGCGGGCCCGTATCGCCCGGGAGATCCACGACGTGCTGGCCCACAGTCTCTCGGCCCAGCTCGTGCACCTGGAGGCGGCCCGGCTGCTGATCGAGGGCGGCGCGGACCGGGACCAGATCCTCGAAAGGGTGGTGGCGGCCCGGGGCATGGCCCGCGACGGTCTCGCGGAGACCCGGCAGGCGCTGTCGGCTCTGCGGGGGGACATGACTCCGCTGGAGGAGTTCCTGACCCAGCTCGTCGGGACGGCCGACGGAGCCGAGACCACCATTTCGGGTGAGCGCAGACCGTTGCCGGCCGAGGCGTCGCAGGCCGTGCGGAGGGTCGCGCAGGAGGCCCTGACCAATGTCCGCAAGCATGCGCCGGGGGCCAAGATCCGGGTGTGGCTGGAGTACGGCGAGGACCGGGTGACGCTGGTCGTGCGGGACTCGGGTGGTTCGCCGGGTGAACTCACCGCCACCGGAGGCGGGTACGGTCTGCTGGGGATGCGGGAGCGCGCCGAACTGCTGGGCGGTTCGCTGGACGCCGGGCCGGACGACGAAGGGTTCATGGTGACGTTGAAGGTGCCGGTATGACGGAGGGGGCGGAGCCGAAGCCCGCGCGGGTGGTGGTCGCGGACGACCAGACCGTGGTGCGCGAAGGCATCGTGATGCTGCTCGGACTGCTGCCCGGGATCGAAGTGGTGGGCGCGGCCGGGGACGGCGAGGAGGCGGTGGAGCTCGTCGCGGAACTCGCCCCGGACGTGGTGCTGATGGACCTGCGCATGCCTCGCTGCGACGGGGTGGAGGCGACCCGGAGGATCCGCGCCGAGCACCCTGGGACGCAGGTCGTGGTGCTGACGACCTTCGCGGACGACGAGTCGCTGTTTCCCGCGCTCAAGGCGGGGGCACGCGGTTATCTCACCAAGGACGCGGGAGGTGACGAGATCGTGCGGGCTGTGCGGAGCGTCCTCTCCGGGGACGCCGGACTGTCGCCGAGCATCCAGCGTCGGCTGCTGGAGCGGCTGTCGGACCCCGAGCCGCCCCAGCCGGCGGCCGCGGAGGCTCCCGACGGGCTCACCGCCCGGGAAGTCGAAGTGCTGGCGCTGATCGCAGAGGGACTGAGCAACCAGGAGATCGCCCGGAAACTGCATGTCTCCACCGCCACGGTGAAGACCCACATCAACAACCTCTTCGCCAAGACGGGAATCAAGGACCGTGCGCAGGCGGTGCGTTACGCCTATGCGAACGGGCTTGTACGGCCACCGATGGGAGGAATCACCTAATGGGGTGAAGGGCGTGGGGAAGAAGAGTCGGGGATCTTCCCGTTCTGTCCATCCTTGGGCATGCAGTCAAGCAACGCTCGTCCCCGCGGAAGCGGGGGTGATGCCGAGAGTTCGGCCGAGAACCACGACAGCCACGATGTGGCCCGCGCGGAGGCGTCCGCCGGTGTGCGGTACGACGATCCTTGGTATGACGCGCTCGCCTCCGGCTGGGGCGAGACAGGCGGCGACGGTACATCCGTGGGCCCGGTTGCGACGGCACGCGCGGAGCGCGAGGACCGGGACGCCGCGGCGGCCGACGTCTACCTCGAAGTGCAGCGCAGCGCGGCCTTCCAGGAAGTGCGCAGCCGGTACCGGAGGTTCGTGGTGCCTGCGGGCATCGGGTTCTTCGCGTGGTACGTGGCCTATGTCGTGACAGCGACGAGCGCGCCGGGACTGATGGCGCGGCCGGTCGCCGGCGCGGTGAACGTGGCGATGCTCGCGGGACTCGGGCAGTTCCTCACCACCTTCCTGCTGACCTGGGCCTATGCCCGGCATGCGAGGCTGCGCCGGGACCGGGCCGCGCTCGAACTGCGGTGGGACACCCAGGAACTGACGCGCACGGCACGGGGCGGTGCGTCGTCGTGACAGGGGACCACCAGACCCTGGCGCTGCTGCTGTTCAGCGCGTTCGTCGCGGTCACGCTGGGGATCACGACGTGGGTGAGCCGCCACCGGCACGGTTCGGCGGAGGAGTTCTACGCGGGTGGGCGGTTGTTCTCGCCGATGGAGAATGGTTTTGCCATCGCGGGCGACTACATGTCGGCCGCGTCCTTCCTAGGTATCTCCGGGCTCATCGCGCTCTTCGGGTACGACGGGATGCTCTACTCGGTGGGCTTTCTCGTGGCCTGGCTGGTGGTGCTGTTCCTCGTCGCCGAACTGGTGCGCAACTGCGGGCGGTTCACGCTCGCCGACGTGGTCGCCGCGCGGATGAGCGAGCGGCCGGTGCGGATCGCGGCGGGAACTTCCTCGGTCACCGTGTCCGTTCTGTATCTGGTGGCGCAGATGGTGGGCGCGGGCAGCCTGGTCGCGTTGCTGCTCGGGGGCACCAGCGAGGCGGCTCAGTCCTGGACCGTCATCGCCGTCGGGGCGCTCATGGTGATCTACGTGTCCCTGGGAGGGATGCGGGCGACCACCTGGATCCAGATCGTCAAGGCGGTCCTGCTGCTCTGCGGGACCATCGCGCTGACCGTGCTCGTACTGGTGCGGTTCCACGGCGACTTCGACCAACTCCTGCTCACGGCGGCGGAGCGCAGCGGCCACGGTCAGTCGTTCCTGGCACCCGGTCTGAAGTACGGCGGGGACTGGACCGCCCGCCTCGACTTCATCAGCCTGGGACTCGCCCTCGTGCTCGGTACTGCAGGTCTGCCCCACATCCTGTCCCGCTTCTACACCGTGCCCACGGCACGCGCCGCACGGCGCTCGGTGGTCTGGTCGATCGGGCTCATCGGCAGCTTCTACCTGATGACGATCGTCCTCGGGTTCGGTGCCGCGGCCATCGTGGGGCCCGAGGCGGTACGGGGATCGAACGCCGCGGGGAACACCGCGGTTCCCCTCCTGGCCCTCGATCTGGGCGGTGGCGCCGGCTCCACGGGAGGAACGGTTCTGTTCGCGATCGTCGCCGCCATCGCCTTCGCCACGATCCTCGCCGTCGTCGCCGGCATCACGCTCGCCTCCTCGGCCTCCGTGGCCCATG
Source organism: Streptomyces doebereineriae (assembly GCF_031845645.1). Taxonomy (NCBI): domain Bacteria; kingdom Bacillati; phylum Actinomycetota; class Actinomycetes; order Kitasatosporales; family Streptomycetaceae; genus Streptomyces; species Streptomyces doebereineriae. The sequence goes on from NZ_JAVREZ010000006.1 coordinate 56,014, forward strand.
ACCTGTATGCCTCACTGCGGCGTAGGCGGGCCAAGCCGCGCAGCGAGGTGGCCGTGGCCAGGACCGCCGCCGTCGGGATCGGCGTGATCGCGATCGCTCTCGGCCTGCTGGCACGTGACCTCAACGTCGCTTTCCTGGTGGGCCTCGCCTTCGCCGTCGCGGCGTCCGCGAATCTGCCGGTGCTGCTCTACTCGCTGTTCTGGCGCGGGTTCACCACCCGGGGCGCCGTCTGGTCCGTCTACGGCGGACTCCTGCCGGCCGTGGCCCTGGTGCTGCTGTCGCCCGTGGTGTCCGGCAGCCCCGAATCGCTCTTCCCCGGCGTCGACTTCCAGTACTTCCCGCTGCAGAACCCCGGTCTGGTCTCCATCCCGTTGGGCTTCGTCGCGGGCTGGCTCGGCACGGTCACCTCGGCGGAGGTCGCCGACGAGGCCAAGCACGCGGAGACCGAGGTGCGGTCGCTCACGGGAGCGGGGGCCGTGTAGGAGCGGCGCCCGTGATCGGGCGGCGCCCTCGTCGTCGTACGGCATCGGGCTTCGTCGTACGGCTTCTGCAGTCGAGGCCTTTCGCGGCGTACGGCTATGGCGCCACCCACGCGTACCGGTGCTCCGGCCGCCCCGTGTCGCCGTATCTGAGGGTCAGGCGGAGGCGGCCGGCCTGTTCGAGATGGCGGAGGTAGCGCTGGGCGGTGGAGCGGCTCAGGCCCGTCTCGGCGGCGACCTCGTGGGCCGACAGCGGGTGGTCGGCGTGGTGCAGGACGCGGCAGATGAGGTCCGTCGTCGGCTCCGAGTGGCCGCTGGGCAGGCCGGGGGACGGCGGAGCCGGGGTGGTGCGCAGGGCGCTGAAGATCCTGTCGACCTGTTCCTGACCGGCGATGCCGCGGCCGCCGACCCGGTCGACGGTGCGGCGCAGGGCCGCGTAGGAGTCCAGCCGGGTGCGCAGGGCCGCGAAGGTGAAAGGTTTGACCAGGTAGTGGAGGGCGCCCAGGCGCATGGCGGCCTGGACGGTCGTCACGTCCCCGGCTGCTGTGATCATGATGACGTCGGTGCCGTGGCCCTGTTCCCGCATGCGGTGGACGAGTTCGAGGCCCGTCTGGTCGGGCAGGTAGTGGTCGAGCAGGATCAGATCGATGGTCCCGCGCTGCACGCTGGCCAGCGCCTGGGCAGCGCTGTGGGCGCGAGCAGCCACCCGGAATCCGGGCACCTTTCCCACGTACTTGGCGTTGATCTCGGCGACACGGAAGTCGTCGTCCACGACCAGGACGTCAATCATCGGGCCTCTTTCCCTCAAGGCCTGGCGGGCGTCACGCCCGTGTTTCGGCTTCGCTGTTGTAGCGCGCGCAAAACGAGCACAACAGGCCGTTGCAAGCAAAAGAACGGCATGTGCCCAGAAGACTGATGCCGTGGCGCAGGCCACATCTACCGTCCCCGGCCATGAGCGCAGACACCAGCCCCGCCATCGAGCTGCGGGGCGCGAGCAAAACATTCCGGACCCCGTCGGGGGGTCTGCACACGGCCGTCAGGGGACTTGACCTCACCGTGGGACGTGGGGAGTTCGTGGCGGTCGTCGGGCCCACGGGCTGTGGCAAGTCGACCACGTTGACGCTGGTCAGCGGGTTGGAGGAGCCCTCCGAGGGGGAGGTGCTGGTCGTCGGGGAGCCGGTCCGCGGAGTCGGGGACAAGGTCGGTTTCGTCTTCCAGCAGGACGCCACCTTCCCCTGGCGCACGGTCCTGGCCAATGTCATGGCAGGCCCCCGTTTCCGCGGTGTGCCCAAGACGGAGGCCAAGCGGAGTGCCCGGGAGTGGCTGGCCCGGGTCGGACTCGCGGCCTTCGAGGACCGCTACCCCCATCAGCTCTCCGGGGGCCAGCGCAAGCGCGTGGCGCTCGCCGCGACCTTCGTCAACGACCCCGAGATCCTGCTCATGGACGAGCCGTTCTCCGCGCTCGACGTGCAGACGCGGGCTCTGATGTCCGACGAACTCCTCGAACTGTGGGAGGGCACGGGCGCCTCCGTCGTCTTCGTCACCCACGACCTGGAGGAGTCCATCGCCCTGGCCGACAAGGTCGTCGTGATGACGGCCGGGCCCGCCACCGTCAAGCAGATCTTCGACATCGACCTGCCACGCCCGCGCAAGGTCGAGTCGGTGCGCCTGGAGCCGCGGTTCATCGAGATCTACCGCGAGATCTGGGAGTCCCTCGGCGAAGAGGTTCGCATCACCCGCGAGAGGGGCGCCGCCCATGTCGCCTGACGTCATGCCCGAGGCCCAGGTCGCGTCGGCCGTGACCGAGCCCGGCAACAAGACGGACCGCGCACACTCACGCGCGCGTGCCGTCCGCAGACGCCGGATCGTTGTCGCCGTGTCCCGCGTGCTGCTCCTGGTGGCCGTTCTCGGTCTGTGGGAGCTGCTCTCCCGGGCCGAGGTCATCGATCCCTTCAACTTCTCCATGCCCTCGAAGATCTGGGATCAGATCTGGACCTGGGTGACACATGGGACCGCGCTCGGTTCGTTGGGCGAACAGATCTGGTACACGCTGTACGAGGCGCTGCTGGGCTGGGTCGTCGGCGTGGTGGCCGGTGTGGTCTTCGGTATTGCGCTGGGGCGGATCACCTTGCTCGCCGACGTGCTTGGTCCATACATCAAGGTGCTCAACTCGATACCGAGGATTGTCCTTGCACCCATCTTCGTGATCTGGTTCGGACTCGGACCGGCCTCCAAGGTGGCCTCGGCCGTCGTCCTGGTCTTCTTCCCGGTCTTCTTCAACGCCTTCCAGGGCGCCCGCGAGGTCGACCGCAACCTGGTCGCCAACGCCCGCATCCTCGGCGCGAGCGACCGCAGAGTGACGCTCCAGGTCGTCATCCCGTCCGCGACCTCGTGGATCTTCACCAGCCTGCACGTCAGCTTCGGCTTTGCCCTCATCGGCGCGATCGTCGGTGAGTACATCGGTGCGACCAAGGGCATCGGCCTGCTCGTCGCGCAGTCCCAGGGCACCTTCAACGCGGCCGGTGTGTACGCCGCGATGGTCATTCTCGCCGTCGTCGCACTTCTCGCCGAAGGGCTGCTCACCTTTGCCGAGCGCCGCATCTTCCGCTGGAAGCCGGCGAGTTCCGACAGCTGAGGCCTTCTACGGCGCCTCCCATCCTCAGCTCAGCCCATCCCCGGCTCAGCCCTCCCCGCACCGCCCCTCACAAGGACGTGAACCCCATGCGCAAGACCGCCAGATACGCCTCCCTGGCCTCCGCCGGCCTGCTCGCCCTCTCCTCGCTCACCGCCTGTGCCAACGACGCTGCCAGTACGGCGTCGGCCGACGCCGGCAGCAAGGGCGACGGCAAGGGGACCAAGGTCAAGATCATGGTCGGTGGCCTCGACAAGGTCATCTACCTTCCGGCGATGCTCACCCAGCGGCTCGGCTACTTCGACTCCGAGGGACTCGACGTGGAGCTGCTGAGCGAGCCCGCCGGCGTCCAGGCCGAGACCGCGCTCGTCTCCGGCCAGGTCCAGGGTGCCGTCGGCTTCTACGACCACACGCTCGACCTGCAGGTCAAGGGCAAGGACGTGGAGTCGGTCGTGCAGTTCTCGCACGCGCCCGGTGAGGTGGAGATCGTCTCCAACAAGGCGGCGGGTGACATCACCTCGGCCAAGGACTTCAAGGGCAAGAAGCTCGGCGTCACGGGCCTCGGCTCCTCGACCGACTTCCTCACCAAGTACCTCGCCGTCAAGAACGGCGTGAAGGTCAGCGAGTTCACGCCGGTCGCCGTCGGCGCGGGTCCGACCTTCATCTCGGCGCTCCAGCAGGGCTCGATCGACGGAGGCATGACGACCGACCCGACCGTCGCGACGATCCTGGACAAGAAGGCCGGCAAGATCCTTCTGGACATGCGCACGCCCCAGGGCTCGGACGAGGCACTCGGCGGACCGTATCCGTCGTCAAGCCTGTACATGCAGACGGACTGGGTCAACGGTCACACGGAGACCGTCCAGAAGTTGGCCAATGCATTCGTCAAGACGCTCAAGTGGATGTCCACTCACAGCGCGACCCAGATCGCCGACAAGATGCCCGCCGACTACTCGCAGGGCAACAAGCTGCTGTACGCGGTGGCCATCAAGAACACGCTGCCGATGTTCACCAAGGACGGCGTGATGCCCGAGAACGGTCCCGAGACCGTCGAGAAGGTCCTCAAGGCCTTCAACCCCAACATCCAGAACGCCGACGTCGACCTCGACAAGACGTACACGACGGAGTTCGTCGAGAAGGCCGCGCAGAACGCCGGCTGAGCCTCCTCACGCGCGGGTCGCCCACACGTAACGGTGTTCCGGGCGGCCCGCGTCGCCGTACTTGAGGGTGAGTCTGGCCCGCCCCGTGCGCTCCAGGAGCTTCAGATAGCGCTGGGCGGTCTGCCGGCTCACCCCGGTCCGGTCGGCGATCTCCTGGGCCGACAGCGGCCCCTCGGCGTTCATCAGGGATCTGCGGACGAGTTCCACCGTGGTGGGGGAGTGCCCCTTGGGCAGCTCGGGCTCCCCGGGCGTGGACAGCGCGCCGAAGATGCGGTCGACCTCCGCCTGTTCCGCCTCGCCTCCGCCGTCCAGGGTGCGGCGCAGCTCGGCGTACGCCTCCAGCCTGGCCCTGAGACCCGCGAAGGCGAAGGGCTTGACCAGGTACTGCAGCGCGCCGTGCCGCATCGCCGCCTGTACGGTCGTCACGTCCCGCGCCGCCGTCACCATGATGACGTCGGTCTGGTGGCCGCGTCGGCGCATCTCCTGGACGACCGCCAGACCCGTCTCGTCGGGCAGGTAGTGGTCCATGAGGACCAAGTCGACGTGGGGCAGCGCCTCCAGCTGCCGCAGCGCCTCCGCTGCGCTGTGCGCCTCGCCGGCCACGTGGAAGCCGGGCACCTTCTCGACGTAGGCGGCGTTGACGCGTGCCACGCGGGTGTCGTCGTCCACGACCAGCACCTCGATCATCACGACTCCTCCTCGGTGGCGGTGGCGGTGGCGGTCTGCCGGACGGGCGCCGCGGTGAGCGCCGGTTGCGGCTCGGCCAGTGCCTCGGGCAGCACGACGGTGAACTCCGCGCCTCCGCCGTCGGCCTCTGCGACGGCCGCGCTGCCGCCCTGACGTTCGGCGAGCTTGCGTACCAGGGAGAGGCCGAGGCCGCGCCCCCGGTGCGCAGGGGGCTCCTTGGTCGACCAGCCCTCGGTGAAGACCAGTTCCCGTTGTGCCACCGGGATTCCGGGCCCGGTGTCCCGCACCCTGAGGACGGCGGTACGGCCCTCTGTGCGCAGTTCGACCTCCACGCGCGCGTGCGGGGCGCCGGCGACGGCGTCCAGGGCGTTGTCCACGAGGTTGCCGACGATCGTGACCAGCCCGCTCGGATCGACCAGCCGGTCCGGCAGCCGGGTCCGGTCGGAGACCCACAGGGCCACACCACGCTCCGCCGCGACGGTCGCCTTGCCCACCAGCAGTGCGGCGAGCAGCGGATCCTCGATCTTCTCGGTGACCTGCTCCGCGGTGGCCCGGTGGTCGCCGACGACCTCTCCGACGAACTCCACGGCGTCGTCGTACATCTCCAGCTCCAGCAGCCCGAGGAGCGTGTGCATCCGGTTGGCGTGCTCGTGGTCCTGGGCGCGCAGGGCGTCGATCAGACCGTGGGTCGAGTCGAGTTCCCGGCCGAGCTGCTCCAGTTCCGTGCGGTCGCGCAGGGTGGCGACGGCACCGCCGTCGTCGGTGGGCATGCGGTTGGCGACCAGCACCCGCTGACCGCGGACGGTGATCAGATCGGTGCCCGTCACCCGTCCGGCCAGGACGTCGGCGGTACGGCCGTCCCCCAGGGCCTCGTCGGGGGGCCGGCCGACGGCCTCGTCCCCGATGCTCAGCAGGCGGCGGGCCTCGTCGTTGAGCAGGCGGATGCGCCCGGTGCGATCCAGGGCGACGACCCCTTCCCGGATGCCGTGCAGCATGGCCTCGCGCTCGGACAGGAGGGCGGAGATATCGGAGAAGGCCAGGTCACGAGTCTGCCGCTGGACTCGCCGGGAGATCAGCCAGGCTGCCAGCGCGCCGACGGCGAGGGCCCCGCCGGCGTAGGCGAACAACCCCGGTATCGCGTGGATCAGCCGGGCACGCACGCTGTCGTAGGCGATGCCGACGGAGACCGCCCCGACGATCTTGTGTTCGCTGTCGTACAGGGGCACCTTGCCGCGGGCGGTGCGGCCCAGGGTGCCACTGTCGATCTGCATGATCTCCTTGCCGGCCAGGGCCTGGCCCGGGTCGGTCGAGACGATCCTGCCGACCTCGCTGCGCGTGGGGTGCGACCAGCGGACGCCCCGCCAGTCCATCACCACGACGTACTCGGCCCCGGTCGCCCTGCGGATCCTCTCGGCCTCCCGCTGGACGGGGCCGGTGGGCAGCGGAGGCGTGTCCGTGACCTCCTCGGCGATCTGCGACTCGGCGGCGGTGGCCTGGGCGATGGCGAGCGCCCGGCGCATCGCCTGGTCGTCGAGCTGGTTGCTCAGAGGCGCGAGGAACAGACCGGTCGCGAGCACCGCGACTCCCGCGGCGATCGCCAACTGCATCAGGAGCACCTGCGAGAACACCCGGCGGGGCAGCCCGAGGCGCAGGCGGCGGGCGGGGGGAGTGCGGCTCATACCCAAGACGGTACGTGGAGGTGCCCGATCCACCGCAGGGGGTGTGACATGGATTTCTTGATCAATGCGTTGACGGGCCTGCTGGTCCGGTCAGCTCGCCAGCGCTGCCGATGACCTCAGCTCGTGCACCGCCACGACGTCCATCCGCGCGGGTGAGCCGAGCGCCGACACACCGCAGCTCTCCGGACGGGGCGGCAGGGACGCGGTCTGAGCCACGAGGACGAGCCAGTGGCGGCCGTCGGCGTGTGCGACGGTCACCTCCCAGTGCGGGGCGGCGCCGTCCGTTCGTACGACTGTCAGCGCCTCCGCCGCGTATTCGCGCACCGCCGTGCGCACGGCCAACTCGGCCGCTTGTCCTGGCCGCTCCCAGGCGGAACTGCCGCGGCACCCCTCGACCACGATGCGGCCCTCCTGGGCGCTGTGGAGGACTTCCTTGACGGCATGGGCCTCGGCGCGGCCGTAGGCATAGCCGTACGGCAGAACGAGCAGTGTCGGGGAGAACCGGTGACCACCCAGATGGGTGACCTCCCAGGCGCCCTCGACACCCGAGGCGGCCAGCTCCGCGGCGAGCGGGCGGCCGAGGAGCGCGCAGCAGCGGTCCCGCTTGCCGTTGGTGCAGACGAGCGCGAGGGGATCGCCGGTGTGGGGGCGCCCACCGAGCACGGAGTCGAAGCCGGCGTGCTCGCCCCTGCCGAGCGCCGCGAAGTCCAGGTCGAGCAGGTCCCGCGGATCGCGGGTCGTCGCGCTGCGCAGCCACACGTTGCCGGGCACGGTGTGGGCGACGTACACCTGCCGGGTGGTGGGTTTTCCGCTGTCGGCGTGCCGTCCGGGACGGCGGATGAGCGCGATGCGCACGCCTGTGCCCTTCGCTGCGGCCTCCAGGGCACGCCCCAGCGCAGGGTCCAGGTGGCTCGAAGTGAGCGCTTTGGCGCCCCAGGGACCGGACTGTTCCAGCAACAGCCAGGTCCGCGCGGTGGCCGCGGTTCCGGAAACGGGCTCGCCGAGGTCGTGCGAGACCGTTGAGCAGGTACTCACAGAGGTGAGCCTAACCTGACTTGGGGCGCGGCGGCTTCCGGCCGTGCTGCCGGCAGTGCTCGTCACTGCTCCGGCAGTGGTTGGGGCGGCTTAGGGCCCACATAAGTGCCGCTCAGGCGCATGCGCAGGGGGCGCTCCCCGTACTCCTCCAGTGCGTGGGCGATCCAGCCCGCCGTGCGAGCGACGGCGAAGATGGTCTCGCCGGCCGTGGCGGGCATCCCGGAGGAGGCGGTGAGTGCGGCGAGGGCCAGGTCCACGTTGGCGTGCAGGGGAGCGTGGCGGGCGGTGGTGGCCACGATGTCGCGGGCCGCGAGGAGTGCGGGTTCTGCGCGCGGGATCTCCTCCAGGAGGGCGAACAGGGCTCGCGCGCGTGGGTCTTCGCCGGGGTAGAGCCGGTGACCGAGGCCCGGGATCCGGCGTCCGGCCCGCAGTTCCTCCGCGATGACGGGGGCTGCGTCGCCCCGGTCGAGCACATCGAGCAGCAGCTTGTGGGCGAGCCCGCTGGCAGCACCGTGCAAGGGGCCCTCCAGCACACCGAGTCCGGCGGAGACGGCCGCGTACGCGTGCGCGTGGGCCGAGGCGGCGACGCGTACCGCGAGGGTCGAGGCGGCGAGGTCGTGGTCGACGAGCAGACCCAGTGCGGTGTCCAGGGCGCGCAGGGACGCTTCGTCGGGCTTGCGTCCGCTGAGGCGCGTCCACAGACGGTGGGCCAGTGGGCCGTCGTCCCGGCGGCGGTCGCGCAGCACCGGCGGGAGGGCGGCGACGAGGGTCGGGATGAGAGTCCGTGCGGTGCCGAGCACGGCTTCTTCGGACAGGTCGAAACGCAGTGGATCCGAGACCGCGGCGGCGATCGCAGCCACCCGCAACCGGTCGGTGGGGCCTGTGTGTTCGGGCAGTGCGTCGACCGTGCGGCGGGCCACCTCGACGGCGGCTTCAGGCGCGGTGAAGGTGACTCCGGGGCGTAGATGGCCGGTCCACAGCCATTCCGCGATCTCTTCGTAGGAGTGATGCGCGGCCAGTTCGGTGGCGTCGACGCCCCGGAAGTAGTAGCGGTCCCGGTCGATGAACGTGATGCGGGTGCGCACGGACAGTTCGCCGCCGGAGCCCGGACTCCCGCCACTCTCCCGGCGGTTGCGCCGGGAAAGGGTCTCCACCTCCTTGGCGTCGAAGGTGCTGCCCCGGCCGCCGGGAGCGCGTCGGCTGTTGAGCTGGCCTCGGCTCACATAGGCGTAGACGGTCTCGGGCTTCACGCCCAGCAGTTCGGCGGCTTCCTTGGTGCTGAGCCGGCGTTCGGCGGGGCCGGGGAGGGGGTCTTGATCGCGCATAAGAGGTCACCGTATCCGCAACCGAGTGGGTTGATTGGTGTGTATTGATTCAATCAATATTGACACCAACTGAGTCAACCATGGACAGTCGAATCAAGTCCAGGGAGGAATCATGTCGGTCAACAGGTCAACCACGCTCGTCGACGTACCGCGAGGACTCGCCGGAGTCGTCGTCACTGACACCGAGGTCGGAGATGTCCGAGGACGCGAGGGGTTCTATCACTACCGCCAGTACTCGGCTGTCGAACTCGCGCAGACCCGCGGTTTCGAGGACGTCTGGCATCTCCTGGTCCACGGCGAACTGCCGGACGCCGGACGGGCCGTGGTCTTCCGTGCCGAGACCGCGGCACTGCGGCGGCTGCCCGACGAGGTGCGGGCGGCGTTGCCGGCGATCGCGGCGGCGAGTGGGCGGTCCGGCCCGCTGGCGGGCATGCGCACCGCGTTGTCGCTGCTCGGAGCAGCGAAAGGGTTCCGGCCGGTGTACGACATCGACCCGGACGAGCGGCGACGGGACACCCTCGTGGCCGCTGCGGCCGTGCCGACGCTGCTCACCGCGTTGCACCGGCTGGGCAAGGGGCTGGAGCCAGTGGAGCCGCGCGAGGATCTCTCGTACGCGGCGAACTACCTCTACATGTTGACGGGTTCGGAGCCGGAGCCTCAACGGGCGCGGGCGGTCGAGCAGTACTTGATCTCAACCATTGATCACGGCTTCAATGCATCAACCTTCACGGCGCGGGTCATCGCGTCGACGGGAGCGGATGCGGCGGCGTGTCTCGTGGGGGCCGTAGGGGCGTTGTCCGGGCCGCTGCACGGAGGTGCGCCCAGTCGGGCTCTGGACACGCTCGATGCGATCGGCACGCCCGACCGCATCGACTCCTGGATCCGTGAGCGTGTGCTCTCCGGGGAGCGGATCATGGGCTTCGGTCACGCGATCTACCGCACGGAGGACCCGCGTTCCCGGATGCTCCGGGAGGTCGCCCAGCGGTTCGGCGGTCCACGTGTGGACTTCGCTGTCGAGGTGGAACGCCATGTCGAGGCGATCCTGGACGAGCTCAAGCCGGGGCGGGAGCTGCACACCAACGTCGAGTTCTACGCGGGCGTGGTCATGGAACTGTGCGGCCTGCCCCGCGAGATGTTCACGCCGACGTTCGCGGCGGCGCGGGTGGTGGGGTGGAGCGCCAACATCCTGGAGCAGGCCGCGGACTCGAAGATCATCCGGCCTGTGGCGCGGTATGTGGGGCCGGGGGCGCCGGTGGCGGTGCCAGTCATGGCATAGCCGCGATCTGCGACGCCGAACGCCGGGCAGGCTCCCCGGTGATGGTCCCGCGAACACGGCGGTATGGGGAGCCCCGGCCCTGCGTCGCCGAACTCCTCTGCCATCAACAGCTGTACCTCGACCGCCGGGCCGGCGACCGTGCGACACGTTCGAGACGCTGTGCGCGCGAGGTGCGGCGGCGGGGCGCGACGTGCTGTCCGCGGATCGGGGGACACCGCGGGCCGGGGCGACGGGCATGCACCTCTTCCGCGTCATCGTGCCGAACGGCTGAACACCTTCCCCATGCCGCACGCCTGAGGAGTCGCGGATACGGCCTCGTGCCGAGGCAGGTTGTCGTCCGGCGCCTGAAGTCAGACGGAAGGGGGGCGCTGTCGGGCCACTGCACGCCGGTGCGCCCAGTCGGGCGCTGGACACCCTGGACACGATCCACCGCAGGGAGGCCCGCGTTCCCGCGACGGGCGAGCCCGCTTCCGTGCGCGCCCCGGTCAAGGCTCTCGCGGAATTTTCACTCACTCGCAGAGTGATAACTCGCGCATCGTGTGCACCGGAGTCGATATCTTTGCCTGGCCCTGGGCCTGGCCGGGGCAGCTCCGGCGAACACCTCGCGCGCGGAGAGCGCACTCCGACGCACTGCCGACGAACCACCGCGGACGACTTCGGAGGGCACATCCATCCCTCTGAGTCACAAGGCGGTACACCTCCGTGAAGATCGTGCGACGTGTCGGGGCCTCTCCTCGAGAGCGCGGCAGTGCCACCGGGCAGACATGCCCCGACATTTTCGAGCTCAGCAGCGGTGACTTCGCTGTGATCGGGCGCGAAGCGACTGTGGAACTCGACCCCGAGCTCCCGTCGGACGCCGCACGAGCCGACTATGAGCGCATTGTGATCATCTCTCGGGAAACCCTCGTCCGTGCCAAACAGGACATCCCCGACGCTTGACGGTTGCGCGACGGTCGTGCCGTCCGAGAGTCAAGGGGACTCCTCGGGCGGCTGGCCCACGACCCACCACTCGTCCGTGTCGGAATCCGCGAGCTCCTGGATCAGATCGTCCAGCATCAGGCCCAGGGTGGACTCCTCCGAGTTCTCGGGCAGGCTCTTCCGGTGGTGGCGGGTCGCCTCCCAGTACTCACGGAAGACCTCGTTCTGACACATCACCCGCAGGTGGCCGTACAGCTCCGCGCGGTTCATGGCTCCGATGCGGTGGAAGTACATGGCGTTGATGTAGAGCGCGTTGGCGAAGAGGAACTGGCGCTGTTTCTCGAGCGGGATCTGGGTCTCGTAGGTGTCGAGAACAGCGGCTAGGGCGGGATCGTCCATGGCCTTGCAGATCAGGTCGAAGTGGAGCCGGTGCTGTTGGGCGAGAACGGCCCTCCTGCGGTGGCGCGTACTCCGTGTGCTGATGGAGTCGGTGACGGCCGTCACCGTCGCCTTGGCAGCCGAAACGATCCTCCGTACACCTGCATTCAGTGTGGCCATGTCAACCCCCGATTCAGGCGGCCGTCCGCCGGTCGTCGGGGTGCGGGTCGACTGATGGGGACCGGCGAGCGGTGGGCGGCGCTTGCCGTCTCCCAGGGTGCCGAGCGGCTCTGATCGGCGGGGGAGGCGGAGAGGAGGCGCACGGAGGGAAGTGAGGGTCGCACGAACCGGCGCCTTCCCCAACGTCTGCCCCGCAAGAGCTGCTAACAATCGTTCACTTCGCGGTGATTATTCCGGCTCGTATCCTGGTCCGGCATTCAAACCTCGTACGTGCGCCGGGCTCGCGATCCGGTGCACGCGGCAGCGCGAAAGAGGTCGCACGTTGAGTCAGCCGAGCGGGAGCCACCGGCAGATCCCGGTCGTCGTCCTTGCCGGATTCCTGGGTTCCGGCAAGACCACCCTCCTCAATCATCTCCTCCACCGCAGCGGCGGCAGCCGTATCGGAGCCATCGTCAACGACTTCGGTGCCATCGAGATCGACGCCATGGCCGTCGCCGGCGCGCTCGGCGACTCCACCGTCTCCCTCGGGAACGGCTGCCTGTGCTGCGCCGTCGACGTCGGCGAACTCGACCAGTACCTGTCCCGGCTGGCCCAGCCCGACACCGGCATCGACGTCATCGTCATCGAGGCCAGCGGGCTCGCCGAGCCGCAGGAACTCGTCCGCATGGTGCTCGCCAGCGAACAACCCGGCATCGTCTACGGCGGCCTCGTCGAGGTCGTCGACGCGGCCGAGTTCGACGACACCCGCGCCCGGCATCCCGAGATCGACCGGCATCTCGCCCTCGCCGACCTCGTCGTCGTCAACAAGCTCGACCGGGCGGCAGACGCCGAACACGTGCTCGCTCTGGTGCATCGACTTGTCGACCGCGCGGCTGTCGTTCCGGCCACCTACGGTCGCATCGACCCCGAGTTCCTCTTCGACTGCCGCCCCGCCGAGGAGCGCATCGGACAGCTCTCCTTCGACGACCTGCATGACGACCACGGTGACGATCACGCCGGACATCTGCACTCCGGCTACGACAGCCTCTCCTTCGCCTGCGACGAACCCCTCGACCCTCGCCGGCTGATGGCGTTCCTCGACAGCAGGCCCGAGGGCCTCTACCGGATCAAGGGATACGTCGACTTCGGGCCGTACGACGTCCGCAACCGTTACGCCGTGCATGCCGTGGGGCGCTTCCTGCGCTTCTACCCGGAGGCCTGGGCGCCCGCTGACGCACGCCTCACCCAGCTCGTCCTCATCGGCTCCGGCATCGACGCTCCCGCCCTGCGCAAGGAGCTGGAGGCGTGCAGGGCAGACGCGGACGCCCCGCACGCCGACGAGGCCGGCATGTGGGGCGTCCTTCGCTACGTACAGGATCCCGACGAGCAGGACCCCGACTACTAGACCGGTCCCGCCACCACCGACACCGTCTTCGCCAACGACACGCCCGAGCCGTCGCGGCGCGGGTCGATCTCCGGGAGGTCGGCCGGTGTGCCGTTCTTCTGCGCGGCGCGGGCCGGGACGGCGCCCGCCCAGGCCAGGGACAGGCAGTCCTCGCCCTTCAGGAACCGCTGGCAGCGCACACCGCCCGTGGCGCGGCCCTTGCGCGGGTACTGGTCGAACGGGGTCAGCTTGGCCGTTGTCTGGACCGAGTCGTCGAGCGTGCCGCGCGAGCCCGCGACCGTGAAGACGACCGCGTCCACCGCCGGATCCACCGCGGTGAAGGAGATGACCTTCGCGCCCTCGGTGAGCTTGATGCCCGTCATACCGCCCGCCGGGCGCCCCTGCGGGCGGACCTGCGAGGCCTGATAGCGCAGGAGCTGGGCGTCGTCGGTGATGAACACGAGGTCCTCCTCGCCGGTGCGCAGTTCGATCGCGCCGACGATCCGGTCGCCCTCCTTGAGCGTGATGACCTCCAACTCGCCCTTGTTGGACGGGTAGTCGGGGACCACACGCTTGACGACGCCCTGTTCGGTGCCGAGCGCCAGACCGGGGGAGGACTCGTCGAGCGTGGTCAGGCAGACCAGCGTCTCGTCGTCCTCCAGGGAGAGGAACTCCGACAGCGGGGCCCCGCCCGCGAGGTTGGGTGCCGCGGCGGTGTCCGGGAGCTGCGGAAGGTCGATGACGTTCAGCCGCAACAGGCGGCCGGACGACGTGACCGCCCCGATCTCGCCGCGCGCGGTGGCCGGTACAGCCGAGACGATCACGTCGTGCTTGCTGCGCCTGGCGTCGGCGTCCTCCGGGAACGGCTCGCCGTTCGACGTACGGGCCAGCAGGCCCGTCGAGGACAGCAGTACCCGGCACGGGTCGTCCGCCACCTGGAGCGGTACGGCGGTCACGGGGGCCGTCGCTCCGGCCTCCAGCAGGACCGTACGCCGCTCGGTGCCGTACTTCTTGGCGACCGCGGCCAGTTCGGCGGAGACCAGCTTGCGCAGCTCGGCGTCCGACTCCAGGATCCGGGTCAGCTCCGCGATCTCGGTGTTGAGGCGGTCCTTCTCCGACTCCAGCTCGATGCGGTCGAACCTCGTCAGGCGCCGCAGGGGCGTGTCCAGGATGTACTGCGTCTGGATCTCGCTCAGCGAGAAGCGCTCGATCAGGCGCTCCTTCGCCTGCGCGGAGTTGTCGCTGGAGCGGATGATGCGGATGACCTCGTCGATGTCGACCAGGGCGGTGAGCAGACCCTCGACCAGGTGCAGCCGGTCGCGGCGCTTGGTGCGCCGGAACTCGCTGCGGCGGCGCACCACTTCGAAGCGGTGGTCCAGATAGACCTCGAGGAGCTCCTTGAGGCCGAGCGTGAGGGGCTGACCGTCCACCAGCGCGACGTTGTTGACACCGAAGGACTCCTCCATCGGCGTCAGCTTGTAGAGCTGCTCGAGGACCGCCTCCGGCACGAAGCCGTTCTTGATCTCGATGACCAGACGCAGGCCGTGCGCGCGGTCGGTGAGGTCCTTGACGTCGGCGATGCCCTGGAGCTTCTTCGAGCCGACCAGGTCCTTGATCTTGGCGATCACCTTCTCCGGGCCGACCGTGAAGGGCAGCTCGGTGACGACCAGGCCCTTGCGGCGGGCCGTGACCGTCTCCACCGACACCGTCGCGCGGATCTTGAAGGTGCCGCGGCCCGTCTCGTAGGCGTCCCGGATGCCGGAGAGCCCCACGATCCGGCCACCGGTGGGCAGGTCGGGGCCCGGGACGTGCCGCATCAGGGCGTCCAGGTCCGCGTTCGGGTAGCGGATCAGGTGGCGGGCCGCCGCGATGACCTCGGCGAGGTTGTGCGGCGCCATGTTGGTGGCCATGCCGACCGCGATGCCCGAGGAGCCGTTCACCAGGAGGTTCGGGAAGGCGGCGGGCAGCGCGCCCGGCTCCTGCTCCTGGCCGTCGTAGTTGGGCGCGAAGTCGACGGTGTCCTCGTCGATGGACTCCGTCATCAGGCTCGCGGCCTCGGCGGCGCGGCACTCGGTGTACCGCATGGCGGCCGGCGGGTCGTCGTTGCCCAGCGAACCGAAGTTGCCGTGCCCGTCGACCAGCGGGACGCTCATCGAGAAGGGCTGGGCCATGCGCACGAGGGCGTCGTAGATCGACGCGTCGCCGTGCGGGTGCAACTTACCCATGACCTCGCCGACCACGCGGGCACACTTCACATAGCCGCGGTCGGGGCGCAGGCCCATCTCGTTCATCTGGTAGACGATGCGCCGGTGCACCGGCTTGAGTCCGTCGCGGGCGTCCGGGAGCGCGCGGGAGTAGATGACCGAGTACGCGTACTCGAGGTACGAGCCCTTCATCTCGTCCACGACGTCGATGTCGAGGATCCGCTCCTCGTACGAGTCGTCGGGCGGCGGGGTCTTCGTGCTGCGGCGGGCCATCGCTGCCGGCTCCTCTTTTCTGGTCGCTCGCCTACGGGTCGCTCACGGCCCTTTGGCTCACTCTTGCTGAAGCGTGAACGGGACTGACGCGGACCATTGTGGACCGCGGCACTGACAGTCCGGGCCAGGACCCGGCTGAGGCGCCAGGCCCGGCGCCGGCACAGCGCCTCCCTCACGATTGCCCGCAGGCTACGCGATCCGCTGTGGGCGTACGCGCTGCGGGAACTTCGCCGAGGGTCCGCACGCTTGCATACAGTGGCAGGACCGGCAGGACAACCGCGGTTTCCACGACCGCGACCGCGATCGAAGGGACGTACATGCCCATGGGTCACACGGCCACAGACCAGGCAGGCACCGGGGGCCTGACAGCGACCGAGCACCGCCTGGCCAACGGCCTGCGCGTGGTGCTCTCCGAGGACCACCTGACCCCGGTCGCGGCGGTGTGCCTCTGGTACGACGTCGGCTCACGCCACGAGGTCAAGGGACGTACCGGCCTGGCTCACCTTTTCGAGCACTTGATGTTCCAGGGCTCGAAGCAGGTTCAGGGCAACGGACACTTCGAGCTCGTCCAGGGCGCCGGCGGCTCGCTCAACGGCACCACCAGCTTTGAGCGGACCAACTACTTCGAGACCATGCCCACCCACCAGCTGGAGCTCGCCCTCTGGCTGGAGGCCGACCGCATGGGCTCCCTGCTCGCCGCCCTCGACGACGAGTCAATGGAGAACCAGCGGGACGTCGTCAAGAACGAGCGACGGCAGCGCTACGACAACGTGCCGTACGGCACGGCCTTCGAGAAGCTCACCGCCCTCGCCTACCCGGAGGGCCACCCCTACCACCACACCCCGATCGGGTCGATGGCCGACCTGGACGCGGCCACGCTGGAGGACGCGCGCGCGTTCTTCCGCACGTACTACGCGCCGGGCAACGCGGTTCTGTCGGTCGTCGGCGACATCGACCCGGAGCAGACGCTGGCCTGGATCGAGAAGTACTTCGGCTCCATCCCGTCGCATGACGGCAAGCCCGCGCCCCGCGACGGTTCCCTGCCCGAGACGATCGGCGAGCAGCTGCGCGAGGTCGTCGAGGAAGAGGTCCCGGCACGCGCCCTGATGGCGGCCTACCGGCTTCCGCACGACGGCACACGCGCGTGCGACGCGGCCGACCTCGCCCTCACCGTCCTCGGCGGCGGCGAGTCCTCCCGCCTCTACAACCGGCTCGTACGGCGCGACCGTACGGCCGTCGCGGCCGGCTTCGGCCTGCTGCGCCTGGCCGGTGCGCCCTCCCTGGGCTGGCTCGACGTGAAGACCTCCGGGGACGTCGAGGTACCGGTCATCGAGGCCGCCATCGACGAGGAGCTCGCCCGGTTCGCCGAGGAGGGCCCCACGGCCGAGGAAATGGAGCGCGCCCAGGCCCAGTTGGAGCGCGAGTGGCTGGACCGGCTCGGCACCGTCGCGGGCCGCGCCGACGAACTGTGCCGCTACGCCGTCCTGTTCGGCGACCCGCAGCTCGCCCTGTCCGCCGTACAGCGCGTCCTGGAGGTGAGCGCCGAGGAGGTCCAGGCGGTCGCCAAGGCCAAGCTGCGCCCCGACAACCGCGCGGTGCTCGTCTACGAGCCCACCGCCCCGGCCGAGATCGCCCAGAGCGCCGAGGACGCCGAGGGCGCCGAAGACCCGGAGTCCGCGGCCACCGTGGAAGCCACCGACGAGAACGAGGAGGCGGCCAAGTGACCGAGCTCGCCGCGATGGATTTCCACCCGCAGCCGCAGGCGGGCGAGCCCAAGGTCTGGGCCTTCCCCGCCCCCGAGCGCGGGACGCTCGACAACGGCCTCACGCTCCTGCGCTGCCACCGCCCCGGCCAGCAGGTCGTCGCCGTCGAGGTGCTCCTGGACGCACCCCTGGACGCCGAGCCGGCCGGCCTGGACGGCGTCGCCACGATTATGGCGCGTGCCTTCTCCGAGGGCACCGACAAGCACTCCGCCGAGGAGTTCGCCGCCGAGTTGGAGCGCTGCGGCGCCACCCTCGACGCGCACGCGGACCACCCGGGCGTCCGCCTCAGCCTCGAAGTGCCTGTCTCGCGCCTCGCCAAGGCGCTCGGTCTGCTCGCCGACGCCCTCAGGGCGCCCGCGTTCGCGGACAGCGAGGTCGAGCGGCTCGTCCGCAACCGCCTGGACGAGATCCCGCACGAGCTGGCCAACCCGTCCCGCCGCGCCGCCAAGGAGCTCTCCCGGGAGCTCTTCCCGACCGACTCGCGCATGTCGCGCCCGCGCCAGGGCACCGAGGAGACGGTCGAGAACATCGACTCCGCGGCCGTGCGCGGCTTCTACGAGAAGCATGTGCGCCCCGCCACCGCGACCGCCGTGGTGGTCGGCGACCTCACCGGCATCGACCTGGACGCCCTGCTCGGCGACACCCTCGGTTCCTGGACCGGCTCCACGGGCCGGCCGCGGCCGGTGCCGCCGGTGACCGCCGACGACACCGGCCGGGTCGTCATCGTGGACCGCCCGGGCGCCGTCCAGACGCAGCTGCTGATCGGCCGCATCGGCGCCGACCGGCACGCACGCGTGTGGCCCGCGCAGGTGCTCGGCACGTACTGCCTCGGCGGCACCCTCACCTCCCGCTTGGACCGTGTCCTGCGCGAGGAGAAGGGCTACACCTACGGTGTGCGCTCGTTCGGGCAGGTCCTCAGGTCCGCCCCGGACGGTTCGGGCGCCGCGATGCTCGCCATCAGCGGCTCCGTCGACACCCCGAACACCGGTCCCGCCCTGGACGACCTGTGGAAGGTGCTGCGCACGCTCGCCGAAGGCGGCCTCACCGACGCCGAGCGCGATGTCGCCGTACAGAACCTCGTCGGTGTGGCGCCGCTCAAGTACGAGACCGCGGCGGCCGTGGCGAGCACGCTGGCCGACCAGGTCGAGCAGCACCTGCCGGACGACTACCAGGCGGCCCTGTACCAGCAGCTCGCCGCGACCGGCACCGTCGAGGCCACCGCGGCCGTCGTGAACGCCTTCCCGGTGGACCGGCTGGTGACGGTCCTGGTCGGCGACGCGGCCGCCATCAAGGAGCCCGTCGAGGCCCTCGGCATCGGCGAAGTCAAGGTCGTGACGGCCGAGTAGAGGCACCCGACCTCGGGGGCCCTGGTGACGCAAGCGCCACCAGGGCCCTCAGATGTCCGAATTGGGCAGGAGGTTGCCTGTCTGCCCTGTGGGATGCGCTACAAAACCCGTGATCCGTTTGGGGATTGAAAGTGGCCCCGCTTAGCGTCCTCTGGGCTGTCCGTCAGGCACTGCGCCGCGCCCGCGGCACCGGACAGTCATCGCCGAGTCCCCGCATGGCGCGAGCCAGGGGAGCCGGGGACCCACATCACGCGTCCCTGGGGTGAATCGGACGCCCGCGCGAGCCGCGAGGGAGTCCGTAGGAGACCTTCCTGCTCCGAACCCGTCAGCTAACCCGGTAGGCGAGAAGGAAGGAAAGGACCAGCCACCACATGGCGTTCACCTGCGCCACCGGGAAGCACCGTCGTCCCAGCCGCATGAAGCGCACCACCGCCCGCGCGGCGGGCGTCGCGGCCCTCGCCACCACCGGCGTCATCGGCACCATCGCCGCCCCCGCATTCGCCGCCGACAACTCCGTCGAGCAGACCGGCCTCATGCCCGTCGTCAGCGCCGGTGAGTCCCTCGCCGACCAGCTCGACGCCCAGGCCGCCGCCCAGGCGCAGGCCGCCGCGCAGAAGAAGGCGGCGGCGGAGGCCAAGCGCAAGGCCGAGGCGCGCGCCAAGGAGATACGCGAGGCCAAGGAGCGCGCAGCCCGCGAGGCCGAGCGCGAGCGCCTCAACCGCTTCGTCGTCCCGATCTCCGGCTCCTACGTCTCGACCGGCTACAAGACCGGCGGCTCCCTGTGGTCGTCCGGCAGCCACACCGGTGTCGACTTCCACGCCGCGAGCGGCACTTCCGTGCACGCGGTCGGCCGCGGCACCGTCGTGGAGGCCGGCTGGGGCGGGTCGTACGGCAACGAGATCGTGATCAGGATGGCCGACGGCACGTACACCCAGTACGGCCACCTGTCGTCCATCGGCGTCTCGGTCGGCCAGTCGGTCACCCCGGGCCAGCAGATCGGACTGTCCGGCGCGACCGGCAACGTCACCGGGCCGCACCTGCACTTCGAGGCGCGCACCACCGCCGAGTACGGCTCGGACATCGACCCCGTCGCCTACCTGCGCTCGCACGGCGTGAACGTCTGACGACCCACCGCGCGATCTCCGCGAGGCCCCGGCTCCCCCGAGCCGGGGTTTCGTCGTTTCCGCCGCCCCGTTGTCCAAAAAATATCCTCGGATTCCGGTCCGCCGTCGGAAATTCCCGTTCATTGCAATAGAGTCACTGAACACACGTCAATCGGCGACGTTTCACGGGGATTAAGACGGAGGTCGGACATGCGTATTCCGGCGCACTCGGTATGCACGGCGATCCGGGACGACATCGTCGCCGGTGTCTACGAGCGCGGCAGCCGACTCACCGAGGAACTGCTCGCCCGCCGCTACGGAGTCTCCCGTGTCCCGGTCCGGGAAGCCCTGCGCACGCTGGAGGCCGAGGGCTTCGTGGTGACGCGGCGGCACGCGGGCGCGTGCGTGGCAGAGCCGACCGAGCAGGAGGGCGCCGACCTCCTGGAGATGCGGATGCTCCTCGAGCCGCTCGGCGCCTCCCGGGCCGCCCAGCGCCGCACCGAGGCCCATCTGAAGGTGCTGCGCGGCCTGGTCCGGCTGGGCCAGGAACGGGCCAGGAGGGGCAACAGCGAGGATCTGCGCTCCCTGGGGGGCTGGTTCCACGAGACGCTCGCCCAGGCCTCCGGCAGTCCCGCGCTGACCTCGATGCTGACCCAGCTGCGGCACAAGATCGCCTGGATGTACGTCGTGGACGCGCCGGCCAACCCCGCGGAGTCCTGGGCCGAGCACGGCGCGATCGTGGACGCGGTGGCGCGCGGGGACGGCGAGCGCGCGCGGGCGATCACGGCACTGCACACCGAGCGCTCGGGCGCCGTTCACCGGCTGAGGTTCACCTCCGGGCAGGACCGCGCGGACCGTGTGAGGACCTCGCAACATCCTGTAAACGTGACAGGCCTGCAGCATTAACACGGGCGCCGTATACAAAGAGAGGGTAATTCGAAGGGGAGTATTCCTGCTGCCCGAAAAAGGGAAATGCGAAGGGCCCGCCCGGTAATTCGGACGAGCCCCTCGATGCTTTTAAGGCACCTTCCCTCAGACGGTCTCGGGAAGCTCCTCGAGCCCCTCGGCGACCAGCTTCGCGAGGCGGTCGAGGGCCGCGTCCGCACCCTCGGCGTCGGAAGCGAGGACGATCTCCTCGCCGCCCTGCGCACCCAGGCCGAGAACGGCCAGCATGGAGGCCGCGTTGACGGGGTTGCCGTCGGCCTTGGCGATCGTCACCGGGATACCTGCGGCCGTGGTGGCCCGGACGAAGATGGAAGCGGGGCGGGCGTGAAGGCCCTCGGCCCAGCCGACGTTGACGCGGCGCTCAGCCATGTGATGCTGCCCTTCGGTGTTCAGGGTTGTCTAGACCAGTTTCCCACACGTGAAGCGCCTCCGGACAGGACCTGAAGTCCCTCCGGGGGGAGTGGTCGGACCGCGGCCTCGGCCCGACTTCCGTCCTTGTACGTTCTCGCGCGTTCTCCACAGACTGCCTCGCGCCGTTGTCGTACGCGAGCCGTACTCTGGGGCCCATGCAGAGCGCGTCGGACCGGCACGAGTACCCCGCCCACTGGGAGGCCGACGTGGTGCTGCGCGACGGCGGCACCGCGCGCATCAGGCCCATCACCGTCGACGACGCCGATCGCCTGGTCAGCTTCTACGAGCAGGTCTCGGACGAGTCGAAGTACTACCGCTTCTTCGCGCCCTACCCTCGCCTGTCCGCCAAGGACGTCCACCGCTTCACGCACCACGACTTTGTGGACCGGGTGGGGCTCGCCGCCACGGTCGGCGGCGAGTTCATCGCCACCGTACGCTACGACCGCATCGGCGCCGAGGGCATGCCCGCCTCCGCCCCCGCCGACGAGGCCGAGGTCGCCTTCCTGGTCCAGGACGCCCACCAGGGGCGCGGTGTGGCCTCCGCCCTCCTCGAACACATCGGGGCGGTCGCGCGTGAGCGCGGCATCCGGCGCTTCGCCGCCGAGGTGCTGCCCGCCAACGTCAAGATGATCAAGGTGTTCACCGACGCCGGGTACACCCAGAAGCGCAGCTTCGAGGACGGCGTCGTACGCCTGGAGTTCGACCTGGAGCCCACCGACCGCTCGCTCGCCGTGCAGTACGCGCGCGAGCAGCGCGCCGAGTCGCGGTCCGTGCAGCGGCTGCTCACCCCGGGCTCGGTCGCCGTCGTCGGTGTCGGCCGCACCCCCGGCGGGGTGGGCCGCAGCGTCCTCGGCAACATCCGGGACTACGGGTTCAAAGGCCGCCTGTACGCCGTGAACAAGGCGTTCCCCGACGAGCAGAAGGAGCTCGACGGCATCCCCGCGTACCGCTCGGTGCGCGACATCGAAGGCCCCGTCGACCTCGCGGTCGTCGCCGTCCCGGCCGAGCACGTCCCCGAGGTCGTCGCCGAGTGCGGAGAGCACGGCGTGCAGGGACTCGTCGTGCTCTCCGCCGGGTACGCCGAAAGCGGCCCCGAGGGGCGCGAGCGCCAGCGTGAACTCGTGCGGCACGCGCGCGCGTACGGCATGCGGATCATCGGCCCGAACGCGTTCGGGATCATCAACACCTCTCCGGAGGTCCGGCTGAACGCCTCGCTGGCTCCCGAGGCGCCCCGCCCCGGCCGGATCGGCCTGTTCGCCCAGTCCGGCGCCATCGGCATCGCCCTGCTCTCCCGGCTGCACCGGCGCGGCGCCGGCGTGACCGGCGAGACCGGCGTCTCCACCTTCGTCTCCTCCGGTAACCGCGCGGACGTGTCCGGCAACGACGTCCTGCAGTACTGGTACGACGACCCGGACACCGACGTCGTCCTCATGTACCTGGAGTCCATCGGCAACCCCCGCAAGTTCACCCGCCTCGCCAGACGTACGGCGGCCGCGAAACCCCTGGTCGTGGTGCAGGGCGCGGGCACCGCCCCGCAGGGCCACGCCGTCCGCGCGACGCGCCTGCCGCACACCACGGTCTCCGCGCTGCTGAGGCAGGCCGGCGTGATCCGGGTCGACACCATCACCGAACTGGTGGACACCGGCCTGCTGCTCGCCCGCCAGCCGCTGCCCACCGGCCCCAAGGTCGCGATCCTCGGCAACTCCGAGTCGCTCGGCCTGCTCACCTATGACGCGTGCGCGGCCGAAGGGCTCCGGCCGTCGACCCCGCTGGACCTCACCACGGCGGCCGCACCGGAGGACTTCCACGCGGCCCTCGCGCGCGCGTTGGCGAACGACGCGTGCGACGCGGTGATCGTGACGGCCATCCCGGCAGTCGGTGAGGGATCCGCAGGCGACGCCGCGCTCGCCGAGGCGCTCAGGTCCGCGGCGGAGCAGGTCCCCGGCAAGCCGGTCCTCGTGGTCCACGTCGAGCTCGGAGGCCTCGCGGAGGCCCTGTCCGCGGCGACCAGCACCGCGCCCCAGGCCGCCCCGGGCCCGCCGACGATCCGCGCCGACCACCCCTTCCGCGCCCTGGACCGGCTGCGCGCCACGCCGGCCCCCGCGGAACCGCCCGTCGCCGAGACCAGCGAGCGCCTCATCCCCGCCTACCCCGCCGCCGAGCGCGCGGTGCGGGCCCTCGCCGACGCCGTGCAGTACGCCCAGTGGCGCCGGGAGGCCGCCGAACCCGGCAAGGTGCCCGAGTCCATCGACGCGGCCATCGACGAGAAGGGCGCTGCCGCCCTGATCGACGGCCTGCTCACCCGCGGGCAGGGCCTCACCCTCGGCAGCGAGGAGACCTGCGAGCTGCTCGGCACGTACGGCATCCAGGTCCACCGCGCCCTGCCCGCCACCACCGCCGACGCGGCCGTCCGGGCCGCCGCGACCCTCGGCTACCCGGTCGCCCTCAAGGCCACCGCCCCGCACCTGCGCCACCGCGCCGACCTCGGCGGCGTACGCCTCGATCTCGCGGACGAGGAGCAGCTGCGGCGCGCGTACGCCGAGCTGACCGAGTTGTTCGGCACCCCCGACGAACTGCGGCCCGTGGTGCAGGGGATGGCCCCGCGCGGGGTGGACACGGTGATCCGGGCCGTCATCGACCCCGCCGCCGGCGCCGTGCTGTCCTTCGGACTCGCCGGGGCCGCCTCTCAGCTGCTCGGCGACACCGCGCACCGGCTGATTCCGGTCACCGACCGGGAGGCGGCGACCCTCGTCCGCTCGATCCGGACCGCACCGCTCCTCTTCGGCTGGCGGGGTTCCACCCCGGTCGACACACCGGCACTGGAGGAACTCATGCTGCGGGTGTCCCGGCTGGTCGACGACCATCCCGAGGTCGTCGCGATCACCCTGGAGCCGGTCGTCGTCGCCCCGCGCGGCCTGAGCGTTCTCGGCGCCTCCGTGCGGCTCGCGCCGCCGCCCGCCCGCGACGACCTCGGCCCGCGGACACTTCCCGCCTACTGAGCAGCGGCGAGCGGTGCCTCGCAGTCAGTGCGCCACCGTAGGATGGACGTCATGGCCAAGACCAGTACGACGACCCAGGGGCTGCGAGCGGCGATCGAGCGCAGCGGCTACTACCCGGCCCTCGTGGCCGAGGCGGTGGAGTCCGCGCTGGGCGGCGAGCCCATCCGGTCGTACCTGGTCCACCAGGAGACGACGTTCGACCAGAACGAGGTGCGACGGCACGTGACCGTGCTCGTCCTCACCGGCAACCGCTTCATCGTCAGCCACACCGACGAGCAGGCCGCGGACAGCACGTCCCCCACGCCGTATGCCACCACCTCCACGGAGTCCGTGAAGCTCGACCGGATCTCGTCGGTCGTGGTCAGCCGGGTCGTCGCCAACCCGGAGCAGTACCAGCCGGGCACCCTGCCCCGCGAGGTCGTGCTGACCATCGGCTGGGGCGCCGTCTCCCGCATCGACCTGGAGCCCGCCGCCTGCGGCGACCCCAACTGCGAGGCGGACCACGGCTACACCGGCAGCTCCACGGCGGACGACCTCAGCCTGCGCGTCAGCGAGGCAGGGGACGGTCCGGACACCGTGCGTCAGGCGCTCGCCTTCGCCCAGGCCATCTCCGAGGCGACCGCGGACGTAGCTCGCTAATGGCGCAGCCCGCCGCCTGGGACCACCCGGAGCCCCTAGCCCTCGACACCGCGCCCGTCCCCGAGTACGGCACCGGCTCCCTCGCCGACCTGCTGCCCACCCTCGCCGCCGGCATGGCCGTACCGGGCACGACCGCCGCGATTTCCGAGCTCACCCCCGCCGACCGGAACTGCGTGTTCCTGATCGACGGCCTCGGCTGGGAGCAGCTGAAGGCGCACCCGGACGAGGCGCCCTTCATGACCTCCCTGCTGGCCGGCTCGCGCGGCGGCACCGGCCGCCCCCTGACCACCGGCTACCCGGCGACCACCGCGACCTCCCTCGCCTCCGTCGGCACCGGCCGGCCGCCGGGCGCCCACGGCCTGCCCGGCTACACCGTGCGCAACCCGGCCACCGGCGAGCTGATGAACCAGCTGCGCTGGCAGCCGTGGACCAAGCCGCAGGTCTGGCAGCCGTACCCCACCGTCTTCCAACTCGCCGACCAGGCAGGCGTGCACACGGCCCAGGTCTCCTCGCCCACCTTCCAGAACACTCCGCTGACCAAGGTGGCGCTCAGCGGCGGCACGTTCCACGGGCGGCTGTCCGGCGAGGACCGCATGGACCTCGCGGCCGAGCAACTCGCCCTCGGCGACCGCTCGTTGGTCTACACGTACTACTCCGAGGTCGATGGCGCGGGCCACCGCTTCGGCGTCGACTCCGACACCTGGCGCGGCCAGCTGATGTACGTCGACCGTCTGGTCCAGCGTCTCGCGGAGCAACTGCCCCCGAACAGCGCGCTGTACGTCACCGCCGACCACGGCATGATCGACATCCCCTTCGACGAGCAGCACCGCATCGACTTCGACGAGGACTGGGAACTGCGCGCGGGGGTCGCCCTGTTGGGCGGCGAGGGCCGCGCCCGCCATGTCTACGCCGTGCCGGGCGCCGCGGGTGACGTCCTGACCTGCTGGCGCGAGGTCCTCGGCGAGCAGTTCTGGGTCGCCTCACGCGACGAGGCGATCGCCGCGGGCTGGTTCGGGCCGCCGGGCCAGTGCGACGAGCGGGTGTACGACCGGATCGGCGACGTGGTCGCCGCCGCCCGCGACGACGTGCTCCTCATCGCCTCCGAGCGGGAGCCGAAGGAGTCGTCGATGGTCGGGAACCACGGTTCGATGACCCCCGCCGAGCAGCTCGTCCCGCTGCTCGAAGTACGCTCCTGAAACCGATCCGGCCCTGTCCACAGCAGAAACCGAAAGGTGCTCGACCTCCCATGCCCGAGCTGGTGTTCTTCTCCGGAACGATGGACTGCGGGAAGTCCACACTGGCTCTCCAGATCGAGCACAACCGTTCGGCGCGTGGTCTGACGGGCATCATCTTCACCCGGGACGACCGGGCCGGTGAGGGCAAGCTGTCCTCGCGGCTCGGTCTGGTCACGGATGCGGTCGAGGTCGAGGATGGCCAGGACCTCTACGCCTACCTCGTCGACCACCTCTCCCAGGGCGGCCGCGCGGACTACGTGATCGCGGACGAGGCGCAGTTCCTCACGCCGGAGCAGATCGACCAACTGGCCCGCGTGGTCGACGACCTGGACCTCGACGTCTACGCCTTCGGCATCACGACCGACTTCCGCTCCAAGCTGTTCCCGGGCTCCCAGCGCCTGGTGGAGCTGGCCGACCGGGTCGAGGTCCTCCAGGTGGAGGCGCTGTGCTGGTGCGGCGCCCGGGCCACGCACAACGCCCGTACGGTCAACGGCGAGATGGTCGTCGAGGGTGCCCAGGTCGTCGTAGGGGACGTCAACCAGGCCGACGACATCGGCTACGAGGTCCTGTGCCGCCGCCACCACCGCCGCCGTATGACCGCGGGAACGGCCCGCGCGGCCGCGCTTTCCCCGGACGTGCTGCCGGTCCCGTCGGCCGGGGCGCGCTTCTGACCTGACGTCCTCGGGGCCGACCTGGTCACGTCTTGTTTCAGTGCGGGTCCTCGATCAGCGCGAACCGCGCCCCCTCCGGGTCCGCCACCGTGGCCACACGGCCGTGCGGGCTGTCGTGCGGTGGGCGCAGGACGTGGCCGCCGAGGTCGGTGAGGAGGCGGGTGGAAGCGGTCGCGTCGGCCACCTCGAAGTAGGTCATCCAGTGCGGCCCCCGGTCGCGGGGAAGGGTGTGGCCGACGCCGTGAAGGCCGGCGACCGGACGGCCGCCGGCGTGGAGGGTGACGTAGTCGAAGTCGGCGGAGACCACCGGCTCCTCCTCGTAGCCGAAGACCGTCTCGTAGAACTTGGCGACGCTCACCGTCTCGAAGGTGAGCAGCTCGTGCCAGGCGGGAGTGCCCGGTACGCCCGCGACGGACGTGCCGAGGTGCGCCGCCGCCTGCCACACCCCGAAGACGGCGCCGGCAGGGTCGGAGCCGATCACCAGCCGCCCGGCGTCCCCGGCGTCCAGCGGTCCCACTCCCACCGTGCCGCCGCACAGCCGTACCGTTTCGGCTGTCAGGTCGATGTCGTCCGAGGCGAGGTAGGGCGTCCAGGCCACCGGAAGGTGGCGGTCGGGCGGCAGCTGGCCGATCCCGGCGACCTCCTGGCCGTCCAGGAGGGCCCGGACATAGGGCCCGAGCTGCTGCGGGCCCGGCACGAACTCCCAGCCGAACAGCGATCCGTAGAACTCCTGGGTCGCGGCCATCCCGTGCACCATCAGACTCACCCAGCAGGGCGTACCGGGCGTGTGCCGAGCGGGCGGGGCGGCCGACCCCCTTGCCTCGGTCATCGTCACTCTCTCCTCGGCCCCTCGCGGTGGCCGTGTCGTGTCCGTGGTCCGGACCTCCGTGCCGATGCTCGCACCACCCGCGGTGCCGCGCGCTCCGGGCACGCCGCCGCGAGGCCTCCTGTGCCAGGAGGGTGCCTGCCGCGCGGCTGCCTGACCGTTGCCACGCGATGGCCGACGGGTGTCGATCGGCTGTACAGCATGTGCCCGGTCCCGTACGCCTCGTGATCGGGCCTGTCCGGCGGAGCACAGTAGCCGGACATGGACGACGCGGCCACCCTGTGCGCAAGGATGGTGGCCATGAACGCCATCATCTCCGCATCCGAACTCGCGAGCGACCTGGTGGGCCCGAACCCGCCCGTCCTGCTCGACGTCCGCTGGCAGCTGAGCGTGGCCAAGGCGGCCGGTGAACCGCCCTTCGACGGCCGGACCGAGTACGCGGCCGGGCACATCCCGGGCGCGGTCTACGTTGACCTGGACCGGGAGTTGGCCGGCCCGGCCGGCACCGGCGGGCGGCACCCGCTGCCCGAGCTCGCCGAGTTCGGCGCCGCGATGCGCCGGGCGGGTGTCTCCTCGGGCACGCCGGTGGTCGTGTACGACGGCGGACAGGGCTGGGCGGCCGCCCGCGCGTGGTGGCTGCTGCGCTGGACGGGTCACCCGGACGTGCGAGTCCTCGACGGCGGGTTGCCGTCCTGGCAGGGGCCGCTGCAGTCCTCCGTGCCGGGTCCGGCGCTTGCCGAGGGCGACTTCGAGCCGGTGCCCGCGGCGGCCGGTCTCCTCGACGCCGACGCGGCCGCGGCGCTGGCCCGCGCGGGGGTGCTGCTGGACGCGCGCGCGGGGGAGCGGTACCGCGGTGAGGTGGAGCCGATCGACCGTGTCGGCGGCCACATCCCGGGCGCCCGGTCCGCGCCCACCACGGACAACGTCGGCCCGGACGGCCGTTTCCTGCCCGCGGAGGAGCTGAACGCCCGCTTCAAGGCCCTCGGCGCCGGCGACGACACCGAGGTCGGCGTCTACTGCGGCTCGGGCGTGTCCGGCGCCCACGAGGTCCTGGCCCTGGCGGTCGCGGGCATCCCGGCGGCGCTGTACGTCGGTTCCTGGTCGGAGTGGTCCTCGGACCCGGAGCGCCCGGTCGCCGTGGGACCGGATCCCCAGTAGACGCCCCTGTCCGGACGCGAGAAAGGGCCGCACTCGGTGAGCGCGGCCCTCTTCCTCGTACGACCGACTACTCCTGCTTCTTCCTCCGCGTCCCGAACACGATCTCGTCCCAGCTCGGGACCGCCGCTCTGCGACCCGGACGGACGCCGTCCGCCTCGGCCTGGCGGTCGGTCGCGCCGATGAGGCGGTCGCGGTGGCTGGCCACCGAACGCGGCATGAGGACATCCGCGTAGGCGGAACCGGCCGAGGCCGCGGGAGCGGGCGGCTCCTCCACCTCGGGCTCCGGATCGGGCGTTTCCTCGGCGGTCGCCGTCTCGGACGGCCGCTCCGGTACGACCATGTCGCCCCGGAAACTCGGTACGGCCTCCAACAGGCTGGTCAGCGAGTCCCGTTCAGCGACGGTCTCCTCGACGGGCTCGGCCGGGGGCAGGCTCGGCCGGTCGAGGGCGCGGTCCAGCGGACGGTCGCGCGGCAGCCGTGCGATACGCGGCACGAACGGAAAGCTGGGCTCCGGCGCGCCGAGGTCCTCGGACTCGCCGATCAGCGAGCGTGCCTCCTCGTCGACGGCCTGGACGAGCCGCCGGGGCGGATCGTATGTCCAGCTCGCCGAGTGGGGTTCGCCCGCGACGCAGTAGACCAGCAGAACCTCCCAGGTGCCGTCGTCACGACGCCACGAGTCCCACTGGACGGTGTCCTTCTCTGCGCCGCGCAGCAACAGCCGCTCCTGGACGGCCTCGCCGAGCTGCGGTCCGGCGTTCTCGCCGGGCCGGCGGACCGGAGTCTTGCGGGCTCGTTCGGCCATGAAGGCGCGCTCGGCGAGCACAGGGCCCTCGAAGCGCCGTACACGGTCTACGGGGATACCTGCGAGCTGGGCTACCTCTTCCGCGGTGGCACCTGCGCGTATACGCGCCTGGATGTCGCGGGGACGGAGATGGCTTTCGACCTCGATCTCGATCTGACCGAGGCGCGGACGGTCGCCGCGCACCGCTGCGCGCAGCCGCTCGTCGATCGGAAGCGTGTACTCCGTTGAGTCGGCAGCCTTCAGCACCAGCCGTGTGCCGTCATTCGAGACGGCCACGACACGCAGTTCGGGCATGGGGACCTCCCGGGTGGTGCCTGCCGACGTCACGTGCGTCGCTGCTTCCGCTAGTCGAGTGTGACCTGCCCGGGTGCAGCCTGCCACAACCTTGCCGAGTTGCCCGGCGTGTCGGGCACCAGCCCTGGATCGCCGTTATGGCACGGTTACTTATTCGCAACGCTGAGTGACCAACTCCGTCACCCTGTGCAACTAGCCCCCTCCCGGCGCCCTTTGAGATTCACGGACGCCCTGGCGGGAGACCGTACCCAGGGCTCGCCACAGTACTCCATTTGGGCCACCTGCGTGGATTGGCGCGCCACTCAACTTCGTTCAAGAAACGGCGCCCGGCCGTTCGTTGAGCGGTCTTCGGGATCTTGGACGTGGCGTAATTCACGGAATCGCCTGAAACGGAACTATTGGCTTCCCGTGTGCGTCCCCCGACCGTCCCGCTAGGAGCCCAACACCCGCCGCAAGTAGTCGTTCTGAAAGCGACGGTCGGGGTCGAGCCGGTCCCGGAGCGCGGTGAACTCGCCGAAGCGCGGGTAGACCCCGGCGAAGTACTCCGCGTCGCGCGTGTGCACCTTGCCCCAGTGCGGGCGCCCCTCGTGCGCCGTGAAGATCCGCTCGGCAGCCGTGAAGTACGCCTGGTACGGCGTCCCCTTGACCATGTGGACCGCGATGTACGCGCTGTCGCGGCCCGAGGCGGTGGACAGCGTGATGTCGTCGGCGGGCGCGGTGCGCACCTCCACGGGGAAGCTGACCTTCAGCCCGGAACGCTCCACCATCGTCCTCAGTTCGCGCAGTGTCTCGACGACGGCCTCGCGCGGGACGGCGTACTCCATCTCCACGAACCGCACCCGGCGGGGCGATGTGAAGACCTTGTACGGGATGTCGGTGTACGTCCGGGCGGACAGCGCCTTACTGGAGATCCGCGCGATCGAGGGGATCGTGCCCGGCACCGCGCGGCCGACCCACTGGGCCACCTGGAACACACCGTTGGAGAGGAACTCGTCCTCGATCCAGCCCTGGAGCTGCGGCACCGGTTTCTCGGGGCCCGCGCTGCGATTGTTGCGCTTGGTGTTGGTGCTGCCGGTGTGCGGGAACCAGTAGAACTCGAAGTGCTCGTTCTCGGCCCAGAGTTCGTCGAAGGTGCTGGTGACCTTGTCGAAGCTCATGGGCTCCTCGCGGGCCGTGAGCAGGAAGACCGGCTCGACGGCGAACGTGATCGCGGTGACGATGCCGAGCGCGCCCAGGCCGATCCGGGCGGCCGCGAAGACCTCGGGATTCTCCTTCTCGGAGCAGCTGAGGACCGAGCCGTCGGCCGTGACCAGCTCAAGTCCCCTGATCTGGGCGGCGATCGAGCCCGAATCGCGGCCCGTGCCGTGCGTGCCGGTGCTGGTGGCCCCGGAGACCGTCTGCTCCATGATGTCGCCCATGTTGGTCAGCGACAGGCCCTCGCGTGCGAGAGCCATGTTGAGCCTCTTGAGCGGCGTACCGGCCTCCACCGTGACGGTCATGGCGTCCCGGTCAATGTTGCGGATGCCGGTCAAGAGTTGAGGGCGGATCAACACACCGTCGGTCGCGGCTATCGAGGTGAAGGAGTGCCCGGTGCCGACCGCCTTCACCTTGAGACCGTCCTCGGCGGCCTTCCGTACGGCAGCCGCCAGCTCGTCGACCGAGGCGGGCGTGACCTCCCGGGCGGGACGCGCGGCCACATTGCCGCCCCAGTTACGCCACGTGCCGTTCTTCGCGCTCGCTGCCGTGCTCAACGCTGCCTCCCCGACGTGGAGCCGGCCTGCTGAGCCGGCGGTACCCCAGGAAACCGACCGCGACCGCGACGGCCCCGGACACCGCCGGAACCCCGTACCCGGCGCGCGCACCGGCCGCGTCGATCACCCAGCCGGCCACGGAGGAGCCGAGCGCGACCCCGACCGCGAGCCCGGTACTGATCCAGGTCATGCCCTCGGTCAGTTGCGCGCGTGGTACGTGCTGCTCGATCAGGGACATCGTCGTGATCATCGTGGGAGCGATGGACAGGCCCGAAACGAACAACGCCACGGCCAGAAACGGCAAGTTTCCGACCAGTAGGAGGGGGATCATACTCACGGCCATCGCGCATATGCCCAGCAGCCAGCGAGGTTCGGGCCGTCCCCCGAAGTGCAGCAGCCCGAACACGAGGCCCGCGACGCAGGATCCCGCCGCGTAGAGGGCGAGCACGAGGCTCGCGGCGCCCTTGTGGCCCTGCTCGTCGGCGAAGGCCACGGTGACCACGTCCACCGCCCCGAAGATCGCCCCGGTCGCCACGAAGGTGGCCACCAGGACCTGCAGGCCCGGCGCGCGCAGTGCCGTACGGCCGCCGTCGTGCTCGCGGGGGTGCGGGGCCGGTTCGGTGGCCCGCTGCGCGGTCAGCCAGAAGACGCCGACCGCCAGGAAGCAGGCGGCGAGCAGCGGACCCGCCTCCGGGAACCAGGCCGTGGACAGCCCGATGGAGATGATCGGCCCGAAGATGAAGCAGACCTCGTCGACGACGGACTCGAAGGAGTACGCGGTGTGCAGCTGCGGGGTGCCGCGGTACAGGGCCGCCCACCGCGCGCGGATCATCGCGCCGAGACTCGGCACCGAGCCGATGCCGACGGCGCACACGAACAGCACCCAGTCCGGCCAGCGGAAGTGCGCGGCGAGCAGCATCCCGGCGGACGCCACCAGCGCCACGAGCGTCGCCGGGCGCAGCACCCGCCGCTGGCCGTGCAGGTCCACCAGCCGGGAGACCTGCGGGCCGATCGCCGCGGCGGCCAGCGCGATAGTGGCCGACAGCGTGCCCGCGAGGCCGTACCTGCCGGTGAGCTGGGAGATCATCGTGACCACGCCGATGCCCATCATCGACAGCGGCATCCGGCCGACGAAGCCAGCGGCGGCGAAACCCTTGGAGCCGGGAGCGGCGAACAGGGCGCGGTAGGGGCTGGGCACAGGGGTTCTCCGGTCGGCCGGTGAGCAGCGGCTCGGGCAGCGGTAAGGCGCGAATACGCCTCATACAGCTTACGAGTGAGGTGACCCTAACGCACCCCGTCGGACGGGCCGGGAACCCGCGTGGTCACCCCGCCGTTTCCCGGCTGTCAGCACCGGATGACAGGATCGACCCATGCGAGACGCGCTCGATGCCACCCCCTACGACGCCCTGCTCCTGCTCTCGTTCGGAGGCCCCGAGGGCCCCGACGACGTGGTCCCGTTCCTGGAGAACGTGACGCGCGGGCGTGGCATCCCCAAGGAACGCCTGAAGGAAGTCGGCCGGCACTACTTCCTGTTCGGCGGGGTCAGCCCCATCAACGACCAGAACCGCGCCCTGCTGGACGCCCTGCGCAAGGACTTCGCGGACCACGGCCTGGGCCTGCCGATCTACTGGGGCAACCGCAACTGGGCGCCCTACCTCACCGACACCCTGCGCGAGATGATCGCCGACGGCCACCGCCGCATCCTGGTCCTCGCCACCAGTGCCTACGCCTCCTACTCGGGCTGCCGCCAGTACCGCGAGAACCTCGCCGAGTCGCTGGCGGCCCTTGAGGCCGAGGGCCTGGAGCTGCCGAAGATCGACAAGCTGCGGCACTACTTCAACCACCCGGGTTTCGTGGAGCCCATGGTCGACGGGGTGATCGAGTCCCTCGCCGAGCTCCCCGAGGGCGTCCGCGACGGCGCCCACATCGCCTTCTCGACCCATTCGATCCCGAACGCGTCCGCGGACACCTCCGGTCCGGTCGAGGGCCATGGCGAGGGCGGCGCGTACGTCGCGCAGCACCTGGAGGTCGCCCGGCTGATCGCGGACGCCGTCCGTGAGCGCACCGGCGTCGACCACCCCTGGCAGCTCGTCTACCA
This sequence comes from Streptomyces doebereineriae, assembly GCF_031845645.1. Classification (NCBI taxonomy): domain Bacteria; kingdom Bacillati; phylum Actinomycetota; class Actinomycetes; order Kitasatosporales; family Streptomycetaceae; genus Streptomyces; species Streptomyces doebereineriae. Next base: position 89,644 of record NZ_JAVREZ010000006.1, read on the forward strand.
GTCGCGCTCCGGCGCCCCGCACATCCCGTGGCTGGAGCCCGACATCTGCGACCACCTGGAGGAGCGCCACGGATCCGGCGTCCCGGCCGTGGTGATCGCCCCCATCGGCTTCGTCTCCGACCACATGGAGGTCCTCTACGACCTCGACACGGAGGCGAAGGCCAAGGCCGAGGAGCTGGGCCTGCCGATGCGCCGCTCGGCGACCGTCGGCGCCGACCCGCGGTTCGCCGCCGCCATCCGCGACCTGGTCCTGGAGCGGGCCGGGGTGGAGCGCGGGCAGAAGGTCACGCCCTGCGCCCTCGGCGCGCTCGGGGCCGACCACAACGTCTGTCCGGTCGGCTGCTGCCCGGCCCGTGCCGCCAAGCCCGCAGCCGCGGGCGTCGACAGCCCGTACGCGTGAGGAGCCCCGTGACCGACCCCCTGCACGCGCAACTGCTCCGGCTCGCCCAGGAGGCGGCCCGTCGCGCCGGCGCCCTGCTGCGGGACGGCCGCCCGGCCGACCTCGCGGTCGCCAGGACCAAGTCCAGTCCCATCGACGTGGTGACCGAGATGGACATCGCGGCGGAGAAGCTGATCACGGACCTGATCTCCGAGCACCGCCCGGACGACGGCTTCCTCGGCGAGGAGGGCGCCTCCACCGAGGGCACGAGCGGGATCCGCTGGGTGATCGACCCCCTCGACGGCACGGTCAACTACCTTTACGGGCTGCCGACTTGGTCCGTCTCCATCGCGGCCGAGCAGGACGGCGAGACCGTCGTGGGAGTCGTCGCGGCGCCGATGCGCGGCGAGACGTACCACGCGGTCCGGGGCGAGGGCGCCTGGGCCACCGGCGCGTGGGAGGGTGAGCGCAGGCTGACGTGCCGCCCGGCGCCGCCCCTGGACCAGGCCCTGGTGTCGACGGGCTTCAACTACGTCACCAAGGTCCGCACCCACCAGGCCGAGGTGGCCCAGAAGCTGATCCCCCTGCTCCGCGACATCCGCCGCGGCGGCTCGGCGGCGGTCGACCTGTGCGACCTGGCCGCAGGCCGCCTGGACGGCTACTACGAGCGAGGCCTGAACGCCTGGGACTACGGTGCGGGCGACCTCGTCGCCCGGGAAGCGGGCGCCCTGACCGGTGGCCGCCCCGGAGAACGCCCGAACCCCGGCCTCACCGTCGCCGGTACCCCCGGGGTCTTCGAGCCCCTCCAGGAGCTCCTGGAGGGCTTCGGCGCCTGGCACGACTGACGGACCGACTCCGGACGAACACGAGGTGAACGCCTCCGGACCCGGACGCAGCGGACCCCCGGCGCTGGATTCGCCGGGGGTCCGCTGTCGTGCCGCGAAGCCGATCAGACGCTAGGCGCTGACCTCCACACCGTGTTCGGCGGCGAGGCGGCGCAGGTCGTCGAGCTCGCCCTGCTCCACCTCGACGAGGAAGTCGTCGCCCTCGTTGCGAGCCCGTGTCAGATCGGTCTCGGTCGCCCTTATGCGCTGCAGAAGTCCTGCGGTGAATGCGTCCATGCTGCGCCCCCTCGTCCTGGGTCGTGGGTCGGTGGCACGGGGGTGTGCCGTTCGGAAGGGGCGATCACGTCTCCTGTAGGTGCCCAGCGCTGCCCTGCCGGGCGGCGACGGTGCCGGACACCCACGCCCGCTCTGCGGAAGCGGATCGCGTCGTGCCGCATGGTGGTACGGCACATGCAGAGCGTGATCGCGGGGTGTAAAGCCGTCCTCCCCCCGCTCCTTCCGACGGAAACCTCAACCTCGCGAGAAAATCCCGCATTCCCGCTCTCACACCCGTCTTTCAGCTGCCGCTCACCCGGCTTACAGCCGACTTATGGCCGAAAAGGGCAGGATGGAGGCCAACACTCACCCGGACCCCTGCCCGCGCGTTCCCGAAACGCGCTACGCGGGTGGACACAGGAAGGACAAGCGACGTGCGCGTACTCGTCGTCGAGGACGAGCAACTGCTCGCCGATGCGGTGGCCACCGGACTGCGCCGGGAGGCCATGGCCGTCGACGTCGTGTACGACGGTGCGGCCGCCCTGGAACGCATCGGAGTCAACGACTACGACGTGGTGGTCCTCGACCGCGACCTCCCCCTCGTCCACGGCGACGACGTCTGCCGCAAGATCGTGGAACTCGGCATGCCCACGCGCGTGCTGATGCTCACGGCGTCCGGCGACGTCAGCGACCGCGTCGAGGGCCTGGAGATCGGCGCCGACGACTATCTGCCCAAGCCCTTCGCGTTCAGCGAGCTGACGGCACGCGTGCGTGCCCTCGGCCGGCGCACCAGCGTGCCGCTGCCGCCGGTCCTGGAGCGCGCCGGGATCAAGCTCGACCCCAACCGCCGCGAGGTCTTCCGCGACGGCAAGGAGGTCCAGCTCGCCCCGAAGGAGTTCGCCGTCCTGGAGGTGCTGATGCGCTCCGAGGGCGCCGTCGTCTCCGCGGAGCAGCTCCTGGAGAAGGCGTGGGACGAGAACACCGACCCCTTCACCAACGTGGTGCGGGTGACCGTCATGACCCTGCGCCGCAAGCTGGGCGAGCCCGCGGTGATCGTCACCGTCCCCGGCTCCGGCTACCGGATCTGATAACCCGTGGCCTCGACTCCCGCTCCTCCCCAGGCCCCCCCGAAGCCCACCTGGGACCCCAGGCGGCCGGCGCCGCCGCTGCCGTGGCTGCGTCCGACCATCCGCATAAGGCTCACGCTGCTGTACGGCGGCATGTTCCTGATCGCCGGCATTCTGCTGCTGTCGATCATCTACCTGCTCGCCGCGAACGCGTTGAACGTGGGGAGCAACCTGCCCTTCAAGATCGTCTCTGGCGGGGTGACCAGCGACGTCTGCAAGCTGTCGGGCAGTGAGCTGCCCGCGGACGAGCTCAACCACGCGCTGAACCAGTGCGTCAACGACCAGCGCCAGCACGCCCTGGACAACCTCCTCAGCCGCTCACTGCTGGCCCTCCTGGGCCTCGCGATCATCGCCTTCGCCTTCGGCTACGCGATGGCGGGCCGCGTCCTGTCGCCGCTCGGCCGGATCCTGCGCACCGCGCGCTCGGTGGCGGGTTCGGACCTCTCCCGCCGTATCGAGCTGGACGGCCCGGACGACGAGATCAAGGAACTGGCCGACACCTTCGACGACATGCTGGAGCGCCTGGAGCGGGCCTTCACGGCCCAGCAGCGCTTCGTCGGCAACGCCTCGCACGAGCTGAGAACCCCGCTGGCGATCAACCGCACGCTCCTGGAAGTGCATCTGTCCGATCCGGGGGCACCCGTGGAGCTGCAACAGCTGGGCAAGACGCTGCTGGCCACCAATGAGCGCAGTGAACAGCTCGTGGAGGGCCTGCTGCTGCTCGCCCGCAGCGACAACCAGATCGTCGAGCGCAAGCCCGTGGACCTCGCCGAGGTCGCCGAGCAGGCGGTCGACCAGGTGTACGGCGAGGCGGAGGCCAAGGGCGTGGCGATCCGCGGTGACCGGAAGACGGCGGTCGTCCAGGGCAACGGCGTCCTCCTGGAGCGGATCGCCCTGAACCTGGTGCAGAACGCCGTGCGCTACAACGTGCCCGAGGACGGCTGGGTCGAGGTGACCACGGAGGTCCAGCACGGCCACGCGGTGCTCACGGTGTCCAACACGGGCCCCGTCGTGCCGGCGTACGAGGTCGACAATCTCTTCGAGCCGTTCAAGCGGCTGCGGGGCGCCGACCGCACCGGCAGCGACAAGGGCGTCGGGCTCGGTCTGTCCATCGTGCGGTCCGTGGCGCGGGCGCACGGCGGGCACATCACCGCTCAGCCGCGTGAAGGGGGTGGGCTCGTGATGCGAGTCACCCTTCCGGTCTGAGACCATGGCCCCCGCACTGAGATCGATACACAGGGATGTTCGCTTTGCGCGGAATTTTCTGCGCACCTGATGGACCACCCCATGTGTGATCGATCACAAGGGAGATTTTCCGGCCATCTACTCTCCGTGATCATGCACCCTGTCGGAAAGCCGGGATAATCCGGGTTTTCAGGGGTCCTGATCACGGGAAGTACACGGTGAGACGCCTTTGAAGTGCGGGATTCGGACCGTGTACGGTCCCGATCGCCATCCAACCCGATCACTCAAGAGGAGTCCGGTTGGGTGTCGATTGAGTAACAGACCTTGATGTGAGGCAAAATCTCCGCCTCGGGTCGGGCACAAGTCCGGCCTCTCACGCGTTACGTGCGCTGGAGACACCGCAGACACCCAGAGGGGGAGAGCGACATGGCTACGGATTACGACACCCCACGCAAGACCGACGACGACGTCGACTCGGACAGCCTTGAAGAGCTCAAGGCGCGCAGGAACGACAAGTCGACCTCCGCAGTGGACGTCGACGAGTTCGAGGCCGCCGAAGGCCTGGAACTGCCCGGCGCGGACCTTTCGAACGAAGAGCTGGCCGTCCGGGTACTGCCCAAGCAGCAGGACGAGTTCACCTGCATGAGCTGCTTCCTGGTGCACCACCGCAGCCAGCTGGCCCGAGAGAAGAACGGCCAGCCGATCTGCCGCGACTGCGACTGAGGGCGGGTCGGGCATGACTGGCTCGACCCCTCCTTGGAAGCGCCGCTCTCTCAGGCGGGGAGCGGACCAGGGGCCGTCCGACGGCCCTCACCGCGCGCGTGACGACGAGCGGGGCTCTCCCGAAACGGGGGCCTCGCTCGAACCGGTGGCCGACCGGGCTGACCTCCCGGCGCCGACCGATATGACCAGGACGCCCGCGCCCGTCGCCAGACGACGGGCGGCGGCGGTCCGGGACAAGGCCCGGGAAGGGGTCCGCAAGGGCGGTAGCCGGGCCAGGGCGGGTCTGGCGTACCTGGCCGACCGGATCATCGAGATCGCCCCGCGTGTACCCGTACGGGACCTCGCGACCCTCCGCCGCCAGTTCCCCGGCCTCGGCCCCGAAGAACTCGCGGACAAGCTTGTCACGGGTGCCGCGAGCGCCACGGCGACGGTCGGAGCCGGGGTCGGAGCGGCGGCGATGCTTCCCGTGCCGCCGGCGATGCCGACCGAACTGGCCGCCGAGATCACCGGAGTGGCCGCGATCGAGCTGAAGCTGATCGCCGAACTCCACGAGGTCTACGGCGTACGGCCGCCCGGGAACCTCAAGGAGCGCAGCACCGCGTATCTGAACTCCTGGTCAGGGGAGCGCGGGATCGACGCCAAGAAGCCGTCGACCGTGAGCGGCGCGCTCAACAGCCAGATGAAACAGCAGCTGCGGCAGCAGATCATGAAGCGGACGATCCGCGACCTGCCGAACCTGATGCCGTTCCTGGTCGGCGCGGCCGTCGGGGCGGTCATGAACCGCCGGGACACCAGAAAGCTCGCCGAGCGGATCCGGAAGGATCTGCGCAAGATGCAGGTGCCGTGGGGCGAACTGCCCCAGCTCCCGGCCCTGGAGACGCCTGCGAATCCGCTTCAGCTGGAGACGTAAGACTTCCGTGAGACTTCGGGCTCCGCCGTCCGTACGGACGAGGTGAAGCCCTGCACGAATGTTCTAGGCGGCGGCCGTCCGGGCGGCCTTCAGCGCCTCGGCCAGCCGCTCCGGCTCCCGCGTCGACAGATACAGATACGGCGTCGGGTCGTCCGGGTCGGTGACCTCCACCTTCAACGCCCTGGGAATGTAGGAGCGCAGCAGCAGGAAGGCACGGGTGTCGGCCTTGTGGGTCCGCCAGGCCCGGGCCTCCTCCGGGTCCAGGATCTCCGCCTCGCCCAGCGCCGCCACCGGGATCTTCGCCTCGCCCGCGATGAGGGAGTCACCGACGACGCGGATGCGCAGCGAGCCGTAGGAGCTCGCGAGGATCGCCGCCACGGCGGTGCCGCCTACCAGGCCGCCGAGCAGCGGAAGCGTCCCGAAGGGAAGCAGGATCAGCGCAAAGGCGACCCCGACCAGGAAGGAGATCAGCCACCAGGAGCGGGGGGCGGTGAGACGTTCGTCGTACGGGGCGGCGGAGGGCTGCATGGAACCAAGCTTGGCACGGTGTCCTGACAGGTCCGATGTCAGGGGGAGTCGGCGCGAAGCGCTGTCAGGCAGGGTGGAGGTGGGAGACGGGCGGGCGGGTAAGGTCTGCGCCTGTGAGTGGTATTTCCCCGGCTCTCAAGCCTCCCGCCGACGCGGCGCAACCTGTGCGACACCAGGATGCTCCCGCGCCCGGTGAGCTGCTCGGTGCGCACTACGGCCAGTGTTTCGGCTGTGGCGGCGAGCAGTCCCACGGGCTGCACCTGGAGGCACGGGCCGGCGAAGGGGTCTCGGTCACCGCCGAGTTCACGGTGCGCCCCGCCCATCAGGGCGCTCCCGGGCTCGCGCACGGCGGGGTGCTCGCGACCGCCCTCGACGAGACCCTGGGCTCGCTCAACTGGCTACTGCGCACCATCGCCGTGACCGGGCGTCTGGAGACCGACTTCGTGCGGCCGGTGCCCGTGGACACGGTGCTGTATCTGGAGGCCGAGGTGACGGCGGTGGCCGGGCGGAAGATCTACTCGACCGCGACCGGCCGGATCGGCGGACCCGACGGGCCCGTGGCGGTCCGTGCCGACGCCCTGTTCGTCGAGGTCAAGGTCGACCACTTCATCGACAACGGCCGCCCGGAGGAGATCCGGGCCGCCATGGACGACCCGGACCAGGTACGGCGTGCCCGTGCCTTCGAGGTGAACCCGTGAGCCGTGACCCCCTGAACGTGCTGATCCGGCGCGTCGACCCCGACGTACCACTTCCGGCGTACGCGCACCCCGGAGACGCGGGAGCCGATCTGCGGACCACCGAGAGCCGTGAACTGAAGCCCGGAGAGCGGGCCGTGCTGTCCACCGGGGTGTCTGTGGCGCTGCCGGAGGGGTACGCGGCCTTCGTGCACCCTCGATCCGGTCTCGCCGCCCGCTGCGGTGTCGCTCTCGTGAATGCCCCGGGGACGGTTGATGCCGGGTACCGTGGGGAGATCAAGGTGATCGTGGTGAATCTCGATCCGCACGAGTCGGTGCGGTTCGAGCGCTTCGACCGGATTGCCCAACTCGTCGTCCAGCAGGTCGAGAGGGTCCGCTTCCAGGAGGTCGCGGAGCTTCCCGACTCGGCGCGGGCCGAGGGGGGCTTCGGGTCCACCGGCGGTCACGCCGCCGTGGGCGACGGGGGCGATACAAGCGCTGAGGCCGCCGTGGGCGGCACAACGGGTGGGAATCGATACGCATCGGTCGTATCCGACCGGGAAGGACAGTGACGTGTTCGGACGTCGCAAGAAGAAGGGTGCCGCCGAGGACGCGGCCGGCGAGGCCGAGCAGGTCGTCGACAGCGTCGACACTGAGGCGGACGACGTAGAGCGCGAGCGCGTGCGGCTGGAGCCGGAGCCGCGCCCCGACGGGCCCTGGGACGACACCGAGGTACGTGATCCCGCCGAGGGGCGCGTGGACCTGGGCGGTCTGTTCGTGCCGGGTGTCGACGGCATGGAGCTGCGGGTCGAGGTCGCGGGCGACGCCATCGTCGCGGCCACCGTCGTGCTGCGCGACAGCGCCATCCAGCTGCAGGCCTTCGCGGCTCCCAAGCGCGAGGGCATCTGGGGCGAGGTGCGTGAGGAGATCGGCTCCGGTATCACCCAGCAGGGCGGCATCGTCGACGAGGTCGAGGGTCCGCTGGGCTGGGAGCTGCGTGCCCAGGTGCCGGTGCAGCTGCCCGACGGCACGGGCGGCTTCCAGGTCGTGCGGTTCGTGGGTGTGGACGGTCCGCGCTGGTTCCTGCGCGGGGTGATCTCGGGCCAGGGCGCGGTGCAGCCGCAGGCGGCCGGGCTGCTCGAGCAGATCTTCCGGGACACGGTCGTGGTCCGCGGCGAGGGCCCGATGGCGCCCCGCGACCCGATCGTCCTGAAGCTGCCCAACGACGCCCAGATGGTCCCCGAGGGCGTCCAGCAGCAGGACGAGGGCTCCCGCTTCTCCGGCGGGATGGGCCAGCTGCAGCGCGGACCGGAGATCACCGAGGTCCGCTAGTCGTACGACGTCGAGGGCCGTACCCCGTGAGGGGTGCGGCCCTTTTCCGTGCGCGGGACCTTGACGCCGTATTGGTCTGTACCTACGGTCATCCGCCAACGCCTATGTTCATAGGGGCGCTTCACGTTCACATACGAGAACGGAGCCGCTATGCGTCATTCCGTACGGCTGATGGTCGTCGCCGCGTTCGCGCTGGGTGTCCTCGCACGACCCGCCGACGCCGCCCCCGCCGCTTTCGCCCATCCCGGAGTCACGGTCTCCCAAGGGCAGTTGGACTTCGCCCGCAGCAAGGTCAACGCCGGCGCCCAGCCCTGGAAGGGCGCCTTCGACGCGATGCTGGCGAGCAAGTACGCCGATCTGAACCGCACGCCCAAGCCGCGGGCGGTCGTCGAGTGCGGGTCGTACTCGAACCCCAACCACGGCTGCACCGACGAGCGCGAGGACGCGATCGCCGCCTACACCGATGCCCTCGCCTGGTACATCACCCGGGACGAGCGGTACGCCAAGAAGGCCATCCAGCTCATGGACGCCTGGTCTGCGGTGATCACGGATCACACCAACAGCAACGCGCCCCTGCAGACCGGCTGGGCCGGCTCCTCGTGGCCCAGGGCGGCCGAGATCATCAAGTACACGTACACCGGGAGTTGGGCGAACTCCGGACGCTTCGCGACCATGCTCCGCAACGTCTATCTGCCGGAGATCATCAACGGCTCGAAGTCCAACGGGAACTGGGAGCTGTCGATGATGGAGGCGGCCGTCGGCATCTCCGTCTTCCTCGAGGACAGGTCGTCGTACGACAAAGCCATGGCGAAGTTCCGCACCCGCACCGCGGCCTACGTCTACCTGGACTCCGACGGAGAGCTGCCGAAGACCGTGCCGAGTCAGAACCTCGACACCCGGGACAAGATCGTCAACTACTGGCAGGGGCAGTCCACCTTCGTCACCGGGCTCACCCAGGAGACCTGCCGGGACCTCACGCACACCGGGTACGGCATCTCCGCGATCTCGCACGTCGCCGAGACGAGCCGTGTCCAGGGCCAGGACCTGTACGGCACGGATGTGGGCGAGCGGCTGCGGCAGGCGCTGGGGTTCCAGGCCAGGTACGAGTTGGGGACAGCTGTGCCGGGCTGGCTGTGCGGCGGGTCGCTGAAACTCGGGCTCGGGCCGGTCACCGAGGTCGGGTACAACGCGTTGCACCACAGGCTTGGCATGGGCATGACCAATACGCAGACGCTGACCGAGCGGAACCGGCCGGCCGGCAGCAACAACCTCTTCGTGGCCTGGGAGACCCTCACGCACGGGGACAACCCGAGCTGAACCGTTGAAGGCCGGGCGCCGGGCGGTGATACTGGCGCCCGGTTCCACGAGTTCACGGGGTTCGCGGGTTTTACGGGTTTCACGGGGGAGAGCGCAATGACTCAGGTGGTCACGGAGACCATGGTGCGGGTCGAGGACATCCACAGGTCGTTCGGCGAGGGGGCCGCCGCGGTGCACGCGCTGCGCGGGGTCTCCTTCGAGGTGCCGCGCGGTGAACTCGTCGCCCTCAAGGGGCGTTCGGGATCCGGGAAGACCACGCTCCTCAACATCGTCGGGGGGCTCGACCGGCCCGACCGGGGGCGGGTCGAGCTCGACGGGGTCGACATCGCCGGGCTGGACGAGGACGGGCTGCTGGCGCTGCGCCGGGACCGTATCGGCTTCGTCTTCCAGTCCTTCGGGCTCATCCCGATCCTCACCGCCGCGGAGAACGTCGGCGTCCCGATGCGACTGCGCCGGGTGGACGCACGCGCGCGTGAGGAGCGCGTCGAGCTGCTGCTGGCCCTGGTCGGCCTCGCGGAGCACGCGAAGCAGCGCCCCGGTGAACTCTCCGGCGGCCAGCAGCAGCGCGTCGCCATCGCCCGCGCCCTCGCCAACAACCCCTCGCTCCTCGTCGCCGACGAGCCGACCGGCCAACTGGACGCGGAGACCGGGCACGCCGTCATGGAGCTGCTGCGAGCCGTCGTACGCAGCGAGAACGTCACCGCGCTGGTCGCCACCCACGACGCGACCCTGCTGGACCTGGCGGACCGGGTGCTGGAGCTGGGGGACGGGGAGATCGTGGGGCACTGAGCGCGCGCGTCGTGCCGGGGGGCGGAGCCCGGCACTCGGTGGAGCGTTCGGTGGGGAGGAGCGCCGGGGCGTGTAGGGCAACGGCTGCGCCGTGGAGACCCATCCCGCACTGACGGCAAGCTCGTCGCTCTCCCCGCGGCGGGGGTCTCCGACGTGCTGCGCGGACTCTTGTTGCTCCTGGGGCGGCAGGGCCACCGTGGTGCCGTGGGTGCTGGAGACAGCCATGACGCACCGCCGGTTGTACTGGAACGAGCGGCGCTTCCTGGCCCGGGAGCTCGCGGGCCAGGGCGGGCGCGCTGACGCTCTGGCGTCACGTCCTGGCTGCCTGCACCCTCCGCGCAGCGGTGAGCCGTAGCTGCTGCTGGGCCTCCAGGCGGCTGGCGCGAGCGAAGACGCCGTGATGTGGCTGGCCGAACTGATCGGGGACCCGGGCAGGCCCGCAGCGGAGAAGGTGCGGCTGCGGCAGGCCGGTGGATGCAGGCTCCGGTGCCGGTCGGCCGGGCTTCTGGCTGCGGGCCGCGTCAGAGTTGCGTCAAAGGCGGGCCCCCACGTCGGTTCCGGTCCCCTTTGTCGGGATTGTTGGCCGTAAGGTCGGCGCTGCGTAGGCAGTAGTGAGCGGAAGACAATGGGCCCCATGGGACGCGGCAGGCTTCGGATCTATCTCGGTGCGGCACCGGGCGTCGGCAAGACGTACGCGATGCTGTCCGAGGCGCACCGCAGGGTCGAGCGGGGGACCGACTGTGCCGTGGGCTTCGTGGAGCATCATGAGCGGCCGCGCACCGAGGTGATGCTGCACGGCCTTGAAGAGATCCCGCGCAGGGAGCTGGAGTACCGGGACGCCGTCTTCACCGAGATGGACGTCGACGCCGTCCTGCGCCGGGCCCCCGCCGTCGCCCTGGTGGACGAACTCGCCCACACCAACATTCCGGGCTCGCGCAACGCCAAGCGCTGGCAGGACGTCGAGGAACTGCTGGCGGCCGGGATCGACGTGGTCTCGACCGTGAACATCCAGCATCTGGAGTCGCTCGGCGACGTCGTCGAGTCGATCACCGGCGTGCGGCAGCAGGAGACGGTGCCCGACGAGTTCGTACGGCGGGCCGAACAGATCGAGCTTGTCGACATGTCGCCGCAGGCACTGCGGCGGCGGATGGCACACGGCAACATCTACCAGCCGGACAAGGTCGACGCGGCCCTGTCGAACTACTTCCGCCCCGGCAACCTCACCGCCCTGCGGGAGCTCGCGCTGCTGTGGGTGGCCGACCGGGTCGACGAGTACCTCAAGCAGTACCGCAGCGAGCACCGGGTCTCGAAGATCTGGGGTTCCAGGGAACGGATCGTGGTCGGGCTGACCGGCGGACCGGAGGGCCGGACGCTGATCCGGCGGGCCGCGCGGCTGGCCGAGAAGGGCGCCGGCGGCGAGGTCCTCGCCGTCTACATAGCCCGCAGCGACGGGCTGACCTCCGCCTCGCCCAAGGAACTCGCCGTTCAGAGGACCCTCGTCGAAGACCTTGGAGGAACCTTTCACCATGTCGTCGGCGACGACATACCGGCCGCGCTGCTCGACTTCGCCCGAGGCGTCAACGCCACCCAGATCGTCCTCGGCTCCTCCCGCCGCAAGACCTGGCAGTACGTCTTCGGACCCGGTGTCGGCGCGACCGTGGCGCGGGAGTCCGGGCCCGACCTGGACGTGCACATCGTCACCCACGACGAGGTCGCCAAGGGGCGTGGACTGCCCGTGGCCCGGGGCGCGCGGCTCGGACGGGCCCGGATCCTGTGGGGCTGGCTGGTCGGCCTGGCGGGCCCCGCGCTCCTGACGATCCTCCTCACCACCGTCGACCTCGGCCTCGCCAACGACATGCTGCTGTTCCTGGCGGTCGTGGTGGCCGCGGCCCTGCTGGGCGGACTCTTCCCGGCACTCGCCTCGGCCGCGGTCGGCTCGCTGCTGCTGAACTACTTCTACACACCGCCCCTGCACCGCTGGACCATCGCCGACCCGAAGAACATCGTCGCCATCGTGATCTTCGTGGGCGTCGGCATCTCGGTGGCCTCCGTGGTCGACCTCGCCGCCCGCCGCACCCACCAGGCCGCCCGGCTGCGCGCCGAGTCGGAGATCCTGTCCTTCCTCGCCGGGAACGTGCTGCGCGGCGAGACCCGTCTGGAGGAGCTCCTGGAGCGCGTCCGGGAGACCTTCGGCATGGAGTCGGCGGCCCTGCTGGAACGGGCGAGCGACGTCGAGCCGTGGACCTGCGCGGGGCGGGCGGGGCTCGGACCGCCCGTGGAGCGGCCCGAGGACGCCGACGTCGACATGCCGGTGGGGGACCACATGGCACTCGCGCTCACCGGCCGGGTGCTGCCCGCCGAGGACCGCCGGGTGCTGGCCGCCTTCGCCGCCCAGGCCGCCGTCGCCCTGGACCGTCGCAGACTCCAGGAGGAGGCTGACCGGGCCCGCACGCTCGCCGAGGGCAATCGCATCCGTACGGCGCTCCTGGCCGCCGTGTCGCATGATCTGCGCACGCCCCTGGCCGGCATCAAGGCGGCCGTCTCGTCGCTCAGGTCCGACGACGTGGCGTGGTCCGAGGAGGACCGGGCCGAGCTCCTGGAGGGCATCGAGGAGGGCGCCGACCGGCTCGACCATCTCGTGGGCAACCTGCTCGACATGTCCCGCCTCCAGACCGGCACGGTCACCGCGATCATCCGGGAGATCGACGTCGACGAGGTGGTGCCGATGGCCCTCGGCGGGGTGCCCGACACAAGCGTGGAGCTGGACGTCCCGGAGACCCTGCCGATGGTCGCCGTCGATCCCGGGCTCCTGGAGCGGGCGGTGGCCAACCTGGTCGAGAACGCCGTCAAGTACAGCCCGCCCGGCACCCCCGTCCGGGTGTCCGCCAGCGCCATCGCCGACCGCGTCGAGGTACGGGTCGTCGACCGCGGTCCCGGAGTGCCGGACGCGGCCAAAGAGCGCATCTTCGAGCCCTTCCAGCGCTACGGTGACGCCCCGCGCGGTGCGGGGGTGGGACTCGGGCTCGCGGTGGCCCGGGGCTTCGCGGAGGCCATGAACGGCACCCTCAACGCCGAGGACACGCCCGGCGGAGGCCTCACCATGGTGCTGACGCTGTGCGCGGCGGACGCGCACGCGGAGCTCCTCGAAACACCCTTCGCAGAAGTAGAAGCAGAAGCAGAACCCGAAAGGCAGGCCACATGACCAGAGTGTTGGTCATCGACGACGAGCCGCAGATCGTGCGCGCCCTCGTGATCAACCTCAAGGCGCGCAAGTACGAGGTCGACGCGGCGCACGACGGCGCCACCGCGCTCCGGCTCGCCGCCGCCCGCCACCCCGACGTGGTCGTCCTCGACCTGGGCCTGCCCGACATGGACGGCGTCGAGGTGATCAAGGGGCTGCGCGGCTGGACCCGGGTGCCGATTCTCGTGCTGTCCGCCCGGCACTCCTCCGACGAGAAGGTCGAGGCGCTGGACGCGGGCGCCGACGACTACGTCACCAAGCCCTTCGGCATGGACGAGCTGCTGGCCCGCCTCCGGGCCGCCGTGCGCCGCGCGGAGCCCACCGGGGGCGACGAGGAGGACGTCCTGGTGGAGACCGACGAGTTCACCGTCGACCTGGCCGCGAAGAAGGTCCAAAAGCACGGCAGAGACGTACGTCTCACCCCCACCGAGTGGCACCTGCTCGAGGTACTGGTCCGCAACACCGGCCGGCTGGTCGGCCAGAAGCAGCTCCTCCAGGAGGTCTGGGGGCCGTCCTACGGGACGGAGACGAACTACCTGCGGGTGTACATGGCCCAGCTGAGACGGAAGCTGGAGGCGGACCCCTCGCACCCCAAGCACTTCGTCACGGAGCCGGGCATGGGATACCGGTTCGAACGCTAGTGCTGCGGGTACAACGCTGTCGGCGCACCCCGGTAGGCTTTCGGATATGAGTGCTGTTCCGCGTTCCGAGAAGCCGGTGGGCCGGTTCCGGCGCATGCTCGACAGGCTCTCCTCGTCGCAGGAGGACCTGGAGTCCGAGGAGCTGCGGGAGGACACCGAGACCGCCGGCTGCACCCGTATAGGCGACTGTCACGACCGCCAGATCGTGACCGTTACTGGTACCTTGCGCACGGTCACCCTGCGACCGCGCGCGGGCGTCCCGGCCCTGGAGGCCGAGCTGTTCGACGGGTCCGCCGCCCTGGACGTGGTGTGGCTCGGCAGGCGCTCCATCGTCGGGATAGAGCCGGGGCGCAAGCTGATCGCATCCGGGCGGATCTCGATGAGCCGGGGACGCCGGGTGCTGTTCAATCCGAAATACGAACTCCGACCCGTGGGACGGGAGTAGCCGGTGACGTCTCTCGACAAGCCGACCGAAGACACTCAGACCGATGACGCGCGGGCGGTGACCGAGGCGGCCCTGTTCGAGGCGTTCGGCGGCGTCCGGGGCATGGTCGAGACGGTTCTGCCGGGCCTGCTCTTCGTCACGATCTTCACGATCAACAAGGATCTGCACCTGTCGGCGATCGCCGCGCTCGCGGTGTCGCTGCTGCTGGTCGTGGTCCGCCTGGTGATGCGGGACACCGTCAAGCACGCCTTCAGCGGTGTCTTCGGCGTCGCCTTCGGTGTCGTCTTCGCGATGATGACGGGCAACGCCAAGAACTTCTATCTGCCGGGCATGCTGTACACGCTGGGCCTCGGCCTGGCGTACGTCATCACGACGCTCGCGGGTGTGCCGCTGATGGGGCTCATCCTCGGCCCGGTCTTCAAGGAGAACCTCTCCTGGCGGACCCGCAACCCGGGCCGCAAGAAGGCGTACTCCAAGGCCAGTTACGCCTGGGGCGGGATCCTGCTCGCCAAGTGCGCGATTCTCTTCCCGCTGTACTGGTGGGCCGACACCGCGCAGCTCGGCTGGGTGCTGGTCGCCCTCAAGATCCCGCCCTTCCTGCTGGCCGTATGGCTGACCTGGGTCTTCCTCGCGAAGGCGCCGGCTCCGATCGACGTGTTCGCGGAGATGGAGGCGGAGGAGAAGGCCGAGGAGGAGCGCAAGGCGGCGCAGGCCGCGGAGCGTGGGGACACGGAGGCCGCGGCCGGGCGGCACCGGCGCGAGGCCTAGTACCCGGTACTTCCGTCGTCGTATCCCTCGAAGACCTCAGCCCGTCGCGTCCTCGCGGCGCACCGACAGCAGGTCCTCGAGTTGCTCCTCGCGGGCCTGGGCGGCCACGAACAGGAGTTCGTCGCCCGCCTCGAGGGAGTCCTCCCGCGACGGGGTGAGGACGCGGGTGCCGCGGATGATGGTGACCAGGGAGGTGTCCTCGGGCCACTCCACGTCGCCGACCGTCGTGCCGGCCAGGGCCGACTCCTCCGGCAGGGTCAGCTCGACCAGGTTCGCGTCGCCGTGGCTGAAGCGGAGCAGGCGGACCAGGTCGCCGACGCTCACCGCCTCCTCGACCAGGGCGGACATCAGGCGCGGGGTGGAGACGGCGACGTCCACGCCCCAGGACTCGTTGAACAGCCACTCGTTCTTCGGGTTGTTCACCCGGGCGACGACCCGCGGGACGCCGTACTCCGTCTTCGCCAGCAGAGAGACGACCAGGTTGACCTTGTCGTCGCCCGTCGCGGCGATCACCACGTTGCAGCGCTGGAGCGCGGCCTCGTCCAGGGAAGTGATCTCGCAGGCGTCGGCGAGCAGCCACTCCGCCTGCGGGACGCGCTCGACCGAGATGGCGGTCGGCGCCTTGTCGATGAGAAGGACCTCGTGGCCGTTCTCCAGCAGTTCGCCCGCGATCGAGCGGCCGACCGCACCGGCGCCGGCAATGGCGACCCTCATCAGTGACCGCTCTCCTCTTCGGGGCCCTCGGCGAAGGACGCCTCGACCTTCTCCATGTCGTCCGTGCGCATCATCACGTGCACCAGGTCGCCCTCCTGCAGCACCGTCTGCGAGGTGGGCAGGATCGCCTCGCCGAGGCGGGTCAGGAACGCCACCCGGACGCCCGTCTCCTCCTGCATCTTGCTGATCTTGTGGCCCACCCAGGCGGTCGAGGCGTGCACCTCGGCCAGCTGGACCCCGCCGGTGGGATCACGCCACAGCGGCTCCGCGCCCGACGGCAGCAGCCGGCGCAGCATCTGGTCCGCGGTCCAGCGGACCGTCGCCACCGTCGGGATGCCCAGGCGCTGGTAGACCTCGGCGCGCCGGGGGTCGTAGATCCGGGCCGCGACGTTCTCGATGCCGAACATCTCGCGGGCCACGCGCGCGGCGATGATGTTGGAGTTGTCGCCGCTGGAGACCGCTGCGAAGGCGCCGGCCTCCTCGATGCCCGCCTCACGCAGGGTGTCCTGATCGAAGCCGACCCCGGTGACACGGCGACCGCCGAAACCGGAGCCCAGTCGTCGGAAGGCGGTGGGGTCCTGGTCGATCACGGCGACCGTGTGCCCCTGTTGCTCCAGGGTCTGGGCGAGAGCGGAACCCACTCTCCCGCAGCCCATGATGACGATGTGCACGACCGTCCTTCCGGTGTCAATAAGTACTGCTCAGCCACATCAGGGTCTCAGACCGACGCCCAAGCTACACACGGGCGGTAGGACGACGGCACCCCTGTGCACGGTTGCCCTGACTTCGTGTCCGTCAGCGGCGGCTGATGCTGCGGACGCTCGCGAGCGTCAGGATGCCGAGGCCGATGAGGGTGGCCGCGGCGCCGATCAGCTCTGCGGTCGTGTCCATGGAACCTCCGGGGACAGTAAGGGGGCGAGGTCTTGTCATATAGGCATGCCGCTCCGCTCACCTGCGGAATCCGTAGCCGGAGCGGGTCCGGATTTCACCCGGAGAGCAGATGCGGGGTGCCGGGTGGTTGCTCGCCCGTTCGAACGCTTACGCTTCACTGTTGTGTCCAAACTGACCGACGTGCCCAAGCGGATCCTGATCGGGCGCGCACTGCGCAGTGATCGGCTCGGCGAAACGCTCCTGCCGAAGCGCATCGCCCTCCCTGTCTTCGCCTCCGACCCGCTGTCCTCAGTGGCGTACGCGCCCGGCGAGGTGCTGCTGGTCCTGTCCATCGCGGGCGTGTCGGCCTACCACTTCAGCCCCTGGATCGCGCTCGCGGTCGTCGTGCTGATGTTCACCGTGGTCGCCTCCTACCGGCAGAACGTGCACGCGTACCCGAGCGGCGGCGGCGACTACGAGGTGGCCAACACCAACCTCGGTCCCAAGGCGGGCCTCACGGTCGCCAGCGCCCTGCTCGTCGACTACGTCCTCACGGTCGCCGTCTCCATCGCCTCCGGCATCGAGAACCTCGGCTCCGCGGTCCCCTTCGTGGTCGAGCACAAGGTGCTCTGCGCGATCGCCGTGATCATCCTGCTGACGCTGATGAACCTGCGCGGCATGAAGGAGTCCGGCTCGCTCTTCGCGATTCCGACGTACGTCTTCGTCACGGGCGTCTTCATCATGATCGCGTGGGGCGCGTTCCGCGGTCTGGTTCTGGGCGACACCATGCGGGCACCGACGGCGGACTACCACATCAAGGCCGAGCACCAGGGCCTGGCCGGATTCGCCCTTGTCTTCCTGTTGCTGCGCGCCTTCTCCTCCGGCTGCGCCGCGCTCACCGGCGTCGAAGCCATCTCCAACGGCGTACCGGCCTTCCGCAAGCCCAAGTCGAAGAACGCGGCGACCACGCTCGCGATGATGGGCCTGCTCGCCGTCACCATGTTCTGCGGGATCATCGCGCTCGCCATGGTCACCAAGGTCCGCATGGCCGAGAACCCGGCCGTCGACCTGATCCACAACGGCGTCGCGCTCGGCTCCGACTACGTGCAGAACCCGGTGATCTCCCAGGTCGCCGAGGCCGTCTTCGGCAAGGGCAGCTTCCTGTTCATCGTGCTGGCCGCGGCCACCGCACTGGTGCTGTTCCTCGCCGCGAACACCGCCTACAACGGCTTCCCGCTGCTCGGTTCGATCCTCGCCCAGGACCGCTACCTGCCCCGCCAACTGCACACCCGCGGCGACCGCCTCGCCTTCTCCAACGGCATCGTGCTGCTGGCCGGAGCGGCCGGACTCCTGGTGTGGATCTACGGCGCCGACTCGACCCGGCTGATCCAGCTCTACATCGTCGGCGTGTTCGTGTCCTTCACGCTCAGCCAGACCGGCATGGTCCGGCACTGGAACCGCCACCTGGCCACCGAGAAGGACGCCGCGAAGCGCAGCCACATGATTCGCTCCCGCGCGATCAACGCCTTCGGCGCCTTCTTCACCGGACTCGTCCTGGTCGTCGTCCTGGTCACCAAGTTCACTCACGGCGCCTGGGTGGCGCTGCTCGGGATGTGCATCTTCTACGCGACGATGACGGCGATCCGGAAGCACTACGACCGGGTCTCCGAGGAACTCGCGGCGCCCGAGGGCCCGAGCGACGACAGCCTGCGGCCGTCCCGCGTCCACTCCGTCGTCCTGATCTCCAAGATCCACCGCCCGGCGCTGCGGGCGCTCGCGTACGCCAAGTTGATGCGCTCGGACTCGCTGGAGGCGTTGAGCGTCAACGTCGACCCGGCCGAGACCAAGGCACTGCGCGCCGAGTGGGAACGGCGCGGGATCGACGTACCGCTGAAGGTCCTGGACTCGCCGTACCGCGAGATCACGCGGCCGATCATCGACTACGTGAAGGGGCTGCGAAAGGAGTCGCCGCGTGACGCGGTGTCCGTGATCATCCCCGAGTACGTGGTCGGCCACTGGTACGAGCATCTGCTGCACAACCAGAGCGCGCTCCGGCTCAAGGGGCGGCTGCTGTTCACGCCGGGGGTCATGGTGACCTCGGTGCCCTACCAGCTCCAGTCCTCGGAGGCGGCGAAGAACCGTGCTCGCAGGCGGCAGGAGTGGAACGCGCCCGGCTCGGTGCGGCGCGGTCCGGCCGAGCAGCGGGCGAAGGAGACGCCGGCGCCGAAGTAGACTGGTTGGCTGTCGTCTCGGCCGCTTTGCTTTTGTGTCCGGCCGATTCGTGTCCGGTCGTCTCGTGGCCGGCCGCGTTCCCCTTTCCCCTTGACGTTGTGGAGTCACCCCGCCATGCAGGCAGAACCGAAGAAATCGCTGGTGGGGCTGGAGTTCGAAGTCGAGGTCGGCCCCGTCGCGCACGGCGGGCACTGCATCGCCCGCACGGAGGACGGCCAGGTGCTGTTCGTCCGGCACACACTTCCCGGGGAGCGGGTCGTGGCCCGGGTGACGGAGGGCGAGGAGGGGGCGCGTTTCCTGCGTGCGGACGCGGTGTCGGTTCTGGAGGCGTCCAAGGACCGCATCGAGGCGCCCTGCCCCTATGCCGGTCCCGGCCGCTGTGGAGGCTGTGACTGGCAGCACGCCAAGCCCGGCGCCCAGCGGCGTCTCAAGGGTGAGGTCGTCGCCGAGCAGCTGAAGCGGCTCGCGGGTCTCACCCCGGAGGAGGCCGGCTGGGACGGCACGGTGATGCCGGCCGAGGGCGACAAGCTGCCGGCGGGCGAGGTGCCTGCCTGGCGCACCCGCGTGCAGTACGCGGTGGACGCCGACGGCAACGCCGGTCTGCGCCGCCACCGTTCGCACGAGGTGGAGCCGATCGAGCACTGCATGATCGCCGCGCCGGGCGTGAGCGAGCTGGGCATCGAGGACCGGGACTGGTCCGGGATGGCGTCCGTGGAGGCGATCGCGGCGACCGGTTCCCAGGACCGCATGGTCATCCTGGAGCCCCGGCCGGGCGCCCGCCTGCCCCTCGTGGAACTCGACAAGCCCGTCTCCGTCATGCGCGTCGAGGAGCACGACGGCGGCATCCACCGCGTCCACGGCCGCGCCTTCGTGCGCGAGCGGGCCGACGGCCGCACCCACCGGGTGGGCAGCGGCGGCTTCTGGCAGGTCCACCCGCAGGCTGCCGACACGCTGGTGAAGGCGGTCATGCAGGGCCTGCTGCCGCGCAAGGGCGAGATGGCGCTCGACCTGTACTGCGGTGTGGGGCTGTTCGCGGGGGCGTTGGCCGACCGCCTCGGCGACAAGGGCGCGGTCCTCGGCATCGAGTCGGGCAAGCGCGCGGTCGAGGACGCCCGGCACAACCTCGCCGCCTTCGACCGGGTGCGGATCGAGCAGGGCAAGGTGGAGGCCGTGCTGCCGCGCACCGGGATCACGGAGGTCGACCTGATCGTGCTGGACCCGCCGCGCGCGGGGGCCGGCCGCAAGACCGTCGAGCACCTGTCGTCCCTGGACGCCCGCCGCATCGCTTACGTCGCCTGCGATCCGGCCGCGCTGGCGCGGGACTTGGGGTACTTCCGGGACGGGGGGTACCGGGTGCGGACGCTCCGGGTGTTCGACCTCTTTCCGATGACGCATCACGTGGAGTGCGTGGCGGTGCTGGAACCTGTGGCGAAGGGCGCCTGACCTGCGGGTTCGGGTGGTCTGCCGCTGTCTCTGGCGCGGTTTCAGTTGCGGCGCACCGGCCCTGCGTCGCACATCGTGAGGTGGAGCAGGATGAGCTGTTCGGGGTGGAGGCCGGGGATCTGGATGCCTACGCGTTCCAGGACCTTGCCGGGCAGGGTGATGCCGTCCTCGGTGCACCAGACGGGGGATCCGCGTTCCATGCCGGGGGCTTGGTCGCCGGGGGGCAGCGGGCGCAGGTGGTAGGTGGCGTTCGGGTCGAGGCCGGGCAGCCGTAGCGTGCCGGGGTGGGCGGCGACCGGGGTGGCCAGGGCGGTGAGGGCGAAGACGGCTTCGGTCCGGTCGCGGGAGACGACACCGTGGGCCGACAGGGCCGGGTCGGGATGGTCGACGCGGACGACGCGGCCGGTGTGCAGCAGGTCGCGGAGCTGCTTGTGGAGGGAGACCCAGCGGGTGAGTTCGGCGCGTTCGCTCTCCTTCGCGCGGGTCAGGTCCCATTCGATGCCGAGGTGACCGAAGAGCGCGGTGCCGGCCCGGAAGGCGAGGTCGTGGGTGCGGCCGGTGGTGTGGGAGCGGGCGGCACCGATGTGGGAGCCGACGAGTTCGGGCGGTAGCAGCAGACCGGTCCAGCGGTTGATCGACTGGCGTTCCAGGGCGTCGTTGCAGTCGCTGGCCCAGACGCGGTCGGTGCGCTCCAGGATGGCGAGGTCGACCCGTCCGCCGCCGCTGGAGCAGGATTCGATCTCCAGGCGCGGGTGGCGTGCGCGCAGTTCGTCGAGCAGGGCGTAGACGGCGAGGGTCTGTGCGTGGACGGCGGGTTCGCCGTCGGGCGAGTGGCCGGCGTCGACCAGCTCACGGTTGTGGTCCCACTTGAGGTAGGCGATGTCGTACTCGGTGAGCAGGTCGTCGAGCCGCTCCAGGATGTACGTGTACGCCTCGGTGTGGGTGAGGTCCAGGACCTGCTGGGAGCGGCGGTCGGCTGGGGTGCGGCCGCCGGTGGCCAGGATCCATTCGGGGTGGGCGCGGGCCAGGTCGGAGTCGGGGTTGACCATTTCCGGTTCGACCCACAGGCCGAACTCCATCCCGAGCGCGCGGACATGGTCGATCAGCGGGCCCAGGCCGCTGGGCCAGACGGCTTCATCGACGTACCAGTCGCCGAGCCCGGCACGGTCGTCGCGGCGGTGGCGGAACCAGCCGTCGTCCAGGACGAAGCGTTCCGCACCGACCTCCGCGCCGAGGTCGGCGAGGTGGGTGAGCTTGTCGAGGTCGTGGTCGAAGTAGACGGCTTCCCAGGTGTTGAGCACCACCGGGCGGGGCCGGGACGGATGTCCGGGGCGGGCGCGGAGGTGGTCGTGGAAGCGGGCGGACAGTCCGTCCAGTCCCTGGTCGCTGTGGCAGCCGTAGAGCCACGGGCCGGTGTACTCCTCGCCGGGGCCGAGGATCACCTCGCCCGGAAGCAGCAGTTCGCCGGCGGCGAGGGCCGGGCGGCCGGTGGGCAGCCGTTCGGCCAGGATCCTGTGGTTGCCGCTCCAGGCGATGTGCAGTCCCCACACCTCGCCGCTGCCGAAGCCGAAGCCCGGTGTGCCGGCCGTCAGGACCAGGGCGGCGTCGGGGCCGGTGCGCCCGCTGCGGGTCTCGCGCAGCCAGGTGCCGGCATGGAACGGATGGCGCTGCGGGGCGCGTTCACGACACCAGCGGCCGGTGAGGTCGAGCAGTTCGGTGGCGGCATCGGGGACCGGCAGCGCGAGCATCAAACCGTCGAGCGTGTACGGCAGTACGGAGTCGTCGTTGCGTACGGCGGCTCGCATCCGCACCAGCCCGGAGGCGGTGAGCCCGGCTTCCAGGACGAGACCGAGGCGGGCGGTCCGGTCGGTGGCCCGGATCCGTACCGAGGCGCCCTCGGCCTCCACCGAGTCGAGGGTGAACAGGGGGGACCAGTCGGCGCCTTGGCGGTGCCCGGTCAGACCGGGCTGTCCGGGCCATCCGGTGCCGTGCTCGGGCAGCAACGCGACCCGTGGTACGACGTCGTCGAATCCCCGCATGTTCGGCATGGTGACGGCGTCGGCCAGCTGTGACAGCTCCTCGTCGGTGAGGTCGCCTGGATCGGCGCCCCAGTGGACCACGGTGGGCAGGCCGTTGCCCCGCAGGTCCAGCACCAGGCTCACGCCTGCCGCCCGGAGATGGATGAGTCTTTCGGTTGCGGCATCGATGTGGGGCTTCATGGCACGATCGTCCTCAGCGGGTCACGGGCGGAATCAAGGGGTGGCGTGCGGCAGTTCGCGGGTGCGCGGCCCGTTGTACTGCTGGTCGGTGACCGGCTCGGACCAGGTGGTTTCGGTGCTGCCGTCGCCCTTGGCCTCCCACAGGGCGAGGTGCTCCATGAACCGGTCGGGGGCCGCGCCGTGCCAGTGCTCCTCGCCCGGCGGGCAGGTGACCGTCTCGCCCGGGCGGGCCTCGAATATCGTGCCGTCGCGGGTGCCGATCAGGGCGACGCCGGAGACGACGTGCAGGGTCTGGCCCAGCACATGGGAGTGCCAGTCGGTGCGCGCGCCCGGTGAGAAGCGGACCATGTTGACGCGCATCCGGGACGGTTCCTGGCCGGCGTGGATGACGTCCCACCACACGTCACCGGTGAACCAGTCCGACGGGGCCTTGCTGCTGGGCTGCTGCTCGACGAACTTCATGGCGCTTCACACATCCTTGCTATCGGGCGACGTAGCCGCCGTCGACGGGGAGGGCGACGCCGACGACGAAGCCGGCACCGGGGCTGCACAGCCACATGACGGCCTGGGCGATCTCCTCGGCGGTCCCGAGCCGGTTGATGGGCTGGTTGGCCTCGGCCTCGGCGCGATCGAGCTCCCCCCTGGCGATCATCTCGCTGACCATCGGGGTGTCGATGGTGCCGGGGCATACGGCGTTGATGCGGATGCCGCGCGGGGCGTACTCCAGGGCCGCGCTGGAGGTCAGGCCGATGACTCCATGTTTGGAGGCGTGGTAGGAGGCGCGGCGGGGGAGACCGACCAGGCCGCCGAGGGAGGAGCAGTTGACGATGGCGCCGCTGCCCTGGGCACGCATGTGCCGTAGCTCGTGCTTCATACAGGCCCACACGCCGCGGAGGTTGATGGCGCTGACGCGGTCGAAGTGTTCGGCCGGCTCCTCGGCGGCGTCGCTGGGCGGGATCTGGATGCCCGCGTTGTTGTAGGCCATGTCGAGGCGGCCGAAGGTCTCCACCGTGCGGTCGACCGCGGCGGCGACCTGGTCCTCGTCGCTGACGTCGCACGTCAGGGCGAGGACGTGGTGGCCGGCGTCGGTGAGTTCCTTCGCGGCCGCGTCGAGGGCGGCTTCGTCGATGTCGGTGAGGGCGACGGCGGCCCCGGACTCGGCGAAGGCGCGGGCGGCCGCCAGACCCATACCGGCGCCGGCTCCGGTGACAAGGGCCACCTGGCCGGTGAAGTCGTAGGTGGGATTCATGGTCGATCCTCTCGTTCGCTGCGGCGCGGACATCGTTTTGACTCGTGGCGGAGGCCGGCCGGGCTCAGCGATGCGACGGTGTCCGCACGGGTACGTCATCCAGTGCGCGGGCGGGGGCAGTGCGCGGGGCCACGATTCGGCTCCTGGCGGAGGTGCCGCGGACGGCGAGGGCGATGAGCGGGAGCAGGGTGAGGGCGGCGATGACGGTGCCGACCAGGGGCGGGCCGGTCACGCCGAGGGAGGAGCCCAGGGCCGCACCCGCGAGGAAGGAGCCGCCGGCCACGCCGACGTTGAAGGCGGAGGTGGTCAGCGCGGACGTGAGAGTGGGAGCGTCGCCGGCGAAG
Source organism: Streptomyces doebereineriae (assembly GCF_031845645.1). Lineage (NCBI taxonomy): Bacteria > Bacillati > Actinomycetota > Actinomycetes > Kitasatosporales > Streptomycetaceae > Streptomyces > Streptomyces doebereineriae. Next base: position 113,874 of record NZ_JAVREZ010000006.1, read on the forward strand.
CGCATGGCGAGCGCCGTGACGACGGGGTTCACCGCGAAACCGGTCAGGCCCATGAGGAAGACCAGGACAGTGGCCGTGACCGCGTTGGTGGACAGCGGGATCATCAGGAAAAGGACCAGGGCGGTGGCCGCGGCGGCAGTGATGGTGGTGCCCATCGGACGGCGCTCGCCCAGACGGCCGCCGGTGGTGGTGCCGCCCAGGGCACCCACGCCGAAGGCGACGAGGACGAACGGGACGGCACCCGGCGGGATCCCGGCGTGATCGGTCAGCAGCGGGGTGACGTAGCTGTAGGTCGCCAGGACACCGCCCATGATCAGCATGGCGGCGCTCAGCGCCAGCCACAGCCGGCCCTGGCGCAGGGCGCCGAACTCGGCGCGCAGCGAGACGGTCGCGCGCTGTTCCTGGGTGGGGATGAAGCGGCCGATGAAGACGGCGGCGAGCGCGGAGAGGGCGGCCAGCGCCCAGAACGGGCCGCGCCAGCCGATGAACTGACCGGCGAAGGACCCGATGGGCACGCCGACGACGTTGGCCAGCGTCAACCCGCCGATCATGACGCCGGTGGCGCGGGTGGCCTGCTGCGGGCCCGCAGCGGCGGTGGCGACGACGAAACCGACGGACCAGAACGCCCCGGTGGCCAGCGCGGTGACGACGCGGGCGGCGAGAACGACGGTGAAGGAGGTGCTGAGGGCCGCCACCACATGGCCGAGGCTGAAGACGGACAGAGCCAGAATCAACGTCCGGCGCTGCGGCAGGTGCAGGGTGGCCATCGCCATGGTCGGCGCCCCGATGATCATTCCGACGGCGAAGGCGGTGATCAGCAGCCCTGCCTGGGAGGTGCTCACCCCGAGGCCGGTGGACAGTTCGGGCAACAGGCCGGCTATGACGAACTCGGTGGTGCCCATCAGGAACGTGCCGGCGGCGAGCACCCGGACGACGAAGGGGAGCTTGCCGGGGGTGGTCCCGGATGTGGAAGGCATATGTGTGGTCTCTCCTCGAGCGGTGGCTGCTTCCGGTGGGCCGCCGGCGGGGTCAGGGGGCTGCTTCGATGGTGATGCGTTCGGCGTTGGCGAGCCGTTCGTTGTCGCGGTCGTCGATGTGGCCGAGGATGATCAGGTCGGCGGAGGCGGAGTCGCCGTCGCGGTAGAACAGGGCCAGGTTGCCCCAGGGCGCGTAGTAGGCGAGGTCGCCGGCCTTCGGCGCGGCCGGGGCCGGGGCGCCGGAGACGCCCAGCCTGCGCGGCGGATAGGCGATCCGCTCCGTCCGGTGGAAGTCCTCCAGATCGAGGCTGAGCGGGAGCAGGGAGGCGAGGTCGCGGGCTACGGCGTGGTCGTTCAGGGTGGCGTCGACGGGTTGGCCGTCGATGGTGACCTGGATGTTCATGGCGGTGTTCCTGTCGGGCGATGCGGCGGATGCCGGGCGGGACGGTGTCTGTGGCCGTCCGGAGGGGGACGACGCGGAGGCGGCGGGCGAGTTGTCGGCGCAGGCGGTGACGGCGAGCAACAGGGCCGCGGCTACGGCGCCACGGGCCGCCAGGGCGGGAAGGGCGGTCGGCATCACAGGGCGTCCTGGGATTCAGTCGGGCAGTGGCTCGGAGTAATGGCGGAATCCGTCGCGCTCGGTGTGGATGTCGTACAGGCGCCGGGCCAGGGCGTCGGGGCTGCTGTGTCCGGCGTCGGGCCGGATGGCGCCGGGGACGATCAGCTGCGCGACGCGGATGTTCTCGGCGGCGAGGGTGTCGTGGAGCATGCGGGCGAAGGCGCTTTCGGCGGCGAAGGCGATCGAGGTGCCGGCGACGTTCGGGTTGGGGCGTACGGCGCTGGAGCCGTTGACGAACAGCAGGGTGCCGCGGCCGAGTGCGCGCATGCCGGGCAGGACGGCGTTCACCGCGGTGACGGGCCCCTTGACGGAGAAGGCAAGGGGAGCGTCGAGGTCGTCGGCGCCGGTGGCCAGGACCGGCTTCATGAAGTCGGCACGGGGCGCAGGGCTGTACTGAAGAATTTCGACGGGCCCCAGCGAGGTACCGGCCGCGTACAGGGCCGCGGTCAGCGACTCGATGTCGAGGACGTCGGCGGCGAAACCACGGGCCTCGATGCCGTCTCCGGCCAGCTCGGCCGTGAGATCCGCCAGGCGCTGGGTGTCGCGGGCGATGAGAGCGACACTGTGGCCGGCGGCTCCGAAGCGGCGGGCGGTGGAGAGCCCGAGGCCGGGTCCGGCCCCGATGAGGGCGAAAGTGGTCACGGTGAGTCCTTTGTCGGGATGGGCCGGGCAGAGGTGCCGGCCCCGATGGCGGGACGGTTTGCGGTCAGGGCTTCAGGAGGGCCTTGATGGCGCGGCGCTCGTCCATCGCCTTGTAGCCCTCGGCGACCTGGTCCAGGGGGAGGGTGAGGTCGAAGACCTTGCCCGGGTCGATCCGGCCGGACAGGACCCGGTCGATCAGGTCGGGCAGGTAGCGCCGCACGGGGGCGGGACCTCCGCGCAGGCCGACCTGGGAGAAGAACAGCTCCTGGCCCTCGACCGACACCTCGTGCGGGACGCCGACGAAGCCCACATTGCCGCCGGGGCGGGCGGAGTGCAGGGCCTGCCGCATGGACTCGGCGGTACCGACGCACTCCAGAACCGAGTCGGCGCCGATGCCGCCGGTGAGGTCCTTGACGCGGGCGATGCCTTCGTCGCCGCGTTCGCTGATGATGTCGGTGGCGCCGAACTCGAGGGCCAGCTTCTGCCGGGACTCGTGGCGGCTCATGGCGATGATCCGCTCCGCGCCCAGTTCCCTGGCCGCGATGACACCGCACAGACCGACCGCTCCGTCACCGACCACGACGGCGGTGGAGCCCGCCTTCACCTCGGCGGCGAGGGCGGCGTACCAGCCGGTGCCCATCACGTCGGAGACCGCCAGCAGGCCGGGCACGAACTCGCCGCCCGGGTGCTCGTCGGTGGCGACGAGGGTGCCGTGGGCATTGGGGATGCGCACGTAGTCGGCCTGGCAGGTGCTCATGAACTCGCGGTGCAGGCAGGAGGACTGCCAGCCGTTCAGACAGTTCGGGCAGGTGTTGTCCGAGGTGGCGAACGACCCGACGACGAACTGGCCCGGCCTGACGTGGGTGACCTGGCTGCCGACTTCCTCGACGATGCCGACGTACTCGTGTCCCATGGGGTGGGGCTCGGCCACCGGCTCCGCCCCGCGGTAGGGCCACAGGTCCGAGCCGCACACGCAGGTGGCGACCGTGCGGATGATCGCGTCGGTCGGCCGGCTGATCCTCGGGTCGTCCAGGGTCTCGAAGCGCACGTCGCCGGGGGCGTGAATGACTGCTCCGCGCATGATGGGGTGCTTCCTTCGGTACGAGGGTCCGGAACCGCAGCCGGCAATCCGGGACGGCTGCTCGACATCGAGCCTCACACGCGAGGGCGGGCGGGAAAAGCGGAGGAATCCATCCCGGGAGAGAAACATCCAGGGAGGAAATTCTCCCCCCTTCTCCAGGTGCCATCGATGTAATGCTGGGAAGCATGACCAGCAATGCCACCCTGAATGGACTGGGAGAGTTCCTCAAGAAGCGCCGCTCCGAACTGAGCCCGCACACGGTCGGACTTCCGTCGACCAGTCGGCCCCGCCGGGTGGCCGGGCTGCGCCGTGAGGAGGTCGCCCAGCTCGCCTCGATCAGCACGGACTGCTACACGCGTCTCGAGCAGGGTCGTATGCAGGCGTCCGCTCCCGTGCTGGACACCCTCGCCCGGGTCCTCCATCTGGACGACGCCGAGCGCGGCCGCCTGTTCCAGCTCGCGGGCAGGACCACCGTGCGCACGCGGCGCCGCGGCGTGCAGAGGATCCAGCCGCAGCTGCAGCGGGTGCTGGAGGACCTCACCTCGGTCCCGGCTCTGGTCCAGGGGAGGCGCGGGGACATCCTGGCGTGGAACGCGCTTGCGGCTGCTCTGGTCACCGACTTCTCCCGTCTTCCGGAGAAGCACCGCAACTATCCGCGGCTCCTGTTCACGGATCCGGTGACGCGCAGCCTGTACGCCGACTGGGAGACGGCGGGGCAGGTGACGGTGGCGCAGCTGCGGAGGGAGGCGGCGAAGTGTCCCGAGGACCATCGTCTGATCGCCCTCGTGGGTGAACTGTCCATGCGTGACAAGCAGTTCGCCCAGTGGTGGGGCGACCGACGGGCCACCGCCCGCACCACCGGCACGAACACCCTGATCCATCCGGTAGTGGGCGAGGTCACCCTCGACTGCGACACCCTCACCTCCGGCACCGACCCCGACCAGTACATGACGGTCTGGTCCGCCGCCCCGGGATCCCCCGCGCACCACCAGCTGCGCATCCTCGCCTCCTGGGCCGCCGACCAGAGCCTGCCGGCCTCGTCAGGATGGGAAGCATGACCAGCAACGTTCCTCTCAATGAGCTCGGTGAGTTCCTCAAGAAGCGCCGCTCCGAACTGAGCCCCCGCACGGTCGGGCTGCCGGAGACCGGCGGGCCCCGCCGGGTGGCCGGGCTGCGCCGTGAGGAGGTCGCCCAGCTCGCCTCGATCAGCACGGACTACTACACGCGCCTCGAGCAGGGTCGTATGCAGGCGTCCGCTCCCGTGCTGGACACCCTCGCCCGGGTCCTCCACCTGGACGACGACGAGCGGGGCTATCTCTTCCAGCTCGCCGGGAAGACCACCACCCGCACCCGCCGCCACGGCAGGCAGAAGGTACAGCCTCAGCTGCAACGCGTGCTGGACGACCTCACCGCCACGCCGGCCATCGTGCAGGGCCGGCGCGGTGACATTCTGGCGTGGAACGCGCTGGCCGCCGCCCTGGTCACGGACTTCTCCCGTATCGCGGAGAAGCACCGCAACTACCCGCGGCTCATCTTCACCGATCCGGCGATGCGCAGCCTGTACGCCGACTGGGAGGGTTCGGCGCGGATCGCCGTGGCGCAGGTGCGGATGGAGGCGGCGAAGTATCCCGAGGATCCCCGGCTGATCGAGCTGGTCGGTGAACTGTCCACACGTGACGAGCAGTTCGCCCAGTGGTGGGGCGATCACCGGGTCGCGGCCCGCACCGTGGGCACCAAGACCCTCAACCATCCGGTCGTCGGCGAACTCGTCCTGGACTGGGACACCCTGACCGCCAACACCGATCCCGACCAGCACCTGACGGTCTGGACCGCCGCCCCCGGTTCTCCCACCCACGAGCGACTGCGCATCCTCGCCAGCTGGGCCACCGAGCAGAACCTTTCGCCCTCTGCGTCCCTCCGCTGACCGGTGGCGTGCTTACACCGGGGGATCCCGACGGGCTGTACCTCAGCCTCTGTTGCTCCGTGAGCGTCAGGTACCGCCCGTGGGCGAGCGGGTGGCGCGCATCAGCACGAGTGCGGTCAGCGGCAGGAGGGTCAGGGCGGCCGCCACGGTGCCGACGAGTGGGGGCCCTGCCTGCTCCAGCGGTGAGGTCAGGGCGATGCCCGCCGTCCAGGAGCCGATGGCTATGCCCACGTTCGGCGCCGAGCCGCTGAGGCCGGAGACAAGGGTGGGGGCGGAACGGGAGAAGCGCAGGGCCAGGGCGCCGAGCACCGGGGTCGCGGCGAAGCCGGACATCCCCATGAGTGTCACCAGGACGACGGCCGCCACGGGGTTCGTGGAGCCGAAGGTCAACAACAGCAGGACCAGCGTGGTCGTGCCGGCGGAAGTGATGAGCGTGGCAAGGGGACGGCGGTCGCCCAGGCGCCCGCCGACCGTGGTACCCAGCAGGGCGCCCAGGCCGTAGCCGGTCAGGACCATGGGCACGGCTCCCTCGGGGATGCCGGCCCGTTCGGTGAGCAGAGGCGAGATGTAGGTGTACGTCGCCAGGACACCGCCCATCAGCAGGGTCATGGCACAGAGCGTCAGCCAGACCCGGACATCGCGCAGCGCGGCGAACTCCGCCCGGACGGAAGGCGCTTCGCTTCGCTCGTCGTCGGGGATGTACCGGCCGATGACCGCCGCCGCGCCTGCCGACAGCACGGCCAGTACCCAGAAGGGGCCGCGCCAGCCCGACAGCTGCCCCAGCCACGCGCCCAGTGGTACGCCGGCCACGGTGGCTACGGTCAGACCTCCCAGGAGCATGCCCAGGGCCCGTGACGTCGCTGCCGGTCCTGCCGCGGTCGTCGCCACGAGCGCGCCGACGCACCAGAAGGTCCCGGTGGCCAGCGCGGTCAACACGCGGGCCGCGAGCACGAGCGCGAAGGACGAGCTGAGCGCGGCGACCAGGTGGCCGAGGGCGAAGACGGCGAGCGCGAGGATCAGCGTGGAGCGCCGGGGCAGGCGCAGCGTCGCGATGGCCATCGCCGGCGCGCCGACGATCATGCCTGCTGCGAAGGCAGTGATCAGCAGACCCGCGTGGGACACGCTGACATTCAGATCGTCGGCGATCTCGGGCAGCAGGCCCGCGATGACGAATTCGGTGGTGCCCATGAGGAAAGTTCCGGCGGACAGCACCAGGACGACGAAGGGCAATCTGTGGGGTCGGCCGTCGGTCGTGGATGACATTCGGTGGCATTCTCTTTTCGGGGCGATCTGCGAAGGGGAGGAATTTCTCCGGGATTTGACCGTGTCCCGCCGCTGCGCCTATGAAATCGCCGTCTCCGTAAGCCGGTGGATCGGACCGGTGGCCCGGGACAGGGGCAGGCCCGTGCCCCGGTTGGTGTGGGCGATGATCTCCGCGGTGATGGAGACGGCCGTCTCCTCGGGGGTGCGGGCGCCGAGGTCGAGGCCGATCGGGGAGTGCAGGCCGGCGAGGTGTTCCTCGGAGACGTCGGCCTCGTTCAGCAGCCGGAGCCGCTCCTCGTGGGTGCGCCGGGAGCCCATCGCGCCGACATAGCCCACCGGCAGGCCGAGGGCGAGCCGCAGCAGCGGGATGTCGAATTTGGCGTCGTGGGTGAGGACGCAGACAGCGGTGCGAGAGTCCACGGCCGTCTGTGACAAGTAGCGGTGGGGCCAGTCGACCACGACCTCGTCGGCGTGCGGGAAGCGGGCCGGCGTGGCGAAGACGGGGCGGGCGTCGCACACGGTGACCCGGTAGCCGAGGAAGCGGCCCGCCTGGCTGAGTGCGGCGGCGAAGTCGACGGCACCGAAGATCAGCATGCGGGGGCGGGACGCGTGGACGTGGACGAGGACGGTCAGTGGCTCGGGGCAGCCATCCCCGTTCCCGCCGACCGTGACACGGGCGGTACGCCCCGCCCGCAGCAGGGACCGTGCCTCCTCGGCCACCAGATTCTCCGTCGGCCCGCCGTCCAGGCTGCCGTAGGTGACGCTGCCGCCGGCGAGGACGCTCAGGGTGGAGCCGACGAGGTCACCGGGGCCGGCCACGACCTGGGCCACGGCGACAGGCCGGCCCTCCACGACGTCGGCGAGGGCGGCGGCGAGGTGCGGATTGACCGCGGGATCGATGCGCTGCACGAGGACGTCGAGTTCGCCGCCGCAGGTCAAACCGACGGCGAAGGCGTCGTCGTCGGAGTACCCGAACCAGGTGCGCCGCGGGGCCTCCCGGTCCCGGAGCATCTGTCGGCACAGTTCGTAGACCGCGCCCTCGACGCAGCCGCCGGAGATGCTGCCGACCGCGTTGCCGTCGGCGTCCACCGCGACCGACGTACCGACCGGCAGCGGTGCGCTGCCGGTGACGTCGACGACGGTGGCCAGGGCGAAGGGGCGTGCCTCGCGGCACCAAAGGTGCAGTGTGTCCGCGATGTTCAGCATGAACGGGTCCTTCGTGCAAGGGATGAGGGGCCGCCACCGCGCCGTGGGGGAGCGTCATCACGCGGTGGCGGCCCTGGCGGGCCCGGCAGCCGGACGGGGGACCGGCTGCCGGACGAGGAAGGAGTGCCCGGTCCGCTGGGGAGCACGCGGCTCAGAGCAACGCCTCGGCGGTAATGGGCAGTTCACGGACCCGGCGGCCGGTGGCGTTGAAGACCGCGTTGCCGATCGCGGCCGCCACACCCACCTGGACGACCTCGCCGAGCCCCTTCACTCCCAGCGCGTTGCCCGCGTTGTCCTCGCCGTCCAGATAGATCGCCCGGACCTCGGGGACGTCGGCGTTGACGGGCACCAGGTAGTCGGCGAGGTTGGCGTTGACGATCCGCCCGTCATGGTGGTCGGTGACCGTGTGCTCCAGCAGAGCCGTGCCGATGCCGCCCACGATGCCGCCGAACGCCTGGCTCTCGGCGAGCTTGGGGCTGATGATCCGGCCCGCGTCGTACACGCCGAGCATCCGCCGCACGCGCACCAGCCCCAGCGTCGCGTCGACGGCGACCTCGGCGAAGGTCGCGTTGTAGGCGTGGTAGGAGTCCCGTTCGGGAGTCGGCGGCCCCGCGTAGGTGCCGCGTGCCTCCAGGTGGGAGCGGTCGTGGCGGGCCAGCAGACTCCGGTATGTCTCGCCGCGCGCCGGGTTGCCCGGCACGTGCAGCCGGCCGCCACGTACGACCACATCGTCGGCGTCCACCCCGTACAGCGGCGACTCGCGGTCCGCTACGGCCAGTTCGATCGCCTGCTTGCGCACCTGGTCGCAGGCGTCGACGACGGCGGAGCCGACGCTGGCCATGGTCGACGAGCCGCCGTGCGGGCCCGTCTGCGGATAACGGGAGTCGCCGAGCCGGAAGGTCACCGTACGCATGGTCAGCCCGAGTGCGTCGGCGGCCACCTGGGTCTGGGAGGTGTAGGTGCCGGGTCCCATGTCAGTGGTGGCCGCCTCGACCACAGCGGTGCCGTCGGCATCGAGGCGGGCCCGGGCCTGCGCGGGGAAACGCCCGGGATCGTAGACGCCGGCAGCCATGCCCAGCCCGATCAACCAGTTCCCGTCACGCGTCGAACGGGGCCTGGGGTCACGGCGGTCCCAGCCGAACTCCCGGGCACCGACCGTGTAGCACTCCCGCAGCCGCCGGGTCGAGAACGGCAGGTTCTTCGCCTCGTCCTCGGACGGTTCGTTGCGCCGGCGCAGCTCGATCGGGTCGAGGCCGAGCCTGTGGGCGAGCTCGTCCATGGCGGACTCGATCACGAACGACGCCGATGCGAAGCCGGGGCCGCGCATCCAGATCGGCGTGTTCACATCCAGCGGCACCTGCCGGTACGCCTGGCTGACGTGGGGCATGCTGTAGAGCATCTGCCCGGGCGCCATGACCCCCTCGGTGAACGTCTCGTACGACGAGGTCTCCGCGTCGATCTCGTGGATCGCGGCGGACAGCCGGCCGCGCCGGTCGCTGCCCAGTCGCAGCCGGTACTCGTAGGAGGGCCGGAAACCGGTGCCGAAGTACATCTGCCGACGGCTGAGCACCAGCTTGACCGGGCGCTTCGTCTCCCGCGCCGCCAGAGCGGCGACGATCGTGTGCGGCCAGCAGCGCAGCCCGCTGCCGAAGCCGCCCCCGACGAACGGGTTGATGACCCGCACCGCATCCGCGGGCAGGTCGAACACGGCGGCGATCTCGTCGTGGGTGCCCATCACCCACTGGGTCTTGTCCCAGACGGTGAGCTTGTCGCCGTCCCAGCGGGCGATCGTGGCGTGCGGCTCCATCGGGTTGTGATGGTTGCGCGCCAACTGGTAGGTGAGGTCCAGGCGTACGGCCGCGTCGCGCAGCCCGGCATCCGCGTCGCCGCGCGCGTAGGTCGCCGGCTCCCCCGGCTTCCCCTCGTGAAGGTCGGTCGAGGGCTGTTCGGCTTCGTACCCGACCTCGACCAGGCTCGCACCGTGCTGGGCGGCCTCCAGAGTAGTGGCGACGACGACGGCGACCGGTTGGCCGTGGAAGAGCACCCGGTCGTCCTGGAACACCCGCAGCCTGCGCCCGGGCGGGTTGTTCGAGCCGGAATTGTCGCGGTACGGCAGCTTCGGCGCGTTGCGGTGGCTGATCACCCGCAGCACGCCCGGGTGCTGTTCGGCGTCACGGGTGTCGATGGAGGTGATGCGGCCGCGGCCGATACTCGCATCGACGACGACCGCGTGCACCGCGCCGTCGACATCGAACTCGGCGGCGTACAGCGCCTTGCCCGTGACCTTGAGCCGGCCGTCCACCCGGGACAGCGGCGCGCCCACGGCTGCCTGCGGCTGGGGACTCACTTGCCACCTCCTACGACGCGCAGCTGACGTTCCACGGTCCGCTTCAGCAACTCGACCTTGAACCGGTTGTGCTGAAGGGGACGAGCGCCTTCCGGCGCCTTGGCGGCAGCGGCCGTCCACAGCGACTCCGAGGGACGCTCGCCCAGGAGGTGCCGTTCCACGGCGGGCAGCTTCCACGGGACGGTGCCCACGCCACCGGCGGCGACCTTCGCCTCCCGGATCACCCCGCCCCGCACCTGCAGTGCCACGGCCGCCGACGTCAGGGCGAACTCATAGGACTGCCGGTCGCGTACCTTCAGATATCCGGACTTCAGCGGGCGCGCAAGCGCGGGAACCTCCACTCCGGTGATCAACTCGCCCCGCCGCAGGGCCTGTTCACGATTCGGAGTGTTGCCCGGGCGTAGCAGGAAGTCGGCGAAGGGGACCTGGCGTTCCCCGTCCGGTCCCAGCAGATGCACCCGGGCCTCCAGTGCGGCGAACGCCACGGCCGCGTCGGAGGGGTGGGTTGCCACGCAGTGCTCGGAGGTTCCGAGGATGGCGTGCGTACGGTTGAAGCCCGCCAGCGCGGCGCAACCCGAGCCGGGCTCGCGCTTGTTGCAGTCGGCGGTGACGTCGCGGAAGTAGGTGCAGCGGGTGCGCTGCATGATGTTGCCGCCGATGGTGGCCATGTTCCGCAGCTGGGCGGAAGCGCTCAGTTCCAGCGCCTGGGAGATGACGGGGTACAGCGAGCGCACCTTGGGGTGGGCGGCGGCCTCGGACATGGTCACCAGCGCACCGATGCGCAAGCCGCCCCGCTCGGTGACCGTGACCTCGCGCATCGGCAGGTCATTGATGTCGACCAGGGTCTCGGGACGCTCGACGGTCTCGCGCATCAGGTCGACGAGGGTGGTGCCGCCGGCGATGTAACGGCCGCCGTGGCGGCCCGCGTCGAGGGCCTCACGAGTGTTCGCGGCCTTGGTGAAGGAGAAGGGATGCATGTCGGCGGCTCCTTACTTCCGGCCGGCGGTCTGCTCGAGGGCCCGCACGATTTTCACGTAGCAGCCGCATCGGCAGATGTTGCCGCTCATCCACTCCCGGATCTCCTCCGGCGAACCGGTGTGCCCCTCCTTGATGCAGCCCACCCCGGACATGATCTGGCCGGGGGTGCAGTAGCCGCACTGGAAGGCGTCCTGCTCGACGAACGCCTGCTGCAGCGGGTGCAGTTGACCGCCGTCGGCCAGGCCCTCGATCGTGGTGACCGCGGCGCCCTCCAGGCGTACCGCGAGCGTCAGGCAGGAGTTCACGCGCTGCCCGTCGACCAGGACCGTGCACGCCCCGCAGGCCCCGGCGTTACAGCCTTTCTTGGAGCCAGTGAGGTCGAAGTGCTCGCGCAGCAGATCCAGCAGCGAGGTGCGGTTGTCGACCCGGACAGTGCGCCGCGTGCCGTTCACCGTCAGGGACACACGGCTGGAGGGCGATGTATCGGCGGCGGCAGTCTCCTGCGGGCTGAGCAGATATGTCCCCCCGGTCACACCGCCCGCGACGACGGCACCGCCGACCGCGCCAGTGGTGGCGATGAAGGTGCGCCGACTGGGGGCCGGTGAGGACTCGCCGGCTTCGGCGGGGGGTGGAACGGCGGACTCGGGGACTTCACTGGACATGGGTACGCCTTCGCATCGCGGACGGATCACGCCGCGCACAGCGGCACGGCAGGAGGCGGGACCGTCGTCGCCGCAGGACCTGGACGACCGTGCGGATCACCGCCGCGGCCGGTCATGCCCGGCAGTCTGGCATCGCCGGTGACGCCCGTGGCAGGGAGACTTTTCTCCCCCGATCCTTCTCTCCCCCCAAGAGCCGACCCGTGGCTGCGCCGGCCCCGGCCAAGGTCCGTACGATCGTGGAGATCGCCGACGGCCGACTGCCGCGCAGCCTGACCTGTAAGTTTCCCCTCGGGCTTCTTCTGGAGCCCTCGACCGAGTGACCCCGGGAGGCCGGCCCCATGAGGATCTCGCAGCGCGCCCAGTCCGTCGCGCCGTTCTACGCCATGGAGTTCGGCAAGCACGCCGCGGCGCTGGAGGCCGAGGGGCACCGCGTCGTCAAACTCAGTCTCGGGGAACCGGACTTCGGGGCGCCGCCGGCCGTGCTGGACGCGCTGCGGGAGGCCGTGGGCAGCAGGCCCATGAGCTACACCGGAGCGCTCGGGCTGCCCCAACTACGGCAGGCCATAGCGCGGTTCTACGGCGATCAGCACGGCGTCGACGTCGATCCGGGCCGGGTCGTCGTGACCGCGGGGGCGTCGGCGGCGCTGGTGCTGGGCGCCGCCGCCCTCGTCGACCCGGGGGACGAGGTGCTCATCGCCGACCCCTCCTACCCCTGCAACCGGCAGATCGCCGAGAGCTTCGGCGCGCGGGTCACCCTCGTGCCCACCAGTGCCGAGTCGCGGTACCAGCTGGATACGGCCTCCGTAGGGTCGTACTGGACGGACCGCACCCGCGGGATCATGGTCGCCAGCCCCTCCAACCCGACCGGCACCTCCGTCCCGGCCGACGAACTGGCGGCCATTTGCGAGCTCGCCCGGGAGCGGGACGCCTGGCGGATCGTCGACGAGATCTACCTCGACCTCGGCGACCACGACGCGCGGGGGCGGCCGCCGCGCAGTGTGCTGTCGTACGACCAGGAAGCCGTCGTCATCAACAGTTTCTCGAAGTACTTCGGGATGACCGGCTGGCGGCTGGGCTGGTGTGTCGTGCCCGAGGCGCTGGTGCCCGCGCTGGAGCGGCTGGCCCAGAACTACATGATCTGTGCCTCCACCCCCGCCCAGTACGCCGCGCTCGCGTGTTTCACGCCCGGGTCGCTCGCCGTGTGCGAGGAGCGGCGGGCCGAGTTCGGGCGGCGACGGGCGCTGGTCCTCGAGGGGCTGGAGCAGATCGGGCTGCCGGTGCCCGTGCCGCCCGACGGGGCGTTCTACGTGTACTTCGACGTCAGCGGCACCGGGCTCGGCTCGTGGGAGTTCTGCGGACGGGCGCTCCAGGAGGCGCACGTGGCCCTCACACCGGGGCGGGACTTCGGGGTGGGGACCGCCGAGACCCATGTACGGCTGTCCTACGCGGCCTCGGCCGACGAACTGCGCGAGGGGATCGCGCGGCTCGGGAAGTTCGTGGCCACGCTCGCCTAGACATGGCTTGCCCAGGCATGGCACAGGGGCCGGTCCACGTGGACCGGCCCCTGTGCCGTTCAGTCGATCAGACCAGGTCGAAGCGGTCCAGGTTCGAGACCTTGACCCACGCGTCGACGAAGTCCCTCACGAACTTCTCCTTCGCGTCGTCGCTCGCGTAGACCTCCGCAAGCGCGCGCAGCTCGGAGTTGGAGCCGAAGACCAGGTCGGCACGGGTGCCGGTCCACTTCAGCTTGCCCGTCTCCGCGTCGCGGCCCTCGAAGGCGGTCTGGTCCTCCGAGGTGGACTTCCACGCCGTGCCCAGGTCGAGCAGGTTGACGAAGAAGTCGTTGGTCAGGACGCCCGGACGGTCGGTGAAGACGCCGTGCGCCGTGCCGCCCTGGTTGGCGCCGAGAACACGCAGACCACCGACGAGGGCGGTCATCTCGGGGGCGCTCAGGGTGAGCAGGTTCGCCCTGTCGAGCAGCAGGTACTCGGCCGGCAGGCGGTTGCCCTTGCCGAGGTAGTTGCGGAAGCCGTCCGCGACCGGCTCCAGCGCCGCGAAGGACTCCACGTCGGTGTGCTCCTCGGTGGCGTCCACGCGACCCGGCGTGAAGGGGACCTCCACGTAGTAGCCCGCGTCCTTGGCGGCCTGCTCGACCGCCGCGGCACCCGCGAGGACGATCAGGTCGGCCAGCGACACCTTCTTGGCACCGGTGTTGAACTCGGCCTGGACGCCCTCGAGGACGCGCAGGACCTGGCCGAGCTGCTCGGGGTCGTTGACCTCCCAGCCGCGCTGCGGCTCCAGGCGGATGCGGGCACCGTTGGCGCCGCCGCGCTTGTCGCTGCCGCGGAAGGTGGACGCCGAGGCCCAGGCCGTCGACACCAGCTGCGAGACGGTCAGGCCCGTCTCCAGGACCTTGGCCTTCAGGGAGGCCACGTCGCCGGAGTCGATGGTCTCGCCCTCGGCCTGCGGCAGCGGGTCCTGCCACAGCAGCGTCTCCGCCGGGACCTCCGGGCCGAGGTACAGGGACTTCGGGCCCAGGTCACGGTGGGTCAGCTTGTACCAGGCGCGGGCGAAGGCGTCCGCGAACTGGTCCGGGTTCTCGTGGAAGCGCTTCGAGATCTCGCCGTAGATCGGGTCGAAGCGCAGCGAGAGGTCCGTGGTGAGCATGGTCGGACGACGCTTCTTCGACGAGTCGTGCGCGTCCGGGATGATCTCCTGCGAGTCCTTGGCCACCCACTGGTTGGCACCGGCGGGGGACTGGGTGAGCTCCCACTCGTAGCCGAAGAGGATGTCGAAGAAGTCGTTGCTCCACTGGGTGGGCTTGGTGGTCCAGGTGACCTCGAGACCGGAGGTGATGGCGTCGCCGCCCTTGCCGGTGCCGTGGGTGGACTTCCAGCCCAGGCCCTGCTCCTCCATCGAGGCGGCCTCGGGGTCGTTGCCGACCGCGTCGGCCGGGCCCGCGCCGTGGGTCTTGCCGAAGGTGTGGCCACCGGCGATGAGGGCGACGGTCTCCTCGTCGTTCATCGCCATGCGGCGGAACGTCTCACGGATGTCGCGGGCCGCGGCCAGCGGGTCCGGGTTGCCGTTGGGGCCCTCCGGGTTGACGTAGATGAGGCCCATCTGGACCGCGCCGAGCGGGTTCTCCAGCTCACGGTCGCCGGTGTAGCGCTGGTCGTCGAGCCAGGTGGTCTCGGGACCCCAGTACACGTCCTCGTCGGCCTCCCAGACGTCGGCACGGCCGCCGGCGAAGCCGAAGGTCTCGAAGCCCATCGTCTCCAGGGCGACGTTGCCGGTGAGGATCATGAGGTCGGCCCAGGAGATGGACTGGCCGTACTTCTTCTTCACCGGCCACAGCAGACGGCGGGCCTTGTCCAGGTTGCCGTTGTCCGGCCAGCTGTTCAGCGGCGCGAAGCGCTGCTGGCCACGGCCGCCACCGCCGCGGCCGTCGCTGATGCGGTAGGTGCCGGCGCTGTGCCAGGCCATCCGGATCATCAGCGGGCCGTAGTTGCCGAAGTCCGCGGGCCACCAGTCCTGCGAGGTGGTCAGCACCTCGGCGATGTCCCGTTTCACGGCGTCCAGGTCAAGGGCCTGGAAGGCCTCGGCGTAGTCGAAGTCCGCACCGAGCGGGTTCGCCACGGCGGGGTCCTTGGCGAGGATCTTCAGGTTCAGCCGCTCCGGCCACCACTGACGGTTGCCACCGCCCTGGGTCGGGTGCGGGGCGCGCCCGTGCGCGACCGGGCAGCCACCGGTGCCCTCAGTCTTGGCGTCGGTGACGATTGCATCGGGGTTCTCAGACATTTCAGTCCTTCCGAACTGGGTGGATCACGGTGCTGAAGTAAGCCTTTGGGGGGAACAGTCGGGGCACAGGCCCCAGTAGATGACCTCGGCCTCGTCGATCGAGAAGCCGCGGTCGTCCGAAGCTGTCAGGCAGGGCGCGTGACCGACGGCACAGTCGACGTCGACGACGGCCCCGCACGACCGGCAGACCAGGTGATGGTGGTTGTCCCCGACGCGTCCCTCGAACCGCGCCGGGCTGCCGGGCGGCTCGAGGCGGCGCACGAGACCCGCCGCGGTGAGCGAGTGCAGGGCCTCGTACACGGCCTGGAGGGATATGTGGCCGAGACGGTCACGCACTCCCGTGGCGAGCGCATCGGCCGCGAGGTGGTCACCGGCCCGGACGGTCTCGAGCAGGGCGACGCGCGCGGCCGTCACCCGCAGGCCGGCACCGCGCAGCTCGTCGGCGGTGTTCGGAATCCGGGGGGCGGTCATGCGACCAACCTACCCCCACAAACACGAATGGTTCAAGAAATGGAACCGTTCCAAATCTGTGGCGCCTCGGTTCGGGGCTCCTCCGGCACACTTAGGCGCTCACAACACTGGCCGGTGAGGTGTGCGGGCGGTGTAACCCCTGATGAACGGCTCGGGAGACATCTACGTAATGGGCATTTCGTACGGTCGGAGGAGATCGAATCGATTGAGCTCAGGGAGGCGTGCCCGTGGTGCGGACGGTCTGCTCGTACTGCGGTGTGGGCTGCGGCCTGGTCCTCGACATCGGCACCGGCCCGGACGGACGGCGTAC
The DNA here is from genome assembly GCF_031845645.1 of Streptomyces doebereineriae. Taxonomy (NCBI): domain Bacteria; kingdom Bacillati; phylum Actinomycetota; class Actinomycetes; order Kitasatosporales; family Streptomycetaceae; genus Streptomyces; species Streptomyces doebereineriae. Next base: position 130,152 of record NZ_JAVREZ010000006.1, read on the forward strand.
GGTCCTGAAGGCGTCCGGAGACAAGGAGCACCCCGCCAACTTCGGCAAGCTCTGCACCAAGGGCGCCACCACCGCCGACCTGCTCGCCGCGCCCGGGCGGCTGGCCACGGCCCTGGTACGGCCCGAGCGGGGTGAGGAGCCGGTGCCGGAAGCCGTCGGCGTGGCGATCACCGAGACGGCCCGGCGGCTGCGGGAGATCATCGACGAGCACGGCCCCGACGCGGTCTCGCTCTACGTTTCCGGCCAGATGAGCCTGGAGGCGCAGTACCTGGCGAACAAGCTGGCCAAGGGGTTCGTGCGGACCAACCAGATCGAGTCGAACTCCCGGCTGTGCATGGCCAGCGCCGGCACCGGCTACAAGCTGTCGCTCGGGGCGGACGGCCCGCCCGGCTCGTACCAGGACTTCGAGAAGGCCGACCTCTTCTTCGTCATCGGCTCCAACATGGCCGACTGCCATCCCATCCTGTTCCTCAGGATGATGGAGCGGGTCAAGTCGGCGGGCGCCAAGGTGATCGTCGTCGATCCGCGGCGCACCGCCACGGCCGCGAAGGCGGACCTGTTCCTGCAGATCAAGCCGGGTGCCGACCTCGCGCTGCTGAACGGCCTGCTGCACCTGCTGCACGCCGAGGGCCACATCGACCCCGAGTTCGTCGCCGCCCACACCGAGGGCTGGGAGGCGATGCCGGAGTTCCTCGCGGACTACTCGCCCGCCGCGGTGGCCGAGATGACGGGCCTCGCCGAGGAGGACATCCGGGAGGCGGCGCGGCTCATCGGATCGGCCGGTGAGTGGATGAGCCTGTGGACCATGGGACTCAACCAGTCCACCCACGGCACCTGGAACACCAACGCCCTGGTCAACCTCCACCTCGCCACGGGCGCCATCTGCCGCCCCGGCAGCGGCCCCTTCTCCCTCACCGGCCAGCCCAACGCCATGGGCGGCCGCGAGATGGGCTACATGGGCCCGGGCCTGCCCGGCCAGCGGTCCGTCCTCGTCGACGACGAGCGGGCCTTCATGGAGGACCTCTGGGAGCTGCCCCCGGACACCCTGCGCACCGACGGTGTCGGCAAGGGCACGGTCGAGATGTTCCAGAAGATGGCCGACGGCGAGATCAAGGCCTGCTGGATCATCTGCACCAACCCGGTCGCCTCCGTCGCCAACCGCCGCACGGTCATCGAGGGCCTGGAGGCCGCCGAGTTCGTCGTCACGCAGGACGTCTTCGCCGACACCGAGACCAACGCGTACGCCGACGTCGTGCTGCCCGGCGCGCTGTGGACGGAGGGCGAGGGCGTCTTCGTCAACAGCGAGCGCAACCTCACGCTGACCCCGGCGGTGGCCGACCCGCCCGGCGAGGCGATGGCGGACTGGCGGATCATCGCGGCCGTCGCGTGCGAGATGGGCTACGAGAAGGGGTTCTCCTACGACAGCGCGGAGGACGTCTTCGAGGAGATCAAGCAGGCCTGGAACCCGAAGACGGGCTGGGATCTGCGCGGGGTCTCGTACGAGCGGCTGCGGGAGACGCCGGTGCAGTGGCCCGCGGCGAGTCCGGACGGGCCGGACCGGAACCCCATCCGGTACGTGGGGGAGGACGGTGCGCTGAAGTTCCCCACCGCGAGCGGGCGGGGCATCTTCTACGCCCGCCCGCACATCCCGCCGGCCGAGATGCCGGACGACGACTATCCGTTCGTCCTCAACACGGGGCGGCTCCAGCACCAGTGGCACACGCTGACCAAGACGGCGAAGGTGGCGAAGCTGAACAAGCTGAACCCCGGGCCCTTCGTGGAACTGCATCCCCAGGACGCGTCGGCCCTGGGTGTGGCCGACGGTGACTCCGTCGAGGTGGCCTCCCGGCGCGGCCGGGCCGTGCTGCCGGCCGTCGTGACGGACCGGGTGCGGCCGGGGTGCTGCTTCGCGCCCTTCCACTGGAACGACCTGTTCGGGGAGTACCTGAGCGTCAACGCGGTGACGAGTGACGCGGTGGACCCGCTGTCGTTCCAGCCGGAGTTCAAGGTGTGCGCGGTGTCGCTGACGAAGGTGGCCGCGCCGGTGACCTTGCGGGCTCCGGCGGCCGCGGTGGCTCCGGCTCCGGAAGCTGCGCTGGAGGTCGCTGAGGCTGTTCCCCCCGCGTCCATGGCCGCGTCCGTCTTCGGCCTCGACCCCGCACCGCCGCCCGTCCTCACCGCGCAGGAACGTCAGTACCTGGTCGGCTTCCTTGCCGGGGTCCCCGCCGGGGTGCCCGGCGTGCCGGTCCTGCCGCCCGACGCGCCCTTCAGCCCCGAGCACGCCCTGTGGGTGAACGGCACACTCGCCGGGATGTACTCACGGGCGGCGGCCACACAGCCCTCGGCCACACTGCTGCGCCGTGAGGTCGTCATCCTCTGGGCCTCGCAGACCGGCACCGCCGAGGAGTTCGCGGCCGCCACCGCCGAGCGGCTCACCACCTCCGGCCACAGCACCTCCATGGTCGGCATGGACCAGGCGGACCTCGGCGAACTGCCGCCCGGCGCCGACCTGTTGCTCATCACCAGCACCTTCGGCGACGGCGACGCTCCCGACAACGGCAGCGGCTTCTGGGAGACCCTGGCCGACCCCGGCACCCCCCGCCTGGAGGGCCGCCGGTACGCGGTGCTGGCCTTCGGCGACTCGTCGTACGACGACTTCTGCGGGCACGGCCGCCGTCTCGACCAGCGCCTCGACGAACTGGGCGCGCTGCGGCTGGCCCCCCGCACGGACTGCGAACCGGACTTCGAGGACGCGGCGCACGGCTGGCTGGACCAGGTGGTGACGGCGCTGTCCGACACCCCGGCGGCCGGCACCGGGCCCTCCGCCCCCACGGTGATCCCGGCAGCCCCGGCCGCGCCCCGAACGGCCCCCGCCGCCCCGCCCCGCTCGAGGAAGCCCGTCCCCGTCCTCGCCCGCCTCACCGGCAACCGCCTCCTGAGCCTGCCCGGCGCCGGCAAGGAGGTCCGCAGGTTCACCTTCGACACCCGGGACAGCGAGAGCCCGCTCCTCTACGACGCCGGGGACGCGCTCGGCATCCGGCCGCTCAACTCGGCGGGCCTGGTGGAGGAGTGGCTGGCGGTGACCGGCCTGGACGCCGGGGCCGCGGTGGACGTGAACGGCGTGGGAGAGGTCCCGCTCGGCGAGGCGTTCCTGCGGCACCTCGACATCACCAGGATCACCCCCGGCCTGCTCCGGTTCGTCGCCGATCGCACCCGGGACCCACGGGAGTTGAAGAAGCTCCTGCGTCCGGACAACAAGGACGAGCTCGCCAAGTGGGGCTGGGGCCGGCAGGCCGTGGACGTGATCACGGAGTACGGCGTGACGGCCGGCCCGCAGGAGTGGACGCAGACCCTCGGACGCCTCCAGCCGCGTCTGTACTCCATATCGTCCAGCCCGCTGACCGACCCTCACCTCGTCTCGCTGACCGTCTCCGTCGTGCGCTACGAGAACCTGCACGGCCGGCCCCGCCAGGGTGTCTGCTCGCCCTTCCTCGCCGACGCCGCCGCGGACACCCCGGTGCCCGTGCACGTCCAGCGTTCCCCGCACTTCCGCCCGCCGGCCGACTCCGGCACGCCCATGGTCATGGTCGGCCCCGGCACCGGCGTCGCCCCCTTCGTCGGCTTCCTGGAGCAGCGCCGCGCCCTCGGCCACCGGGGCCCGAACTGGCTGTTCTTCGGCGAACAGCACAAGGCGACCGACTTCTACTACGAGGAGGAGCTGACCGGTTTCCTCGCGGACGGCACCCTCGCCCGCCTGGACACCGCCTTCTCCCGTGACCAGCGCGCGAAGGTCTATGTCCAGGACCGGATGCGTGAACACGGCCCGCTGCTGTGGTCCTGGCTCCAGGACGGCGCCCACTTCTACGTGTGCGGCGACGCCTCCCGCATGGCGAACGACGTGGACCGGGCGCTCAGGGACATCGCGGTCCTCCACGGCGGCTTGGACGAGGCGGGCGCGGCGGCCTATGTGAAGCAACTCGCCACGGACAAGCGCTATGTGCGTGACATCTACTGACCCGGACCCGTGGGCGGAGCCCCGGCCACACGTGGGAGTATCGGGCGCCATGAAAGCGTCCCCAGCGGTCCGGAGCCTGCGCGCGGCGGTGTTCGCCGCGCTGTGCGTGCTGCTGGCCACCGGGGGTCACGCACTGGCGACCGGGATGGCGCCGCCGGTGTGGGCGCAGGCGGCCGGGTTCGTGCTGATGTTCGTGACCGGCTGGCTGCTCGGCGGCCGGGAGCGGTCGCTCGGGGCCATCGGCGGGGCGACACTCACTTCCCAGGGCGGGCTGCACCTGGCCTTCGGCGCGGCACGCCCGCGCTCCATGGGAACGCCGCACGGCATGGCGATGCACCACATGTCGGCGACGCACACGATGACCATGCACGGCGTGCGCATGGCGCATATGGCGGCACCGCACTCCCACGCCCTGACCCCGCATGCCACCGCCGCCCACGTCTCGGCCGCTCTCGTGCTCACCTGGTGGCTCCGTCGCGGCGAGGCGGCCCTGTGGTCCCTGCTGCGCCGGGCGGTCACGCTCGTACCGGGCCTCGCGGCCTGGTGGCGGGGGTACCGCGAACCGCTCGCCCCGGACCCCGTACGCCCGCCCGCCGACGGTCCGTGCGCACCTCGTCCCCTCCTGCTCCGCCACACGGTCCACCGGCGCGGACCGCCCACCACGATCCCGTACGCGATCTGACCCTTTCACCCCTTTCCTGTCAGTACGGAGATCCCTCACCCATGTCCTCAGCACGCACCTCCCTGCGCCGCATCGGCCTCGGCGGCGCCCTCGCCGCCGCCGCGGTACTGACCGCCGCGGGCGCCGCCTCCGCGCACGTCACCGTCCACCCCGACAGCTACGCCAAGGGCGCCACCGACGGTGCCCTGACCTTCCGGGTCCCCGACGAGAGCGACACCGCGAGCACCACGAAGGTCCAGCTGTTCCTGCCCACCGACCACCCGCTGCTCGGCGTGCTCGTCTCCCCGCACGACGGGTGGACCGCGAAGGTCACGGACACCAAGCTCAAGACGCCGGTCAAGACGGACGACGGCACGATCACCGACGCGGTCTCCGAGATCACCTGGACCGGCGGGAAGATCGGCCCCGGCCACTACGAGGACTTCGACGTCGCCTTCGGCCAACTCCCCGACGACACCGCGCAGCTGACCTTCAAGACCCTCCAGACCTACTCCGACGGGAAGGTCGTCCGCTGGATCGAGGAGGCCGCCCAGGGCGACGAGGAGCCGGAGAACCCGGCGCCGGTCCTCAAGCTGACGGCGGCCGGGACCACGTCGGCCACCGCGTCGCAGACCTCCACCGTCGTGTCCAAGGCGTCGAAGGTCTCCGCGAGCGACTCCACCGCCCGTGGTCTCGGCGTCGCCGGGCTGGTCGTGGGCGTGCTGGGGCTGGCGGCCGGAGCCTTCGCCGTCGTACGGAGCCGTCGTACGCAGTGAGCCGGAACCGGTGGATTTCCGTACCCACAGGTGGTGATCGGTGCCCGGATGGAAGGATGAGGCGCCATGACAGCAGGGTGGTGTTCTCGCACGGTACGGGCCGCGGTGTTCGCGGCCGTCTGTGTGCTGCTCGCCGCCCTGGGCCACGTCCTCATGTCCGGCACCCACGTGCCCGGGTGGACACTGGCCGCGGGCCTGGTCGCGACCGGGTGCGCGGGCTGGTGTCTGACCGGCCGTGAACGCGGACTGCCGCTGATCGTCGCCGTCGTGGTCGCTGCCCAGACGGCCCTGCACTCGGCGTTCTCCCTCGCGCAGCCCACATCGGCGGCGCAGGCCGTCGGCGCGATGCACATGGAGTCCATGCACACGAGTGGCATGGACTCCATGGATGTCTCCCCTATGGGGACGTCGGCGGGCGTCGGTGCTCTCTCGTTCTGGATGCCGTTCGGGATGTACGCCGCCCACCTGCTCGCCGCGCTCCTGACCGGCCTCTGGCTGGCGTACGGCGAGAGGGCCGCGTTCCGCATCCTGCGGTCCGTCGCCGGACGGCTCGCGGCCCCGCTGCGGCTGTTGCTCGCCCTGCCCGCCACCCCGCACCGCCCGCGTCTGCGGGCGCGCCGGCCCCGCTCGGAGCGGGAGCCCCGGCTTCTCCTTCTCGTCCACGCGATCACCCACCGGGGACCGCCCCTGGGGACCGCTGTCGCCTGACGACAGACGGCACCCCGAGGCAGCCCCTGTGCGCCTCGGGCTCGGTCGTGCACCCACGTATGTGCTTCCCGCACACGTGGTCGCCGTACGGCCGCATCCCCTCACCGGACCGCCGCGCACCCCTGTGCACCGCCAATACATCGGTGGCACCGCCATCACAGCGGTGGCCCGGATCCCGGCTGACCCGAGAAGGACACCTGGTGATCACTTCTACCCCGCCCGCCCCGGCCGACCTCCGCACCCAACGGGAGTCCGCCGATGCCTCCGCCACCGCCTGGGCGCTCGCCGCCCGTGCCGGTGACGCCGACGCCGTCGACCACTTCGTACGCGCGCTGCACCATGACGTGCTGCGCTATGTCTCCTACCTGTGCGCCGACCCCCAGGCCGTGGACGACCTCGCCCAGGACACGTTTTTGCGGGCGCTCGGCAGTCTGCACCGGTTCGAGGGGCGGTCCTCGGCGCGGGCCTGGCTGCTGTCCATCGCCCGCCGTGCGGTGATCGACGGTTTCCGGCATGCCGCGGCTCGGCCCCGCCGGTACGACGGTTCGGACTGGCAGGCCGCGGCCGAGCGCGCTCAGCCGCGGGGTGTGCCGGGCTTCGACGACGGGATAGTGCTGCTCGACCTGTTGGCCACGTTGCCCGACGAGCGGCGTGAGGCGTTCGTTCTGACGCAGATGCTGGGGCTGTCGTACGAGGAGGCGGCTGTGGTGAGCGGGTGTCCTGTGGGGACCGTGCGGTCTCGTGTGGCGCGGGCCAGGGCGGTGCTGGTGGAGCTGGTGGGCTGAGGGCGCCTATGGGGGTGCCGCGATGTGTTGTTTCGCGGTTGCGGCGCGCCTGTGGCTGGTCGCGCAGTTCCCCGCGCCCCCAAAAAAACATTTCAGTCACCGTTTGCTTCGGAGGAACCTGGCTGCCGTTCCCGCTGCGGCCAGGGCCGCCATGCCGGTGCCGGCCAGGGCGAGAGCCCTTGCCTTCCGGCTCGGCGGACTGGGCCTCGCGCCCGGCGCCACGCCGTACGCGCTGCCCGGCGCACCTGGCAGGGCGGATGCCAGCAGTTCCGCCAGGTGCACCGCCTCGTGGCCGCCGCTGTCGAGTTCGTGGATCTGGGTGCGGCAGCTGAAACCGTCGGCCAGGACCACCGTCTCGGGGGGCTCGTCGCGCAGGCGCGGGAGCAGTACGCGTTCCGCGCATGCCTCGCTGACCTCCAAGTGCCCCGGTTCGAAGCCGAAGTTGCCGGCGAGTCCGCAGCAGCCGGAGTCCAGTTGTTCGGCGTCGACGCCGGCGCGGTGCAGGAGTTTGCGGTCGGCCTGCCAGTCCAGGACCGCGTGCTGGTGGCAGTGCACCTGGGCGAGGGCCTTCGCGGAGCGTTCCGGGACGTGCGGGGACTCGTAGCCGGGGGAGTGCTCGGTGAGCAGTTCGGCGAGCGTGACCGTCTGGTCGCGCAGCCGCCGTACGTCACGGTCGCCGGGGAACAGCTCGGGCGCGTCCGACCGGAAGACGGCCGTGCAGCTGGGCTCCAGTCCGACCACCAGACCGCCGGCCCGGACGTGCTCGGCGAGCCTGCGCACGGTCCGGCCCAACACCCGCTCGGCGGTGGCGAGTTGTCCCGTCGAGATCCAGGTCAGCCCGCAGCACAGCGGCTCCTCGGGCAGGACGACCCGCCAGCCCGCGTGCTCCATGAGAGTCACGGCCGCCTGGCCGATGTGCGGGTGGAAGTGGTTGGTGAAGGTGTCCGGCCAGAGCAGGACGCTGCCGCGCGCCCCGTCGCCGTACGGCTCGTGCCGGGCGAACCACTGCTGCAGCGTCTCGCCGGCGAACAGCGGGACTTCGCGGTTCTCCACGCCCGCGATCGCCACTGCGGCCCTGGACAGGGGCGGGGTGTGGGTCAACGCGTTGACGACGGGCCCGAGTCGGGTGCGTCCGACCACCTGCGCCACGGCGGGCAGCCAGCCCATGGAGAGATGGGCGCGGGGCCTGGGCCACCAGCGGCCCTCGTAGTGGTGGGACAGGAACTCCGCCTTGTAGGTGGCCATGTCGACGTCCGCCGGACAGTCCTTCTTGCAGCCCTTGCAGGCCAGACACAGGTCGAGGGCGTCCCGGACCGCCTCGGACCGCCAGCCGTCCCGCAGCGCGCTGTCGCCGTGCCCGTCGAGCATCTCGAACAGCAGCCGGGCCCGTCCGCGCGTGGAGTGCTCCTCCTCGTGCGTGACCTGGTAGGACGGGCACATCACCGCACCGCCCTCGGTGGTGTGCTGACGGCATTTCCCCACGCCCACACAGCGGTTGGCGGCCTCGGCGAAGGACCCGCCGTCGTGCGGGAAGCGGAAGTGCAGATGGCGGGGGTCGTACGGCGCCCAGTCGCCGCCGAGGCGCAGGTTCTCGTCCAGCCCGTACGGCGCCACGACCTTTCCGGGGTTCATCCGGTCGAGCGGGTCGAAAACGGCCTTCACCTGCTCGAAGGCGGTGACGAGTCGGTCCCCGAACATCCGCGGCAGGAGCTCGCCCCGGCTCTGCCCGTCGCCGTGCTCGCCCGAGAAGGAGCCGCCGAACTCGACGACCAGGTCGGCGGCCCGCTCCATGAACCGCCGGTAGGCGGCCACCCCGTCGGCGGAGTACAGGTCGAAGGGGATCCGGGTGTGCACGCAGCCGTGCCCGAAGTGGCCGTAGAGACTGGGCCCGGTCTCACTGAGATAGCCGAACTCGTCGTACAGGCCCCGCAGTCGGCGCAGGTAGTCGCCGAGCCGCTCGGGCGCGACCGCCGAGTCCTCCCAGCCCTCGAAGGTGTCGGGGCGGCCCGGGATGTGTGCGGTGGCGCCGAGTCCGGCCTCGCGGACCTGCCACAACTCCTGCTCGTGGGACGGGTCGTCGAGGAAGGCGACCTCGGGATCGTGCTCGGACTCGTGCAGGCCGTCCAGCATGCGGTGGGCGTGTTCGTCGGCGTCCTGCAGGGTCTCCCCGCCGAATTGGACCATCAAATAGGCCTTACCCTCGGGGAGTTCGGCGCGGGCCTTCGGATTGAGGTGCTTGATCCGCTCGTCCCGGAGCAGTCGCGAGTCGATGCCCTCCAGCGCGATGGGCTCGTACGGCAGGATCGTCGGGACGGCGTCGGCGGCCGTCTCGATGTCGGGGAACCCGAGGACGACCAGGGTGCGTTCCTTGACCACCGGCGCCAGTTCCAGCTCCGCCCGCAACACCGTGACCAGGGTCGACTCGCTGCCGACCAGCAGCCCGGCGACGTCGAAGCCGTGCTCCGGGAGCAGCGAGTCGAGGTTGTAGCCGGAGACCCGGCGTGGGATGTCCGGGAAGCGGGCGCGGATCTCGTCGGCGTAGGTGTCGCGCAGGGCGCGCAACTGCCGGTACAGGGAGGCCCGTAGATCTCCGTGCCGCTCGATCCCGGCGTACTCCTCGTCGCTGGTCTCCCCGCACCAGAACCGGGTGCCGTCGTACAACTGCACTTCCAGGCGGGCGATGTTGTCGACGACCTTGCCGTAGGCCTGCGCGGTGGCCCCGCAGGAGTTGTTGCCGATCATTCCGCCGATCGTGCAGTTGGCGTGGGTGGCCGGCTCGGGGCCGAACCGCAGCCCGGTCGGGGCGAGTCGGCGGTTGAGTTCGTCGAGGACGATGCCGGGCTGGACGACGCAGGTGCGGGCGTCCGGGTCCACGGACTCCAGACGGTCGCAGTACTTCGACCAGTCGATCACCACGGCGGTGTTGGTGCACTGCCCGGCGAGGCTGGTCCCGCCGCCCCGGGACAGCACCGGCGCGTCGTGCTCGCGGGCCACGGCCACCGCCTCCGCGGCCGCCTCGGGTGTCCGGGGTACGACCACGCCGATCGGGGTCTGCCGGAAGTTCGAGGCGTCCGTCGAGTAGGCGGCCCGGCTCCCCGCGTCGAAGCGGACCTCGCCGTCGACCCGCTCGCGCAGTGCGCGCTCCAGGGCCGCCGTGTCCGGCGGGGGTGCGTCGGGCCGTCGTACGACAGGAACGGGCAGGTCGGAGGTCGCCATGAACTCCTCCTTCGGTGTCTGCGCGGGCACCGGCCCGGGTACCCGCAACCGCACCGGCGACTACTCCGGCCTCGCCTCCAGGGCGAGATCGGGCAGCAATGCGCGCAGTGCCTCGCGCTGGTCGGCGCCCATGAACCGGGTCAGCGCCTCCTTGACCGTCGCGGCGAGGGTGCCGGAGGACTCCGCCAGCAGGCGCCTGCCCTTCTCGGTGAGGGTCACCTCGACGCCCCGCTTGTCGCCGCACACCGACTTGCGGGTGACCAGACCGGCGTGCTGGAGACAGGCGATCTGGTAGGTGAGCCGGGTCTTGGGGCGGCCGAGGAGTTCCGCGATCTTCGTCATGCGCACCCCTTCGGCGGGGCGCGCGCCCAGCAGGCACAGCACCAGGAACTCGTCGTGCGAGACGTCCAGACCGTCCTTGACGGCGGAGCGCAGCTCCTGTTCCACGGCTCCGGTCGCGGCCAGCAGCAGCATCCAGGCATGCAGCTCGGGCGGCAGGAGCCCTTCGGACACGGAGGGACATTCGGACGGGTCGGCCATGGATTCAAGTGTAGCCATTGTCCAAATTTGAAGTATCGGCTAGCGTGATGTCATCCAAATTTGGACCACCTGAGTGAGGAATCATGACCGTCGCCGTCGAAACCGGAACCTGGCAGCTCGACCGGACCGCCACCACCGTGGCCCTGAAGCACAAGACCATGTGGGGCCTGGTCACCGTGAAGGGCGCCTTCGCCACCGTGGACGGCCAGGGCGAGGTGCGGGCCGACGGGTCCGCCGTCGGCACCGTGACCCTCGACGCCGCCTCCCTCGACACCAAGAACGCCAAGCGCGACGAGCACCTGCGCGGGGCCGACTTCTTCGACGTCGAGAACCACCCCCAGATCACCTTCGCGGTGCGCAGCGCCGAACTGCGCGACGGCGGCCAGGTGCATGTGATCGGCCAGCTGACCGCGCGCGGCATCAGCCGCCCCCAGTCCTTCACCGCACAGCTCGGCGACGCGAGCGCCGACGCGGTCACGCTGACCGCCGAGTTCTCGGTGGACCGCGACCACTTCGGTCTGGGCTGGAATCAGATGGGCATGATCCGCGGCCTGACCACGGTCACCGCCACGCTCCGCTTCACGCGGTCGGCAGCGTGACGTCAGCGCTCGACAGCGTCTGCGGCGAGGACGTGAACACCCGGAGCCGGATCCGCTGACCCGGCTCCGGCAGCGCGTACGTCCCCCCGGGCGGCCGGAGCTCATACGTCGCCGTCGCGTGGGCGGGCAGCCTGGCCGGCCCCCGCAGGACCGAGAAGTACGGGTACATGCCCTGGCCCCGGGTCAGCGTGAAGTGCGGCGTGAGCGCGTCGTCGTCCGTGTTGGTGACCCGCAGGGTCAGCCGGGAGAGCGTGCGGACGCCGTGGCGCACGGAGGTGACCTCCATGCGCAGCGGTGGTGAGCCGGTGGCCGCCAGCGCCGCGCTCGCCAGCGCCGGGCTCAGCAGCAGCACGGCCGCGGCGATCCGCGCCGGACGCCGGTACGGGCCGGTCAGTCGGCGCGTGAACGGCTGCCAGGCCCCCGCGAACTCCGCCGCGGGCGCGGTGACCGCCGCCGCCAGCCACAGCGGAGTCATCATCAGGTAGTAGCCGTCCTGCGAACGCGTCGCCAGCCAGAAGGCCAGCCACGGCAGCACGGCCGCCGCCGGGCCCAGTCTGCGCACGAACAGCACGAACAACGCCAGCAGACCGGCGAACAGCAGCAGACTCGCGTACCCGTACCAGTCGACCCGGTCGCTGCCGTTCGTGAGATACAGCGACACATCCACCAGGCCCTGGCCGTGCAGCACCGCGCCCTGGATCAGCGGCAGCGCGATCCCCGTCAGCCATGCGCCCGGCTCGCTCACGATGAAGTACGTGTTGATCAGCAGCCACGTGGTGGCGGCGACCCCGGCGAGCCGCAGCACCACCAGGCCCGCCGACCGCGCGCCGAGCTCCCCACGTCGTACGGCGTAGATCCCGGCGAGCAGGAACGGCGTCAGGAACCACGGCAACTGCTGCGCCGCGCAGGCCGCGCCCAGACACGCGGCCTGCGCCATCCCGGCCGGACCCAGCCGCCCGCCCCGCCCGATCCGGGGCCAGCGCACCACCACCGGCACCAGCAGGGCCAGCGCCAGGATCGCCGGATAGCCGAGACGGCCGTACATGGAAATCATCGAGAACCCCAGGCACGCCATGGTCGCCGCCGGCCGCCACGGCGCGGGCAGCAGCCACCACAGCACGACCGTGCCGACGAGCAGCGCGCCCGTGCTCAGCGCCATGGCGGGCAGACCGCCGTGGCCGAGCCAGAGCAGGGGGGCGGTCAGCAGCGGGGCGAGCGGGGGATAGCCGTACGTCGTGTCGTAGCCGCCCGTGACGGTCGGGGTGAGCGCGATGCCGTTGCCGCCGAAGAGCCAGGGCCAGGGGTGGCCGTAGACCCCGTGCCCGGCGACCAGTTCGCGCGCCGCCTGGGCGGTGAGGACGGACTCGTCGGTGCCGCGGTGGAACAGGACGAACGCACACACGGCGAGCGTCAGCCCGGTCACCAGCACGCACAGGTCCACCCGCGCCAGGGGCCGCCGGCCGCGCACCACCAGCGCGAGAACGCCGCAGACGAGGATCGAGGCGTAGCAGACGGAGATGACCGTGGCCACGGCCGGACGGTGGACGGCCGCCTGCGTCCACACGTCACGGGTGCCGATGAAGAGGCTGACGTCCGCGAGCAGCGTCAGGACGCGATGCCACTGCGTCGGGGGTTCGGGGGCCGTGGACACCGCCGGCCGGGTGGGCCGGCCGGGTGTCGTCAGCTGAGTATCTGCCAGGAGCACGACATCGGACGCTAATCGGACCCGGTGAGCGAGTCGTCGCCGGCGGCCAAGAGACCGGTGTGAGGTGGGTAAGACCCGTTTTCGGCACGGTGGGCGGCGGTGGGCGGTGTGAGCCGACGCGGTCGCGCACCGTGTCGCTGTTGGGCCGAACGGGTGACTTGGCGTAAGAATTGGCTGGTGCAGGCATTGAAGGCGAGTCGGAGCGGGGGCAGCCGGTGAACAGGTACGACGTCACCGATGAACAGTGGGAAGGGCTCGCCCAGGTCGTTCCGTTGCGCGGGCGGGACGCATGGCCGTCCGCGATCGACCACCGGTCCATGCCGGAGGCCGAGACCGAGGCCCGGCGCCGCTTCGTCGTCCTGCGGATCAACGTCTTCGCGGACGCCCGCGAGGTCGCCGAGACCCTGATGGCGGGCATACCCGTCCTGCTCGACCTCACCAGCGCGGAGACGGAGGTCGCCAAGCGGGTCCTCGACTTCAGCACCGGCGTCGTCTTCGGCCTGGCGAGCGGGATGCACCGCGTGGACCGCAACGTGTTCCTGCTGACACCGGCCGGGACCGAGGTCACAGGGCTGATGGAGGGCGCGGGCATGCCGGGGTCGTGAGCCTCGGGGTGGTTCGCTCGTTCGTAGGAAGGGCGTTGCGGAGGAACGGTTCGTCCGGTGGCGGAGTCCTACGGTCCGGATATGCGTGTGTCCCCCACATCCTCTGTCGTGCCCGCTCAGTCGGCTCCTCCGCGCGCGGAGCGGTCGCAGGGCGGTGAGCGCCGCCCCGACCGGCCGTGTCTCACCGAACTGCGGCTGTCCGCGTACGCCGTCCACCGGCGGGCCGGACTACCGCTCGCGCCGCTGACCCTGATCGCCGGGCCCAGCGGGAGCGGCAAGACGAGTGCGCTCAGGGCGTACGAGGCACTCGCCCGGCTCGGTGCCGGCGCGAGCCTCGAGGAGGTGTTCCCGCACCCCCTCTCGTGCGTCCCCGACCGGGCCCGCCCCGACGCACAGCGCCGCCGCGGCTTCCGGATCGGCTGCACGGCCGACGGGCCCGAAGGGCCGGTCCGGCTCGACGTCGCGGTCCAGGCCGCGCCCGAACTGCGCATCGTGGGGGAGCGGTTGACCTCCGGCGGGCTGGTCCTGCTGGAGACCGCCCTGCGCGACCCCTCCCGCCGGGCCGTGCAGGCCGCCTGGCACACGGCCGGGACCGCGCCGGTCACCCGCGCCCCGCTGCCGGACGACCAGCTCGGCACCGCACTGTTGCCGCTGCGCGTGGCCGGCAAGACGGACGGACAGCGGCGCGTCCTCGCCGCCGCCGAGCAGATGGTCGTCGCCCTGCGCTCCGTCTTCGGCTGCGACCCACGGCCCGGCCGCATGCGCCTGCCCGTGCCGACCGGTTCCGGACGGCTCCTCGGCGGCTGCGACAACCTCGCCGACGTCCTGTGGCGCACCCGTACGGAGTGCGGCAGACGCCACGCGCAGCTCGTCGCCGCAGCGCGCGCCGGATGCGCGGGCCCCGTCACCGACGTTCTGGCCGAGCCCCTTCCCACCGGGACGGTCCGGGCGCTGCTCGACCGCGGGGACGGCAGCCGGACGGCGCTCGGGCGGCTGGGCGACGGCGAGTTGAGGTACCTCGCGCTCGCGTTGGTGCTGCTCACCGGGCCCGGGGTACTGGAGGTCGACCCGGTCGGTGAGGTGCCCGCGGCGATGCAGACGCTCACCGTGCTCACCGACAACCTCGACCGGAGCCTGGACCCGCGGCAGCGGGCCGAACTGCTGCGGCTGGCCGTGCGGATGTGCGAGCGCGGACACATCCGGCTCGTCGGCGCGGTGAGCGACGCCTCCTGGGCCGCCGGGGTGGACGGGGTCGCGGTGGTACACCTGGAGCCGTGACAGAACATCTCGACGTGGCGAAACTGCAGCGCCGGCTGGCCGAGTTCGCGGCGGCCCGCGACTGGCAGCCGTACCACACCCCCAAGAACCTCGTCGCCGCGCTCAGTGTGGAGGCCTCCGAACTGGTCGAGATCTTCCAGTGGTTGACTCCCGAGGAGTCGGCGCGGGTCATGGACGACCCCGACACCGCGCACCGTGTCACGGACGAGATCGCCGATGTGCTCGCGTATCTGCTCCAGTTGTGCGAGGTGCTCGGCGTCGATCCCCTGGCCGCGCTCGCCGCGAAGATCGACCGGAACGAGCGGAGGTTTCCGGCACCGTGAGGAAGGGTTCAGTCCTCTTTCACTCTCTGTGATGAAAAGCTGTTCCGAAACCGATTTGTTGTCCACAGATTTCCGTCTACCTCTGGTTTTTCGTTCCGAGCGAGCTCACTCTGGGTAGTGGACAAGCAGGTTCGGGCGGACGTGCCCGGGGGTACGCCGGGACAGACGGGGGCAGCCGATGGACGCGGTGCGGCTCATCGTGACGAGCAGGCGTGCCCTGGCCGGAGGCGGCGAGGCGCCTCAGGTCATGGCGGAGGTGTGGCAGGCGCAGGCCCTGGCCCAGGCGATAGGGAGCCGCCTCGCGGTCGCAGGGCCTCCCGAACTCCGGGGCGAGGCCTTGGGGTTGACCGAGCTGGCGGGCCGCGGTTGCGGTGTCCTCGACCGCCCCGACATCGCCCTGGCGGAGTTGCGGGCCGCCCAGCTCACCGAGCTCGGCGACGCCCGCCAGGCGCTCCTCTACCTCGGCGGCCTCCTCGGCGAGGTGGGCATAGCCCTGGTCGGCCTCGCGTCCGCGGCGGACGACGAGACGACGTACTGGCAGTGCATGGAGGCGATCGACGCGGCGGACGAGTCGCGGGACCGGGTGCTGCAGATGCTGCGAAGACTGGCGGATCGGGGGGATGAGTTGCCGGAGGCGGGGTGAGTTCTTCGGCTGCGGGCCGCCACGACGCACCCGCAGCCGAAGACTGATCTCAGCCGGCCCCCTCCTCACCGACCCCCCGGGGCGACGACAAGCCGGCTCCGCCTGGGCCAACGATCACCACAGGACTCGGTCACTGGTGCGGCCACGGGGACCGATGGGACCACGGTGAACCCCTGCGTGCAGGATGGAGGTATGGATCTCCGTATCTTCACCGAGCCCCAGCAGGGCGCGAGCTACGACACCCTCCTCACCGTCGCCAAGGCCACCGAGGACCTGGGCTTCGACGCGTTCTTCCGTTCCGACCACTACCTGAAGATGGGCGACGCCGACGGCCTCCCCGGCCCCACCGACGCCTGGATCACCCTCGCCGGCCTCGCCCGTGAGACCAGGCGCATACGCCTCGGCACCCTGATGACCGCGGCCACCTTCCGGCTCCCCGGCGTCCTCGCCATCCAGGTCGCCCAGGTCGACCAGATGTCCGGCGGCCGCGTCGAGCTGGGCCTGGGCGCCGGCTGGTTCGAGGAGGAGCACGCGGCGTACGGCATCCCGTTCCCGAAGGAGAAGTTCCCCCGCCTCGAGGAGCAGCTGGAGATCGTCACCGGCCTGTGGGCCACCGAGCCCGGCGAGACCTTCGACTTCCACGGCGAGCACTACGACCTCACGAAGTCGCCCGCACTGCCCAAGCCCGCCCAGAGCAGGATCCCCGTGCTGATCGGCGGCCACGGCGCGACCCGCACCCCGCGTCTGGCCGCCCGCTACGCCGACGAGTTCAACATGCCGTTCGGCTCGCCCGAGGACAGCGAGACGCAGTTCGGCCGGGTCCGCGCCGCCGCCCAGGAGGCGGGCCGCGCGGCCGACGCGATCACCTTCTCCAACGTGCTCGTCGCCTGCGTCGGCAAGGACGACCAGGAGGTCGCCCGCCGTGCCGCCGCGATCGGCCGCGACGTCGAGGAGCTCAAGACCAACGGCCTGGCCGGCACCCCCGCCGAGGTCGTCGACAAGCTCGGCCGCTATGCCGCCGCGGGCTCGCGCCGGATGTACCTCCAGGTCCTCGACCTCGACGACCTGGACCACCTGGAGCTGATCTCCGCGCAGGTCCAGTCGCAGCTGTCGTAATCGGCTCGGCGCCTTTCGATTAATCGAAGGCGCAGGTCGGACGGATCGTGCGAAGCTGAGGACGTCGTCCTGCCGGCCCCCCGGGATCACCGTCCTCGGGGGCCTTCGCACGTACGGCGTCAATGTCCCGTCCACCGGCCGGAGAGGCCACTCGCATGTTTCTGACGATCAGTACCACCGGCACTCCCGAGCGCCCCGCCACCGACCTCGGTTTCCTGCTGCACAAGCATCCCGAGAAGGCGCAGGCGTTCTCCACCTCCTACGGCAGGGCGCACGTCCTGTATCCCGAGGCGGACGATCAGCGCTGCACGGCGGCGCTGTTGCTGGAGGTCGACGCGGTGGCGCTGGTCAGGCGCGGCAAGGGCAAGGGGCGCGGCGGCGCCCCGGACGCGGCGCTCGCGCAGTACGTCAACGACCGCCCCTACGCGGCGTCTTCGCTGCTCGCGGTGGCGCTGAGCGCGGTCTTCTCCAGCGCGATGCGCGGGGTGTGCAGCGCCAAGCCTGAACTTCCGTCGCAGACACGGCCGTTGCGCATCGAGGTGCCCGCTGTGGCGGCCCGCGGCGGCCCGGAACTCGTACGCCGCCTGTTCGAGCCGCTCGGCTGGACCGTGACGGCCGAACCGGTCGCGCTGGACACCGAGTTCCCCGAGTGGGGCGACTCGCGCTATGTCCGCCTCGAACTGGAGTCCACGCAGCTCACCGTCGCCGAGGCCCTGCGTCATCTGTACGTCCTGCTGCCCGTCCTCGACGACGCCAAGCACTACTGGGTGGCCTCCGACGAGGTCGACAAGCTGCTCAGGGCCGGTGAGGGCTGGCTGCCCGCGCACCCGGAGCAGAAGCTGATCACCAGCCGCTACCTGTCCCGCCGCTGGTCGCTGACGCGTGAGGCGATGGAACGCCTGGAGCTGGTGCGGCTCGCCGAGGCCGACGACAGCGAGGTCGAGGAGATCGACAATGCCGTCGAGGCGGAGACCGAGACCGAGGAGAAGCCGACCCCGCTCGCGGTCCAGCGCCGTGAGGCCATCCTGGAGGCGCTGCGCGCGGCCGGCGCCGCCCGCGTCCTCGACCTCGGGTGCGGACAGGGCCAGTTGGTGCAGGCACTGCTCAAGGACCCGAAGTTCACCGAGATCGTCGGCGTCGACGTGTCGGTGCGGGCGCTCACCATCGCCTCCCGGCGGCTGAAGCTGGACCGCATGGGGGAGCGGATGGCCTCCCGCGTCCAGCTCTTCCAGGGCTCGCTGGCGTACACCGACAAGCGGCTCAAGGGGTACGACGCCGCCGTGCTCAGCGAGGTGATCGAACACCTCGACCTGCCCCGGCTGCCCGCCCTGGAGTACGCGGTGTTCGGCGCGGCCCGCCCGCGGACCGTCCTCGTGACGACCCCGAACGTCGAGTACAACGTCCGCTGGGAGTCGCTCCCGGCCGGGCACGTCCGGCACGGCGACCACCGCTTCGAGTGGACGCGGCAGGAGTTCCGGGCCTGGGCCTCGTCGGTGGCCGAACGACACGGCTACGACGTGGAGTTCAGGCCGGTGGGACCGGACGACCCGGAAGTGGGACCGCCCACCCAGATGGCCATTTTTGAATTGAGCACAGCTGTGATCAGGACCGAGAAGGAGGCGAAGGCGGCATGACCGAGATCCAGCGCACGGGACGGACTCTTCCCGTCACCGACCTCTCCCTCGTCGTCCTCGTCGGCGCCTCGGGTTCCGGCAAGTCCACCTTCGCCCGCCGGAACTTCAAGCCGACCGAGGTGATCTCCTCGGACTTCTGCCGGGGCCTGGTCTCCGACGACGAGAACGACCAGGGCGCGACGAAGGACGCCTTCGACGTCCTGCACTACATCGCGGGCAAGCGTCTGGCCGCGGGCCGCCGCACGGTCGTCGACGCGACCAGTGTGCAGGAGGACAGCCGACGGCAGCTGATCGACCTGGCGAAGAAGTACGACGTGCTGCCCATCGCCATCGTCCTGGACGTGCCTGAGGAGGTGTGCGCCGAGCGCAACGCGGCCCGCACCGACCGGGCCGACATGCCGATCCGGGTCATCAAGCGCCACATCCGTGAGCTGAGGCGTTCGATCCGCCGCCTGGAGCGCGAGGGCTTCCGCAAGGTGCACGTCCTGCGCGGCGTGGCGGACGTCGAGAACGCCACCGTCGTCACCGAGAAGCGCTTCAACGACCTGACCCACCTCACCGGTCCCTTCGACATCGTCGGCGACATCCACGGCTGCGCCTTGGAACTGGAGTCGCTGCTCGGCAAGTTGGGCTACGCCGACGGCGTCCACCCCGACGGCCGTACCGCGGTCTTCGTCGGCGACCTCGTCGACCGCGGCCCCGACAGCCCCGGAGTGCTGCGGCGCGTGATGTCGATGGTCAAGTCGGGCAACGCGCTGTGCGTGCCGGGCAACCACGAGAACAAGTACGGCCGTTACCTGAAGGGCCGCAAGGTCCAGCACACCCACGGCCTCGCGGAGACCATCGAGCAGATGGAGAGCGTCTCGGACGAATTCCGCTCCGAGGTACGGGAGTTCATCGACGGACTCGTCAGCCACTACGTCCTCGACGGCGGCCGCCTGGTCGTCTGCCACGCCGGTCTGCCGGAGAAGTACCACGGCCGCACCTCCGGCCGGGTCCGCTCGCACGCGCTGTACGGCGACACCACCGGAGAGACCGACGAGTTCGGGCTGCCGGTGCGCTACCCGTGGGCGGAGGACTACCGCGGCCGGGCGGCCGTGGTCTACGGCCACACCCCGGTCCCGGAGGCGACGTGGCTCAACAACACGATCTGCCTGGACACCGGAGCGGTCTTCGGCGGCAAGCTGACGGCCCTGCGCTGGCCGGAGCGGGAGCTGGTCGACGTACCGGCGGAGCGGGTCTGGTACGAGCCGACGAAGCCGCTGAAGTCGGAGGCGCCCGGCGGGCAGGACGGCCGGCCGCTGGACCTGGCCGACGTGCACGGCCGCAGGGCGGTCGAGACCCGGCAGGCGGGCCGGGTCGCCGTCCGGGAGGAGAACGCGGCCGCGGCTCTGGAGGTGATGAGCCGCTTCGCGGTGGACCCGCGGCTGCTGCCGTACCTCCCGCCGACCATGGCACCGACGGCCACCAGTCACCTCGAGGGGTACTTGGAGCACCCTGCCGAGGCCTTTGCGCAGTACGCGCAGGACGGTGTCGAGCGCGTCGTGTGCGAGGAGAAGCACATGGGCTCGCGGGCGGTGGCCCTGGTCTGCCGGGACGCGGAGACGGCCCGCAAGCGCTTCGGCGTGGACGGCCCGACCGGCTCCCTCTACACCCGCACCGGCCGCCCGTTCTTCGACGACGAGTCGGTGACCGAGGCGATCCTGGACCGCTTGCGCGAGGCGATCGGCGAGGCGGGCCTGTGGTCCGAACTCACTGCGTCCAACAGCGCCTCCGGCGCGGGCGACTGGCTCCTGTTGGACGCCGAGCTGATGCCGTGGTCGCTGAAGGCCTCGGGCCTGCTGCGGTCGCAGTACGCGGCCGTCGGCGCCGCGTCCGGCGCGGTCTTCCCGGGCGCGCTGGCCGCGCTCCGGGGTGCGGCCGACCGGGGCGTGGACGTGACGGACCTGCTGGCCCGCCAGCGCGAACGGGCCGACGCGGCAGGCGCGTTCACCGACGCGTACCGGCGCTACTGCTGGACCACCGAAGGCCTGGACGGCGTCCGCCTTGCGCCGTTCCAGATCCTCGCGGTCCAGGGCCGCAGCCTCGCCGCGCTCCCGCACGACGAGCAGCTGGCCCTGCTGGACCGCCTGGTGGAGCACGACGGCACCGGCCTGCTCCAGACCACCCGGCGCCTCTACGTCGACACCGGCGACCCGGAGTCGGTGCGGGCGGGCGTCGACTGGTGGCTGGAGATGACCGGCCGCGGCGGCGAGGGCATGGTCGTCAAGCCGCTCGGCGCGGTGGTCCGCAGCCCGGAGGGCCGGCTGGTCCAGCCCGGCATCAAGTGCCGCGGCCGGGAGTACCTGCGGATCATCTACGGTCCCGAGTACACCCGCCCGGAGAACCTCGACCGGCTGCGCAAGAGGTTCCTGAACCACAAGCGCTCCCTCGCGATCCGCGAGTACGCCCTCGGCCTGGAGGCCCTGGACCGGCTGGCGGAGGGCGAGCCGCTGTGGCGGGTCCACGAGGCGGTGTTCGGGGTGTTGGCGCTGGAGTCGGAGCCGGTGGACCCTCGTTTGTGAGGCGTGGCTCACCCCACCAACCGCAACCGCTCCCCGCACACCCCCACCTCCACGGTCTGCCCCCACGTCAGCTCCAGCGAGTCGCCCTCCATCCCGTCCCCGAAGGCGATCAGGTGTTCGGACTCGACGGTGAGGCGGAGGCGGGCGGGGGCGGGGAGTTCGCCGGCGGTCAGCAAGGTGCCGGTGGCCGGGGAGGGCCAGGCCTCGCGGACGAACCAGACCAGGCGGGTCTCCGTCGGGGCCGGCAGCCGTAGGGCGGCGCCCCGCTCCTGCCACACGGACCGGAGCCAGCCCGTGGCTCCGGTCCCCGTCCCCACCAGCACCCCGGAGGAGGCCTGGGCCTCGACGACACCCCCGTCGCCCTCCAGGCCCAGGCGGTATCTGGCGGTCTGGTGTCCGGCGGCGCCCAGGTAGATCTCGTTCAGCGCGACGAGCCGCTGGGTGTCGTCCGCCACGGCCTCGACCATCGTCAACTCGTCGACGCCCGCACCGGCCGCCGTCAGCAATTTGGCGGTGTCCCGCGGTCGGTGCCGCACCAGGACACCGGGGTTGCGGCCGGGGTCGGTGTCGATGCCCACCACCCGTTGTCCGGAGAGGTATTTGGCCGCGTTCGCCACGAGACCGTCCTGCCCGACCACGATCACGACGTCCTCGGGCGCGAACAGGAAGCGGTCCAGGTCGGCTCGTTCCACCCGCGCCTGACGCCAGGTCAGCGGAATCGCGGAGGTCACCTCGGCGAGCGCCCGCCGGGTGCGCTCATGACGTTCGGCGACCTCCGCGATGTCCCGGCCCCGGGAGGAGAGGAAGAAGGCGGCCTGGCCGTGGGTGCCGTGGTGGGCCACCAACTCCTCGTACTCCGTGGTGCGGTGAACCAGGACCGCTCGCGGTGCGAGACTCACTCCGGCTCCCGTGCGCCCAGCTTCGCCAGCAGCCCCGTCAGCACGTCCGGCGAGATCGTCACGCTGTCGATGTTCGGCAGGTTCTCCGCGAGCCGGGTCCCGGCGAGGGCGTGCAGCGTGGCGACCTCGACGTCCGCGTGCACCCGCAACCAGGCGGCCTGCGCCTGCGCCTTCGCGTCGCCCACCGCGCGCGCCCCTTCGGCCTCCGCGCGAGCGAGCCGTACCGACCGTGTCGCCTCCGCCTCGGCCCGCACCGCATCCGCCGCCGCGTGCTCCTCCGCCTCCCGGCGTGCGTTCGTGCCCCGCTGCTCGACCAACTGCTCCTCGCGGCGGGCGAGTTCGATCTGGCTGGCCAGTTCGTTCTCGGCGATGGCCCGCTCCCGCTCCACGGCGACGGCCCGTCGTTCGTAGGTCGCCCGGTCGGCCTCCTGCTGAATCTGTTCGCGGGCCGGGGTGCGCAGCGCCCGCTCCACCTCCGGCTCGGGGCGCAGCGCCATCACGCGTACGGCCACCACCTCGATGCCGGTGGCCGGCAGCCGCGGTTCGGCGTCCAGGCCCGCCGTGATTCTCTCGCGCACCGCCGAAACGCCGTCGACCAGGGCGGAGGCCAGGGAAGTCCGGGTCAGTACGTCGAGCGCGTGCTGCTGGGCCGTCTCCGTGAGCAGCGTGCCCAGTTGCTCCAGGGGTGCGCCCCGCCACACCCCGGTGTCCGGGTCGATCGAGAAGTCCAGGCGGGCGGCGGCGAGCGCCGGGTCGCCGATCCGGTAGGTCACCGTCGCCTGTACCGCCACGTCCTGGAAGTCCGACGTACGGGCATGGAACGTCATGGCCAACTCGCGGTCGTCCACCGGAACTTCGGAGAGCGCGGCCGTCAGTGCGCGGAACCAGAAGCTGAGCCCCGGACCGTCGTGCAGCAGTGTGCCGCCGCGGTGGTGCCGGATGTGCGCCGTGGGCGCGCCGCGCAGATGGCGCCAGCCGAGGCGCCGGGTGATGTCGGCCATTGAACCCCCTCTTTTCGTCTGTTGGACGATAACGGTGAGGGGTGCTTGTCGTCAAGGGGACGAGAACAAGAAAGCAGGGCGGACGGAGGGGTCAAGAGGCTCCCCGTTGGTCAGGATGGAGGCATGGGATTCCATGTCGACTCCGAGACCGGGCGGCTGCGCCGCGTCATCCTTCACCGGCCGGATCTCGAGCTCAAAAGGCTCACCCCCAGCAACAAGGACGCACTGCTCTTCGACGACGTGCTGTGGGTGCGCCGGGCGCGCGCCGAGCACGACGGGTTCGCCGACGTGCTGCGCGACCGCGGGGTCGCCGTCCATCTCTTCGGCGACCTGCTCACCGAGGCCCTGGAGATCCCGGCGGCCCGGTCCCTCGTCCTGGACCGCGTCTTCGACGAGAAGGAGTACGGCCCCCTGGCCACCGACCACCTCCGGGCCTCCTTCGAGACGCTGCCCGCCGCAGAGCTGGCCGAGGCCCTCGTCGGGGGCATGACCAAGCGGGAGTTCCTGGAGGCTCACCCGGAACCGACCTCCGTGCGCTTCCACGTCATGGACCTCGACGACTTCCTCCTCGCCCCGCTGCCCAACCACCTCTTCACCCGCGACACCTCCGCCTGGATCTACGACGGCGTCGCCGTCAACGCCATGCGCTGGCCGGCCCGGCAGCGCGAGACGGTCCACTTCGAGGCGATCTACCGTCACCACCCGCTCTTCCGTGACGAAACGTTCCACATCTGGTCGGAGGGGCAGGCCGACTACCCGTCCACCATCGAGGGCGGGGACGTCCTCGTCATCGGCAACGGCGCCGTCCTCATCGGCATGAGCGAGCGCACCACGCCCCAGGCCGTCGAGATGCTCGCGCACAAGCTGTTCGCCGAGGGCTCCGCGCAGTCGATCGTGGCCCTCGACATGCCGAAACGGCGGGCCTTCATGCATCTCGACACCGTGATGACGATGGTCGACGGCGACACCTTCACGCAGTACGCCGGACTCGGCATGCTCAGGTCGTACACCATCGAACCGGGCGTCGGTGACAAGGAGCTCAAGGTCACCGACCACCCGTCGGAGCACATGCACCGCGCGATCGCCGCCGCGCTCGGGCTGAGCGAGATCCGTGTGCTGACCGCCACCCAGGACGTGCACGCCGCCGAGCGCGAGCAGTGGGACGACGGCTGCAACGTCCTCGCCGTCGAGCCGGGTGTCGTCGTCGCCTACGAGCGCAACGCCACCACCAACACCCATCTGCGCAAGCAGGGCATCGAGGTGATAGAGATCCCGGGCAGCGAGCTGGGGCGGGGAAGGGGCGGGCCGCGCTGCATGAGCTGTCCGGTGGAGCGGGAGGCCGTATAGGAGGGATCTCTTATGGAACGCCCGATCGCATAGTCGTACAGGAGTCTGTATATAAATGCTGAGCGTCGTATAGACTTCCAAGGGTCCGCTGTTCACGTACCTCTGGAGCGCCCCCATGGCGACAGTCCCGACCGCCCTCGCCGGCCGCCACTTCCTCAAGGAGCTCGACTTCACCGAGCAGGAGTTCCTCGGGCTGGTCGAGTTGGCAGCCGAGCTGAAGGCCGCCAAGAAGGCGGGGGCCGAGACGCGGTACCTGAACGGGAAGAACATCGCGCTGATCTTCGAGAAGACCTCGACCCGCACGCGCTGCGCGTTCGAGGTCGCGGCGGCGGACCAGGGCGCCTCGACGACGTACCTGGACCCGTCCGGCTCGCAGATCGGCCACAAGGAGTCCGTACGGGACACCGCGCGCGTGCTCGGTCGTATGTACGACGGGATCGAGTACCGCGGGGACAGCCAGCAGAAGGTGGAGGAGCTCGCCGCGTATGCCGGGGTGCCGGTGTACAACGGGCTCACCGACGACTGGCACCCCACGCAGATGCTGGCCGACGTGCTGACGATGACCGAGCACACCGCGAAGCCGGTCCGGGAGATCGTCTTCGCCTACCTCGGCGACGCGCGGTTCAACATGGGCAACTCGTATCTGATCACCGGCGCGCTGCTGGGGATGGACGTACGGATCGTCGCGCCGAAGGCCTACTGGCCCGAGCAGGACGTCGTCGAGCGGGCTCGTACGCTCGCCGTGGACAGCGGGGCGCGGATCAGCCTCACCGAGTCGCTGGAGGAGGGTGTGCGGGGGGCGGATTTCGTCGCGACCGATGTCTGGGTCTCCATGGGAGAGCCGAAGGACGTGTGGGACGAGCGGATCGCGGCGCTGTCGCCGTACGCGGTGACCACGGAGGTGCTGCGGGCCACGGGGAACGCGGACGTCAAGTTCCTGCACTGTCTGCCCGCCTTCCACGACCTCGGTACGAAGGTGGGGCAGGAGATCTTCGAGACCCATGGCCTGGAGTCCCTGGAGGTCACGGACGAGGTGTTCGAGTCGGTGCACTCGGTGGTCTTCGACGAGGCGGAGAACCGTCTGCACACGATCAAGGCCGTCCTGGTGGCGACGCTGGCCTGAGCGTCACGCCGGGTGCCACTGAGACGGCACCACCGGCAGACGGAACCACACCGCCTTGCCGGTCTCGGTCGGGCGGTGCCCGCACGACGAGCTGAGCGCCCTGATCAGGAGCAGGCCCCGGCCGTGCTCCTGCCAGGGGTCCGGGTCCCTGGTGTCCGGCTGGGTCAGATGGCCCGGGGGTGCCGGGTCCGGGTCGTGCACCTCCACCTGGCAACCGGTCGGCAGCAACTCCACGACCAGCTCTATCGGGGTGTCGCCGGAGGTGTGTTCCACGGCGTTCGCCACCAGCTCCGCCGTCAGCAGCTCCGCGGTGTCGCAGTCCGCCCCGTGGTCCAGCTCGGCCAGCGCGGTGCGGACCAGAGCGCGCGCCACGGGCACGGCCGCGGCGGAGTGCGGCAGCGCGATGCGCCAGGAGGCGGAGGCCGGGGGGCGATCTTGCAAGGCGGGTCCGTTCATGAGCAGGCTGTCCTGCTTTCAACCTTATGAATGGTACGGCGCCGTCGGATACGTCGTCCGGCGGGCGCCGTACGGGACCTTCGGCCCCGTTGGCAGGCGGCTTACCCGTAGCAACGGCTTGCCTCCCGCCGCTGATCCCGCCGTTGCCGGTCTGTCGGCGAACCGTGACGGATGTGACCGCGCCAGGTCACATCCGGATGCCTTTATCGCGCACTCGTGACGACAGTCAAAGAGGGGTGATAGCTTCGAGAGGAGAGCGCACCTGGATGCGCCTGGATCCTCGCCACTCGCACTTCGTCCGAGCACGGGAGGCCGCACGCCATGAGTCCCTTCACCGGCTCCGCCGCCCGCACCTCCGACTGGCGGCATCTGCGCGTCGACCTCACCGACGGGGTCGCCACCGTCACCCTCGCCCGCCCCGAGAAACTCAACGCGCTCACCTTCGGCGCCTACGCCGACCTGCGCGACCTGCTCGCCGAACTGTCCCGCGAGCGTTCCGTCCGCGCCCTGGTCCTGGCCGGCGAGGGCCGCGGTTTCTGCTCCGGCGGTGACGTCGACGAGATCATCGGCGCGACCCTCGCCATGGACACCGCCCAGCTCCTCGACTTCAACCGGATGACGGGCCAGGTGGTGAGGGCCGTACGGGAGTGTCCGTTCCCGGTGATCGCGGCGGTGCACGGGGTGGCGGCGGGCGCGGGCGCGGTCCTCGCCCTGGCGGCCGACTTCCGGGTCGCGGACCCCTCGGCCCGCTTCGCCTTCCTCTTCACCCGGGTCGGCCTGTCCGGCGGTGACATGGGCGCGGCCTATCTGCTGCCTCGCGTGGTCGGCCTCGGCCATGCCACCCGGCTCCTCATGCTCGGGGAACCGGTCCGCGCTCCCGAGGCCGAGCGCATCGGCCTGATCAGCGAACTGACCGAGGAGGGCGGCGCGGACGAGGCCGCCGCGCGCCTGGCCCGCCGTCTGGCCGACGGCCCGGCACTGGCGTACGCCCAGACGAAGGCCCTGCTGACGGCGGAGCTGGACATGCCGTTGGCCGCTTCGGTGGAACTGGACGCCTCGACGCAGGCCCTCCTGATGAACGGCGAGGACTACCGGGAGTTCCACGCGGCGTTCACGGAGAAGCGGCCGCCGAAATGGCAGGGACGGTGATCATGTCCCTCTCCGTCCCCCGCATCGCGATCATCGGCGGCGGCCCCGGTGGGCTCTACGCTGCCGCTCTGCTGAAGCGGCTCGATCCCGGGCGTGAGGTCACCGTGTGGGAGCGCAACGCCCCCGACGACACCTTCGGCTTCGGCGTGGTCCTCTCCGACGAGACCCTCGGCGGCATCGAGCACGCGGACCCGGTGGTCTACGAGGCGATGCAGTCCGACTTCGTCCGCTGGGACGACATCGACATCGTGCACCGGGGCGTACGGCACACCTCCGGAGGCCACGGCTTCGCCGCACTCGGCCGCAGACGGCTCCTCGAGATACTGCACGACCGCTGCCGCGCTCTCGGCGTGGACCTCCGCTTCCGTACGGTGGCCCCGGCCGGCCTCGAAGAGACGCACGACCTCGTCATCGCCGCCGACGGCGTCAACAGCACGACACGCGAACGCCACAGCCATGTGTTCCGCCCCCATGTGACCCCGCACCACTGCCGCTACATCTGGCTCGCCGCCGACTTCCCTTTCGACGCCTTCCGGTTCGAGATCGCCGAGACCGAACACGGCGCGATGCAACTCCACGGCTACCCCTATGCGCCCGACGCCTCGACTGTGATCATCGAGATGCGCGAGGAGGTCTGGAGGGCGGCCGGCTTCGACGAGGTCACCCCACAGGAGTCGACGGAGAGCTGCGCCAAGATCTTCGCCGAAGCACTCCGCGGCCGCCCGCTGCGCTCCAACAACTCCACGTGGACCACCTTCCGCACGGTGGTCAACGACCACTGGTCGCACGGCAGCACCGTGCTGCTCGGCGACGCGGCCCACACCGCCCACTTCTCCATCGGCTCCGGCACCAAGCTCGCCGTCGAGGACGCCCTCGCCCTGGCCGCCTCCCTGGAGGAACAGCCTTCACTGGAAGAGGCGTTGGCGGCCTACGAGGCGGAGCGCAAACCCGTCGTCGCCTCCACACAGCGCGCCGCCCGCGCCAGCCTGGAGTGGTTCGAGAACCTCGGCCTGTACCTCGACCAGCCGCCCCGCCAGTTCGCCTTCAACCTGCTCACCCGCAGCCGCCGCGTCACCCACGACAACCTCCGCCTGCGCGACGCACGCTTCACCGGCGCCGTGGAGCGCGAGTTCGGCTGCGCGCCGGGCACGCCCCCGATGTTCACCCCGTTCCGGCTGCGCGGTCTGACGCTGCGCAACCGGGTCGTGGTGTCGCCGATGGACATGTACTCCGCCACCGACGGCATCCCCGGCGACTTCCACCTGGTCCACCTGGGCGCCCGGGCCCTCGGCGGTGCCGGGCTGGTGATGACCGAGATGGTCTGCGTCTCGCCCGAGGGACGCATCACGCCCGGCTGCACCGGCCTCTACAACGGCAGGCAGGCCGTGGCCTGGAAACGGATCACCGACTTCGTGCACGCGCAGTCGCCGGGCACCGCGATCGGCGTGCAGCTCGGACACAGCGGCCGCAAGGGCTCGACCAAGCTGATGTGGGAGGGCATCGACGAGCCGCTGCCGGACGGCAACTGGCCGGTCGTGGCGCCGTCCCCGATCCCGTACAAGCCCTCCCACCAGACCCCGCGCGAGCTCGGCCGTGCCCAACTGACCGACATCCGTGAGCAGTTCACGGCGGCGGCCTGGCGTGCCGCCCGGGCCGGCTTCGATCTCCTCGAACTGCACTGTGCGCACGGCTATCTGCTCTCCGGCTTCCTCTCCCCGCTGACCAACCTGCGCACGGACGCCTACGGCGGCTCGCTCGCGAAGCGCCTCCGCTTCCCGCTCGAAGTCTTCGACGCCGTCAGGGGAGTGTGGCCGCAGGAACGGCCCATGACCGTCCGTATCTCCGCCACCGACTGGGCCGAGGGCGGCAACACGGCCGAGGACGCCGTCGAGATCGCCCGCGCCTTCGCCGCGCACGGCGCCGACGCGATCGACGCTTCGACCGGGCAGGTCGTGGCCGAGGAGCACCCGGAGTACGGGCGGTCGTACCAGACGCCGTACGCCGACCGGATCCGTCACGAGACCGGTGTCCCGGTGATCGCGGTCGGCGCCATCTCCTCCTGGGACGACGTCAACTCGCTGATCCTGGCCGGGCGTACGGATCTGTGCGCGCTGGCCCGCCCGCATCTCTACGACCCGCACTGGACCCTGCACGCGGCCGCCGAGCAGGGGTACGACGGTCCCGGCGTCGTCTGGCCGGACCCGTACCGCGCGGGCAGCCGCCGACCGCAGACCGGACGCACCGATGCCCCCAAGCCCCGCCTCACACTGGGGACTTGAGGGGGTACAGCCTCTTGGAACGGTCGGGACTGTGCTGTGCCTGGGATCACAGACCGGCGAAGGTGGCGCCCGCGTCCCGCAGTCGCTCGTGCAGGCCTCGGAACACCGCTGCCGCCCGCCGGCCCGGCCAGTCCTCCGGGAGCAGCGGGGCGGGCAGGCCGGGGTCGGAGTAGGGGAGATGCCGCCAGGAGTCGAGGGCGAGCAGGTAGTCGCGGTAGGCCTCCTCGGGCGGGGTGTCGGCCCGGCCCACCCAGTCGTGCAGCACGCGCGCGTGCCGGTCGAGGAAGGCTTCGTGCTCCTTGGCGATCGCGGCCAGGTCCCACCAGCGGGACACCGCCTCGACGGTCGCCGCGAAGCCGAGATGCTCGCCGCGGAAGAAGTCGACGTACGGGTCGAGCCGCAGCCTCTGGAGGGTGTGCCGGGCCTCCTCGTACAGTCGCGCCGGGGCGATCCACACCCCGGGGGCCGCCGTGCCGAAGCCCAGTCCGGCCAGCCGTGAGCGCAGCACGTGCCGCTTCTGCCGCTCCGACTCCGGCACCGAGAACACCGCGAGCACCCAGCCCTCGTCCTCGGGCGGGGTCACCGCGTAGATGCGCCGGTCGCCGTCGTCGAGCAGCTGACGGGCCTCTTGCGACAGCTCGTACCCGGCCGAGCCCCGTGCCGTGCGGGCCGGCAGCAACAGGCCGCGCCGCTTGAGGCGGGACACCGACGAACGTACGGAGGGGGCGTCCACGCCGACCGCGGCCAGCAGCCGGATCAGCTCGGCGACGGGCACGGGGCCCGGCATGAAGCGGCCGTAGGCTCCGTAGAGCGTGACGATGAGAGACCGTGGTGCATGCTGGTCGGACACGTTGATCATCTTAGTTCGTGTGGATCACTGCTGGTCACCATCGGTGCGCAGCCTGAACCGCTGGAGTTTGCCGGTCGCCGTGCGCGGCAGCGCGTCCAGGAAGACGATCTCGCGCGGGCACTTGTAGGGCGCCAGTTCGGTCTTGATGTAGGCGCGCAGCGCCTCGGCGTCCCGCTCGGCGCCCTCCTTGAGGACGGCGAAGGCCACGACCACCTGACCGCGTGCCTCGTCGGCCCGCCCCACGACGGCCACCTCGACCACGTCCGGGTGTCGCAGCAGGGCATCCTCGACCTCCGGTCCGGCGATGTTGTACCCGGCGGAGATGATCATGTCGTCCGCGCGCGCCACATAGCGGAAGTACCCATCGTTCTCGCGGATGTAGGTGTCGCCGGTGATGTTCCAGCCGTCCCGCACGTACTCGCGCTGCCGGGGATCGGCGAGGTAGCGGCAGCCGACGGGACCGCGCACGGCGAGCAGGCCGGGCTCGCCGTCGGGCCTGTCCCGACCTGTCTCGTCGACCACGCGCGCGTGCCATCCGGGTACGGGCACCCCGGTCGTCCCGGGCCGGATGTGCTCGTCGGCGGCGGAGATGAAGATGTGCAGCAGCTCGGTGGCGCCGATGCCGTTGACGATCCCCAGGCCGGTCCGCTCCTGCCAGGCACGCCAGGTGGCCGCGGGCAGGTTCTCACCCGCGGAGACACAGCGGCGCAGCGACGAGATGTCGTACGCGTCGAGTTCGTCCAGCATCGCGCGGTAGGCGGTGGGAGCGGTGAACAAAACCGAGACCCGGTGCTCGGCGACGGCCGGCAACAGCTGCTGGGGGCCGGCCTGTTCGAGGAGGAGCGAGCTGGCGCCCGCGCGCATCGGGAAGATCACCAGGCCGCCGAGGCCGAAGGTGAAACCGAGCGGGGGACTGCCCGCGAAGACATCGTCCACATGGGGCTTGAGCACATGCTTGGAGAAGGTGTCGGCTATCGCGAGCACATCCCGGTGGAAGTGCATACAGCCCTTGGGCCGCCCGGTGGTCCCGGAGGTGAAAGCGATCAGCGCCACGTCGTCGGCCGCCGTCTCCACGGTGGGGTACGG
Source organism: Streptomyces doebereineriae (assembly GCF_031845645.1). Lineage (NCBI taxonomy): Bacteria > Bacillati > Actinomycetota > Actinomycetes > Kitasatosporales > Streptomycetaceae > Streptomyces > Streptomyces doebereineriae. The sequence continues at coordinate 161,510 of NZ_JAVREZ010000006.1, forward strand.
CATCCCGGGCGCCTCGCGGTTCAGGAGGTCGTCGGGGGCGTCGCCCCCGTACGTCGTGATCCTGAGGCCCGGTATCTCGGCCTTGGCGAGATCGTCGACGGCGCGGATGTCGCACAGGGCGTGCTCTATGCGCGCGATCTCGCACATCGTGGCCAGCTCGTGCGGCCGCTGCTGGGCCAGCACCGTCACGGCGACCGCGCCCGCCTTCAGCACCGCCAGCCAGCAGGCCGCGAGCCAGGGTGTGGTCGGGCCGCGCAACAGGACACGGTTGCCGGGGACGACTCCGAGGTCGCCGGTGAGCAGATGCGCGAGCCGGTCGACGCGGGCACGCAGGGTGCCGTACGTCCATGTGTCCCCGGCCGGGGTGTGGAACACCGGGCGGTCGTCGGGCGGGCCCGTCAGCAGCTCGGAGGCACAGTTCAGCCGATCGGGGTAAAGCAGCTCCGGAAGGTCGAAACGGAGCTCCGGCCACTGGTCGGGGGGCGGGAGGTGGTCGCGCGCGAAAGTGTCGACGTGGGCCGAGACGTTCATGGCGGGTCGCCCCCTTGCCGTGGGCCGCCTTGTGGGCGTCGATGGTGGGCTCGCACAAGGAGCGTATCGTGTTGGTGACGACAGTCAACGGCACGCGATACTGTCGTAGGGCCCTGTCGAGAGAGGGGACCGGCAATGCCCGCATTCTCGCTCGAACCGTCCCGGACCGCCCGGTGTGCGGAGCTGCGCACCCTCGCCGCGGAACGGCTGCGCCCGCTCGCGGAGAAGGGCGAGCCGGGCCGTGTGAACCGTCCGCTGGTCGCCGAGCTGGGCCAACTGGGCCTCCTGGAGCGCCTGTTCACCTCCGGCGCGCTGGATCTGTGCCTGATGCGGGAATCCCTCGCGTACGCCTGCACGGAGGCGGAGACGGCCCTCGCCCTCCAGGGCCTCGGCGCCCACCCCGTCCACGCGTACGGCACTCCGGCCCAGCGGGAGCGCTGGCTGCCGGCGGTGAGCGAGGGCAGCGCGGTGGCCGCGTTCGCGCTGAGCGAGTCGGGAGCGGGTTCGGACGCGGCCGCGCTGTCCTTGTCCGCCGTCCCCGACGGCCCCTCCCGCTGGCGGCTCACCGGGGAGAAGTGCTGGATCTCCAACGCCCCCGAGGCCGACTTCTACACCGTCTTCGCGCGGACCACCCCCGACGTCGGCGCCCGGGGAGTGACCGCCTTCCTCGTGCCCGCGGACCGGCCCGGATTCAGCGGTACCGGCCTCGACATGCTCTCCCCGCATCCCATCGGCACCCTCGCTTTCGACGCCGTGCCGGTGAGCGCCGACGACGTCCTCGGCGAGGTCGACCGCGGCTTCCGGGTCGCCATGGGCACCCTCAACCTCTTCCGGCCCAGCGTCGGCGCCTTCGCGGTCGGCATGGCACAGGCGGCGCTGGACGCGACCCTCGCGCACACCTCCCGACGGGACGCCTTCGGCGGCAAGTTGAGGGACCTTCAGAGCGTCGCGCACACGGTCGCCGAGATGGCCCTGCGCACGGACGCGGCCCGCCTCATGGTGTACGCGGCGGCGACGGCGTACGACGAAGGCGCCCCGGACGTGCCCAAGCGCGCGGCGATGGCGAAGCTGCTCGCGACCGAGACCGCGCAGTACGTCGTCGACAGCGCGGTCCAACTGCACGGAGCCCGCGCACTGCGGCGCGGTCATCTGCTGGAGCACCTGTACCGGGAGGTGCGCGCCCCGCGCATCTACGAAGGGGCGAGCGAGGTGCAACGGGGCATCATCGCCAAGGAGTTGTACGCGGAACTGGCGACCGTGAAGGCCCGGGCAGCCGTAGAGCCGTAGAGACGATGGAGGCTTCATGACCGCCGAGCGCATCAACCCACCCGAACTGTCCCCGCCCACCGGCTTCTCGCACGCGGTCGTCGCCACCGGGTCCCGGCTGGTCTTCCTCGCGGGGCAGACCGCCCTCGACGCCGACGGCAAGGTGGTCGGGGAATCCTTGCCGGAGCAGTTCGAGAAGGCGCTCGACAACCTGCTCACCGCCCTGGCGGCCGCCGGTGGCACTCCGTCCGACCTCGCCCGCGTCACCGTGTACGCCACCGATATCGCCGCCTACCGCACTCACGCCCCGGAACTGGGCCGCATCTGGCGGGAGTCTGCGGGCCGGGACTACCCGGCGATGGCGGTCGTGGAGGTCGTACGGCTGTGGGACGACCAGGCGGCGGTGGAGCTCGACGGCTTCGCGGTGCTGCCCTAGCGTGCCCCGCACCGGGGGTCGGAAGTTGCTCGGGTGGCGTTCCTGGTGCCGGCGTCGGCGGGCGTCGGGACCCTGCGGGGCTTATGGCGTCGCGGGGACGCGCATTGATCAGGCGGCGACGGCCAGCTGTCCGGCCGGCACCCGGTGCGGCGCGACGATCCGGCCGTCGGGCAGCAGCTCGCCGCTGTCGTCGAAGACGATCGCGCCGTTGCACAGCAGGTTCCAGCCCTGCTCGGGATGGGCCGCGACGATGTGCGGGGTGGTGCTGTCGGACGAAGCGCACGAAGACCGGTGAGAACACATGGCGCACCTCCACATTGGTGGGACCGTCCCCATGGGGTCCGTATCCGTATGGGTAGACCATGCGCCCGTCTCGAACTCATCGGAACGGTCCAGCGTGAAGCGTGACAACACGCGGACATCTCTCTGACGGTTCCACGACGCTCGGTGCGGACTCGCCACCAAAGGAGTGACGATCACGGCTGTCGGCACGTGTTCCCGGTAGCAGTGGAGGCCCTCATTCCACTCGACCGGGAGACACACCATGTCCGTCCGCCCCCTGCTCCTGCGCTCCGCCCTCGCCACCGCTGCCGCGCTGTTCCTGCTGGCCGCCCCGGCGCTGCCTGCGAGCGCCGACCCGTCCGAGACCGTCACCGTCGGCCCCGTCGGCCGTATCGCCGAGGACGGCACCGTGACCCTGTCCGGCACCTACCGCTGCAGCGGCAGCACGGGTCCCGTGTTCGTGAGCTCCTCCGTGAGCCAGCGCTCCCCGTTGTTCCGGCAGGGCATCGGCGGTACCCGCGCGGTGTGCGACGGCGTGGAGCACAGCTGGGAGAACACGGGCAAGCCCGGCTCCGACGCCCTGGAACCGGGGCAGGCCCACGTCGAGGCCACCCTCATGGAACTCAGCCCCGAGGGCGGCCTGCCGCTGCCCCTTTTCCACGCGGCCGCGCAGCAGGACGTCACGTTGACGAAGGGCTGAGCGCGGCCCACGTGTGCCGGCGGGACCCGCTCACCCGTCGGCAGCTCACCGCACCAGTCTGATCTCCGGAGGCCACAGCACACCGTCGGCCAACAGCAGTGCGGGGCCCAGGTGTTGAGGGCACACGAGCAGCGGTGGCCGCGCGTGACAGGAGATCTCGAAGCGGGCGCGGGCCCCGCACTCCTCGCCGTCCCGCGGGCCGGAATGCCGGCTCGCGCAGCGCAGCGCGGGGGTGGGGTCCGCGGCCGTCATCGGACGGCCGACGTCGTGACGGAAGGGTGGTCGGGCGTGGGCGACGTCATGGTCCGCTCCTCCTGGCCGGGGTCATGGTCTGCTCCTGCTGCGGTGCTGCGGTGCTGCGGTGCTGCGGTGTGGTGCTGTGGTCCGGTGATCCTGCGGCCTGCGGCCTGCGGCCTGCGGGCCTGCGGGCCTGCGGGTCTGCGGGTCCGGCGGTCCGGCGGTCCGGCGGCCGGGCGGGCGCACGCTGCATGCCCTCACGCTAGGAACGGGCCGGGCGGGCAGCCCGTCCGGGCGGCCGTTCGGGTGAAGGGGGACCGGTCGCGGGTTTTGGGCGTTCAGGGGATGCGGTGCGGCCAAGCGTGCCGGTCCCCCTCGCCAGGAGAGGCGACGGCTCGGACCCCGTACAGCCGTCTCAGACGGGATACGCGTGCGTCTGTGCCGCCTTCACCGCCGCCCAGACCTCCGCGCCCGGGTGCAGGTCGAGTTCCGCCGCGGCCACCGTGGTGAGGTCCGCTGCGAGGGGAAGCTCGCCGGTGAGGTCGGCACGGATCTGGTCGCCGTGGGTCTCCAGGCCGGCCACCTCGCAGCGCCAGTGGTTGCGGGCGCTGGAGCCGGCGGGCGGTTCACGGTAGAGGGTCACGGCGCTCGGCGGGAAGGCGACGAACACCGGTCCGGAGAGGTCGTCCGTGGTGGTGAGCGCGGGCCCGGCTTCGAGGCGGACGGTGTGGCCGTCGGCCTCGCCCCGGTAGAGGTTCAGGCCGACCAACTGGGCGATGTAGTCGGTGCGCGGATGGCGGGCGATGTGGGACGGGGCGCCCTCCTGGACGACCTCGCCGTGCTCGACGACCACGAGACGGTCGGCGAGGACCATGGCGTCCAGCGGGTCGTGCGTGACGAGTACGGCGACGGCCTCGAACTCCGCCAGATGGCGCCGCAGTTGGGCACGGACCTCGAGCCGGGTGCGGGCGTCGAGGGCGGCCAGGGGCTCGTCGAGGAGCAGCAGCCGGGGGTTGGTCGCCAACGCGCGGGCCACGGCCACGCGTTGGGCCTGGCCGCCGGACAACTTGCGTGGCTTGGCGCCCGCGTGGGCGGCGAGGCCCATGCGCTCCAGCCATACCGCGGCCCGCGCACGGGCCACCGCCTTGGTCGCGCCCTGACAGCGCGGGCCGAACGCGACGTTGTCGAGGGCGGTGAGGTGCGGGAAGAGCAGATAATCCTGGAAGACGACGCCGACGGGACGGGATTCAGGCGGCGTGCGCTCCAACGCGGTGCCGTCCAGCCGCAGATGACCGTCAGTGAGTGGGGTCAGACCGGCGAGTGCGCGCAGAGCGGTGGTCTTGCCGGCACCGTTCGGACCGAGGAGGGCGACTACCTCGCCGGGGGCGACGGTGAGCGAAACGTCGAGGCGGAAGGCGCCACGGTCCACGACGAGACGGGCGTCGAGGCCGTCGGGGGCGATGCCGGGGCGGATGCCGGAGGCGGCGGCTTGGGTCTTCTCGGTCATCGGACGCGCTCCGCTCCCCGTCGGCCGGCGGTTCTCGGTTCCCGCCGGTCGGCTGTCACTGGTCTCGGCCGTCGGACCGCTCTGCCGCAGGCCCTGCCTTCACCGGCCCCAGCAGTCCCTCCATCACCGACTCCAGCAGTCCCTCCACCTCCGACCCCGCCCGCCCCGCCACCACCCACATCGCTCATCCCGCCGTCATCCAACGATCGCGCAGCCCCGCCAGCACCGCCACGGACACGGCCAGGAGGACCAGGCTGAGGGCGACGGCCGCCTCCGGGTCGCTCTGGAGGGCGAGGTAGACGGCGAGCGGCATGGTCTGGGTACGGCCCGGGAAGTTGCCCGCGAAAGTGATCGTCGCGCCGAACTCGCCCAGCGCCCGCGCCCACGCCAGTACCGCGCCCGCAGCGATGCCCGGTGCGATCAGCGGCAGCGTGACCCGGCGGAACGCGGTGAAGCGGGAGGCGCCCAGGGTCGTCGCCGCCTCCTCGTACCGCGGGTCGGCGGCCCGAAGGGTGCCCTCCACGCTGATGACGAGGAACGGCATCGCGACGAATGCCTCGGCGACCACGACCCCGGCCGTGGTGAAGGGGAGCGTGATCCCGAACCAGGCGTCGAGCCACTTGCCCACGACCCCGTTGCGGCCCAGCGCCATGAGCAGCGCGACACCGCCGACGACCGGCGGCAGGACGAGCGGCAGGGTCACCAGGGCCCGGACCAGGCCGCGGCCGGGGAACTCGACGCGGGCCAGCAGCCAGGCCAGCGGAACTCCGATGACCAGGCTCACCGCGGTGGCGGCCGTGGCGCAGATCAGGGACAACTGAAGCGCCTGCCACACATCGGCGCTGGTCAGCTGCTCGGGCATGCTGCGCCAGGGCGCCCGTACAAGAAGCGCGACCAGCGGCACGATCAGGAACGCCAGACCGATCAGCGCCGGCACGAGCAACGGCAGCGGCACACCGCGGCCGGCCGCACCGGTCCGGACACGCCGGCGCCGCGGCCCGCCCCGGAGGGTCTCGGCCGCGGCCTCGGACCGGTCTGCGCGGGTCACGGCTTCAGGAACCCGGCCCCGGTCAGGACCTTCTGGCCCTCGGCGGACCGCACCAGCGCGATGAACGCCTTGGCGGTGTCGGTGTGCTGCGCGTCCTTGAGCAGGGTGATCGGGTAGTCGTTGACGGCGTCGGCGGACTCGGGGAACTCCACGCCCCCCACCTTGTCACCCGCGGCGTGCACATCGGTCTTGTAGACGACGGCCGCGTCGGCCTCCTTCAGTTCGACCTTCGTCAGCGCGGCCTTGACGTCCTGCTCGTAGGAGACCGGCGTGAGCTTCAGCCTGCTCGCGTCGAGGGCCTTCTGGGCGGCGGCGCCGCAGGGCACCTCCTTGTCGCACAGCACGACCTTCAGGTCCGGGTTCGTGAGGTCCTTCAGCGACGCGACCTTGTCCGGATTGCCCGGCAGGGTGGCGATCTCCAGCTGGTTGCGCACGAAGGTGGCGGGTGTGCCGGAGGCGTCCCCGGCGTCCGTGACGATCTTCATCGTCTTGGGGCTGGCCGAGGCGAACACGTCCGCCGGGGCGCCGCCGGTGATGCTCGCGGCGAGCGAGTCGCTGCCGCCGAAGCTGAAGGTCACCTTCGTGCCGGGGTGGGCCCGCTCGAACTGCTTGCCCAAAGTCGTGAAGCTCTCCTGGAGCGAGGCCGCGGCGAAGACGGTCACCGTGCCGGAGAGCTTGTCCGAGGAGGACCCGGACGAGCCCGACGTCGTGGACGAGGAGCCCGAGTCGGACGACGAGCAGGCGCTGAGGGCCAGCAGCGCGGCGGCGCCTGCCCCGGCCACCTGCACGGTCCGGCGGTTCCGACGCGCGGTACGGGTCATCATGGGTCCACTCCCTCTGGGTCCTGACGGACACCTTCACCTGCGGTCCTGGCGGACCTTCCACGATCCACGATAATGGCGCAGATGCGAGGTGAAAGTCTCCTGTCGCATCGCATGAGCTTGGAGTCTGATTCATCAGGGTGGCATGTGCGTATGTACGGGATGCGGCAATTCCGTTGCCGGTGGCGATGCCGGTGATTACGTTCGCCTCCATGGCGGACGACGAACCCACGCGCGCGGCCAGGCTGCTGGACGCTCAGGCGAAGGCCGTTCGGCTCTTCGCGGAGATCGAGGAGCGCGGGCTGGTGGCGCCGGGGGAGGGTGAGCGGGCGGTCAGCAACCGGATCCGGGACCTGGCGAACGAGCTGTTCGGCACCACTCGGCACTGGCACAAGCGGATCGTGCGCTCCGGACCGAACACGCTCGAGCCCTACCGGGAGAACCCGCCGGACCGGGTGATCGGCGCGGACGACATCGTCTTCGCCGACTTCGGCCCGATCTTCGAGGAGTACGAGGCCGACTTCGGCCGGACCTTCGTCCTCGGCGACGACCCGGTCAAGCACCGACTGCGCGGCGACCTGCCGAAGATCTTCGCCGAGGGCCGGAGCCGCTTCGAGGCCGACCCGGACATCACCGGCGCACGCCTGTACGCCGAGATTGAGCGGCTGGCCGCCAAGTCCGGCTGGAAGCTGGGTGGTTGGCATGCGGGCCACCTGGTCGGCGAGTTCCCGCACGAGTGGATCGACGGCGCCGACGTGGAGTCGTACATCGCGCCCGCCAACGGCACTCCACTGCGCCGTACCGACAAAGCCGGACGCCGCTGCCACTGGATCCTGGAGATCCATCTCGTCGACACGGAACGGCGGTTCGGGGGCTTCCACGAGGAACTGCTCACCCTCTGACCCCGCAGGACTCCCGCTCAGGCGCGGTCGATGTGCACGTTCGTCGACTTCACGCGGGCGGTGGCCTCCACCCCGACCTCCAGGCCGAGTTCCTCCACGGCCTCCCGCGTCAGCAGTGACACCAGCCGGTGCGGGCCTGCCTGGATCTCCACCTGGGCCGCGACATCGCCCAGCTTCACGGCCGTGACGATGCCGGGAAAGGCATTGCGGACCGAGGTGTACGAGGTCTCCTCGTCGCCACCGCTCTTGGCCAATTCCACCGAGAACGCGGCCAGGTCCTTCCCGTCGATGAGGCGTCGCCCGGTGTCGTCCCGATGGGTGGCCACCCGGCCGGCGTCCGCCCACCGCCGCGCGGTGTCCGGGCTCACTCCGAGCAGACGTGCCGCCTGGCCGATCGTGTAGGACTGCATACGCGCCAAGATAGGCGATCAACACCGGCGGGAGCGCCCCGGATCATCGCGCGAAGCCGCGCTTTCCCGCCCGGGGGCCATCGAGCAGGCCGGCGTCCGGGTCCGCGAGGCCACCGAGGTCCTGGACAGGACGACCGGTTCCACGAGCGCTTCTGACCACGGCGGAGCGGGCCCGGATCCGCGTCGAAGGGGCATGCTGGTGTCCGTACGAGGGTCAGGAGGTGCCGGAATGCGATGGTGGGCCGGAGTGTGGGCGGCAGCCGGGGTGGCCGTCCTGGTGGCGTGCGGTACATCGGCGGGAGGGCCTTCGGGGCCTTCGGGAGGGAGCGGCGGTGCGACAGAGCCGTCGGGGGGTGCGTCGACTCGCGCGTCCGCCGTTCCGTCCCCGTCCTCGTCCATGAGCCCGACCGGAGGGAGCCCGTCCGGCTCGGCCGCGAGCTGTGTGTCCGGGCGCGCGGAGGTTCACTTCAGCCCCGGTGACGCGGTCGTCCAGCGGCTGTGCCTGCGGCCGGGGGCCGTCGTGTCGCTCGTCCTGGAGCCCCGGGCGGACGACAGGCGTTGGACGGCCGTGCTCAGTTCCGCGCCGGCCTTCGTCCTGGTGTCCGGCCGGCGGGTGGACGCGGACGGCACGGCTCGCGCCTCGCTGCGGTGCGCGGGCACCCGGGGCGGTACGGCCGAGGTCACCGCGCGGGCGAAGGCGCCGGACGTGGCGGGCGCGGCGCGGGTCGCCTTCACGCTGCACGTGGACGTGCTGCCGTACCCGACGCAGGGGTGACCCCGGAAGCCGGGGCCACCCCTGTCAGGCCGTGTCAGCCGCAGTCGCGCACCTTGATCGTGTAGATGCCGCGGCCGTGGGTGGCCGCGTACAGCGTGCTGCCGTCGGGGCTCAGCTTCACCTGGAGCACGGCGACCGCCGGGAGGTTGCCGACGCGCTGCCAGGTCGTACGTCCCGGCGCCCGGTAGACGACGCCGAGGTCGGTGCCCACGGCGAGACCGCCGTTCGGTGTGACGACCGCGGAGTCGGCCGGCACGTCGGGGAGGTTCTTCGAGATGTCCTTCCAGGTGGTACCGCCGTCCTTGGACTCGAAGACGTGACCCACGCCCGCGCCCGGTCCCTCGGTCCACTGCCGGGAGAAGCCGTTGACCGTGAGGTAGACGTGGTCGGCGTTCTTCGGGTCGACGGCGAAGCCGCTGAGGTAGCGGTTGGGCACGGTCCCGTCCACCGGCAGGGCGATGTCGTGCCAGCCGGTGCCGTCCGTGTTGCCGACGGAGATCCCGCGGGCGAAGCCCTGGTTGTTGCAGGGCCCGCACCAGGCCGCGTAGACCTTGCCGCCGGAGGTGGCGACGGCGGTCGCGGTGCGGCCTTCGCCGAGGTCGTACAGGCTGGTCCACTCGCTGCCGCTGCGGATGGCGTAGCCGTGGGTCTGCACCCACACGTGGCGGCCGCCCGCGATCCAGGTCGAGGGGTTCTTGGCGTCGGCCGCGAGCGGGGCGATGAAGCGGGCCTCGCCGGTCGCGTTGTCGGCCGGGGCGACGTTGTACGACGTGGCCTTGGCGGCGTCGTCGATCCAGCTTCCGTCGTTGACGGCACAGTTCTGGGTCACCTGGATGGAGAGGTAGACGTACTCCTCGGCCATGTTGCACCCGTTGGCCGGGTCGGTGAGCGTGTCGCCGCCGTCCCCGCCGAAGTTGGAGCCCATCACCTTGTCGTTGCTGCGCAACAGGGACTGGCCGTTGTCCTGCAGGCCGCCGGTGACGGAGACGCCGCCGTGGTCCAGGTCCTTGCCGATGCCCACCGAGTAGTACTGCAGGGTGTCGATGGTGCCGTCGTTCAGCGAGGTCCAGTCGGTGGCGTGCCCGGAGGTGTCCTGGGAGCCGTTGACCGGCCGCTTGTAGACGCCGCCGTCGTTGCCGACGTACACGAAGCTCTTGCCGTGGTAGCTGCCGATCGCCACGCCGTGCTGGTCGGAGTGGGTGGTCGGGTTGCAGTCACCGGTCTGCTTGGCCGGGTCGATGTTCCAGCAGGGGAAGGAGAAGTTCCAGTACGGGCCCACGGTCGACCAGGTACTGCCGCCGTCCTTGGTCTCGTAGACCTCCTCCAGACCCGCGTACACGTGCTCCGCGTTCGCCGGGTCGACCGTCAGGAACTGGTTGTACCAGGCCTGCACCCCCGGCATGTAGCCGCTGGTGGTCAGCGCGGAGCCGTCGGCGGCCAGGCCCTGGTAGTCGGCGATCTTCGTCCAAGGGCCGGTGGGGGAGCCGGACTTGGAGACGTAGATGCCCTCCAGGCCGCTGTCCGGGTTGGTGTTCAGCTGCTCCGGTGACTGGTCGATGGCGTAGTAGCGGGAGCCGTCGGCGGAGCGGGCGAAGGTGACGTTGCCGACGTCGTCCGCGTCGGCGGGCAGGTCGCCCAGGCCGCTGGTGATCCGCGTCCAGGCGCCGCCCGCGCCCTTGGTGTAGAAGCCGTTGTAGTCGTCACCGCTGCGCCAGCCCACCGCGAGAACGACCTTGCTCGGGTCCTTCGGGTCGATCGCGATGTCGTTGGCGATGTTCTTGTACGGGGCGTCGGGGTCGTCCGCCTCCGAACGGCCCGGCAGATAGTCGGGGTTGGGCGCGAACTCCAGCTTCCAGGCGCCCTTGAGCGTCTTCGTGGAGTGGCTCCACACGCCCTCGCTGGTCGCCGCCCACACCTTGCCGCCGCCGAAGCGCAGCTCGTGGATCGAAGTGGACTCCAGTTCGTCGCCGCCGACCCGGCTGCGGGTGGAGAAGGTGCCTTGGTGCGGGTGGGACAGGACGTAGACGCCGCTGCCGAGGTAGGCGTCCGCGTTGGTCGTCGCCTCGCCGGTGCCCAGCCACAGCCGGCCGGTCCCGTCGAGCGCGAGTGCGCCGGTGGACTGGGCCGGCAGCGGGTCGCTGATCGGCTGCCAGTGTCCGCCGCCGGACCGGGACCGCCACACGCCGCCGCCCGCACTGCCCGCGTACACGTACCCGTCGTCGTCGGCGGCGATCGCTGCCATCCGGCCGGTGACGTTGCCGGAGCCGCCGCTGGAGTTGGAGTCGATGTCGCGGTAGCGCGAGTCGTCGGAGTTGTACGGCAGGTCGGTGACGTTGCGCCAACTGCCGCCGCTGCTCGGCAGTTTGGTCAGGTCGGACCAAGCGGCGCCGTAGGCGCCCGGCGCGACGATGCCGGGCGAGGTGCGCGCCTCGGCGTACTGGTCCGCGCCCTCGGCTATCTCGTCGGCCTCGTTGCCGTCGTCGCCGTCACCGTCGCCGTCCTTCGCCTTGGGGCTCATGGCGCCCACCGAGTCCGCTCGTCCGGAGGCGAGTTGGGCGAGCGTGCGGGCGCCGAAGGGGCTGTTGTTCTGGCCGGACGCGGCGCTTGCGGGTATCGCGACGAGTGCGGCGGATGCGGTGATGGCCCAGGTCGTGAGCCATCGTCTCTTACGGGTCGGTGCTGACACGGGGTCCTCCCAAACAGGCATACGTACGGCCTTCGTTGGGACCCGACCATGGGTGGAAGGGAGTGTCCGGCACTTGGGAAGCCTTTGACCAGGGCCTGTCACTTCGTGTACGGGGCGTCGATCGGGGGAGAGATTGGCGGCCTGCCGGTCAGTCGCTTTCGATGCACTGGGCTTGCTCCGGGCTTGGTCTGGAAGGCCCCGGAACCGGCGGTGCAGCGCAGCTTCGGCATCCCGTCGCCTACGGCATGCTCATCAACGCCCTTACGGCCGACGGGATTCGGCTGGGGGCGAGGGCGTGACCCCGTGAGGATCGCGTCAGCGCACGCCTGCCGTGTCGAGCAGCGTCGTCACCGTGGGTGCCACGAGCCCGGTCAGGTTGTCGGCCTGGATTCCCGCGCGGGCGCTGGCGCCGTCGAAGACCAGGATGAGCTGGCGGGCCAGCAGGTCGGGATCGCTCGCGCCGCCCTGTTCGGCCTCGGAACGGAAAAAGCCGGTCAGGTTCGCCTTGATCCGGTGGGCCACCTGGCTCGCGGGGTGGCTCTGGTCCTTGAGCTCGACCTGAACAGTGAGGTACCGGCAGCCCAGAAACTCGGGGGCACCGGCCTGCGACTCCAACTGCTCGAAGACGTGCCGGATCCGCTCGCGCGGTGAGCGGCCGTCGTCCGCCGGCGGCAGGAGCCCGGCCACGAAGGCGGCGGCGCGTTCCTCCAGGCTCGCGGCCAGCAGTTCGTCCTTGCTCTCGAACAGCTGGTACATGGAGCGCTTGGACACCCTCGCCGCCTTGCACAGCGCGTCGACACCGATGCCGACACCATCCCGGTAGGTGAGCCTGGCCGCCGCCTCCAGCAGCCGCTCCCTGGAACTTGACTTCGCCTCGGTGGTCATACCGCGAGGTTAACCCGATTCCGAGCAAATGAAAACTGATCGGTTTACGGCGCTCGCCCCCGGAAGGAGCCGGGCTGCGCGCGCCGCACTGCCCCGCGTGTCCGTCAGCCTCGGCGCATCGGCCAACCTCGCCGATCTGGCGCCGAGTTGACGGAACTTCCCGCGATGTGCAGCTCAATGGGCGATGACGGGCTCGCCTTCCGACGGCGCCAGAGGCGTGTTCGGTATCAGGAGCGCCGCGAGCACCGCACCGACCACGAAGAACCCGGCGCCCCACGCCAGGGTGGCCGTGTAGCCCTCGACCCCGGCCTGCGCCACGGTCAGCGCGCCGGCCTTGTGTGAGGACAGGTAGTCGGCCGTGGCCGATGAGGCGACGGTGGTCAGCAGGGCCGTGCTGATCGAGCCGCCCACCTGCTGGCTGGTGTTGATCAGCGCCGAGGCGACGCCCGTGTCCTCGTGGTGCACACCTGCCGTCGCGCCCTGGAACGCGGTGGTCATCACCCCGCCGAGGCCGAGACCCAGCAGGATCATCCCGGGCATGATGTCGGCGACGTAGCCGCTGTCCAGCGCGAGCCGGGTCAGCAGGGCCATACCGCTCGCGGAGACCAGGAAGCTGGCGGAGACCACGATCTTCGGACCGGTCCTGGGCAGCAGCAGTGAAGGCGCCGTGGTCGCCGCGGCAACGATCCCTCCGACCATCGGCAGGAACGCCAGACCGGTCTTGATCGGCGAGTAGCCGACGCTGGCCTCCAGGTAGTAGGTCAGGAACAGGAAGATCGAGAACATCCCCATGCCCACGACGAACACGGCCAGGAACGAACCGCCGCGGGTCCGGTCCAGCACGAGTCGCAGCGGCAGCAGCGGATGCGCGACCCTCGACTCCACCCACACGAATACGGCGAGCAGCACCACGCCGACGATCATGGAGCCCAGCGTGACCGGGTTGGTCCAACTGGTGGATTCGACGTGCGCGAACCCGTAGACGACGGCGAACAGGGCGGCACTCACCACGAGGGTGCCCGGAATGTCGAGCTTGGGCCGCTCGGTGACCGCGGGCTTGGCCAGGAGCAGCACCGCGCCGACCAGCGCGACCGCCGCGAAGACGACGTTCACGTACATCACCCAGCGCCACGACGCCCATTCGGTGAGCATGCCGCCGAGCAGCAGTCCGACCGCGCCGCCCGCACCGGACAGCGCACTGAAGATGCCGAAGGCCTTCGCCCGCTCGGACGGTTGGGTGAAGGTCACGCTGAGCAGTGAGAGGGCCGCGGGCGCGAGCAGCGCGGCGAAGAGGCCTTGGGCCACGCGTGCCGCGACGAGGATCTCGAAGCTGCCGGCCGCCCCGCCGGCGACGGACGCGGCCGCGAAACCGACCAGGCCGATGACGAAGGTGGTACGCCGGCCGAACAGGTCGCCGAGTCGGCCGCCGAGCAACAACAGGCTGCCGAACGCCAGGGCGTAACCCGTGATGACCCACTGCCGGCTGCCGTCGCTGAAACCGAGATCGTGCTGCGCCGCGGGCAGCGCGATGTTCACGACGGTCGCATCGAGCGTGACCATGAGCTGTGCCACGCCCAGCACGACGAGCACCCACCAGCGGACGGCGTGTGAGCCGCGGCGGCCCGGGTCTGTTTTCCCGGAGGCGGGCGCCCCACGGTCGTAGGTGGTGGTCATCTTTTCCCTCTGTCGCTGGTCATGCCCGAGCACCGGTAGGAAACCGATCTGTTTCCAGATAGGAAAACAGATCGGTTTCCACAGTGCAAGTGAGGGGGTCGACGCGGCGGGTGTCCCCGGGCCGCGTCCCGCTCATTCCGCCGGAGGCTCACTCCCACCCGATGCGCGGCGATGGTGGCGGCGATGGTTCGCGTCCTCCTGGGCCAGTCGTCGCAGGAGCCTGACGACCGGCTCGAAGAGCACGGTGAGGAACACCGCCCGCTCGGCGAGGGCGATGCGGTCGTCGATCCCTTCGAGTCGCATGAAATCCAGGTCCGCGGTGGCGGTGGCGAGCCGTGCGTAGGGGATGAGGTCGTCGGTGGTGTAGTCGGCGCCGAGGCGGGTCAGCGCCGCGAGGCTTTCGGCGAGCGCCGGACGGTGTGGCGACCCGCCGGAGATCTGCCAGCCCATGCTGTTGATGAGGGTCTCGACCCTCGCTGCGGATCCTTCGTCCGACGTCGTCTCGTCGGCGGCGCTGTCCGGCGAGGAGTCGCCCTGACCGCCCCCCTGCCCGCTGCCCTGACTGCCCTTCCCGGCCTTGTCGGCGGAGGGTACGGGCAGTGCGTGGTGGACGACGCCCAGCGTCTCGAACGCGTCCAGCGGACGGTCGACCGCTTCGAGCACCTCACGGGTACGGGCGACGGACAGTCCGCCGAGCTGGATGAGGGAACGGATCAGGCGGAGTCGCTGGATGTGCTCCTCGCCGTACTCGACCGCCGTCGGGTTCAGTGCGCGGCCCTCGGGAAGCAGGCCTTCCCGTCGGTAGTACTTGATGGTCGCCACCGGCACTCCGGACCGCCGACTGAGCTCTGAAATCCTCATGCGCTCCCTCACGCTCAACTGTCCCACCAGTATCGCGTTACCAAGGGTTGCCCCACCCGTCTCGATAGTGCCACTATCAGGTACTCGGTAGTAACGCTATCGAGTGCCACTTTCGGCGTGCCCGCTTCCTCCGTACGCGTGGACAACATGCTCCTGCGGAAGCCGTCGGCGTCGCCACGGCCGCACCCGGCCGTAGTTCTTCTCCCGCCCCCGGACCCGGGTCAGTGAGCCCGGGTCCGGTCGTCTCGTACGCCTCGACAATGGAGAGCCACACAATGTCCCAGCGCATTGGCAAGACCCACTGGAAGCGTTTCGCCGTCGGTGCGGTCCCGACGGTGGCCGCCACGGCGGCAGTCGCCGTCTCCATGGCTCAGGGCGCACTGGCCGCTTCGTTCAGCATCTCCGGTTCCGACTTCCAGGTCTCGGCCGGCAAGCTGAGCGGCACCGGATTCGGCAACTACGCCACCGTGGACGTCGCCAAGAACGGCAAGCACGTGCCCGTCTCCGTCTCGTCGATCAAGAACGCGACGGTCACCGACATGTGCCAGTCCGTCCCGGTGGACATACCCGTGCTCGGGACCTACACGATGACGCTCAAGGCAGGCGGGTCGGGTACGCCGGTCAAGGCCAAGGACCTGTACATCGACATGACCGACCTCCAGGCGAAGACGGGCACCTTCCGCAACGTCGACATCGGCGTCGCCACCGGGTCGATGACCAAGGGTCAGGTCAACCCCAAGGACCACGTCGACCCCGACGGCTACGCCCAGCAGGCGGACTCGGTCGAGATCATCGATGCCCACCAGAAGGTCTGGGCCACGACCGCGGGAACGTTCGAACTGGCGGGCCTGCACATGAACATCACGGCCGGCCGCCACGACTGCTTCTGAGGCCGCTCCCACCCTCGTCGTCTCCGGTGCGCGGAAGCGACCGGCGACGACCCGGGGTGCAGGGCGCCCCCGCCCCCTCACGCACTCCATCCCCCCTCACGAACTCCATCCCCCCACTCACGACTTGGGAGCTGCCCCATGACGAGTGCAGGCGCACCCGCGTACGCCCACGGTGACAGCGGTTTCACCCGCGCTCGCCGGGACTTCAGGACCTGGCGGCGCACCCGCCCCTTCTGGGCCGGCCTGCTGGTCCTTCTCGCCGCCGCGCCCATCATCTACTTCCCGTACTTCAACCTGTCCCTGGGCGGCCTGTCCGTGGCGATGTCCACCATGGCGGGGGCCGGTTCCCTGGTCATCGGCCTGACCCTGATCGTCCTGGCGGGACTCCTGTGGTTCCAGCCGATCATCAGGTTCTTCGCCGGCTGTGTCGCCGTATTCCTCGGCGTGCTGTCGCTCCCCATCTCCAACTTCGGCGGCTTCTTCGTCGGCACGCTGCTCGCGGCCACGGGCGGACTCCTGGCCCTGGCCTGGGGTCCGGTGGACGTACGCCCGGTGGAGATGCCCGGCGCCACCGAGGGGGCGTCGGCCGCTGCCGGACCCGAAGAGGGGGCCGGGGAATGACGGACCAGTCACACGACACCCGCGACCAGGCCGCGGAACCCCGCTTCGCCAGGCCGCCGAGAGGCCGGCACGCCGGTCCCCGTACGTCCCCGCTGACGCGTCTTCGCCTGCCGGTCGGGAGGGCTCTCGCGCTGACCGCGCTGCCGACGGCCCTCATCCTCGGAAGCCAACGCCTGCCCGCCGCCGATACGAGCGCGATCGCGGCTCATTCCGCTTCCGAAGTGGATGAGGCCGCAGGCGTCGACTGCGACCGCCCCGAGAACACTCCGGCGACGGAGCTTCCCGCAAGCAGCCCCACGTCATCCGCTGATCCCAGCACGTCCGGCACCGACTCCGGCGTCGGGTCGGGCAAGCCGTCGGAACGCGCGGCCGACCAGTCGGCGAGCCCGCCGCCCACCGCCACCGCCACCCCCACTCCTTCAGCCGGCGCGACCTCCGCCCCCACGGGGCTCGCGGGCATCCTCGCCCCCCTGGGCCTCCTCGACGACGAGGCCGAGCAGCAAAGTCCGGCTCCTCACGCAAGCCCCTCGCCGAGCTCGGTCACCCCGACACCCGAGGCCACCGCACCGTCCGACCCGCTGCTGCCCACGACTCCGGCGCCACCTGCCGGCCACCGGGCTGCCGAGCCGTCGCTCCCGCCGGAGTCCACGTCCGGGACCGCCCGGGGAACCGCCCGCGCCTGCGACATCAGCGAGCTCAAGGCACCCGAGGAGACGAGTGCCGGCCGCTTCTCCGACGAGCCGTGGAAGATGAGGGGGAGCCGCCTCGAACTGCACGACCTCGTCTTCCACGGAGTGGTGACCGTGGACACGGCCGCCGGCCCCAGGCGGGTGCTCAAGTTCTCCGCAGCCGCTGTCGAGATCCGTGATCTGAAGATGGCGGTGCCCGTCGGCCCGCAGATCCAGCACATCGACGGAGCACCGGGCTCCACCTCCACGCTGCGAGACGGCGACATCACCATGTATGTCGAAAGCCTGACCGGCACCCTCGCCGGCGTCCAAGGCCTTCCCACGCCGCCCGTCCTCCGCCTGCACCTCACCCCTGACACCGTGCCGGAGTGGCTCTACGACACGATCGGGAACCTTGGCCTCAAGCTCCGACTCAGCCTGGTCGACGCGGACATCGACCAGGCCGGACAGACCGGCGGACAGCTCGTCATCCCGGGGATCCACGGGTACGGCACACCACGGTGAAGCCGGCCGCGAGGCTTCTCGTGGCGCGGTCAGATGTCCCGGAAGATCTCGATCTGCGCCCCCACCGAGTTGAGCCGCTCGGCCAGGTCCTCGTAACCGCGGTTGATGACATAGACGTTGCGCAGCACGGACGTGCCGTCGGCCGCCATCATCGCCAGCAGGACGACCACGGCGGGGCGCAGGGCCGGCGGGCACATCATCTCGGCGGCACGCCAGCGGGTCGGGCCCTCCACCAGCACCCGGTGCGGGTCGAGGAGTTGGAGGCGCCCGCCCAACCGGTTCAGATCCGTCAGGTAGATCGCCCGGTTGTCGTAGACCCAGTCGTGGATCAGGGTCTGCCCCTGCGCGACCGCCGCGATGGCCGCGAAGAACGGGACGTTGTCGATGTTCAGCCCGGGGAACGGCATCGGGTGGATCTTGTCGATCGGCGCCTCCAGCTTGGAGGGCCGGACCGTGAGGTCGACCAGCCGGGTACGGCCGTTGTCCGCGAAGTACTCCGGCGTACGGTCGTGGTCGAGCCCCATTTCCTCCAGGACCGCCAGCTCGATCTCCAGGAACTCGATGGGCACCCGGCGCACGGTCAGTTCCGACTCCGTCACCACGGCCGCGGCCAGCAGGCTCATCGCCTCGACCGGGTCCTCGGAGGGGGAGTAGTCGACGTCCACGTCGATGTCCGGCACACCGTGCACGGTGAGGGTGGTGGTGCCGATGCCCTCGACCTGCACTCCCAGGGCCTCCAGGAAGAAGCACAGGTCCTGGACCATGTAGTTGGAGGAGGCGTTGCGGATGACGGTGACACCGTCGTGCCGGGCGGCCGCGAGCAGCGCGTTCTCCGTCACGGTGTCGCCGCGCTCGGTCAGCACGATCGGACGGCCGGGGCGGACCGCCCGGTCCACGCGCGCGTGGTACTGGCCCTCGGTCGCCGCGACCTCCAGACCGAACCGGCGCAGCGCGATCATGTGCGGCTCGATGGTCCGGGTGCCGAGGTCGCAGCCGCCGGCGTACGGCAGCTTGAAGCCGTCCATCCGGTGCAGCAGCGGACCGAGGAACATGATGATGGAGCGGGTGCGGACGGCGGCCTCGGCGTCGATGGCGTCCATGTTCAGCTCGGCCGGCGGCACGAGTTCGAGGTCGACTCCGTCGTTGATCCAGCGGGTGCGGACCCCGATGGAGCTCAGCACCTCCAGGAGGCGGTAGACCTCCTCGATGCGGGCGACCCTGCGCAGCACCGTGCGCCCCTTGTTGAGGAGCGAGGCGCAGAGCAGGGCCACACACGCGTTCTTGCTCGTCTTGACGTCGATCGCGCCGGACAGCCGGCGACCGCCGACCACGCGCAGATGCATGGGGCCCGCGTAGCCCAGAGAGACGATTTCGCTGTCCAGTGCTTCACCGATACGGGCGATCATCTCAAGGCTGATGTTCTGGTTGCCGCGCTCGATGCGATTGACGGCGCTCTGACTGGTGCCGAGCGCCTCGGCAAGTTGCGACTGTGTCCAGCCCCGGTGCTGCCGGGCGTCACGGATGAGCTTGCCGATGCGTACGAGGTAGTCGTCTGCCATGAGCTCGAGGCTATCTCAGATATGAGATGGCGCATTCCGGGTGGTCCATTCGAGTGAAGGACCCCCGCGGACCTGAGGGAGCCTCAGTGGCGCTTGGCGGTACGGGTGCGACGCCAGCCGAAAGGTCCGGGCAGATCCATCGATGTCGTACGACGTCCCGTGCTGCTGTGCGTGTGCCGCGGGCCGTGCTTGCCACCGCCGGTGGTGATGGACCAGGAGTGCCGGTTGATGTTCAGCCGCACGCCGGGCAGGATCCGGAAGCTCTTGCGGAACGTGAGGCCCATGTGGGTCTCCCCTCGGGTCGGTCTGGTGCTCCCAACTCCCTCCGTTTACCCCGACTTGGCGAACTGATGACCGCGAGCGCGTCGCCCGGGGGTCGTGGCGGCGGACATCACAAGGACGCCGGGCATGACCATCCCGGCCTCATGTACTAGAGTTATCTCGACATCGAGATATCTGCCGAGGCGTACCGCAGTCGCACGCTTTCGCTGGGTCTGGCAGTAAGGCATACCTAACTTAGCCTTACCTTAGCGGATCGGCCAAGACGGCGTGGCGGCAGGATGCGGTGGTAAGCGCACAAAAATGAAGGAGACTGTCGTGTCGGCGAACAGCTTCGACGCCCGCGCCACGCTGAGCGTGGGCGACGAGTCGTACGAGATCTTCCGGCTGGACAAGGTGGAGGGCTCGGCCCGCCTGCCGTACAGCCTCAAGGTTCTCCTGGAGAACCTGCTCCGTACCGAGGACGGCGCGAACATCACCGCCGACCACATCCGCGCCCTCGGCGGCTGGGACTCCCAGGCCCAGCCGTCGCAGGAGATCCAGTTCACGCCGGCCCGCGTGATCATGCAGGACTTCACCGGCGTGCCCTGTGTCGTCGACCTCGCCACCATGCGTGAGGCCGTGAAGGAGCTCGGCGGCGACCCGGCGAAGGTCAACCCGCTCTCCCCGGCCGAGCTGGTCATCGACCACTCCGTCATCGCCGACAAGTTCGGCACCAACGAGGCCTTCGCGCAGAACGTCGAGCTGGAGTACGGCCGCAACCGCGAGCGCTACCAGTTCCTGCGCTGGGGCCAGACCGCCTTCGACGACTTCAAGGTCGTCCCGCCCGGCACCGGCATCGTCCACCAGGTGAACATCGAGCACCTGGCGCGCACGGTCATGGTCCGTAACGGCCAGGCCTACCCCGACACCCTCGTCGGCACCGACTCGCACACCACGATGGTCAACGGCCTCGGTGTGCTGGGCTGGGGCGTCGGCGGCATCGAGGCCGAGGCCGCGATGCTCGGTCAGCCGGTCTCGATGCTCATCCCGCGCGTCGTCGGCTTCAAGCTGACCGGTGAGCTCAAGCCCGGCACGACCGCCACCGACCTGGTGCTCACGATCACCGAGATGCTGCGCAAGCACGGTGTCGTCGGCAAGTTCGTCGAGTTCTACGGCGAGGGCGTGGCCGCCACCTCCCTCGCGAACCGCGCCACCATCGGCAACATGTCGCCGGAGTTCGGCTCGACCGCCGCGATCTTCCCGATCGACGACGAGACCATCAAGTACCTCAAGCTCACCGGCCGCTCCGAGCAGCAGCTGGCGCTCGTCGAGGCGTACGCCAAGGCGCAGGGCCTGTGGCTGGACCCGAAGGCGGAGCCGGACTTCTCCGAGAAGCTGGAGCTGGACCTGTCGACGGTCGTCCCGTCGATCGCCGGCCCGAAGCGCCCGCAGGACCGCATCGTCCTCGCGAACGCCGCCGAGCAGTTCAAGGTCGACGTCCGTAACTACGTCGACAGCGTGGACGAGGCCGGCCAGGAGTCCTTCCCGGCCTCCGACGCCCCGGCCGTCGCACCGAACGGCGCCCCGTCCAACCCGGTCACCGTGACCGCCCCCGACGGCTCGACGTACGAGGTCGACCACGGTGCGGTGACGGTCGCGGCCATCACCTCCTGCACCAACACCTCCAACCCGTACGTCATGGTCGCCGCCGCGCTCGTCGCTAAGAAGGCCGTGGAGAAGGGCCTGACCCGCAAGCCGTGGGTCAAGACCACCCTCGCCCCGGGCTCCAAGGTCGTCACCGACTACTTCGACAAGGCGGGGCTCACCCCCTACCTCGACAAGGTCGGCTTCAACCTCGTCGGCTACGGCTGCACCACCTGCATCGGCAACTCCGGCCCGCTGCCGGAGGAGGTCTCCAAGGCCGTCAACGACCACGACCTCGCGGTCACCTCGGTCCTCTCCGGCAACCGGAACTTCGAGGGCCGGATCAACCCCGACGTCAAGATGAACTACCTGGCGTCCCCGCCGCTGGTCGTCGCGTACGCCCTCGCCGGTTCCATGAAGGTGGACATCACCAAGGACGCCCTGGGCATCGACCAGGACGGCAACCCGGTCTACCTCAAGGACATCTGGCCCTCCGAGGCCGAGGTCAACGACGTCGTGGCGAACGCCATCGGCGAGGACATGTTCAACAAGTCCTACGCCGACGTCTTCGCGGGCGACGCCCAGTGGCAGGCGCTGCCGATCCCGACCGGCAACACCTTCGAGTGGGACGCGGAGTCGACGTACGTCCGCAAGCCCCCGTACTTCGAGGGCATGACGATGGAGACCACCCCGGTCTCCGACATCATCGGCGCCCGCGTGCTCGCCAAGCTGGGCGACTCGGTGACGACGGACCACATCTCGCCGGCCGGTGCCATCAAGGCCGACACCCCGGCCGGCAAGTACCTCACCGAGCACGGTGTGGAGCGTCGTGACTTCAACTCCTACGGCTCCCGCCGAGGCAACCACGAGGTCATGATCCGCGGCACGTTCGCCAACATCCGCCTGCGCAACCAGATCGCGCCGGGCACCGAGGGCGGCTACACCCGCGACTTCACGAAGGACGACGCCCCCGTCTCCTTCATCTACGACGCCTCGCGCAACTACATCGAGCAGGGCACCCCGCTGGCCATCCTGGCCGGCAAGGAGTACGGCTCCGGCTCGTCCCGCGACTGGGCCGCCAAGGGCACCGCGCTCCTCGGCGTCAAGGCCGTCATCGCCGAGTCGTACGAGCGCATCCACCGCTCGAACCTCATCGGCATGGGCGTCCTGCCGCTGCAGTTCCCGGAGGGCGCCAGCGCCGAGTCCCTCGGCCTGACCGGCGAGGAGACCTTCTCCTTCACCGGTGTCGAGGAGCTCAACAACGGCACCACGCCGCGCACGGTCAAGGTCACCACCGACACGGGCGTGGAGTTCGACGCGGTCGTCCGCATCGACACCCCCGGTGAGGCCGACTACTACCGCAACGGCGGCATCATGCAGTACGTGCTGCGCAGCCTGATCCGCAAGTAAGTCCTTTCGGGCGCCTGAGGGCCGCACTCCCGGTGACGGGGGTGCGGCCCTTCGCCGTACCCCGCCGCCGCAGGTCATCACCCACCCTCAGGTGGAACACAGGATTCCCTCAGCCCACCGGGACACGATCGGAACATGACTGGCAGCCCCGGGTCCCGAACCGGCCGCGTAAGAGTGCTGATCGTCGACGACGAGCCCGCACTCAACGAAGTGCTGTCCGTCGCCGTCACCGAGGCGGGCTGGCGTCCCTATCCGGCGCTCGACGGGCGCAGCGCACTGAGTACGGCGCGCGGCTGCGCACCGCACGCCGTCGTGCTCGACGGGATGCTGCCCGACCTGGACGGCCTCCAGGTGCTGCGCCGGCTGCGCCTCGAGAACCCGAAGCTGCCCGTCCTCATGCTCACCGCCCGCGACGCCCTCGAACACCGCCTCGACGGCCTGGAGGCAGGCGCCGACGACTACGTCACCAAGCCCTTCTCCCTGGAGGAGGTCGTGCTGCGGCTGCGCGGACTGCTGCGCCGGGCCGCGTCCCGGGACGGCCGCACCGACGACTCCGTCCACGTGCTCGGCGACCTCGTCATGACCGGGGACACCCTCGAAGTGCGCCGGGCGGGTGTGCCCGTCCAGCTCACCGCGAAGGAGTTCGACCTGCTCAGCCTGCTGCTCGGCCATCCACGACAGGTGCTCAGCAAGGCGCAGATCCTCGACCACGTCTGGAGCAGCTCCTTCGACGGCGGCGGCAATCTCGTCGAGGTCTACATCTCCAGTCTGCGCAGGAAGATCGACAAGGGACGGGCACCGATGATCCACACCGTGCGCGGCCTCGGGTACGCCATCAGGGCCGCGGAGGACGGGAGATGAGCCGGCGACCGAACGCGAGGATGCGCACCCGGTCCCTCCGCACCCGCCTGCTCGTCTTCGTCACTGCCACCCTGGTCGTCGTCTGTGTCGCGATGGGCCTGATCACCACGCTCTTCCAGCGCGCCTATCTGATGGGCAACCTGGACGACCGCGTCCTCGGCACCGTCGAACGGGCCCTGGGCGGGGCCTCGTTGCACCAGGACATCGAGGACGACCTGACGTTCCTGAGGGAGACCGGGCAGCCCGCCGGAATGCTCGCCGCCCGGCTCGACGAGGACGGCGCCATCGTCTCCGCGGCCGTCGTCGTCCAGGACGCCCCCACCCAGAACCTCGGCACCGACCAGCGCGCCGCCCTGGCCGGGATCCGGGCCGACGGCGCGATGCACACCCGGACCGTGCCCGGCCTCGGCACCTATCGGGTCACCGTCCTCGTGGACGGAGACGTCCGGGTCCTCGCCGGCCTGCCCATGGACGACGTCCAGGACATGATCAGCGGACTCGTGATGATCGAGACAGGTGTCGCCGTGGCCGGGCTCGCCGCCGCCGGCTGCGTCTGCACGGTGGTCATACGACGGCAACTGCGCCCCCTCGGCCGGGTCGCCGCCACCGCCGCCGAGGTCTCCCGCGCCCCGCTCGGACACGGCGAGGTCACCGGCCTGACCCGGGTGCAGGAACGGGACACCGACCCCGGCAGCGAGGCCGGCCAGGTCGGCGCCGCGCTCAACCATCTGCTGGACCACGTGGAGTCCTCCCTCGCCGAACGGCAGCGCAGCGAGGAGCGGATGCGGCGGTTCCTGGCCGACGCCAGCCACGAACTCCGTACGCCCCTCGCCTCGATCGCCGGATACGCCGAGCTGATGAACCGTGGCACCGACCGGATCGAGCCGGTGCTGGCCTGGCGCCGGGTCTCGGCGGAGTCGGCACGGATGACGGGTCTGGTGGAGGACCTGCTCCTGCTCGCCCGCCTCGACGAGGGCCGCCCTCTTCAGTCCCGCGAGGTCGACCTGGCGGCGCTGGTCGCGGAGGCGGTGTGGGACGCGCGGGCGGCAGCCGACGGCCATGACTGGCAGCTCGAACTGAGCCTGGACACCCCGGCTTTGGTCACCGGCGACGAGGCCCGCCTGCACCAGGTGGTGGCCAACCTGCTGTCCAACGCGAGGATGCACACGCCGGCGGGCACGAAGGTGGTGGCGTCGGTGGAGTCGACGGACGAGCGCTGCGTGATCCGAGTCCGCGACAACGGCCCGGGCATTCCGCTCGCCCTTCTCCCCACCGTCTTCGAACGCTTCACCCGAGCAGACACGTCCCGTTCCCGCGCCGACGCCAAGTCCGGCGGATCCGGGCTCGGCCTGGCCATCGCGGCGGCGATCACGGGCGCCCACGGGGGCCGCATCCAGGTGGACAGCACCCCGGGCCGTACGGAGTTCACGATCGAACTCCCGAAGGCCACGGAGGCCGGCCTGGGGGAGCGAGCGGTCACAGGAAGTACGGCCTCGGTGTAATGCTCATAGGGGAGGGCTACGGCCAGTCCGGCAAGACAGCCCCAGACGGTCAGTCGAGCACTGGTTCTCGCATGGTCAGCGCTCTTCGGCACGCCCATATCCAACGGTGAGGAGGCACCGATTCTCCACCCGCACCGGTTGCGGCGGGAGTTATACGAGATCAGCGACGAACAAGATCTACAGCCGCAACTGGCTCTGGTCAGACGTAGCCCGACCGTGCCGTTCCGCCGCGATGCCCACGGCGTCGATCCCGTGGAGAGGCTGAGCGGGCCGTAGGACCGAGACTGCCGTTGGGCCGGCCGGCTCCAGGCGTGAGCCCCGATGGGACCCGACGAGCCCCGCCACCGCGACCCCCGCCCATCCGACCGCTCCTGAGAGGTCACCCCAGCCCCACCCTGTGTCGAGCCCCGACTTGCGCCCCCACCCTGCGCCGCCCGCCAACTTCCGCCCCCACCCCTACCCTTACCGCGTGACCACCCCCGACCTCCTCCACCGCGCCCTCCACGACCCCGGCCCCCGCCCCCTCCCCGACGAGGCGGCTCGCCTCCTCCGGACCCTCGACGCCCCGCCCCGCCTCGCTGCCCACCTGAGGCTGGTGCACGACGTGGCGTACGAGCTCACGGAATGGCTGGCACAACAGCACCCCACGCTCCAACTCGACCGCGACGCCGTCCTGTTCGGCGCCGCCACGCACGACATCGGCAAGACCGCGCACGCCTGCGAACTCTCCGGCCCGGGCTCCGCACACGAGAAGGCCGGCCAGGACCTCCTCCTGGCCCACGGCGTCCCCGCGCACCTCGCCCGCTTCGCCGCCACCCACGCGACCTGGACCCTCCCGGACATAGGCCTCGAAGACCTGCTGGTCAGCGTCGCCGACAAGATCTGGAAGAACAAGCGGGTCCCCGAACTGGAGGACCTCGTGGTCAGGAGGCTCGCCGGGACGAGCGGGCGGACGGTGTGGGAGGAGTTCATGGAGTTCGACGACGCGCTGACGACCGTAGGAGAAGGCGCGGAGGAGCGGCTGGCCTTCCAGGCGACCTACCCGGTGTGACCGTCACCGGGCCCCGGGCTCAGAACCCCACGAGCGCGTCGAGATCGACCTCGACGGGGAACGGCAGCTCGGTGACCAGCTGGTCGTGGTGGACCGGGTGGGATGGCGCGGGTAAATAGGCGAGGGTTTGGAGCTGCCGCCGTGGAAGTTCGGTCAAGAGGGTTCTGGTGAGAAACACGGCCGCCGCAAACGCTTCCGGCAGCTGATCTCCGGCATGCCCACCGCCAGACTTCGCGCCCGATTGTCATCAATGGCCGACCGGACGGGCATCGCGGTCATCGCCGTCGACCCGGCCTACACCTCGAAGTGGGGCGCCCAGCACTGGCAGAAGCCCCTCGCCACGAAGAACCGTAAGACCACTCGCCACGATGCTGCTGCCGTGGCGATCGGAAGGCGCGCCCAGGGACACCCGGTCCGGCGACGGACGGCACCGCCCCCTGTTCACCGGAGTGATGAGCAGGGGCATCGGACCGTCCAGGCCGGACCAGGTGGTCCTGGGCGTGAGGGAACCCGCCCCCGCATGCCCGGACCATGGACACGATCCGTGCCGCCCGGACGCGGAGCGAACGCGGGCAACCAGAACGCCCAACACCGTTCGGGGCGTTCGGCCGAGCATGAGACCTGGCAACAGGACTCACTCCCGCTCAGTCCCCAACAACGGTGTCCGCGTTGAGCCAGTACTCGTGCACCGCGAGTTTCTGGTCCTGTTCCAGCTCCACGCTGACTGCTCCCATGAACGCCAATGTGGACGCCGTCACGTGGCGTGATCGTACGTACGAAGACACCGCCACCCGAACCGACGACGCCACGCCACGCCATTGACCCCGGCGCCCCCCGTTTACAACTGCGCCACATACCGCTACCTTCCGCAGAAGTGGGGTGGGAGCGCTCCCATTCGGACGGACCGGAACCCGCCCGCGTGCCGCCCCCACCCCACGGCAACCTCACACACCCGCAACGGCCCGTACCTCAAGGAACGGACTGGATTGTCATGATCCTGACAAAGTTATCGAGGGTGACCCGCCCCAGAGTCCTCTTCCTGGTCCTCCTCTCCCTGCTCGCCACCATCCCCGCCCTCAGCCTCGTCGTCACCGCCGGCGGCAAGGCCGAGGCCCACGGCACCCCGATGAAGCCCGCCAGCCGCACCTTCCTGTGCTGGCAGGACGGGCTGACCGACACCGGTGAGATCAAGCCGGTCAACCCGGCCTGCAAGAACGCGCAGGCGGTCAGCGGCACCACGCCGTTCTACAACTGGTTCTCCGTGCTCCGCTCGGACGGCGCCGGCCGCACCCGCGGCTTCGTGCCGGACGGCGAGCTGTGCAGCGGCGGCAACACCAACTTCACCGGCTTCAACGCCGCCCGCGACGACTGGCCGCTCACCCACCTCACCTCGGGCAAGACGGTCGACTTCTCCTACAACGCCTGGGCCGCGCACCCGGGTTGGTTCTACGTCTACGTCACCAAGGACGGCTTCGACCCGAAGAAGACGCTCACCTGGGACGACATGGAGGCCCAGCCGTTCCTCAGCGTCGACCACCCGCCGCTCAACGGCAGTCCGGGCACGGTCGAGGCCAACTACTCCTGGACGGGGCAGCTTCCGGCGAACAAGTCCGGCCGCCACATCATCTACATGGTCTGGCAGCGTTCGGACAGCGCGGAGACCTTCTACTCCTGCTCCGACGTCGTCTTCGACGGCGGCAACGGCGAGGTCACCGGCATCCACGAGCCGGGCAACCCGAGCGAACCGGTGCCCGGCACCTGCACGGCCACCCGTAAGACCACGGGCAGTTGGAACGGCGGCTACCAGTCCGAGGTGACCGTCACCAACTCCGGTGACGTCCCGATGCTGGGCTGGATGGTCGACTGGACCCTGCCGACCGGCCAGAAGGTCGACAGTCTCTGGAACGGCAACGCCACCTACACCGGCCAGGACGTGATGGTCCACAACGCCAACTGGAACGGCTCGCTCAGTCCGGGGCAGAGTACGACGTTCGGTTACGTCGTCACCGGCTCCGCAGGCGACACGGTCACGACCCTTCCCTGCCGGGTCGGCTGAGTCACCGTCAGAACACGCTCGAACCTTCCGCTCAGGGCGGACCCGGTGGGGCTGTGCGCCACCGGGTCCGCGAGCCGTGCCGGCGCAGGGGGGTGGTGGCCGGCGCGGATGGTGCATGGCTTATGACGACGCGACGCGCGACAACGTTGTCGAGTGGTCTATACATGACTCTACCGCGTCAACAGACAACGATGTCAAATCAGTTGGGGCACCTGGCCGAACTCGCCGAGCAGTCGGCCCGGCAACGCCACGGCATCCGGCCGGACCGTCCAACTGGGCTCACCAGTCAGCCAGTTGTCCTTCGCGGGCAGCACCGGCATGATCGGGCTCGCCTTCACCGACTGGACGGTCGTTCAAGGCGCCGGAAGGCAAGAGCAACGCCGGCGTGAAGCTGCCGAACAACACCGACCTGTACGTGTTCACCCTGGCGGTGAGCTGACCGGGCCGGGCTCCAACACCTGGACCAGCCAGTCGAGTTGGCGCCGCACCTGCACCGCGTCGCCTCCCTCGTGGCCGTTGTACGGGTAGGCGTGGATCTCCTTGCGGGGGTCCACGCCGGTCAGCTCGCCGTAGCGGTTGAAGGCTGCGTACGCCCCGCTCGGCGGGCACACCGTGTCGCGCAGGCCGACCCCGAAGTGGGCCGGGGCGGCAGCGCGCCGTGCGAAGGAGACGCCTTCCATGTACGCGAGGGTGCGGTACGCGGCCTCCTGCGCGCCACGGTGCACGGAGAGGTACGCGCTGATCTCGCCGTACGGACTCACGTCGGTCAGATCCAGGGCCCGTCGGATGCCGCACAGGAAGGGCGCGGTGACGAGGACCGCCGCCAGGTCCGGCACCAGTCCCGCGACGGCCAGCGCCAGCCCGCCGCCCTGGCTGTTGCCGACGGCCGCGACGCGGGACGCGTCCACACCCGGAAGCGCGCGCACAGCGGCCACCGCGCGCACCGCGTCCGTGATCAGCCGCCGGTAGTGGTAGTCGCGGGGGTCGAGCAGGCCGCGTGCCGCCGGTCCCGGGCCGCCCGGTGCGAAGGCGTGCGGGTCGGGGGTGGCCCCGCCGTTGCCGTACTGGTCACCCTGCCCGCGGTTGTCCATCAGCAGATGCGCGTACCCGGCGTTCACCCAGGTCAGCCGCTCGTGCGGCAGGCCGCGCCCGCGGCCGTAACCGGCGTACTCGACGACCGCGGACAGGGGCTCGCCCACCCCGGCCGGTCTGCTGTACCAGGCGCGCACCGGATCGCCGGCGAAGCCGCGGAAGGTCACGTCCCAGGTCTGCGTCAGCCGCAGCCCGCTCTCCACCGGGCGCACCGACACCAACACGTCCCTCTGCGCTGCCGCTTTGAGGGTGTCACGCCAGAACCCGTCGAAATCCGGGGGCTCCTGGACCTCGGGACGGTACCGCTCCAGCTCCCTCGTCGGCAGGTCGAACGCAGGCACAGGACACCTCGCATGAGTCGGTCCAAACAGTGAAACTTGCGGACGGCGCCGGGTCTTGGCCCTCCTGTCCTACCCCACACGTGCCTCAGGTATCTCACGTCTGACCCATTGACAGCGCTTTCTTCGTGCCTCTAAGTTGCCGCGCAGTTACCGGTAAGAGCTCGAAAGTTTCGGTTCCGTGCCTCCGTCTGAGAGGACCGAGCATGAGCACATCCGTCAAGTCGGCCTCTCCACCACCCGGCATCGAAGACCCGCCCGCAGCAGTCGCCCGCCCGGCGCCGCGCAGCGGATGGCGCCGGTCTCTGCGCCGGGACTGGCAGTTGTACTCGCTGGCGGTCCTGCCGCTGCTGTTCTTCCTGGTCTTCCGCTATCTGCCGATGATCGGCAACGTGATCGCGTTCCGGCGCTTCGAGCCCGGCGGCTCGATGTTCGGCGAGGACTGGGTGGGGCTGCGCTATGTGCGCATGTTCCTCAGCGACCCGACCTTCTGGCAGGTGTTCCGCAACACCCTGTGGCTCGGCGGGCTCACGCTCGTGTTCTGCTTCCCGATCCCGATCGTCCTCGCCCTGCTGCTGAACGAGGTGCGCCGGCGCTCACTGAAGCGGTTCGTGCAGTCGGTGTCGTACCTCCCGCACTTCCTGTCGATCGTGATCGTCGCGGGCCTCACCCTGCAGATGCTCGCCACGGACGGTCCGGTCAACCACGCCCTCGGCTGGCTCGGCCACGACGAGATCCGCTTCATCCAGGAACCCGGCTGGTTCCGCACGATCTACGTCGGCTCGGAGATCTGGCAGACCGCGGGCTGGGGCACGATCCTCTACCTCGCCGCCCTCACCACCATCGACGAGGACCTCTACGAGGCCGCGCGCATCGACGGAGCCAATCGCTGGCGGCAGATCTGGCACGTCACCCTGCCCGGCATCCGCCCCACCATGATCACGCTGCTGATCCTCAACGTCGGCACGTTCATGGTGGTCGGCTTCGAGAAGGTCCTGCTCCTGTACAACCCGCTGACCTACCCGACCGCCGACGTGATCTCGACGTATGTGTACCGGGCGGGCGTGGAGTCCAACAGCTTCAGTTACGCCGCCGCCATCGGGCTGTTCGAGGCGGTCATCGGCCTGGTCCTGATCACCACCGCCAACACGCTCTCGCGCCGCACAGTGGGGACCAGCCTGTGGTGAAGCCGAGCCGTTCCTACCGGGTCTTCCAGGGCGTCAACGGGGTGATCCTCACCCTCGTCGTGCTGGTGACCCTCTATCCCTTCGCCAACATCGTCGCCCGGTCCTTCAGCGGCGAGCGGCAGATCCGGGCCGGCGAAGTGACCCTGTGGCCCAAGGGCTTCAACCTCACCACGTACCGGATCGTGTTCCAGGACTCGATGTTCTGGCGGAACTACGGCAACACCGTGTTCTACACGGCCGTGTCGACGGTCGTGGCCATGGTCCTGACGACCTGTTACGCCTACGTCCTGTCGAAGAAGCAGCTCAGGGGGCGCGGGCTGCTCGTCGGCGTCGCCGTGTTCACGATGTTCTTCACCGGCGGTCTGATCCCCAACTACATCCTGGTCACCGAGCTCGGACTGAAGAACAGCGTCTGGGCGATCGCGCTGCCCAACGCGATCAGCGTCTTCAACCTGCTGGTGATGAAGGCCTTCTTCGAGAGCCTGCCGACCGAGCTGGAGGAGGCCGCGCAGATCGACGGCCTGAGCACCTACGGCATCCTGCTCAGGATCGTGCTGCCGCTGTCCAAGGCGGTGGTGGCGACCATGGTGCTCTTCTACACGGTGTCCTTCTGGAACTCCTGGTTCAGCGCGTTCCTCTACATGGACCACTCCGACCTGATGCCGGTCACCGTCTATCTGCGCAATCTCATCGCGGGCGCCACCGGCGGCGGCAACGCGGGCGCCGGCACCGCGGAGCTCAGCCAGGTCGGCGCGAGCATCCAGGCGGTCACGATCGTGCTCACCGCGCTGCCGATCATCTGCGTGTACCCGTTCGTCCAGCGCTTCTTCGTCTCGGGCGTGATGCTCGGCGCGGTCAAGGGCTGACAGCCCGTCATTTCACCTACGGAACAAGGGAGTATCCGTGGAGAACACCGGACAGCTGTCGCGGCGTCAGATCCTGGCCGCCGCGGGTTTCATCGGCCTCGCCACGCTCACCGGCTGCGGCAGCGGCGAGGACGGAGGCGACTCCAAGGACCTTTCCAAGAAGCAGAACGGCGCGATGAAGGAGTACCGGGCCGGCCAGCAGTTCAAGGCCACCAAGGCGCTGTCCTTCTCCATGCTGCACAACGACAACCCGGTCTACCCCCTCAAGAACAACTGGCTGTTCTGGAAGGAGGTCACCAAGCGCACCGGCATCACCGTCAAACCCCTCGACGTCCCGCTGGCCGACTACGAGAAGAAGCGCAGCGTCCTCATCGGCGCGGGTGACGCACCCTTCCTGATCCCTAAGACGTACCACCCCGCGGAGGTGGCGTTCGTGTCCTCGGGCGCGATCCTCCCCGTCAGCGAGTACGTCGACCTGATGCCCAACTTCCGCGACAAGGTGAAGAAGTGGAGTCTGGAGCCCGAGCTCGACTCCATCCGCCAGTCCGACGGCAAGTACTACCTGCTGCCCGGCCTGCACGAGAGGCCCAAGGCCGGCTACTCGCTGTCCTTCCGCACGGACATCCTCGACAAGCACGGACTGGCCCTGCCCATGACGTGGGACGAGGTGTACGACGTCCTCAAGGCGCTCAAGGCGGAGTACCCCGACAAATACCCCTGGACCGACCGCTGGAGCACCAACACCCCATTCCCGTGCGGCGCGTTGTTCAGCTACCTCGGCCAGGCGTACGGCGTCAAGGCGGGCTGGACGTACGACAACATCAGCTTCGACACCAAGGCGCAGAAGTTCGTCTTCACCGCGGCCCAGGACGCCTACCGGCAGATGATCGAGTACCTGAGAAAGATCGTCGCCGAGAAGCTCCTCGATCCCGAGAGCTTCACCCAGCAGGACGACCAGGCCGTGCAGAAGCTGCTGGCCGAGAAGTCCTATGTGATCAGCGCCAATCCGCAGGAGCTGGTGCAGAACTACCGCTACAACCTGGGCAAGCAGGTCAAGGGCTCGAAGATCGAGATGGTCCCGGTGCCGCTGGGCCCGGCCGGCCCGATCCTCCTGAGCGGCATCCGGCTGGAGAACGGCGTCATGATCTCCAGTAAGGCCCTCAAGAGCGCCGACTTCGTCGCCATGATGCAGTTCGTGGACTGGCTCTGGTACTCCGACGAGGGCCAGAAGTTCTGCAAGTGGGGCGTGGAGGGCGTCACCTACACCGAGTCCGGCGGCACGTACACGCTGAAGCCCGGGATCTCACTGATGGGCTCCGACCCGGACGCCCCGAAGGACCTCCAGAAGGACTACGGCTTCTTCAACGGCGTGTTCACCTACGGCGGCAGCTGGGAGCTGGTGTCCTCCAACTTCAGCCCGGACGAGAAGAAGTTCCAGGACGTCATGTCCCAGCGCAAGGAACTGCCCGTCGACCCGGCCCACCCGCTGCAGTCCTTCGAGCAGGAGCAGGCGACCCTCTGGGACACCCCGCTCAAGGACCACGCCATCCAGAACACCCTCCAGTTCGTGCTCGGCAAGCGCCCGATGTCCGAATGGGACGCGTTCGTCGCCGAGTTGAAGGCGAAGAACATGCAGCAACTCGTCGACCTGCACAACAAGGCGCACGACCGGTTCAAGAAGGAGAACGGGTGATCTTCCGCGTCCCCGCCGAGCCGTCCGGCCCCCTGTCCGACGCCTGGCGGCACTGCGTCGGTACGGGCCGGATCGAACTCGCCCTGCGCCGCGACTACCAGGACTCCCTGAGGCTGCTCCAGCGCGAGATCGGCTTCCGGTACATCCGGGGACACGGACTGCTGAGCGACGGCATGGGCGTGTACCGGCCCTACGAGTGGCAGGGCACCCGCCGTATCCGGCACTCCTTCACATACGTCGACCAGGTCGTCGACGCCTACCTGGAACTCGGCATCCGGCCCTTCCTCGAACTCGGCTTCATGCCGACGGAGTTGGCGTCGGGGGAGCAGACCGTGTTCTGGTGGCACGGGAACGTCACCCCGCCCCGGGACATCGGGGAGTGGGCCGACCTGGTCCGGGCGACCCTCACCCATCTCATCGGCCGCTACGGCCTCGACGAGGTGCGCACCTGGTCCGTCGAGGTGTGGAACGAGCCGAACCTGCCCGACTTCTGGCAGGGCGCGGACGAGAAGGCGTACCACCGCCTCTACGAGGTGACAGCCGGCGTGGTGAAGGAGGTGGACGCGTCCCTCCAGGTCGGCGGACCCGCGATCTCACCCGGCGCGGACGCATGGCTGGACCGGTTCGCGGAGTTCGCCGAACAGCGCGATGTCCCCGTGGACTTCGTGTCGAAGCACGCCTACACCTCGGGCCCCGCCCAGCACGTCCCCTTCGGCGTCCACCAGACACTGGAACCCGCCCAGCACCTCCTGGACCAGTTCGCCACGCCCCGCGAGCGTCTGAAGGGCACACGGCTGGCCGAACTCCCGGTCCACATCACGGAGTTCAACTCCTCCTACCGCCCCGACAACCCGGTCCACGACACCGCCTTCCACGCGGCATACCTGGCACCGGTCCTCGCCCGCGGCGGCGACCACGCCGACTCCTTCTCGTACTGGACCTTCAGCGACATGTTCGAGGAGGCGGGGCCTCCCACGGCTCTCTTCCACGGCGGCTTCGGTCTGCTCACGCACCGACAGGTGAAGAAGCCGACGTACCACCTGTACGCCTTCATGGCCCGCATGGGCCCCGACCTCCTCACCCGCGGCGCCGACCACCTGGTCACCCGGCACCCCGACGGCCGGGTGACCGTCCTCGCCTGGGCGCCGGTCGACGCGAGCGGGCAGACACCCGGGCCGTCCCGGCACCGGCTGCGCCTGTCCGTGCCGGTGCGGGGCGCGCGGGAGGCGTTCGTACGGCGGTCCGTGGTCGACGAGGAGCACGGCAACGCCCGCACCGCCTGGCAGCGGATGGGCAGCCCGCGCTCACCCGGCCCCCACCAGCTCGACGTACTCCACGAGGCCGCCGAGCCCGGCCGGCAGCACCTGCGGCTGCCGGTGGAGGACGACCGGACCGTACTGGACCTGACGCTGGCCCGCCACGAGATCACGCTCGTGGAGGTGACCCCGGTCGTGGAGGAGGCACCGGAGTGGTGGGACGAACGCCGACTGCTGGGAACGGGGGCGCAGTGACCGGAATGAGCCGAGCGCGGGCGGCGGCCGTTCGCACCAGGGCGGGGTCCCAAGCCGCCCCGGCCGCCGACCGACCCGGTCCTGCGCCGGTGAGCCGCGCGGGAGGGTCAGGAGTGCGGCCGCCCGGCGTCCCTGCCGCCACCCCCGGGCACGGCGTCACATCCACGGTGGGCGACGACCGACCCGGCACCGCCCCACGCCGCTCACCTGCCGGGCAGCGGCCGCCGGTGAACCGTGAACCCCCCGCCTCCTACCCCGCCCCCTCCGCCGCTCCCTCCTTCGGCACCGGCTCCCTCTCCCGCGCCGCCGCCCTCATCCACACCCTCGTCACCGTCGAGGCCCTGCTCCTCGTCGCGGCCTCCCCGGGCCTTGCGGGTCTGCTCCTGCTGGGCCCCGCCCCCGCCAACCTCCCCCTCGCCGCCGTATGCCTGCTGCCCCTCGGACCGGCGACGGCCGCCGCCCTGTACGCCCTCCGGCACCGCGACCGCGACCTCACCGAGCTCCACCCGGCCCGTGCCTACTGGCGCGGCTGGCGCCTCAACGCCGTCCCCTCCCTGAAGCTGTGGACACCCCTGCTGGCCTGGCTCACGGTCATCGCCTTCACGCTGACCCACTTCACCGCCACCGGCCTGCCCGGCTGGTGGGCGGTGCTGCTCGCGGTGATCGGCGCCGGCTCCCTTCTCTGGGGCGCGCACGCGCTGGTCCTCACCGCCCTGTTCGCCTTCCGGGCGAGGGACACCGCACGTCTCGCAGGACACTTCCTGTTCCGGCACGTCAGCGCCACGCTCGGCGCCGCCTCGCTGCTCGTCCTGACCGCCGCCGGGACCGCCGTACTGACCGAGGCCCTGCCCGCGCTGCTGGCCGCCCCGCTGCTGCTGTCCCTGCTGCACAGCAGCCGTCCGGTGATCGCCGAGACCCAGGAGGACTTCACCGCATGAGCCCGTCGAGCGCCAAGATCCCGTACGGCGGCGACTACAACCCCGAGCAGTGGCCGCAGGAGTTCTGGGACGCGGACCACCGACTGTTCACCCGGGCCGGCATCGACACCCTCACCGTGGGCGTCTTCTCCTGGTCGCTCACCCAACCCGCCGAGGACACCTACGACTTCACGGTCCTCGACCGCGTCCTCGACCGAGCGGCGGCCGAGGGCCGACAGGTCTGTCTGGCCACGGGTACGGCAGCCCTGCCGCCCTGGCTGGCCAAGGCGTACCCCGAGGTGAACCGCACCGACTTCGAGGGCCGCCGCCACCGCTACGGCCAGCGCCACAACTTCTGCCCCAGCTCACCGGCGTACCGCCGACTATCCACCGCGATGGCGGCACGGCTCGCCGAACGCTACGCGGAGCACCCGGCGTTGCTCGCCTGGCACATCAACAACGAGTACGGCGGTGTCTGTTACTGCGACCTGTGTGCCGACGCGTTCCGCGACTGGCTGCGGAACAAGTACGTCACCCTCGATGCCCTCAACGACGCCTGGTGGACGGCCTTCTGGTCGCACCGCTACACCTCCTTCGAGGAGATCGAGCCACCCAGCGCCCTCACCGAGCACTGGCGGGGCCCGGACCACACCGCCTTCCAGGGCATCACGCTCGACTACTTCCGCTTCACCACCGACGCACTGCTCGGCTGCTTCCTCGCCGAGAAGGAGGTGATCCGCACCCATGATCCGGTCACCCCCGTCACGACCAACTTCATGGGCATGTTTCGCCCCCTCGACTACCACCGCTGGGCACCCCACCTCGACTTCGCGTCCTGGGACAGCTACCCGCCCCTGGACGCACCGCCGACCTGGCCGGCCCTGGCCCACGACCTGATGCGCGGCCTCAAGGACGGAGCCCCCTTCTGGCTCATGGAGCAGACCCCGTCCACGACGGCCTGCCGTGACGTCAACCCCCTGCGCAGGCCGGGCGAGTTGCGCCTGGCCACCTTCCAGGCGATCGCCCACGGCGCCGACGCGGCCCTCTACTTCCAGATGCGCGCCTCCCGCGGAGCCTGCGAGAAGTACCACGGGGCGGTCATCGGCCACGCGGGCCGCGACGACACCCGGGTGTTCCGGGAAGTTGCCGCACTGGGAGCGGAGTTGGAGACGCTCGGCGACGCGACCCTCGACGCCCGCACTCCCGCCCGCACCGCCCTGCTCTTCGACTGGGACAGCTGGTGGGCCCTGGAGATCTCCGACGGCCCCTCGCGGCTGGTGAAGTACCAGGAGGTGGTCCACGCCTACTACCGGGCCGCCCGCGAGGCCGGCGCCGACGTGGACGTCGTCCCGCACACCGCCGACCTCACCCCGTACGACGTGGTCCTCGCCCCCGCCCTGCACATGGCCAAGGGCGACCTCGCCGCCCGCCTCGAAGCGGTCGCGGAACGCGGCGGCACGGTCCTGGCCACCTTCCTCTCCGGCCGAGTCGACGCACACGACCGTGCCTTCCTCACCGACGTCCCCGGTCCCCTCGCCCCGCTCATGGGTATCCGGATCGACGAATGGGACTCCCGCCAGGCGGAGT
Source organism: Streptomyces doebereineriae (assembly GCF_031845645.1). Taxonomy (NCBI): domain Bacteria; kingdom Bacillati; phylum Actinomycetota; class Actinomycetes; order Kitasatosporales; family Streptomycetaceae; genus Streptomyces; species Streptomyces doebereineriae. Next base: position 198,770 of record NZ_JAVREZ010000006.1, read on the forward strand.
TCGCCCAGCCGATCCCGGAACTCGCCTCAGTAGGACGGCTCGTCTTCGAGATCGTGCAGCCCCGGGGTGCCCAGACGGTCGCCACCTACGGCTCCGACTTCTACGCGGGGACCCCCGCCGTCACCCGCAACGCCTACGGGCGGGGCGAGGGCTGGTACGTCGCCACCGCCCTCGACCAGCCGGGCGTCGACCAGGTGGTCCGCCGCGTCCTGGCCCGCCACGACCTCATCGGCCCGTACGCCGACCACGAGGGCCTGGAGACGGCCGCCCGGGTCGCCCCCGACGGAACCCGCCTGCTCTTCCTCCTCAACCACTCGGCACAGCCGGCCGGGCTGACGGCCCACACCACCGCGACCGACCTGCTCAGCGGCAAGAAGGTGGAGGCGGGCGACCCTCTCACCCTCGACCCGCTGGGCGTCGCCGTGCTCCGTGCTCAGTAGATCGTCCGCCCCCGCTCGTCCGCCACCCCCGACTTCCGGAAGAAGTAGCTGTTGACCTGATCGCGCCACTCGCGGGCGCTCCGGAGCTGCTCCTCGAACCGCTCCGCCACCCGTGCGTGGCGCGCCGGGTCCACGAGGTCCACCAGCGAGGCCCACCGCTCCCGGGCCGCCTCGACCTCCGCAACGCCCTCGAAGTGCGTGTCGTAGATGTGCTGGATCACCGTCTTGCCGCTGTGCAGCATGTGCCCGTACGACACGTGGTGGAAGAACAACAGCAGTTCGTCGGGGCACGAGAGAGGCGATTCGTACACATCGGCCCAGGGCTTCGCATACTGCCCCGCGTACCCGGTCCCGCTCGCCACGCTCCGGTCGACACCGACGCCGTCCCGGTCGGCGAAGTGATAGGTGCCCCAGGGGCTGTACTCGTAGCCGTCGACGCTCGGCCCGTAGTGGTGCCCCGGCTGGACCATGAACCCCACACCGAGGGGAGCGGTGTACCTCTCGTACGTCCGCCACGAGCCGTCCAGGATCGAGCGCAGCCCCGCCGCGAGCCCGGGCCCGGGCCCGAAGGTGAGCCGGATCCACTCGTCGAGGACGTGGTGCGGGTCGGCGTTCGGATCCCAGGCCAGCCGGCCGAAGGTGTACAGGTTCGCCTGAGCCAGCGGATGACCCGTCCAGAACGGGTCGTCCCCGACGTTCGCCACGGCGACGAGCCCGCCACGCGCCAGCGCGCCCACCGAGGACTCCCCGTCGATCCCGAACCGCAGCACCTCGCTCCACATCGGCCCCAGCCAGCACACATGCCGCTGCTGCCCGGTGTACTCCTGCGTCGCCTGCAGCTCCACGGCCAGCCGGGTGCCGGGCATCGCCCCGATCATCGGGGAGACCGGCTCCCGCACCTGGAAGTCCATCGGCCCGTGCTTGACCTGGAGGACGGCGTTGTCGGCGAACTCCCCGTCCAGCGGTACGAAATGGTCGTACGCGGCCCGTGCCCGGTCCGTCGAGCGGTCCCGCCAGTCCTGGTGGTGGTTGTAGACGAAGGCACGCCAGTGGACCGTACCGCCGTGCGGCGCGAGCGCGGCGGCGAGCAAGTTCGCGCCGTCCGCGTGACTGCGCCCGTACGCGAACGGGCCCGGCTGCCCCTCGGAGTCGGCCTTCACCACGAACCCGCCGAAGTCGGGGATCGTCGCGTACACCCGGGCGGTCGCCTCGGCCCACCACGCCCGCACCGACTCGTCCAGCGGATCCGCGCTCGCAAGCCCGCCCAGCACGACCGGCGCGGCGAAGGTGACCGACAGATGCGTCCGGATGCCGTACGGCCGCAACGCGCCCGCGATGTCCGCCACTTCACCGATCCGGTCGGTCAGCAGCCGTGCCTCGGTCGCGTGCACGTTGACGTTGTTGACGGCGACGGCGTTGATCCCACAGGCCGCCAGCAGCCTGCCGTAGGCCCGCACCCGCTCCAGGTCCCCGCGCGCCCGCCCGTCCTCCCAGAACAGTGACCCGCCGGCGTACCCGCGCTCCACCTGCCCCATGACCGGATGCACGGCCACGTTGTCCCAGTGATCGAGCATCCGCAGCGCCGACTCGGGTTGATACGAAGCTCGTCGGGCGTCATCGAGGAACGCCGTCTCGCCGAGCCGTACGACATGGAAGAACCCGTACAGCAGCCCGCGCGCGCCGGACGCGGTGACGGTCGTACGCCCGTCACCCCGCTCGTACACGAACCCCTCGGAGCCGTCGTCACCGTCCAGCTCCAACACCAGGTCGTACGACCCGGGTTCACGCGAGACGCTCCCCCCGAACCGCTCGCAGGCCCTGGCCACCTCCCCGTGGACCGTGTCCACCAGCGGACCCGAGCCACGGATCAGTGTCCGCCGGGTGCCGATCGGCCGGAACGCCCCGTCCGGCAGCCAGGCCGGATCGACACCCTGCATGAGACCCCCAACGCTGCTGCTCAGGCGAGCAGTTCGACTTCCGACACCACCGCCTCGCCGTCGAACACCAGGCGGTACTTCCCGTACGTACCCGGAGACCTCACGGTGAACGCCCGTGTCTGCCGGTCCCATGCGAAGGACTCCCCGGACCGCCGGTCCAGCGTCTTCCACTTGGTCCCGTCGTCCGAGCCCTGGAGGGTCCAGCCGCTCGGCGCCTTCGTGTGCTCCGAGGACGAAGTGACCGTGTACTGGGCGCCCTTGACCTGCCTGGACACCGGCAGATCCACCGAGGTCACGGCCGCGTCCGTCGCCGAGGTGTTGTCGAACAACGCCCCGTCACCGACGAGCACGTCCGCACGCGGCGTGGGCACCTCGTCGTCCTGGGTGATCGACACCGGAGCCGCGTTCTTCCCCGTGCCCCACTTCGACGGACGGGGACCCATGTCGAAGTCCAGGACACCACCGCGGGCCAGCAAGGAGTGGGGCAGTGAAGTCGACGTCCATGCACGGCCGTTGACCTTCAGCCCCTGCACATACACGTTCCGCGCGCTGTTCTTGGGCGCCCTGACCACCAGGTCACGCCCGTTCTCCAGATGGACCGTCGCCTTGGTGAACAGCGGTGAGCCGACCGCGTATTCGCCGCTGCCCATCACCAACGGGTAGAAGCCCAGCGCCGAGAACAGATACCAGGCCGACTGCTCGCCGTTGTCCTCGTCACCGTGATAGCCCTGACCGATCTCGCTGCCGACGTACAACCGGGACAGCACCTCACGGACATTGCGCTGCGTCTTCCACGGCTGACCGGCCGCGTCGTACATGTAGTTGACGTGGTGGGCGACCTGGTTGGAGTGCCCGTACATGCCCATCCGGACGTCCCGCGCCTCCGTCATCTCGTGGATGACCCCGCCGTAGGAGCCGACGAAGTCCGGCGAGGCCGTCTCGGGTGTCGCGAAGTACTCGTCCAGCTTCTCCGCGAGCCCGGAGCGGCCGCCGTACAGGTTGGCGAGGCCCCGGCTGTCCTGCGGGGCGGTGAAGGCGTAGCCCCAGCCGTTGGTCTCGGTGTAGTCGTAGCCCCACACATGCGGGTCGTAACTCGACGACTCCACACGCCAGTTGCCGTCGGCGTCCCGGCCCTGGAAGAAGCCCGCCTTCGAGTCGAAGAGGTTCACATAGTCGCGGGCCCGGTTGAGGAAGTACTCCGACTCCTCCTTGTAGCGCTTCTCGCCGGTCTTCGCGTAGAGCGCCTGTCCCATCCGCGCGATGCCGTAGTCGTTGAGGTAGCCCTCCAGCGCCCAGGACAGGCCCTCGTGGGTGTCGGTGCTGGTGTAGCCGAGGAAGGGCGAGGTCTCCATGCCCTTGCGGCCCACGCCGGACGACGGGGGCACGACGGTGGCGTTCTTCAGGGCCGCGTCGTACGCCGACTTCGCGTCGAAGTCGACGCCCTTGACGTACGCGTCCGCGAAGGCCACGTCCGACGAGGTACCGGTCATCAGGTCCGCGTACCCGGGGGAGGACCAGCGCGAGGACCAGCCGCCGTCCTTGTACTGCTGGACGAACCCGTCGACCATCTCGCCGGCCTGAGTGGGCGTCAGCAGCGAGTACGCGGGCCACGTCGTCCGATAGGTGTCCCAGAAACCGTTGTTGACGTACACCTTGCCGTCCACGATCTTCGCCCCGGTGTGCGTCGGGGTGTCGGGGCCCGGCATCGGGGAGAAGGGCGAGGCGTACTGGTACTTCGAACCGATCTTCTCGAAGCCCGAGTTGGGGTACAGGTACAGCCGGTACAGGCTGGAGTACAGCGTGGTCAGCTGGTCCTGCGTGGCGCCCTCCACCTCGACCTTGCCGAGCAGCCGGTCCCACTGCCGCTGGGCCCGGTCCCGGACCGTCTCGAAGGACGTGCCGTCCGGGATCTCCTGGCGCAGGTTGTCCTTCGCCTGGTCGAGGCTGATGAGCGAGGTCGCGAGCCGCAGCGTGACGGTCCGGTCCGCACCGGCGTCGAAGCGCAGATAGCCCTTGACCCCGGCGGCGGAACCGTCCTTCACCGGCTTGTCGAAGACGCCGTACACGAAGAGCCGGGTCGCTCCGGTGGACAGGCCGGACTTCACGTCCGAGTACCCCGTGATCACCCCGGCGTCCTTGTCGAGCGTCAGCCCCGCCTGGTCCGTCACGTTGTCGAAGAGCACGCTCGCGTCGTCGCCCGGGTAGGTGAAGCGCAGGGCCGCCGCGTGGTCGGTCGGCGTCATCTCCGCCTTCAGCCCGTTCTCGAACCGCACCCCGTAGTAGTACGGCCGCGCGGTCTCGTTCTCGTGCCGGAACGCCAGCTCCCGCGCCTCACGGCCGGTGTCCGGGGTGCCCGAGGCGGCCGACGGCATCACCTGGAAGGTCTGCCGGTCGCCCATCCACGGGCTCGGCTCGTGGCTCGCGCTGAACGCCTGGACCGTCGGCAGGTTGTCCGCGTTGTTCGCGCGGGCGTAGTCATAGAGCCAGCTCAGCGAGGACGCGTTGGTCACCGGCGTCCAGAAGTTGAAGCCGTGCGGCACGGCCGTCGCCGGGAAGTCGTTGCCGCGCGAGAAGCCGCCGCTGGAGTTGGTGCCGCGGGTGGTGAGCGCGTAGTCCGACAGATGCGCCTTCGGCTTCTCCGGCGCGGCCCGCTCCAGCGTCACGTCGTCCAGCCAGCCCCGGAACTTCGCCGGCCCGCTCGGGGAGTCGTACGCGACGAGGATCCGGTCGACGGTCTTCCCGGCCGCGACCGACCCGATCCGCGAGACCACGTTGTTCCACTGGTTGACGTAGAGCACCTTGGCGGCGCCCTGTCCCTGCGGTGACAGCGTGAATCCGTGCTGGTCACGCGCTCCGAGGTCGCTCAGGAAGGTGCCGTCGGTGAAGGCCAGGTCCACGGAGACGTTCGTCGCGTCGTAGTCCCGGTCGCCGTCCGCCATCGACGGGAAGATCCGGTACGACAGCCGGGTCAGCGGATCCACCGCCACGTCCACGTCGAAGACCTTGTTGGACGAGTACGCCCGCCCGTCCGCGGTGTGCCGTCCGGCGTAACGCAGGGCTCTCTTTCCGGTGAATCCGGCGCCCGCCTTCGCGGTGGGCGATCCGCTCGGACCGCGGTCGACCAGCGAGAGCATGTCCGGCGGCACCGGCCCCTCGCCGCCGCCGGTGGACAGCTGCACATCGGCCAGCTGGAGGATGCCGGAGGCGCCGTTGTTCTTCGTGATCTCGAGCCGGAAGTGCTGGTATTCGGCCGGATCCGCGATGTCGTACGACTTTGTCCGGAACCGTTCGCCGAACGATTCGCCGGCGCGCGTGTCGAGGGTCTTCCAGTCCTTGCCGTCCGTCGAGCCCTTCAGCGTCCAGTCCCTGGGATCACGCTCGGCGAAGTCATTGGCCGAGGTCAGCGCGTAGGTGACCACCTTGAGCGGCTTGGCCAGGTCGAACTCGGCCCAGCCGGTGGACTCGAAGGCCAGCCACTTGGTGCCGGGCTCGCCGTCGACGAGATTCTCCTTCACCTCGCCGCCGCCGGTGTTCTCGGCGCTCGCCCGGACGTCCGTGACCTGGTCGGTGACATTGCCCGGGATGCCGGTGCTGTAGCCGCCGTCGACGCCGGAAGCCCGGTCGCCGTCGACGCTGCTGGTCCAGTCGGGTGCCGGTTCGCCGGCCTCGAAAGAGGAGGTGAACCCCCGGTCCGCCGGGGCCGGGGCCTCGGGCAGGGCGACCGCCGCGCCCTGCGAGCCCACGGTCACGCAAAAGGCGGCCGTGATCACGACCGCCGCACTACGTCTGAGCCGAGTTCTGTACCGATCCATCGGCGAGTACCCTCCCTGCACAAGGACGGACAACGTTGTCAAACAATCCGTGCAAGGATCAGTAGTGGCCCAAGTGGACAGTGGTGTCAAGGGGGTTGGGTGTGGCATTCGGGGCGTATGTCGCGGATTTTTCCGGCAAGCTTCGCACAGGGCGCTCATATTTCCGCGAGGTCTCAACTAGAGAACACCCAAGGCCAACATTGCGTTCGATCTTGCTTGGCCCACCGGAAGTGGACTATACCTGTCGGCGATTCACCCCTCTTGTACGAACCTGCTTGACCTGACCGCGGTGCCGGGGAGGATCCGGTTCACCGCCTGAGTCCTGGAGAAGGCGAGGACTTGAGCATGGGATCCACTTCCGCCGAGAACAGCAACAACGGCAGCGCGGGTGTAGGCCGCCGCGATCTGATCAAGCGGTCGGCCGCACTCGGTCTGATCTCCGTCCCGACGATGAGTTTTCTGTCCGCGTGCGCCAGCAGCGGCGGCGACGACAGCGGCGACAAGGCCAAGGCGGGCAAGAAGACCGCGAAGAACCCCCTGGCCGTCAACGACACCGCCCAGATGGAGTTCGTCCTGTTCGACGGCGGCTTCGGCAAGGAGTACGCCGAGGACGCCGTGAAGATCTACGAGACGAACTTCCCCAAGGCCAAGGTGAAGTTCTCCGCCACCCAGAAGATCCAGTCCACGCTCCAGCCCCGCTTCAACCAGGGCACCCCGCCGGACCTCATCGACAACTCCGGCGCCGAGCAGATGGACATGGGCGTCCTGGTCGGCAAGAGCCAGCTCGCCGACCTCACCCCGCTCCTGGACGCCCCTTCCTACGACGACCCGAGCAAGAAGGTCCGCGACACCCTGCGCCCCGGCATCGTCGAGATGGGCCAGTTCGACGGCGACCCGGTGTGGATCATGTACTACGCCTACACGGTCTACGGCGTCTGGTACTCCCAGAAGGCCCTCGACTCGCTCGACGAGCAGTACCCGGAGACCTGGGACCAGATGCTCGCGGTGTGCGAGAAGGCCAAGAAGAAGGGCATGGCGGGCTGGACGTACGCGGGCAAGTACCCGTACTACCTCCCCTTCTCGCTCTACCCGATGATCGCCAAGGTCGGCGGTGTCGAGGTCCTCGACGCCATCGACAACCTGGAGCCGAACGCCTGGAAGAACCCGGCGGTCAAGGCGTGTTTCGAGGCCTACTACGAGCTCTACAAGAAGGGCTACGTCCTGAAGGGCACCCCCGGCCTCGACCACATCCAGTCGCAGACCGCCTGGGCCCAGGGCAAGGCGCTGTTCATCCCGAACGGCTCCTGGGTGGAGAACGAGTCGGCCAACGTCATCCCCAAGGACTTCGACCTCGCGGTCTCCGCGCCCACCGGTATCGACTCCTCCGACAAGATGCCCTTCGGCACCATCTGGGCCTCCGGCGGTGAGCCCTTCATCGTCCCCGCCAAGGCGAAGAACACCGCGGGCGGCATGGAGCAGCTGCGCATCATGCTCAGCGAGGCGTCCTCGAAGAACTTCACGTCCAAGGTGAAGTCCCTGACCGCCTACAACGGCGGCACCGACGGCATCACCCTCACCCCGGGCCTCAAGTCCGGTGTGGCCGCGCTGGAGAAGGCCGGCGACAACGTGGTCAACCCGCGTCTGCAGGACTGGTACGTCCAGCTCCAGAAGGAGCAGATCGGTGTGGCGGGCCTCGGCGAGATGATGGCCGGGCGGCTCACGCCGGCGGAGGCCATCAAGAAGATCCAGGGCTACGCCGACGCGGCCGCGAAGGACTCGTCGATCAAGCACTACAAGCACCAGTAACGGCAACGGAGCGGCGATGCAGCACGGCAAGTACCGGTTCATCGTGGGGTTTCTGGCGCTGCCCCTGGGACTGTACGCGCTATTCGTGGTCTGGCCGTTCATCCAGTCCATCTACTACTCGTTCACGGACTGGACCGGCCTGAGCCCCGAATTCAAGATGGTCGGCCTGGACAACTACCGGAGGATGCTGGACGACCCGATCTTCTGGAAGTCCTTGCAGCACAGCTTGATCTTCGCGCTCGTGCTGCCGGTGGTGACGATCAGCCTGGCGCTGTTCTTCTCCTTCATGATCAATGTCGGCGGGCGGAAGAGAAGGGGAGGCCCGGTCGTCACCGGTGTCCGGGGCTCCTCCTTCTACAAGATCGTGTATTTCTTCCCGCAGGTCCTCTCGATCGCGATCGTCGCCCTGTTGTTCGCCTTCGCGTACAACCCGGACAGCGGTGCCATCAACTCGATCCTGCGCGGAATCGGGCTCGGCAGCATCCAGCCGCTGTGGCTGGGCGACCCGAGCCTCGCCCTGTGGGCCGTCATGGCGGTCCTGGTGTGGTCCACGGTCGGCTTCTTCGTGGTCCTGTTCAGCGCCGGTATGGCCTCCATCCCGGCGGACCTGTACGAGGCCGCGCTGCTCGACGGTGCGGGGCGGGCCAGCACGTTCTTCCGGATCACCCTGCCGCTGCTGTGGGACACCGTGCAGTCCGGCTGGGTCTACATGGGCATCCTGGCCCTCGGCGCCGAGTCGTTCGCGGTCGTACAGATCATGACGACCGGGCCCGGCGGCCCCGACTACTCGACCACCGTCATGGTCCTGTACGTGTACCAGAAGGCGTTCCGTGACGGACAGGCCGCCTATGCCACCACCATCGGCGTCGCCCTGCTCGTCGTCACGCTGGCGTTCGCCGCCCTGGTGATGCGGCTGGGCCGGCGCGAGCGGCTGGAGTACTGATCCGATGAAGACGACCGAAACCCCTGCCCCCGTACCGGCCGAGTCCGGTGCTCCCGTCGCCAAGACCGACACTCGAAGTGGCCCGGCCCGGAAGGAGAAGAAGGAGGGCGGCGTCCTCAACGTCTTCTCGCACGGAATGCTCATCCTGTGGGCGTTCATGGTCGTGATGCCGCTGCTGTGGGCGGTGATGACGTCCTTCAAGGACGACAGCGCCATCTTCAACTCGCCCTGGGCGCTGCCGGACAAGCTGCACTTCGACAACTGGTCGCGGGCCTGGACCGACGCCAACATGAGCGATTACTTCCTCAACACCATTCTGGTGGTGGCGGGTTCGCTCATCGGCACCCTGGTGCTCGGCTCGATGGCGGCGTATGTGCTGGCCCGGTTCGATTTCCCGGGCAACCGTTTCATCTACTTCCTGTTCATCGGCGGCATGAGCTTCCCGATCATGCTGGCGCTGGTCCCGCTGTTCTACGTCGTGAACAACATGGGCCTGCTGAACACGATCCACGGGCTGATCCTGGTCTACATCGCCTATTCACTGCCGTTCACGGTCTTCTTCCTGACCGCGTTCTTCCGCACCCTGCCGACCTCGGTGGCGGAAGCGGCCTTCGTGGACGGGGCCTCGCATTCCAGGACGTTCTTCCAGATCATGCTGCCGATGGCCAAGCCGGGCCTGATCAGCGTGGGGATCTTCAACTTCCTGGGACAGTGGAACCAGTACATGCTGCCGACGGTGCTCAACACCGACCCGGACAAACGGGTGCTGACCCAGGGGCTGGTGCAACTCGCGGCCAGCCAGGGCTACAAGGGCGACTGGTCGGGCCTGTTCGCCGGTCTGGTGATGGCGATGATCCCGGTCCTCGTGGCCTACATCATCTTCCAGCGACAGGTGGTGGCCGGGCTGACGGCGGGCGCCCTGAAGTAGACCTCGGCCGCCCGCACGGGCGTCACCCCTTCAAGGTCCGGATCTTGAACGGGCGGCGCCCCCTCGGCATGGGCAAGAACGCAGATACTGTTCAACCTCTTGACGGGAGGCGACCCTAACGGCTCAGCTTAGAGTTCACTAGTTGGACATAGACGGGGCCTCATCGCTGCGGTCCCGCGCGCAGGAGGTCGTCGTGGAGACTCCGGGGTCGCAGTCATCACTGCACCGAGCCAACCTGGAGCGGGTCGTACGTGCCGTCCGGCTGGCCGGGTCGCTCACGCAGGCGGAGATCGCACGCACCACGGGACTGTCCGCAGCGACCGTCTCCAACATCGTCCGCGAGCTCAAGGAGGGCGGAACCGTCGAGGTCACGCCCACCTCGGCGGGTGGCAGGCGGGCCCGCGCGGTCTCCCTGAGCGGGGACGCCGGCATCGTCATAGGGGTGGACTTCGGGCATACCCATCTGCGCGTCGCGGTCGGGAACCTCGCCCATCAGGTGCTGGCCGAGGAGTCCGAGCCGCTGGACGTGGACGCCTCCTCCACCCAGGGCTTCGACCGGGCGGAACAGCTGGTCAACCGGCTGATCGAGGCGACCGGCGTGGACCGCTCGAAGATCGCCGGGGTGGGCCTCGGTGTGCCCGGCCCCATCGACCTGGAGTCCGGCTCCCTGGGCTCCTCCGCCATCCTGCCGGGCTGGATCGGCACCAAGCCCGCCGAGGAGCTCCAGGGGCGCCTGGGCGTGCCCGTGCACGTGGACAACGACGCCAACCTGGGCGCCCTCGGTGAGCTGGTCTGGGGCAGCGGCCGGGGAGTGCGGGACCTGGCTTACATCAAGGTCGCGAGCGGTGTGGGTGCCGGACTGGTGATCAACGGCACGATCTACCGGGGCCCGGGTGGCACAGCGGGAGAAATCGGGCATATTACTCTTGATGAGTCCGGGCCCGTCTGCCGTTGCGGCAACCGCGGCTGTCTGGAGACCTTCGCGGCAGCGCGCTATGTGCTCCCGCTCCTCCAGTCCAGCCACGGCACCGATCTCACCATGGAGGGCGTTGTTCGACTCGCACGGGACGGAGATCCTGGCTGCCGTCGGGTGATCGCCGACGTCGGCCGACATATCGGCAGTGGAGTCGCCAATCTCTGCAACTTGCTGAACCCGAGCCGAGTCGTCCTGGGCGGTGATCTCGCCGAGGCCGGTGAGCTGGTGCTCGGGCCGATCAGGGAGTCCGTCGGCCGCTATGCGATCCCCAGTGCGGCACGTCAACTGAGCGTGCTTCCCGGGGCACTTGGAGGTCGTGCGGAGGTGCTCGGAGCACTCGCCCTCGCCCTCAGCGAGATGGGTGATTCGACCCTTTTGGACAGCACGCTGCATGCAGCGACACCTGCCTTCACTTAGAGAACGCAGGACGCCGTTGCCATCTCGTTAAGTATTTACTTCTTGACGTCGCACGTGCGGCCGAGTTGACTTCCAGCCACCTCGGCCGCAACGACGCGGCCTCGTCAGGGAGGTTTCAAAAGTGAACACGCTCATGCGTCGTGTGGCCGTATCCGTAGCGATTTCGGCGCTCGCCGTCTCGGCCGCCGCCTGTGGCAAGGCCGGCGACGACGACAACGGCAGCGACAGCAGCAGCTCGGGCTCGGGCGGCAAGTCGATCGGCCTGCTCCTGCCCGACAACGTCACGGCGCGGTACGAGAAGTTCGACAAGCCGTACTTCGAGGACAAGGTCAAGGAGCTGTGCAGCGACTGCACCGTCTCCTACGCCAACGCCGCGGCCGACCCGGCCAAGCAGGCCCAGCAGATGAGCAGCATGGTCACCAAGGGCGTCAAGGTGATCGTGGTCTCGGCGCAGGACTCCGCCGCCATCAAGTCCTCCATCGCCTCCGCGGTGAGCAAGGGCGTCAAGGTCGTCGCGTACGACCGTCTGGCCCAGGGCCCGGTCTCCGCGTACGTCTCCTTCGACAACGTCAAGGTCGGCGAGCTCCAGGGTCAGGCCCTGCTCGACGCGCTCGGCTCCAAGGCGACCCCGAAGTCCAAGGTCGTCATGATCAACGGTGACGACGCCGACCCGAACGCCGCGCAGTTCAAGGAAGGCGCGCACAAGGTCCTCGACGGCAAGGTCGACATCGCCTACGAGCAGTCCGGCCTGTGGAAGGACACCGTCGCCGCGCAGAAGGTGTCCGCGGCCATCACCCAGCTGGGCGCCAAGAACATCGCGGGCGTCTACGCCGCCAACGACGGCATGGCCGGTGGTATCGCCAACACCCTCAAGGGCGCGGGCATCAGCACCATCCCGCTGACCGGTCAGGACGCCGAGCTCGCGGCCATCCAGCGGATCGTCGCCGGCACCCAGTCCGCCACGGTCTACAAGGCCTACAAGCCGGAGGCCGACACCGCCGCCGAGCTCGCGGTCAACCTGCTCCAGGGCAAGGACATCAAGTCCCTGGCCGACACCGAGGTCACCAGCGGCTCCGGTGACAAGGTCCAGGCCAAGCTGCTGACCCCGGTCTCGGTGACCGTCAAGAACATCAACGACACGGTCGTCAAGGACGGTCTGTACACCGTCGCCGACATCTGCACCGCGGACTACGCCGCCGCGTGCAAGAAGGCCGGCCTTCAGTAAGAGCCGCTGAGCCCCGGGGCGAGTCCTTCCACGGACCCGCCCCGACAGGCAGGCACAGAGCCTGTCCGGCGCCCGCACCGCCTTCATACCCCGCTGCGGGGCGGGCGCCGGACGGAAGCATGGCGGACGCAGCCGTTGCCAAGAGGCATCGGCCGCGCGCATGTTCGACTTGTAAATCCGTGCTGACAGCACAACTCGTAAGTAAGTGCTAAAAGCACACCCTTCCGCGCCTTACCCCAAGCGCGGCATCCCCGCCGGTCAGGCGGCGAAGGAGATGGTTAACGTGTCCGCTACGCCCGTGCTGGCGTTGCGCGGAGTCTCCAAGCGATTCGGTGCGGTGCAGGCCCTCACCGATGTCGAACTGGAGGTCCACGCCGGTGAAGTGGTCGCCCTCGTCGGCGACAACGGCGCTGGAAAGTCCACGCTGGTCAAGACGATCGCCGGTGTGCATCCCATCGATGAGGGCATCATCGAGTGGGACGGCAGCCCGGTCAGCATCAACAAGCCGCACGACGCCCAGGGACTCGGCGTCGCGACGGTCTACCAGGACCTCGCCCTGTGCGACAACCTCGACGTGGTGGGCAACCTCTACCTCGGACGCGAGCTGCTGCGCCGCGGCATCATCGACGAGGTCTCGATGGAGCAGAAGGCCCGCGAGCTGCTGAACACGCTCTCCATCCGCATCCCGAGTGTGCGCATCCCGATCGCGAGCCTCTCCGGCGGTCAGCGCCAGGTCGTCGCCATCGCGCGCGCCCTGATCGGCGACCCCAAGGTCGTGATCCTGGACGAGCCCACCGCCGCCCTCGGTGTCGAGCAGACCGCACAGGTCCTCGACCTCGTCGAGCGGCTGCGCGAGCGCAACCTCGGCGTCATCCTCATCAGCCACAACATGGCCGACGTGAAGGCCGTCGCCGACACCGTCGCCGTGCTGCGGCTGGGCAGGAACAACGGTTCCTTCTCGGTGAAGGACACCAGTCAGGAAGAGATCATCTCCGCGATCACGGGTGCCACGGACAACGCCGTGACCCGTCGTGCGGGGCGTCGCAGCACGGAGGCCGCGAAGTGAGCGACACATCCAAGGTTTCCAAGGCGGATGCCGGGACGAAGGGGCAGGCGCACCAGTCGACGGTCGCCCCCTCCGACGATCCCACCGCCGCGCCGGTCTCGGTGGTCGACCCCCGGCTGCTGGTCCGCGAAGAGGGCCTCAAGGGCTACTGGACCGAGTTCACGCGCAAGGTCAAGGGCGGTGAGCTGGGCTCGCTGCCGGTCGTGGTCGGCCTGATCGTCATCTGGACGATCTTCCAGCTGCAGAACGACCGCTTCCTCAGCGCCGACAACGTCTCGAACATCAGTTACTACATGTCGGCCACCGGCATGCTCGCCATCGGCCTGGTGTTCGTCCTGCTGCTCGGTGAGATCGACCTGTCGGTCGGTTCGGTCAGCGGTCTGGCCTCCACCCTGTTCGCCGTGTTCTCGGTGGAACACGGCGTGGGCGTCTGGCTGTCGCTGGTCCTGGCGGTCCTCGTCGGTATCGGCATCGGCGCGCTGCAGGGCTGGTTCTTCGCGAAGATCGGCGTACCGGCGTTCGTCGTGACCCTGGCCGGCTTCCTCGGCTGGAACGGCCTGATGCTGTGGCTGCTGGGCTCCAGCGGCACCATCAACATCCCGTCCGACTCCGGTCCGATCCACCTGCTGGGCCAGAGCTCGTTCTTCATGGACCAGGCCATCATCGGCGCGTACCTGCTGGCGGGCCTCGGTGTCGTACTGAGCCTCGTCGGCAACATCAATGATCAGCGCCGCCGCAAGGCCGCAAACGTGCCGTTCCGGCCGACCAGCGAGATCCTGCTGCGCGTCGGGGTGCTCGCGCTGGCGTCCTTCCTCGCCGCGTACGTGCTGAACGACGCCGCCGGTGTCTCCAACGCGCTGGTGATCTTCCTGGCGGCGCTGGTGATCGTGGACTTCGTGCTGCGTCGCACCACGTACGGCCGCAAGGTCTTCGCGGTCGGCGGCGGCATCGAGGCGGCCCGCCGTGCGGGTATCAACGTGCCGTTGATCCGTATCACCGTGTTCGCCATCTCCGGTGGATTCGCGGCGATCGGCGGTATGTTCTTCGCCGGTCAGACCGCGAGCGCGACGCTGAGCGCCGGCGGCGGCAACACGCTGATGCTCGCCATCGCGGCGGCCGTCATCGGCGGTACGTCGCTGTTCGGCGGGCGTGGCTCGGTGTGGTCGGCGCTGCTCGGCATGCTGGTGATCCAGTCGATCCAGACGGGTCTTGACCTGCTGAACATGAACCAGTCGATCCAGTACATGATCACCGGTGGTGTTCTGCTGGGAGCGGTCGTCATCGACTCGGTGTCTCGAAAGTCTCAGAAGGCGGCCGGTCGCGGATAGCGCCTGATCGCGCCCCTTCGGGTCGATCCTCTTGCCCGGCACCCACAAGGTGCCGGGCAAGATTTGTTCTCGTAGAACATTAGACTCGACACGCCCGGCAAAGCTCGATCAGCTCTACTGCAAGGAGGCACGGGTGCCGCTGCTGACCCGCATCAGGGGACCGCGTGATCTGGACCGGCTCAGCCTTGAGGAGCTGGACCAGCTGGCGGAGGAGATCAGGAGCTTCCTCGTCGGCGCGGTCTCCAAGACCGGCGGCCACCTCGGCCCCAACCTCGGTGTGGTCGAGCTGACCATCGCCCTGCACCGGGTGTTCGACTCGCCCAGGGACCGGGTGCTCTTCGACACCGGCCACCAGGCGTATGTGCACAAGCTGCTCACGGGGCGGCAGGACTTCTCCAGGCTGCGCTCCAAGGGCGGCCTGTCCGGCTACCCCTCGCGCGCCGAGTCCGAGCACGACGTCATCGAGAACAGCCACGCCTCGACCGTCCTCGGCTGGGCCGACGGGCTCGCGAAAGCCAACCAGGTGCTCAAACGGGACGACCACGTCGTCGCCGTGATCGGTGACGGTGCCCTGACCGGCGGTATGGCCTGGGAGGCGCTGAACAACATCGCCGACGCCAAGGACCGGCCGCTGGTCATCGTCGTCAACGACAACGAGCGGTCCTACGCGCCGACCATCGGCGGCCTCGCCAACCACCTGGCCACCCTGCGCACCACCGACGGCTACGAGCGCTTCCTCGCCCGCGGCAAGGACCTGCTGGAGCGCACCCCCGTCGTCGGCAGGCCCCTCTACGAGACCCTGCACGGGGCCAAGAAGGGCCTCAAGGACTTCATCGCGCCCCAGGGCATGTTCGAGGACCTCGGCCTGAAGTACGTCGGCCCCATCGACGGCCACGACCTCGAGGCGCTGGAGTCGGCGCTGGCCCGCGCCAAGCGGTTCGGCGGGCCGGTCATCGTGCACTGCCTCACCGAGAAGGGCCGCGGCTACGAGCCCGCCGAGCAGGACGAGGCCGACCGCTTCCACGGCATCGGCCCCATCCACCCCGACACCGGCCTGCCGATCAAGGCCTCCGCCGCCAGCTGGACCTCCGTCTTCGGCGACGAGATGGTCAAGCTGGGCCGGGAGCGCGAGGACATCGTCGCGATCACCGCGGCCATGCTCCAGCCGGTCGGGCTGAAGAAGTTCGCGGACACCTTCCCGGAGCGCATCTACGACGTCGGCATCGCCGAGCAGCACGCGGCCGTGTCGGCGGCGGGCCTCGCGACCGGCGGCCTGCACCCCGTCTTCGCCGTCTACGCCACCTTCCTCAACCGTGCCTTCGACCAGGTCCTCATGGACGTCGCCCTGCACAAGTGCGGTGTGACCTTCGTGCTCGACCGGGCCGGCGTCACCGGCGACGACGGCGCCTCCCACAACGGCATGTGGGACATGTCGATGCTCCAGGTCGTCCCGACGCTCCGGCTCGCCGCCCCGCGCGACGCCGAACAGCTGCGCGCCCAGCTGCGCGAGGCCGTCCAGGTCGACGACGCGCCGACCGTGGTGCGCTACTCCAAGGGCGTCGTGGGTCCCGCCGTACCCGCCGTGGGCACCGTCGGAGGCATGGACGTCCTGCGCGAATCGGGGACCGGCACGCCCGATGTGCTCCTCGTCTCGGTCGGCGCCCTCGCCCCCATGTGCCTGGAGATCGCCACGCTCCTCGACAAGCAGGGCATCTCCACCACCGTCGTCGACCCGCGCTGGGTCAAGCCCGTCGACGAGGCCATGGCCCCGCTCGCCGAGCGGCACCGCGTGGTCGTCACCGTCGAGGACAACAGCCGGGTCGGCGGCGTCGGCTCGGCGATCGCACAGGCCCTGCGTGACGCGGGCGTCGACGTCCCGCTGCGCGACTTCGGCATCCCGCCGCGCTTCCTCGACCACGCCTCCCGTGCCGAGGTCATGGCGGAGATCGGGCTCACCGCCCCCGACATCGCCCGCCAGGTCACCGGCCTGGTCTCCAAGCTGGACGGGCGGTACAGCGACAGCGCGGCCGAGGCGGAGCCCGCCCGCGACTGACACGGCCGAATGGGCCGGCCGTACCACTGTCACGAGTGGTACGGCCGGCCCATTCGCGTGAATCCCCCCGCGCCGGGGCATACGACCTACGCCCCCTCTCGATCATGTCGAGGACGACACAGCGTGGGAGGTACCCGTGAGCAGCACCCTCTTCCGGACGAAGAAGGTCGAGCAGTCCATCCTCGATACCGAGGAGCCAGAGCACGCGCTCAAGAAGTCCTTGTCCGCGCTGGATCTGACCGTCTTCGGTGTCGGCGTCATCATCGGCACCGGCATCTTCGTCCTGACCGGCACCGTCGCCAAGAACAACGCCGGACCGGCGGTGGCTCTGGCCTTCGTCGTGGCCGGTGTCGTCTGCGCGCTCGCCGCGCTCTGCTACGCCGAGTTCGCCTCCACCGTCCCGGTGGCGGGATCGGCGTACACCTTCTCCTACGCCTCCCTCGGTGAACTGCCCGCCTGGATCATCGGCTGGGACCTCGTCCTGGAGTTCGCGCTGGGCACGGCGGTGGTGTCCGTCGGCTGGTCCGGCTACATCGCCTCGCTGCTGGACAACGCGGGCTGGCATCTGCCGGAGGCGCTCGGCAGCCGCGACGGGGCCGACGGCTTCGGCTTCGACATCCTCGCCGCCGCGCTCGTCCTGGTGCTGACCGGCATCCTCGTGCTCGGCACCAAGCTCTCCGCGCGCGTGACGTCGATCGTCGTCGCCATCAAGGTGACGGTCGTGCTGACCGTGATCATCGCGGGCGCCTTCTTCATCGAGGGCGACCACTACGACCCGTTCATCCCGAAGGCGCAGGAGGTGCCGGCCGGCGACAGTCTCCAGTCGCCGCTGATCCAGCTGATGTTCGGCTGGGCGCCCTCCAACTTCGGCGTGATGGGCATCTTCACCGCCGCCTCCGTCGTCTTCTTCGCGTTCATCGGCTTCGACGTCGTGGCCACGGCCGCCGAGGAGACCAGGAACCCGCAGCGCGACATGCCCCGCGGCATCCTTGGCTCCCTCCTCATCTGCACGACCCTCTACGTCGCCGTCTCGATCGTCGTGACGGGCATGCAGAAGTACACCGACCTGTCCATCACGGCCCCGCTGGCCGACGCCTTCAAGGCCACCGGCCACCCCTGGTTCGCGGGCTTCATCAGCTTCGGCGCCGCCGTCGGCCTGACGACGGTCTGCATGATCCTGCTCCTGGGCCAGACCCGGGTCTTCTTCGCGATGAGCCGCGACGGACTGCTGCCGACGTTCTTCTCCCACGTCCACCCGAAGTACAGGACACCGCACCGTCCGACCATCCTGCTCGGCGTGATCATCGCGATCGTCGCCGGCTTCACACCCCTCAGCGAACTCGCCGAACTGGTCAACATCGGCACCCTGTTCGCGTTCGTGGTGGTCGCCATCGGCGTGGTCATCCTCCGCAAGTCCCGCCCCGACCTGCCCCGCGCCTTCCGCACCCCCTGGGTGCCGGTCGTCCCGATCCTGTCGGTCCTGGCCTCCCTCTGGCTGATGCTCAACCTGCCGACCGAGACCTGGCTGCGGTTCGCGCTCTGGATGGTCATCGGCTTCCTCGTCTACTTCCTCTACGGCCGTAGCCACAGCCGTCTCGGACAGCGCACAGCGGCGACGGCCGACAACACGGAGTAACACATACGTTCCACCTCCCCGGCCCTGTATGTCCTGTTCGGTCAGGATGTGCGGGGCCGGATAGCGTGCTGCTCATGCCCGCAGAGCTCCTGCTCCCGTCACGTTCCGTATCCGATTCCCGTACGGCATACTGGAGCCGACTGCTGCCCCCGCTCGCGGCCCTGGCCTGCGTGACGCGAGTCCCGTCCTTCACGCGCCCCCTCTGGAACCCGGACGAGGGCTATCTCGCCGTACAGGCACGGCTGTTGGCGCAGGGCGGACAGCTCTACGAGACGGTCGTCGACCGCAAGCCGCCGTTCGTGCCGTGGCTCTACGAGGCCGCGTTCACGGTGACGGGCTCCGGCACGCTGGCCGGGGTGCGGGTCCTGGCGGTCCTGGCCCAACTCCTCACCGCCGCCCTGCTGGCCTCCCTGGCCCGCCGCCGCTGGGGCGAAACGTCCGGCCGTACCGCCGGAGTGCTGTACCTGCTGATCTCCGTCGGCCTGAACCCCGAGGACGCGCAAGCGGCGACCTTCGAGGTGTTCCTCCTGCCCTGCACGGCCGCCGCGATGTGGTGCGCGGACCGGCGGCGCTGGGGTGCGGCGGGAACGGCGGTCGTCTGCGCGTTCCTCACGAAGCAGACGGGCGGGGCGGTGCTGCTGCCCGTGCTCTGGCTTTACGTCGCCTCGGGCGCGGGGAGTTGGGGCGTGCGGCAGCTCGTGGCGGGGGCGTTGACGCCAGTACTGTGCGCGGCGCTGCTGACCGACCCGGCGGGTTTCCTGTTCTGGACGGTGACGGGTTCGGAGGCGTACGCGACGCTGACCGGCTCCGAACTCCACGTACTGGCAAGGGGTTTGGCCAACACCGGGATCGTGGCGGTGGCCTGCGCGGGCCTCATCGCGCCCGTCGTACGGGCCCGGCGCGCACCGACCACCGATCTGTGGCTGTGGCTGCTCGCGTCGGCGGGGGCGGTGCTGCTCGGCCTCCACTTCTTCGGCCACTACTACCTCCAACTCCTCCCGCCGGTCGCGCTCCTGACCACGGGGGCGCTTCGCGCGTTGCCTTACGACCGCACGGTCACGGCGGTGCTCACATCGGCCTGCGCGTGCGCGCTGTTCCTGACGTGGGGTGCGCTGGCCCCTCGCACCGACCTCGACCACGCACACCGTGTCGCGCAGGCGGTGTCGTCCCGTACGCCGTCGGGCGATCCGGTCCTGATCTGGGGGATGCACCCGGAGACGTACTGGCTGGCGGACCGTGCCCCGGCCACCCGCTATCTGACGGCGGGTCTCCTCACGAACTACAGCGGGGGCCGGGACGGCGGGCGGGTGGGGGAGAGGTATGCCGTGCGGGGTGCGTGGACGGTGTTCCGGCGGGAGGCGGTCTCGGCGGCCCTGGTGGTGGACGACTCCCGCGGAAAGCCGTACGCGCCGGAACGGGTGCGGGGCCTCCGGCGGTTGTTGGCGGTGGGGTACGAGGAGGTGGGGACGGTGGATGGGGCGGTGCTGTATGTGAAACGGCGGTAGGGGTGCGTTGTCGGCCGCGGGTGCGTCGTGGCCGGTCGCGCCCACGCGGCGGAGCCGCATATCGATACAGCCCCGCGCCCCTGAGGTACGTGCACTGGACCCACCTCCAGGGGCGCGGGGAACTGCGCGACCAGCCCCCACCGGGCCGCCAGCCGCAACACGACACAGCGCGGCACATCGGATGGCGCTCACGGACGAACCGTCCGCGGCCCCGCCACCTCCGCCCCCAACTCCCCGACTCTCCGCCGAAGTTCACGATCCGCGGTGACCACCAGCACCGGCCGCTCACCCGCCTGCCCCACCAGCTCCACCATCCGGTCGTCGCCGCTCCCCACCGCCGACTCCACCCGGACCCCCGGCACGGACTCCACCCCCCGAGCCGCACCCTCCACCACCAGCACGATCTCCATCGGACCATCCCGCCCCGGCACTCCGTCCGCCGCCAGCCGGTCCCGCAACCGCTCCGCCGCCCCCCGCCGGTCCCGCCACCACCCGTCCGGCACCGACCCGACGACATTCGCGGCGTCCACGACGACCAGCAGCACGTCACTCATGCGTCCAGCGTCCCACGACCGGCCCGCCCGAAGGCGGCGCCGACCGCCCGATTAGAGTGGGCCCGTGTCAATGGTCCGTACAGTGAACGGCGACTGGCTCATCCGCGCCCGCGACGGCCGACTCGGCGTCTACGCCACCCGCGACGAAGCCGTGTGGTGCAGGGCGGAGCGCCGCCCGGGCGGCGGCACCTGGCTGCCCTGGCGCAAGGTCGGCGGCGACCAGCGCCTGCACCCCGGACTCGCCGTGGGACACGGCGCCGACGGCTACGCACACCTCGTCTCCTGGCGCCCCACCAAGGCCAAAGAAGCGGGCCTCGCGCACTCCACCCACTTCCGCGTCCACCTCGCCGCCCTCGACTGGAGCCCGGTCGGCCACCCCGACAGGACGGGCGCCCGCACCGGTGTCCCCGCCGTGGCCGTCGACGCGGAGGGCCGGGCGCATGTCTTCGTCGGCAACCGTGGCAACGGCGTGCACGCCCTCATCCAGAAGGAACGCGGCGGCTGGAACGCCTGGTCCGGCCTGAAGGGCTCCGACGTGCACGAGGAACTGGCCGCCGTGACAGGGGAGTCGGGCCGGGTCGAGTTGTACGGCACCAACCCGGACGGCATCCTGCGCTGGCTCCAGGAGGAAGCGGGCGCGCCTCCCGTGCCGGCCGACCCGCTGCCCGTTCGCGTCGAGCCGGGCACCCTCAGCGCGCTGTCCACCTCCAAGGAACACACCACGCTGTTCTTCGCGGACCCCGAGGGCATGCTCTACGCCTGGCGCCCGGACACCGAGCCGACCCCCCTGCTCGCGGCGGCCGGCCCCGGCCCGGCGGCCCTGCTCCGCTGCACCCTGGACGGCCACGACTGCACGCTGCTCGCCCAGCGTTCGGCCTCCGGCCGGGTCGCCTTCGCCGCGTGTCCGACGGAGCAGGAGTCGGCGGGCCTGTGGTGGACGGAGTCCGGGCCGCAGTTGCCGGTGGGCACGGCCGTGGCCCTCGCCGAGGACGCGGACGGCCGTATCGTCGCCGCGACGGTGACCCCCGACGGGGAGCTCCGGATCGCCCGGCAGAAGGACGAGCCGGGACTGGCGCTGGCGGCCTGGCAGGAAGTCTGAGCCCGCCCTGACTCGAACAGCCAAGCGTCGCACGTGTGTGCGGGGCCCGTGATGGAATGGTGATCCAATCCGGTACGGACAAGGGGGATCCCCATGGCAGTGGGACGAAGACTGTTCCTCGGCGCGTTCACGGCGGGGGCAGTGACCGTCGCCGCCAACGGCACGGAGGCGGTCGCGGTGGGTGACTACACCGACTACACGGCGCCCGCTCGGTTCTGGACCCAGTCGACGACCGCGCACGCGGTCACCGCCGTCATGGCGGCCACTTCCGGGTCCGGCGCCGCACTCAACGTGGCCTCCGTGAACCCGCAGACCTCTGCCCTGAACGTCACCGGCGTGGAGAACGCCCGCGGCACAGTGAAGATCACCCACGACGGTTACGGTCGGACGCCGACGGCTCCGCCCTGTCCATCGACCTCCAGACGCACGGCGTCACGGACCGGAGCGGCGGCACCGCCGCCCAGGGCATCTTCCTGACCGCCACCACCGGCGCGACCAAAGGCGCCCTGCTCGTCCTGCGCAACAACCCCGGTCTGGACGACTTCGTGGTGAAGGGCAGCGGCCGCGTCGGTGTCGGTATCGGTGTCGGGGACACACCACAGTCCCAGCTCCACGTCGTCCAGGTGGCGCCGCAGGCGGCTTCTGCGATCCTCGCCGAGGGCTCGGTGCGGCTCGCGAACATCGCTGAGGAGCCCAGCAACGCGCCCGCCGACCTCGGAGGCGGCTCCCTCTACGCCCAGAACGGCGCACTGTACTGGAAGGGCGGCAGCGGCAAGCCCACGCTGCTCGCACCGGCGTAGGGGGGCCACGATGGAACTGACCCCCGAACAGCTCGTCGCGGAGTTCCAGGACGCCGTCATGGAGCTGTACTTCGCCCGCAAGCGCATCGCGCACCTGGAGACGGAGAACGCCGAGTTGAAGGCGCGACTGACAGCGGCCGACGCGTCCGGTGAGTGAAAAGAGGGCCTCCGCCGCCGCGGAGGCCCTCTTCACCGTCGTACGACCAGTCGCTACGCCGGTACCGACGCCACGCCCGGAGCCAGGAACTTCTTGCCGTTCACGCGCTCGGAGACACCCTCGCGGTCCAGGTACGGCGTGATGCCGCCCAGGTGGAAGGGCCAGCCGGCGCCCGTGATCAGGCAGAGGTCGATGTCCTGGGCCTCGGCGACGACACCCTCGTCGAGCATGAGCCCGATCTCCTGGGCGACGGCGTCGAGGACGCGGTCGCGGACCTGCTCCTCGGTCAGCACGGAGTCGCCCTGCTTCAGCAGCGCGGCGACCTCCGGGTCCAGCTCCGGCTTGCCGGAGTCGTAGACGTAGAAGCCGCGCTTGCCCGCCTTGACGACGGCCGCGAGGTTCGGGGAGACCGTGAAGCGGTCCGGGAAGGCCCGGTTGAGGGTCTCCGAGACATGCAGACCGATCGCGGGACCGACCAGCTCCAGGAGAACCAGCGGCGACATCGGCAGGCCCAGGGGCTCCACCGCCTTCTCCGCCACCTCGACCGGGGTGCCCTCGTCGATGACGTTCTGGATCTCGCCCATGAAGCGGGTGAGGATGCGGTTCACGACGAACGCCGGGGCGTCCTTGACCAGCACCGCGGTCTTCTTCAGCTTCTTGGCGACGGCGAAGGCGGTGGCCAGCGACGCGTCGTCGGTCTGCTCGCCGCGGACGATCTCCAGGAGGGGGAGGATCGCGACCGGGTTGAAGAAGTGGAAGCCGACCACCCGCTCGGGGTTCTTCAGCTTCGACGCCATCTCGGTGACCGACAGCGAGGAGGTGTTGGTGGCGAGGATCGCGTGCGCCGGGGCGACCGCCTCGACCTCCGCGAACACCGTCTGCTTGACGCCGATCTCCTCGAACACGGCCTCGATGATGAAGTCCGCGTCGGAGAAGCCCTCCGCCTTGTCCAGCACACCGGTGACCAGGGCCTTGAGGCGGTTGGCCTTGTCCTGGTTGATACGGCCCTTGCCGAGCAGCTTCTCGATCTCGGCGTGGACGTAGCCCACACCCTTGTCGACGCGCTCCTGGTCGATGTCGGTCAGCACGACCGGCACCTCGAGGCGGCGCAGGAACAGCAGCGCGAGCTGGGAGGCCATCAGACCGGCGCCGACCACACCGACCTTGGTGACCGGGCGGGCCAGGTTCTTGTCCGGGGCGCCCGCGGGACGCTTGCCGCGCTTCTGCACCAGGTTGAACGCGTAGATGCCGGAGCGCAGTTCGCCACCCATGATCAGGTCGGCGAGGGCCTTGTCCTCGGCGTCGTAGCCCTGCTGGAGGTCGCCGTTCTTCGCGGCCTCGATGATGTCCAGGGCGCGGTAGGCGGCCGGAGCGGCCCCGTGCACCTTGGAGTCCGCGATGAAACGGCCCTTGGCGACGGCCTGGTCCCAGGCCTCACCGCGGTCGATCACCGGGCGGTCGATGACGATCTCGCCCTTGAGGACGGACGCCGTCCACAGCAGGGACTGCTCCAGGAAGTCCGCGCCCTCGAACAACGCGTCGGCGATGCCCAGTTCGTAGACCTGAGCGCCCTTGAGCTGCTTGTTCTGGTTGAGGGAGTTCTCGATGATCACCGAGACGGCCTTGTCGGCGCCGATCAGGTTCGGCAGCAGGGTGCAGCCGCCCCAGCCGGGGACCAGACCGAGGAAGACCTCGGGGAGCGAGAAGGCGGGCAGGGCCGCGGACACCGTGCGGTAGGTGCAGTGCAGACCGACCTCGACGCCACCGCCCATCGCCGCGCCGTTGTAGTACGCGAAGGTCGGCACCGCGATGCCCGCGAGGCGCTTGAAGACCTCGTGGCCGCCCTTGCCGATGGCCAGCGCGTCCTTGTGCTCCTTGAGCAGCTCGACGCCCTTGAGGTCGGCGCCGACGGCGAAGATGAACGGCTTGCCGGTGATGCCGACACCGACGATCTCGCCGGCCGAGGCCTCCTTCTCGACCTGGTCGATGGCGGTGTCGAGGTTCGCCAGCGAGGCCGGGCCGAAGGTGGTCGGCTTGGTGTGGTCGAAGCCGTTGTCCAGCGTGATGAGCGCGAAGCGGCCCGCGTTGAACGGCAGGTCCAGGTGACGCACGTGCGCCTGGGTGACTACCTCGTCCGGGAACAGCTCGGCCGCACCCTTCAAGAGCTCAGTGGTGCTCACTTGCTGCCTCCGGCGTCCTTGTGGTTCGGGTTCTCCCAGATGACCGTCGCGCCCATGCCGAAGCCGACGCACATGGTGGTCAGGCCGTAGCGGACCTCGGGCTGCTCCTCGAACTGGCGGGCCAGCTGCGTCATCAGACGCACACCCGAGGAGGCCAGCGGGTGACCGAAGGCGATCGCGCCGCCGTACTGGTTGACGCGCTCGTCGTCGTCCGCGATGCCGTAGTGGTCGAGGAAGGCCAGGACCTGCACGGCGAAGGCCTCGTTGATCTCGAACAGGCCGATGTCGGAGATGGACAGGCCCGCCTGGGCGAGCGCCTTCTCGGTGGCCGGGATCGGGCCGTAGCCCATGACCTCCGGCTCGACACCCACGAAGGAGTACGAGACGAGGCGCATCTTCACCGGCAGGTCGTTCTCGCGGGCGAAGTCCTCGGACGCGATGAGGGAGGCGGTGGCGCCGTCGTTCAGACCGGCCGCGTTACCGGCGGTGACCCGGCCGTGCACACGGAACGGCGTCTTCAGGCCCGACAGGTTCTCCAGGGTGGTCCCCGGGCGCATCGGCTCGTCGGCGGTGACCAGACCCCAGCCGGTCTCACCGGCCTCCGGGTTGGTGCGGCGCACCGAGATCGGCACCAGGTCGGCCTGGATCTTGCCGTTGGCGTACGCCTTGGCGGCCTTCTCCTGGGAGCGCACGGCGTACTCGTCGGCGCGCTGCTTGGTGATCTGCGGGTAGCGGTCGTGCAGGTTCTCGGCGGTCATGCCCATGAACAGAGCCGACTCGTCGACCAGCTTCTCGCTGACGAACCGCGGGTTCGGGTCCACGCCCTCGCCCATGGGGTGGCGGCCCATGTGCTCGACACCACCGGCGACGGCGATGTCGTAGGCGCCGAAGGCGACCGATCCCGCGACCGTGGTGACGGCGGTCAGAGCGCCGGCGCACATGCGGTCGATGGAGTAGCCCGGGACGGACTGCGGAAGACCGGCGAGAATCCCGGCGGTACGGCCGATGGTGAGCCCCTGGTCACCGATCTGCGTGGTCGCGGCGATGGCGACCTCGTCGATCTTCTTCGGGTCGAGACCCGGGTTGCGGCGCAGCAGCTCCCGGATCGCCTTCACGACGAGGTCGTCGGCGCGGGTCTCGTGGTAGATGCCCTTCGGGCCCGCCTTGCCGAACGGGGTGCGGACGCCGTCGACGAAGACGACGTCCCTGACGGTACGAGGCACGATGGCTCTCCTCCAGATGCGGGATCTGCACTGCTGCGATGCGCTGAGCGCGCGCTCAGACCCATGCTACTTATGAGTAACGTGACTGCCCACCCCTGGAGACCGGAGCGGCGAAGGTCACACCGCCGGAGGCGCGGTGGAGCCCCTCGGAGTCAGTACCGGAGTGGGCACGGGGTGCGATCCCGGCCCCTCCCCGGTGATCACCCCGAACAGCGTCCGAGCCGCCTCCGCACCGAATCCGTGCACGTCATGGCTCATCGCGGAGAGCGTGGGATGAGTGAGCCGGCACAGCTGGGAGTCGTCCCAGGCGAGCAGTGAGACGTCACGCGGAACGTTCAGCCCCATCTCCGCCGCGACCGCCAGTCCGGCCACCGCCATGATGTCGTTGTCGTAGACGATCGCAGTCGGCCGGTCCGACGGCGGGGCGGTCAGCAGGGACCGGGTGGCCCGCCCCCCGGCCTCTCCCGAGTAGTCGGTGGTCACCTGCCAGGCCCCCGCCAGCTCCAGGCTCCGCGCCGCCTCGTCGAACGCGGCCGTCCTCATCGCCGTGTGCCCGAGCGCCGCCGCACCCCCCACCCGGGCGATCCGCCGGTGCCCCAGCGCCGCCAGATACCGCACGGCCTCCGTCACGGCGGTGGCGTCGTCGGTCCACACGGACGTGAGGCTGCCGGTGAACGCGGGATGCCCCACCGCCACCACCGGCAGGCCCAGCCGCTCGGTCGCCGCGACGCGCGGATCGTCCGCACGGAAGTCGACCAGGATCGACCCCCCGACCTGCCGTCCCCGCCACCACGACTCCTGCAGCCCGACCTCCTCCTCCACGTTCCGCACGAGCCGCAGCAGCAGCGAGCAGTTCCGCTCGATCA
The DNA here is from genome assembly GCF_031845645.1 of Streptomyces doebereineriae. NCBI lineage: Bacteria > Bacillati > Actinomycetota > Actinomycetes > Kitasatosporales > Streptomycetaceae > Streptomyces > Streptomyces doebereineriae. Next base: position 225,721 of record NZ_JAVREZ010000006.1, read on the forward strand.
GCACGCTCTCCACGCCCGACACGAACTCCATGTAGAAGGGTTCGAGCCCCAGCAGCCGCGCCGGCCGGCAGATCGCGAGACCCACCACGTCCACCCGCGACCCTGCCAGCGTCCGTGCCGTGAGGTTCGGCGCCCAGCCCAGCTCCCGCGCGGCCAGGAAGATCCGGTCCCGGGTCGCCTCCGACAGCCCCGGCTTGTGGTTGAAGGCGAGCGAGACGGCCCCCTTGGACACACCGGCACGCGCGGCGACGTCCTTGATCGTGACGCGCGACGTCGGCTGGGCTGTCATCGGCTGGGCTCCATGCAGTACAGGGCGGATCGAGCGGCGTCCGGATCAGGAGTCTTCCAGCCGCTGACCCCGATGGTCACCCGCTCCCCGGGCAACAACGTGACCAGCCCCCGGTCGGCCCGAGCCGCCGGATCCAGCCGGTCCGCCTGGAGCAGCAGATCCCGTACGAGGGTGTGGGCCGTCACCGTCACGGCCCCCGGCGCCACGGACACGTCGAACTCGGGCTGGGGGTAAGGGATTTCACGGTCCGCCACAGGGAAGTGCACGGCCCGCAGCCCATCCGCGTCCGCCACCAGGAACTCCTTCGGCCCCACCGGGTCCAGCTCCCGCGGCACCGACACCTCGGCGACGGCCCGCCGCCCCGCACGGAACTCCACGTCCGCCTCGCCGATCACCGTCCCCGCGACCGACATCCGCCGCAGCCGCACGGCACCCGCCCACTCCTCGGCCGTCTGATTGACGACGGCCAACACCCGCCCCCGCAGCGTCAACAGCCGGTCCGCGTACAGGCGCCGCAGCTCGTGATACAGCGGCTTCTCCCGCCCGTCCCCGTCGATCGCGGCCCAACTCGTCACCGGCCAGCAGTCGTTGAGCTGCCACACCACCGTCCCCGCGCACACCGGCCAGTGCGACCGCCAGTGCTCGATCCCGGCGGCCACGGCCCGCGCCTGGTTGACCTGCATGAGGTAGTGCCAGCGGTCGAAGTCCCCTTCGGGAAAGGCGAAATGCCGCTCCAGACCACGCCGAAGCTTGCCGTTCCCGTCGTCGGCCTTCTGGTGGTGCAGCACACCGGGGGAGTCCGCCGCGAGCACCTCCCCGGGCAGCGCACGCGCCAGCGTGGCGTACGCGGGCGGTGCCTGCCAGCCGAACTCGGCCACGAAACGTGGCACTTCACGGCGGTACTCGGCGTAGTCCTCCCGGTTCCACACCTCCCAGGAGTGGTGCGTCCCGTGCGCCGGATCGTTCGGGTGGTGCTCCCACGACCCGGACCAGGGGCTCCCCGCCGTGTACGGCCGCGTGGGGTCCAACTCCGCCACCACGCGAGGCAGTACGCCCAGGTAGTACCCCTCGCCCCAGGAGTCCCCGGCGAGCCGCGCCTCCCATCCCCAGTCCCGGAACCCCCACAGGTTCTCGTTGTTGCCGTTCCACAGCACGAGCGAGGGATGCGGCATCAGCCGTACGACGTTCTCCCGGGCCTCCGCCTCCACCTCGCCCCGCAGCGGCTGTTCCTCCGGGTAGGCGGCGCACGCGAACGGGAAGTCCTGCCAGACCAGCAGCCCGAGCTCGTCGCAGGCGTCGTAGAAGTCCTCGCTCTCGTAGATCCCGCCGCCCCAGATCCGCACCAGGTCCACGCCGGCGGCGGCCGCCTGTCCCAGCCGCTCCCGGTACCGCTCACGGGTGATCCGGGAGGGGAACACGTCGTCCGGGATCCAGTTCACGCCGCGTGCGAAGAGCCGCTCACCGTTGACGACGAGGGTGAACCCGGTGCCGTGTGCGTCGGCCGCACGGTCCAGCTCGACGGTACGGAAGCCGACCCGGCGCCGCCACACGTCCAGCGGGCGGTCCTCGTGCAGAAGTGTCAACTCGACGTCGTACAGAGGCTGTTCACCGTACCCACGCGGCCACCACAGCCCCACGTCGGGCACTTCGAGGCGTACGACCCCCTCAGTGCCGTCAAGGGAGGCACTCGCCCGCACCCCACCCACGGAAGCCTCGACCCTCAGCGGCGCCTCGACCCGGGCCCGCTCGACCTCGACAGCCAACTCCACGACGCCCAGGCCCTGTTCGCCGACGGTCACCAGGGGCCGCACCCGGGCGATCCTGGCCGTCGACCACCGCTCGATCCGCACCGGCCGCCAGATTCCGGCCGTCACCAGCGTCGGCCCCCAGTCCCAGCCGAAGGAGCAGGCCATCTTGCGGAGGTACTGGTAGGGCTCGGCATACGCGGCGGGTCGTTCGCCCAGCTTGCCCCGCACGGCCTCGGCTTCGGCGTAGGCGGAGACAAACCGCACGGCGAGCCGTCCCGCCATGCCGGTCACGTCGAAGCGGTACGAGCGGTGCATGTTCCTGGTCCGTCCCAGGAGTTGGCCGTCCAGGAGAATCTCGGCCACGGTGTCCAGACCGTCGAAGACGAGGTCGGTCTGCTCGTGCCCGTCCACGGGCGGCAGTTCGGTCTCGTACGTCCAGTCCCGCCGCCCCACCCAGGCCAGGTCGGTCTCGTTCCGCCCGAGAAAGGGATCCGGGATCGCCCCGGCCGCCAGCAGGTCCGTGTGCACGCATCCCGGTACGACGGCCGGGAGTTCACCCCCCTCGTGCCGCAGGATCCATCCCTCGGTGAGCGGTGTGGCCTGAAGCATGCAAGCTCCTAAACCGATCGAGTCCAGCGCCGGGAAACAACTCGTCATCGTTGGCGGGATAGGGACTTTACCGGTTAAGAAAACGTTGTCAGAGTTCGGAACCAGCCAACCCGCAAGTGCTCGTCCGTCCCGAGAACGGAGCTGATGCACATGAACCGCCGTACAGTCCTGGCCGTGGTCGTGGGTGCCGCCCTGCTGGTCCCGGGGTGCACCGGCACCGGAGGATCCACGAAGGGCGCCGACGCAGCGGCGCCCACCGACCCGTCGAAGGTCACCGGCACCATCAAGGTCCTCACCGTCCGCACCGACCTCGTGCAGGACGGCACGCTGAAGAAGTACGCCGCCGAGTTCAGCAAGACCTATCCGAAGGTGAAGGTCGAGTTCGAGGGCATCACGGACTACGAGGCCGAGGTCAAGATCCGGATGAACACCGAGAACTACGGCGATGTCCTGCTGATCCCGGCCGTCATCAAGAAGAGCGACTACCCGAGGTTCTTCGCCTCCCTGGGCACCCAGGAGGAGCGCGCAAAGAAGTACCGCTTCACCGACTTCACCGCCGTCGACGGCAAGGTGTACGGGCAGAGCCCCGTCGCCGTGAGTCCCGGGTTCGTCTACAACAAGCGGATCTGGAAGGAGGCCGGAGTCACCGAATGGCCCACCACACCGGCCGAGTTCGTCGCCGACCTCAAGGCCATCAAGGCGAAGACCGACGCGGTCCCGTACTACACCAATTTCTCGGCCGGCTGGCCGCTGTCGCAGTGGACGCAGGTCGACGGCGCGGTGACCTGTGACCCGAAGGCGACGGACAAGCTCGCCGAGGGGGACCCCTGGGCGAAGGGCGCGGACCTGCGCGTCGGTGACCAGCTCCTGTACGACATCGTCCACGAGGGGCTGATCGAGAAGGACCCGACCACCAGCAACTGGGAGGAGTCCAAGCCCCGGACCGCCAAGGGTGAGATCGCCACGCAGTGGCTCGGCACCTGGGCGATCGTGCAGTTCCAGGACGCGGCGAAGAAGGCCGGCGTGAACCCCGACGACATCGGCTTCATGCCCTTCCCGGCCCAGACGGACGGGAAGTTCTGCGCGACCATCGGCCCCGACTACAACCAGGCGGTCAACGTCCATTCCCCGCACAAGGAGGCGGCCCGGGCCTGGATCGACTGGTTCACCGACAAGTCCGGCTATGTCGAGGACAATCTCGCCCTCTCCCCGCTCAAGGACGCGCCGCTGCCGTCGGTCCTGCAGCCGTACGACGACCAGGGCGTGAAGTTCATCGAACTGGACGACGCCCAGGGCGCGAAGGTCAAGCAGATCGACAACGAGTCCGAGGTCGGCCTCTACGCCCCGGAGTACCGCCAGAAGCTCGTCGACCTCGCCCGCGGGGCCCGCAAGGGCAGCCTCGACGACTTCCTCGCCGACCTCAGCAAGCGCTGGACGGACACCCAGAAGAACCTGGGGTCCTGATGACGGACACCACACAGAAGGCGGCCGTGGAGGTGATCCCGGCCGCCCCCGTCCCGGCACCGCCCACGCGCCGGCTCCGCCTCCGGCGGGGCGTGACCCCCTGGCTGTTCCTGATCGCCCCGCTCGCCCTGCTGATCACCTTCACGTACGCGCCGATCGCCAACATGATCGCGTACAGCTTCACCGACTGGGACGGTGTCAGCCCCGAACTGCACTCCACGGGCGTCGAGAACTACCGGGAGGTGTTCACCCGCCCGGATCTCTTCGAGGTCTTCTGGGTCAGCGGTTACTACCTTGCCGCCTCCGTGGTCCAGATCGTCCTCGCGCTCTACTTCGCGACGATCCTGAGCTTCAACGTCCGCTTCCGGAACTTCTTCAAGGGCGTGCTCTTCTTTCCGTACCTGATCAACGGCGTCGCGATCGGCTTCGTGTTCCTCTACTTCTTCCAGGACGGCGGCACCCTCGACTCGGTGCTGAGCCTGTTCGGGGTGAAGACCGACCACGCCTGGCTCGGCACCCCGGTCTCCGCGAACACCTCGCTGGCCGGCGTATCGGTCTGGCGCTATCTCGGCCTGAACTTCGTGCTCTTCCTGGGCGCGATCCAGTCCATCCCGGGGGAGTTGTACGAGGCCGCGGAGCTGGACGGCGCGAACCGCTGGCACCAGTTCCGCCACATCATCGCGCCGGGCATCAAGCCGGTCCTGACTCTGACGGTGATCCTCTCGATCTCCGGCTCGCTGTCGGTCTTCGAGATCCCGTACATCATGACCGGCGGCGCGACCGGCACCGAGACCTTCGTGATCCAGACGGTCAACCTGGCCTTCCGCTTCAACAAGACGGGCCTGGCCTCGGCGGCCGCCGTCGTCCTCCTGCTGATCATCCTGCTGGTGACCTGGGTGCAGCGGCGCCTGGTCCCCGACGACAAGGTGGACCTCGTATGACACGCCGTACGGTCGCCCGCGCCCTTGTCTACTTTTCGCTGATCGCCGCGACCCTGGTCGTCCTGCTGCCGCTCGTGGTCGTCCTCCTCACCTCCCTCAAGTCGGAGAAGGAGATGGCCAACACGAGCGGGGCCCTCGAGCTGCCGCACGACCTGCTGAACTTCCACAACTACGTGACGGCGTTCCAGGACGGCGAGATGCTCTCCGCCTTCACCAACACGGCGATCATCCTGCTGATCTCGATCGGCGGCACGGTCCTCATCGGCTCGATGACGGCCTACGCCATCGACCGGTTCACCTTCCGCTTCAAGAAGCTGGTGGTGGCGCTCTTCCTGACGGCCGCCCTGGTCCCCGGCGTCACCACCCAGGTGGCCACGTTCCAGATCGTCAACAGCTTCGGCATGTTCGACAGCCTCTGGGCCCCGATCGCCCTCTACATGGGCACGGACATCGTCTCGATCTACATCTTCCTGCAGTTCGTCCGCTCGATCCCGGTCTCCTTGGACGAATCGGCCCGCCTGGACGGCGCGAACGCCTTCACGATCTACCGAAAGATCATCTTCCCGCTGCTGAAGCCGGCGACCGCGACCGTGGTGATCGTGAAGGGCATCACCGTCTACAACGACTTCTACATCCCCTTCCTGTACATGCCCTCGGAAGATCTTGGCGTGATCTCGACGTCGCTGTTCCGCTTCCGAGGCCCCTACGCGGCCCACTGGGAGGTCATTTCGGCAGGAGCGGTCCTGGTGATCCTGCCGACACTGATCGTTTTCCTGTCGTTGCAGCGCTTCATCTACAACGGCTTCACGCGCGGAGCGACCAGATGACCTGCCAGGGGCGCGGGGCGGTGCTAGGCGGAAAGCGCGGCCACCAGCACAGGAGTCACCTGCTCGACCTGCCAGGCCCGAGCCCCGTGACCGGCCAACGCCGCCCCCACCGACTGCGCACTCACCACGGCCGGCGGCTCCCAGCAGACCCGCCGCACCGTGTCCGGAGTGATCAGGTTCTCCTGAGGCATGTTCAGCGACTCGGCCAACGCGGACACCGCAGCCCGCGCGGCGGACAACCTCGCGGCCGCCGCGGGATCCTTGTCGGCCCAGGCCCGCGGCGGCGGAGGCCCGGTGAGCGGCTGCCCGGGCTGCGGCAGCTGTACCTCGGCAAGGGCCTTGGCCCGATCCACCGCGGCCTGCCACTGCTCCAGCTGCCGCCGTCCCATCCGGTGCCCGAACCCGTTCAACGCGGCCAGCGCTTGCACATTGACCGGCAGGGAGAGCGCCGCCTCGACGATCGCCGCATCGGACAGCACCTTGCCCGGCGACACGTCACGCCGCTGGGCGATCCGGTCCCGCGCCTCCCACAGTTCCCGCACGACGGCCAGCTGCCGGCGCCGCCGTACCTTGTGCATCCCGGAGGTCCGACGCCAGGGATCCTTGCGCGGCTCGGCCGGCGGAGCCGAAGCGATCGCGTCGAACTCCTGAAGCGCCCACTCCAGCTTCCCCTGCCGGTCGAGCTCCTTCTCCAGCGCGTCGCGCAGGTCGACGAGAAGCTCCACGTCGAGGGCGGCGTACCGCAGCCACGGCTCGGGCAGCGGACGGGTCGACCAGTCGACGGCCGAGTGCCCCTTCTCCAGTACGAAGCCCAGCACCCCTTCGACCATCGCGCCGAGCCCGACCCGGGGGAACCCGGCGATCCGCCCGGCCAGCTCGGTGTCGAACAGGCGCGAGGGCACCATGCCTATCTCGCGGAGACACGGAAGATCCTGCGTGGCGGCGTGCAGCACCCACTCCACACCGGAGAGGGCCTCGCCGAGACCCGAGAGATCGGGACAGGCCACGGGGTCGATCAGCGCGGTCCCCGCACCCGCGCGGCGCAGCTGCACGAGATACGCGCGCTGTCCGTAGCGGTAGCCGGACGCCCGCTCGGCGTCGACGGCGACGGGGCCGGAGCCCGCGGCGAACGCGGCGATCACCTCGGCGAGCGAATCCTCGTCGGCGATCACGGGCGGAATGCCCTCGCGCGGCTCCAGCAGAGGGATCGGCGCCTCCACTGCAGAAGATCCGCCATCGTCCGGAGGGCCGCCTCCGGTGGTTCGCAGTGAAACGTCTGCTGCGGTCTCTTGGGCGTCGGTCACATGTCAAGGGTATCTGTGTATGGACAGCGCCTGCCGACGGAACGTTCCGTCGGCAGGCGCCTTGGGGTCGTAAACCAGTCAGCCCGGTGAAAGCTCTGGTTCACGTCCGTGAACAGCGAGGCTCGAAAGGGCCTCAGTGGATGATGCCGGTACGGAGAGCCACCGCCACCATGCCGGCCCGGTCTCCCGTGCCGAGCTTGCGGGCGATCCGGGCGAGGTGGCTCTTGACGGTCAGTGCGGACAGGCCCATCGAGACACCGATCGCCTTGTTCGACTGCCCTTCGGCGACCAGCCGCAGTACTTCGACCTCGCGGCCGGAGAGCTCGCGGTAGCCACCCGGGTGACTCGGGGCACCCGGGGGGCGGCGGTGCATACGGGCGGCGGCGGAGCCGATGGGGGCGGCGCCAGGCCGGGTGGGGAGCCCGACGTTGGTGCGGGTGCCGGTGACGACGTAGCCCTTGACGCCGCCCGCGAGGGCGTTGCGCACGGCGCCGATGTCGTCGGCCGCGGAGAGGGCGAGGCCGTTGGGCCAGCCCGCGGCGCGGGTCTCGGACAGCAGGGTGAGGCCGGAGCCGTCGGGAAGGTGGACTTCGGCGACGCAGATGTCTCTGGGGCTGCCGATTCGGGGACGGGCCTCCGCCACGGACGAGGCTTCAATGACATCGCGCACACCGAGCGCCCAGAGATGACGGGTGACGGTGGATCTGACACGCGGGTCGGCCACGACCACCATGGCGGTGGGCTTGTTCGGGCGGTAGGCGACCAGGCTTGCGGGCTGCTCGAGGAGAACGGACACCGGGCCTCCTGGGGTGCGGGACGGCTTGGAAGGTCACAGACGTCTTCGGCACCGAACCCGGCGTCCTTTAGAGAATGATCACGATCTAGTGAGTAACAATTAGTGCAATTCGGACGTACGGTCGATCGTTCGGTGAACATATCGGTTCGTTCGATGGCTCACTCCTGACTGAAAGTGGCCGTATCGACAAATTGATGCTCCGTGTGGGTGGTCAGCGCGCCTGAGGGTCCCGCCGCTGTGGCAACGTCACGATCGACGCGTCACCCGGACCGGCCGGCGGCAGACCCGCGACCTGGGCCAGCAGGTCGCACCAGGAGGCGAGGTGCCCCGCCGTGTCCGGCACCCCGCCCAGGCCCTCACGGGGCGTCCAGGAGGCCCGGATCTCGATCTGCGAGGTCGCGGGGCGCTCGGACAGACCGCCGAAGTAGTGCGAGCTCGCGCGCGTGACGGTGCCGCTCGGTTCGCCGTACGACAGCCCGCGCCCCGAGAGCGCGCCCGTCAGCCACGACCAGCACACCTCGGGCAGCAGCGGGTCGGCGGCCATCTCCGCCTCCAGCTCCGCGCGCACGAGCGTCACCAGCCGGAAGGTGCCCCGCCAGGCGTCGTGTCCGGCGGGGTCGTGCAGCAGCACGAGCCGCCCGTCGGCGAGGTCCTGGTCGCCGTCGACGACGGTGGCCTCCAGCGCGTACGCGTGCGGGGCGAGCCGCTGTGGGGCCCGCGTCGTCTCGATCTCGATCTGCGGCCGCAGCCGACTGCCGCGCAAGGCCTGAACCGCGGCCTGGAAAGCCGGCGGAGCACCGCCGCCGCCATCCCGGTCCCCTTCCTTCGCGTCGTCCATCCCACCAGCGCCGTCCGACAGTCGTCCTTGAGCCGCAGCCATGCGGGAAGGTTAAAGGGAAGGGCGGCGTGGTGCCGCCCTAGACACCCGGACTTGGCTCCATGCCCACACAGACACCGCGCACTCGGCACTCAGCGCACCGTGCGAGACTTTCCGACGTGAGTGCACCTGAGACGCCGCCGTCAGCCGCCTACGACTCCGCCTTCCTCAAGGCGTGCCGCCGTGAACCCGTCCCGCATACCCCCGTGTGGTTCATGCGGCAGGCCGGGCGCTCGCTGCCGGAGTACCGCAAGGTCCGTGAGGGCATCCCGATGCTCGAGTCCTGCATGCGGCCCGAGCTGGTCACCGAGATCACCCTCCAGCCGGTCCGCCGCCACAACGTGGACGCGGCGATCTACTACAGCGACATCGTCGTCCCGCTGAAGGCCATCGGCGTCGACCTCGACATCAGGCCCGGCGTCGGCCCGGTCGTCGAGAAGCCGATCCGCACCCGCGCCGACCTGGCTCAACTGCGTGACCTCACCCCCGAGGACGTCTCATACGTCACCGAGGCCATCGGCCTGCTGACCCGCGAGCTCGGCCCGACCCCCCTCATCGGTTTCGCGGGCGCACCTTTCACCCTCGCGAGTTACCTCGTCGAGGGCGGCCCGTCCCGCACGTACGAGAACGCCAAGGCGATGATGTACGGCGACCCCCAGCTGTGGGCCGACCTGCTCGACCGCCTCGCCGAGATCACCGCCGTCTTCCTGAAGGTCCAGATCGAGGCCGGCGCCTCCGCGGTCCAGCTCTTCGACTCGTGGGCCGGCGCCCTCGCCCCCGTCGACTACCGCCGCTCGGTCCTGCCCGCCTCGGCGAAGGTCTTCAAGGCGGTCGAGGGGTACGGCGTCCCCCGCATCCACTTCGGCGTCGGCTGCGGCGAACTGCTGAAGCTCATGGGCGAGGCCGGCGCGGACGTCGTCGGCGTCGACTGGCGCGTCCCGCTCGACGAGGCCGCCCGCCGTGTCGGCCCCGGCAAGGCGCTCCAGGGCAACCTCGACCCGACGGTCCTGTTCGCCTCCACGGATGCGGTCGAGGCCAAGACCCGCGAGGTCCTGGACTCGGCCGAGGGCCTGGAGGGCCACGTCTTCAACCTCGGCCACGGTGTCATGCCGTCCACCGACCCGGACGCCCTGACCCGCCTCGTGGAGTACGTCCACACGCAGACCGCCCGCTGACTCACCAGGTGTGCCGGGGCCGCGCCTTCCTGCCGAACAGCAGGCCGCGCGGTTCCGGCGGTGGGGGAGTGCCCGGCTTGAGCGGCCAGGCCAGCAGCATCCCGGCGAGGAAGCCCACGACGTGCGCCGCGTACGCCACCGTGCCGGCGGCGGAGACGCCCTCGCCGGAGGAGTACACCGCCTGCAGCACGAACCAGAAGCCCAGCACCAGCCAGGCCGGCAGTCTGAGCGGCAGGAAGACCAGGAAGGGCACCAGGACCCACACCCTGGCCTTCGGGTACAGCACCAGATAGGCGCCGAGGACCCCGGCGATGGCCCCCGACGCACCGATCAGCGGGTCGCCCGAGTCGTCGTTGAGGAGCGCGAAGCCGTACGACGCCGCGTAGCCGCAGACGACGTAGAACAGCGCGAAGCGCACATGCCCCATACGGTCCTCGACGTTGTTGCCGAAGATCAGCAGGAACAGCATGTTGCCCAGCAGGTGCAGCCAGCCGCCGTGCAGGAACATCGCCGTGAGGACCGACAGCGGCGGGGACTTGTCGTAGTCCGGCGGGGCCACCACACAGCCCGCCGAGCCCTGCGCGCTCGTGCCGACGTCGCCCGTGGGGACCAGCTGCGGCATCTGATGGTGGATCAACTCCTGTGGAACCGCCGCGTAGTGGTCCAGAAACGCCTGGAGATGGCACAGCTGGGCCAGGCTGCTGTCGCCCGCCACGGAGCCGGACAGGCCGGGCGTGAAAAGGAACACGAGGACGTTCGCGGCGATGAGCGCGTACGTCACCACGGGGGTGCGGCGCACAGGGTTCACGTCATGGACGGGGATGACCACAAGGAAGTAGTGCCCGCGATGGGCCCCGCGAATCGGTGGCGCATCGGTGAACACCCGCGCGCACGCGTGCGTATGTCTCCTCAACCGCCCGCGGCACGGGGAAGGCGGGCCGCGGGGACTACGTGAGGAACCACCGATGAACGACCGAATTACTCCTCCGATGCACGCTCTTCCCGACGGCGAGGCCGAGATCTCCCTGGTGCTGCGGCTGCCGTGGGAGGACGTGGCCAGGCTCGGTCAGGAGGCCGGGCGGCTGGCCTCGCAGATGCAGCGGCCGGTGACGCTCGACGAGGCGGTGAGCAACCGGCTCAGGACCACGCGGCCCGCCTCGCACGCCAAACCGGCGGGTGAGCAGCCGGCCGCGATGCCCTCCAACACCAGCGCCTCCGTCTCGGCGCTGCCGCCCAGGCCGCCGGCCGACCAGGCCCGCCAGGCCATCGAACGGATCAACGGAACGGCGTAGCCGTCAGGAGGCCCGCACCTTCGCGGCGGCCTTCCTGGCCGCCACCAGCACCGGATCCCACACCGGGCTGAACGGCGGCGCGTACCCCAGGTCCAGGGCCGTCATCTGCTCCACCGTCATCCCCGCCGTCAGGGCCACCGCGGCGATGTCGACCCTCTTGCCCGCGCCCTCTCTCCCGACGATCTGCACGCCGAGCAGCCGCCCCGTGCGGCGCTCGGCGAGCATCTTCACCGTCATGGGGGAGGCGCCCGGGTAGTACCCGGCCCGGCTGGTGGACTCGATCGTGACCGACACGAACTGCAGGCCCACCCGACGCGCGTCCTTCTCGCGCAGGCCGGTGCGGGCGATCTCCAGGTCGCAGACCTTGCTGACGGCCGTGCCGACGACCCCGGGGAAGGTGGCGTAGCCGCCGCCGACGCCCGTGCCGATGACCTGGCCGTGCTTGTTGGCGTGGGTGCCCAGCGCGATGTGCCGCTCCTGCCCCGAGACCAGGTCGAGAACCTCGACGCAGTCGCCGCCCGCCCAGATGTTCTCGTGGCCGCGCACCCGCATCGCGAGGTCCGTAAGGAGACCGCCGTGGCTGCCCAGCGGCAGACCGGCCGCCTTCGCGAGCGTCGTCTCCGGGCGTACGCCGATGCCGAGCACCACCACGTCCGCCGGGTACTCGGCGTTCTCCGTGGCCACCGCCCGCACCCGGCCGTCCTCGCCCGTGAGCACCTTGGTCACCGCGGCGTCGTCGACCATGGTGATGCCCAGACCCTCCATGGCCTCGTGCACCAGCCGGCCCATGTCCGGGTCGAGCGTCGACATGGGCTCGCTGCCCCGGTTGACCACCGTCACCTCGTAGCCGCGGTTGATCAGTGCCTCGGCCATCTCCACACCGATGTACCCGGCGCCCACCACCACCGCCGTGCGGCCACGCGTGTGTGCCAGCGTGTCGATGAGCGCCTGGCCGTCGTCGAGCGTCTGCACGCCGTGCACACCGGGGGCGTCGGCTCCCGGCATGTCCGGGCGGATCGGGCGGGCGCCGGTCGCGATCACGAGTTTGTCGTACGACGTCCAGGACTCGGCCCCCGACTCGAGGTCACGCGCGCGTACCCGCTGTCGGTCGACGTCGATCTCCATGACCTCGGTGCGGATGCGCAGATCGATGTCACGGGCCCGGTGCTCCTCGGGCGTACGGGCGATCAACTGGTCCGGCCCGGTGACCTCCCCGCCCACCCAGTACGGGATGCCGCAGGCCGAGTAGGAGGTGAAGTGGCCCCGCTCGAACGCCACGATCTCCAGTTCGTCGGGGCCCTTCAACCGGCGTGCCTGTGACGCCGCGGACATCCCCGCGGCGTCGCCGCCGATCACGACCAGACGTTCCCTCGTGTCCCGCGTACGGCTCATGTTCATGCGAACACGCTACGAGGGCGCGGCATTTCAGTCCTGCTCGCCCCGCTCCTGTTCCCGTCCCGGTTCCGGGACCGGACGTGCCATGGGCAGCGGGCCCAGAGCGGTCGAGGCGGCCGCCGACGCGGTCCGGCGAGGCAGCCGGGGCCGGATCAGCCGCAGCCACACCAGCACGATCAGTGCGATCCCCGCCAGGAACGGCAGCACTGCCGCCACCGCCACCACGACCCAGCGCAGCATGGTCACAAACGCGTCCCAGCCGCCCGCGAGCGCGTCGACGACGCCGGGGTCGTCGTCCTTCTCGGCCTTGACGACGGGTGACTCGGACAGGGACAGAGTGATGGTGGCCAGGCTCGTGCGGTCCTTCAGGGAGGCCTGGCGGGCGAGCAGCGACTCCAGGTCGGCCTGACGGGTGCTCAGTTCACCCTCCAGGGTCACCACGTCGCTCAGCTTGGTCGCCTTGTCCATCAGCTCCCGGATCCGCGCCACACTCGCGCGCTGCGTCGCGATCCGGCTCTCCACGTCGACGACCTGGTCGGTGACGTCCTGCGCGTTCGCCGTGCGCTCCAGGAGCTTGCCCGCGCCCTCCAGATCGGCGAGGACCTCGTCGTACTTCTCGACGGGTATCCGCAGCACCACCTCCGTCTGCTCCCGGCCCTCCTCGTCGCGCGAGGTGGACTCCTTGCCGACGAATCCGCCCGCGTTCTCGGTGGTGGTGCGAGCCGCGGCGAGCGCCTTCGGCACGTTCTTGACCTGCACGGTCAGCGTGGCGGTGCGGATGATGTGGTTCGCGGCGGGAGCGGGCGCCTGGGAGGCCTGTTTGCCGCCCGCGCCGTCGGCGTCGCCGGCCGCGCCCTCCGCCTGACTCTGCGCCGCCTTGTCGTCGGACAGGGCGCTGCCGCCGTCGCTGCTGTCGGCGCCTGCGCTGCACCCGGTCAGGGCGAGGCCCGCGGCGAGCAGGAGGCCGGCCAGGGCCCGGGCGGGCCGTACGGAACGTCGTGATCGTGATGTGCGCATGCGGGCGTCCCCCCGAGGGTCGTGAACAACTGACGCTCCTTCGACGCCGGAGTGGGCGCGAACGTTGGACTTCGGTGGTTCCGATGCGGTCACGGTCGGGACTCGTGAAGGACACCGGGCCGCCGTCGGACTGTCGGTGGGGTCTGAGAGGCTGGGGCCATGAGCGGATCACGGGTCGTCGTCATCGGGGCCGGCATCGCGGGGCTGGCCGCGGCGCACCGGCTGTCGCAGCGCGGTGCGCGCGTCACCGTGCTGGAGGCGTCCGACCGGGTGGGCGGCAAGCTGCTGCCCGGCGACATCGCGGGCGCGCGCGTCGACCTCGGCGCCGAGTCCATGCTGGCCCGCAGGCCGGAGGCGGTGGCTCTCGCGCGCGAGGTGGGCCTCGCCGACCGCCTCCAGCCGCCCGGCACCGCGACCGCCTCGATCTGGACCCGCGGCGCGCTGCGCCCCATGCCCAGGGGCCACGTCATGGGCGTCCCCGGCACCGCCGAGGCCCTGGCCGGAGTGCTGTCCGAGGAGGGCCTCGCCCGCATCGACCAGGACGCGGAGCTCCCCCGCACGGAGGTCGGCGACGACGTGGCGGTCGGTGCGTACGTGGCGGCGCGCCTGGGCCGCGAGGTCGTCGACCGCCTCATCGAACCCCTCCTCGGCGGGGTCTACGCGGGCGACGCGTACCGCATCTCGATGCGCTCGGCGGTCCCGCAGCTCTTCCAGGTCGCCCGGACCCACACCTCGCTCACCGAGGGCGTCCGCGAGATCCAGGCGAGGATGGCGGCCAACCAGCAGACCGGGCCCGTGTTCATGGGCATCGAGGGCGGCGTGGGCACCCTCCCGCTCGCCGTCGCCGACTCGGTCCGCGCGCGCGGCGGCGAGATCGTCACCGGCGCCCCGGTGACCGAGCTGCGCCGCGAGCCGTCCGGTGGCTGGAGGGTCGTGGCCGCGGACCGCGTCCTGCACGCCGACGCCGTGATCGTCGCCGCCCCCGCCCCGGCCGCCGCCGGCCTCCTGCGCGCCGAGGCACCCGAGGCCGCCACCCAGCTCGACACCGTGGAGTACGCCTCCATGGCCCTGGTCACCCTCGCCTACCGCCGCTCCGACACCGCCCTGCCCGCGGGCAGCGGATTCCTGGTCCCGCCGGTCGACGGCCGCACCATCAAGGCGTCCACCTTCGCCTCCCAGAAGTGGGGCTGGATCGCCGACGAGAACCCGGACGTCGTGGTGCTGCGCACCTCCGTCGGCCGCTATGGCGAGACGAAGATCCTCGAGCGCGACGACACCGCCCTGGTGGACGTCTCCCGCCATGACCTGCGCGAGGCCACCGGGCTGGCCGCCACCCCCCTCGAAACCCGCGTCACCCGCTGGACCGAAGGCCTGCCCCAGTACCCCGTCGGCCACCACGCGCGCGTGGCCCGCATCCGCGAGCACGTCGCCAAGCTTCCCGGCCTCGCGGTGTGCGGCGCGCAGTACGACGGCGTCGGCATCCCGGCCTGCATCGCGAGCGCCTACGCGGCGGTGGACCAGATCCAGGGCGACCTGACCGCCGTACGGGAGCTCACCGCCAACCCGGTGCAGAGTCTGCACGGCGGAGCGGGAGAATAGGGCCCATGAGCAACGACGCCCCCACCCCCGAGTCCGGCAGGGTCCCGAACAAGGGCAAGCTGGCCAAGGACCTCAACGAGGTCATCCGTTACACGCTCTGGTCCGTCTTCAAGCTGAAGGACGTGCTCCCCGAGGACCGCACAGGTTACGCCGACGAGGTCCAGGAGCTGTTCGACCAGCTCGCCGCCAAGGACGTCACGATCCGCGGCACCTACGACGTGTCCGGGCTGCGCGCCGACGCCGACGTCATGATCTGGTGGCACGCGGAGACCAGCGACCAGCTCCAGGAGGCGTACAACCTCTTCCGCCGCACCAGGCTGGGCCGCGCGCTGGAGCCGGTCTGGTCGAACATGGCGCTGCACCGCCCCGCCGAGTTCAACCGCTCGCACATCCCGGCGTTCCTGGCGGACGAGAACGCCCGCGACTACGTGAGTGTCTACCCGTTCGTGCGGTCGTACGACTGGTACCTCCTCCCCGACGAGGACCGCCGCCGCATGCTCGCCGACCACGGCAAGATGGCCCGCGGCTACCCGGACGTCCGCGCCAACACGGTCGCCTCCTTCTCCCTCGGCGACTACGAGTGGATCCTGGCGTTCGAGGCCGACGAGCTCTACCGCATCGTCGACCTCATGCGCCACCTGCGCGCCTCCGAGGCGAGGATGCACGTCCGCGAGGAGGTCCCGTTCTACACGGGCCGCCGCAAGGAGATCGGTGAGCTCGTGTCCGGCCTCGCCTGATCAGCGAGCGGGTCCGACGGCCGCCTTCCGAGAGCTGCCCTTCGTCTTCGTCTTCGTCTTCGGCTTCGGCGTGGGCTCGGGGTGCGGGGCGCATGCGGCGCGCCGCACCGGGAGGCGGCCCTCCAGCAGGTAGGCGTCCAGGTATCCGTTGACGCAGGGGTTCGGGCCGCCCGCGATGCCGTGCGTGCCCGCGTCCCGCTCGGTCACAAGTACCGAGCCGGACAGTCGCCGGTGCAGCTCCAGGGCGCCGGCGTACGGAGCCGCCGCGTCCCTCTCGGCCGCCAGGATCAGCGTCGGCGGCAGCTCACCGGGCCCGGTCCGCACATCGAGGACCCGCTGCCGCGGCGCGAGCCAGTACGCGCAGGGCAGGTTCATCCACACGTTGTCCCACGTCTCGAACGGCGCCACCCGCGCCAGCCGTGTGTTGTCCCGGTCCCACACCTTCCAGTCCGTCGGCCAGGGCGCGTCGTTGCACTCGACGGCCGTATAGACGGCGTTGGAGTTCTCCGCCTCCTTCGCCGCCTCCTGATGCGGCCCGGCCTGCTGGATCAGCGGCCCCGGATCACCCTTGAGATACGCCGACAGGGCCTGCGCCCGATGCGGCCAGAAGTCGTCGTAGTACCCGGCCGACAGGAACGCCCCCCGCAGCTCCCCGGGCCCGACCTTCCCCCCGGCCGGCTCGGCGGCCAGCCGGGCCGCCGCCTTCTCGTAGCTGCGCAGCACCTCCTCGGCCGTGTTCCCGAGCCCGTACACGTCGTCGTGGCCGGCGATCCACTCCCGGAAGTCCGCCCAGCGTTCCTCGAACGCGGCCGACTGGTCCAGGTTGTTGCGGTACCAGACCTGCTCCGGGTCCGGGTTCACCGCCGCGTCGAAGACCATCCGCCGTACATGCGAGGGGAACAGCGCCGCGTACAGCGCGCCGAAGTAGGTCCCGTACGAGGCCCCCACGAACGTCAGCTTCCGCTCGCCCAGCGCGGCCCGCAGCACGTCCAGGTCCCGGGCGTTGTTCAGGGAGGTGTAGTAGCGGAGAGCCGCGCCCGCCCGCTTCGCACACCCGCGCGCGTACGCCTTCGCCTGCGCGATGCGTTCCTTCTTGTACGACAGCGAGGGGTGCACCGGTGTCTGCGTGGGCGCCTTGAGGTACTGCTTCGGGTCCGTGCAGGACAGCGGCGCCGAACGCCCCACCCCGCGCGGTGCGTAGCCCACGAGGTCGTACGCCGCCGCGAGCCCCTTCCACTCGGGGAGCGCGCCGACCAGCGGGAAGTACATGCCGGAGCCGCCGGGACCGCCGGGGTTGTAGACCAGGGCGCCCTGCCGGGGCACCCTGCGCTTGCTGTTGTGCGGGTCCTTGTGGGTGGCCCGCACCCGGCTGACGGTCAGTTTGATCTGTCGGCCGTCGGGGCGCGCGTAGTCGAGCGGGACGGACACCGTGCCGCACCGGACATCGTCGGGCAGGTCCTCCACCGCGGGGCAGGCGCCGAAGCGGACTCCCGCCGTCCCGGCGCGCGCGGCGGCGATTGCGGTGCCGTGGAGTTCCGCCGCGCCCGGGGCGGCCGGAGCGCCCCCGGCCGGTGCGGCGGCGAGCGTGGTCAGAAGCAATGACCCGGCGGCCGTGTAGAGGGCGGGGGCTCTCATCGGTATCCCTTCGGTGCGCGGCAGCGACAAAAAGGATGTTTCGTTCGACCGTGAGGGAAGGCAAGCACCGCCCCGCCGGTGTCGGCCCCAATGCCTCCGTGCGCCCCCGGGTGAGCTCAGTCGCGCCCGTGCGGCCGGCGGTGCTCCTCGCCGTGTCCGCCGGGCCGTTCTCCTCGCCGCTCCTCACGAGGACGTCCGCGGTGCTGCTCACGGTGGGCGAAGGCCGCACGCAGATCCGGTTCGCCGACCGCGCTGATGCCGCGTACGGCGACGGAGGTGAGATACGTCCGCTCGTCCGTGCCGCCGGTGCGCCGGGTCAGGGCGCCGAGCAGTCGCTGGCCGGCCGGGGACGCCCAGCGTGAGTACGGATGGACCTCCATCCGCGCGACGGCCAGACAGCTCAGGGACAGTGCGAGCGGCAGCGCGAACCAGAGGGCGACCAGGTGCCGCGGCATCTCCGACGGTGCGGGCACGAGCAGGGCGATCGCGCCCAGCGCGACGACGGCCACCGAGGCCAGCCGCACCTGGCGGACCGCCGCCGCGATGCCGGACCGGGCGCCGTCGGGCACGGCGAGGCCCGCGTCCACGAGCCGGTCGGCGATGCTGCGCACCGCGTCCGCCGAGGCCGCGTCCGCGCGCACCGGCGCGATCCGGGACTGCCCCTCGGGGCCGATGGCCCCGATGACCGTCCGCTCCATCTCGTCCCGTCCCCGCGGATCGACGACGGTCGCCCAGCCGGTGTGGGCCAGCAGCAGCCGTCGCTGCCGGGCCATGGAGACGAGCGTCAGATCGGCGACCCGCCGCGGGCCGCCCGACAGGAACGCGGCCTCGTACAGCGTCAGATCGTGTCTCCGGGCATCCGCGTCGGCGGCCGCCGCGTGTACGGCGGCCAGGCACAGCCGCGTACACGCGGTGCCGGCGGCGGCCCAGGCCAGCAGCAGTAGGAGAACCCAGAACATGCCGCGTTTCTATGCCAAGGCTCCCGGCGGCGCCATGGGCTGTTCACAATCCGGACGGAGTGTTGTCGGTGTGTGACGTTCCGTTTGTCCGGAAGCGGACTACGACGGGACGGGGACCGGGGGCGGGCTGGAGGCGGCCGGGGGCAGAGTGAAGGTCGTGGCGTACGGCGACGGGGTGACCGGAACGACCGCGCCCGGGTCGGTCGTCGGGCCGGGCGGGGCCGGGGAGTTGGAGATCGGGGGCGTGCTGCCGGTGGCCATGTCCCGGGCCAGGGCGCCGAAGTCGACGTACCCGGTGGCCTCCAGGATCTTGATGTGGTCCAGCACGGTGGTGTTGGCGTCGTCGGCCAGCGCGCGGACCAGGGAGTTCTGGGTGCTCGCGCGAACCTCCGCGACAACCGAGAACACCCTGCCGTGTGCGAGACGCAGGATGTTGGCGAACTGGCGGTCGTAGTCGACGCCCTGGGCCTGGTTCAGGGTGTCGAGCCACTGTTTCTGCTGATCGCTGGGCTCGTTGGGCAGGGCGAGTCCGAGCTTCGACGCCACGTCACGCACGCGTGCGTCGAGGAACGTGTGCCCCTCGACCAGGTGCTGCCCCGCCGTCCGTACGGCCTGCGTCGTACCCTTCTGCTCCGCCTGCTGACCCGCGGGCAGCTCCCACAGCCCCGCCAGCCGCACCTTCGTGACGAACTCCCGGTCCAGTGCCGAGAGCGGCCCGTACGGCGTTGTCACGGTCCCGGCGTTGAGCACGCTCAGTCCCGTGCCGGAGCGGTCGGCATAGGACCAGATCGGGATGAGCAGGGCCACGAGGGTCGCCGTCAGCCCGGCGATGATGACCCCGGTGCCGGAGAAGATGCCTCGCCCCTTGACGGGCGGTAGCGGTCGCATGGTGCCTCCTGTTGCGGCACCGCACGCTAGTGGGATTCAGGTGCGGGATTGACATATTACTGCCGAGTCCGTGGAGGTTGTGTGTCGACTGCGGGCCGGTGGGGGGCCCGCGGCGGGGCCGCACATCGATGCAGCCCCGCGCCCTGGGGTGGGGTGCGCTCTTGGGCGGGGTGCAGTCGCTGTCGGCCGCCAGGCCCGCGCAACCCGCAGCCGGCAGCGGCATCCCGCCGACGCGGGTGAGCGACACCCACCCCGGGCACCCGCACCCTCAGTGCCGCAGCAACACCCTCCGCGTGGCCCGAGCCAGCCGCACCGCCGGCCTCCGGGACCTCGGCGTGGGCCCCGACCGCTCCAGCCACCACTCCCGCAGTTCCCGTCGCGCCCTCGCGTCCGCCAACTTCCCGCTCAGCAGAAGCTGTTCGGCGAAGCTCAGCGCGTCCCGCCGATACCCGTCCGTCATCGGCGCCCCCTGCGCATACGCCAGGAACGCCGGCCGATAGCCCGCCCCGAGGATCACCGGCAGTTCGGGCGCGACCTTCGCCACCACATCCGCCCGCTTCCCCGCGAGCGCCCGCGCCTGCACTCCGAGCCGCACCCGGTCGAACCCCTCCGGCACCGGAGTCCCCGCCACGAGCGCGGACAGCAGCGCGGTCTGGGCGAGGGCGAGCCGCTGGCGGGCGGGGTCGGTCGAGACGCTCGAGGGCTCCACGGGGGCGGCAGCGCGCCACGCACCGTCGGCCCGTGCGCCGCCGCCCTTCTCCACCGCCTCCCGGATGGCACCCAACTCCCGCTCCAGCTCTCCCGGTTCGGGGAAGTTCTCGTCCCGCTCCAGAAGCACCCCCGGCGGCGAGATGCGGGACGCGAGGTCGGTGAGGATGTCGAGAACGGGCCGCGGCACCGGGTGGGCGTGGCTGTCGTGCCACACCCCGTCCCGCTCGAACCCGCCCGCGACATGGACGTACGCGATGGCCTCCAGAGGAAGCCCGGCGAGTGCCTCGGCCGGGTCCTCGCCGCGGTTGACGTGGTTGGTGTGCAGGTTGGCCACGTCGATCAGCAGCCGTACCCCTGTCCGGTCCGCGAGGTCGTACAGGAACTGCCCCTCGGTCATCTCCTCGCCCGGCCACGAGATCAGCGCGGCGATGTTCTCCACGGCGAGCGGCACCGGCAGCGCGTCCTGCGCGATGCGGATGTTCTCGCAGAGGACGTCCAGGGCGTCCCGGGTGCGCGGGACGGGCAGCAGGTGCCCGGCCTCCAGGCGTGGGGAGGCGGTCAGCGGGCCGCCCGCGCGGACGAACGCGATGTGCTCGGTGACCAGCGGCGAGCCCAGCGCCTCGGCCCGCTCGGCGAGAGCGAGGAGCCGTCCCGCGTCGGGCCGGTCGGCGCCGCCGAGGCCGAGCGAGACGCCGTGCGGCACCACGGTCACCCCGCGCTCGCGCAGCCGCCGCAGCGACTCGGGGAGGTGCCCGGGGCACAGGTTCTCGGCCACGGCCTCGACCCAGTCGATGCCCGGCATGCGCTCCACCGCGTCCGCGATCTCCGGCCGCCATCCGATACCCGTCCCCAGTCGCTCCATGGTCCGTCCCCTCCTCGGCCTCTCCCGCATCCGCTCCGGTCGCCGTCCGCTCGGCGTGACGGAGGTATGGCCCCGGGCCCCGGGCCCGAACCGTGCCCGGGGGACCTTCAGAGCAACATTTGAGGTTCGGCCCCGGCACGACCGCCGACGTAACCTGCCGCTTCCGCCCCAGCAGTCGCAGCGTCTCCTCCGCGACCTTCAGCGCGGTCACGGCCAAGGCCGCGGGTGGCCGTCTGGTCCGGGGCCACGCCTGCGGGTCCCAGCCCGGCAGCTGCGGCGTCTCCTCCAGCGGCCGGGCTTTGTCCGCGCCTTCAGCGCGGGCGTGAACCCCGGCCCATGGACGGCGAAGTCACCTGCCGGTTCCGGGCGGCCACGTCTGCGGGTCCTGGCCAGCAGTCGCAGTTGCTCCTCCACGACCTTCAGCGCGGGCGCGAACCCGGCCCACGTCCGACGACATCACCAGCCGGTCCCGGCCCACGCCTGCGGGTCCCAGCCCGGCAGCTGCGGCGTCTCCTCCAGCGGCCGGGCCCCCTCGGCGACTTTTAGCGCGGGCGTGAACCCCGGCCCATGGACGGCGTCGTCACCTGCCGGTTCCGGGCCGCGTCTGCGGGTCCTGGCCAGCAGTCGCAGTTGCTCCTCCACGACCTTCAGCGCGGGCGCGAACCCGGCCCACGTCCGACGACATCACCAGCCGGTCCGGGCCCACGCCTGCGGGTCCCGGCCCAGCAGTCGCAGGGTGTCCTCCAGCGGCCCGGCCCCGTCCGCCACCTTCAGCGCGGGCGCGAACGCGAAGCCCGGGCCGCGGACGGTGGGGTCCGTCGGGACGCGTCGGGCCACGGCCAGGGCCGCGGTGAGCACCTCGTCCGTCAGGTGGAGTCGCACACCGAGCGTGGCCGCGACGTCCCACGCGTGCACCACGTAGTCGACGAAGTGAAAGGCGATCGCCGTGCGGCCGGGAAACCCTCCGCCCAGCTCCGGCAGCACGAACTCCCGCTCGAGAACGCCCGGTTCGGCGAACGCTCCGAGCACCGCGTCCGCAGCCGCCCGATGCGCATGAGCGGGCTTGCCCGCCTTCTCCTGCTCCCGCCAGTAACCCGGGTCGCCGCCCTCGCCCCGGGCGGCGGCCGCGAACCCGTGGTGCTGGGCGGTCATGTGCGCCACCAGCCGCCGCAGGTTCCACCCCGCGCAGGGGGTCTCCCGCTCCCAGACCCCGTCGTCGCCGTCCGGGGCCGACTCCACGGCCCGCGAAGCCTCCTGTACGGCGATCCGGTCCAGCTCGACGACATCCATCAGCGCTCCTCGGTGATCAGGTCCAGGGCGTACGCCCACACGGCATCGGGGTCGAACTCCTCGAACTCCCGCCGGACCGACCGCAGTTCACCGCGTCCGCGATGCGCACGCACGATCCGCATGTGGTCGGGGCGCCCGGTGAACTCCTTCAGCCCTCGTTCGTCGGCCCACACGGACACGGACCCGGAGCGTCGGCGGAGAGGATCCGCGAACAGCCACATCCCCACCGCGCCGGGTGTCGACGGCCAGGTGCGGCGCAACCGCATCCCGGCCAGCGCGACGGCGACGGACTGCCCGTAGCCGTGGGCGGTGAAGTCGGTGACACCGACGAGCACGAAGTCGTCGAGCGGAATGGCGGGACCGGACTTCCAGCGGGAACGAAGGATGCGTCGTCGAGGAGTACCCATGCCCCGACCCTAAAACTAAACGAACGATCGTGCTACTAGTTTTCGGGCCTCGAATCCCGGAGATCCCGGAGTGCTTCAGGCGTCAGGTTCGCAGCCGTGACGCGATGCCCCGCCGGGCCCTGGCGTAGGGCGTGGCCTCACGGTGCAGCAGCGACATCGCGTTCGCCGTCTCCATCAACGCCACGACCTCGAAGGCGAGTTGCGCCGGATCGGTGTCCGCGCTCAGCTCACCCGCGGCCCGCGCCCGCTCGGCGCACCTCTCCAACTCGGCGAGCCAGACACGCTGGGCCTCGACGAGCGCGTCGTGGACCGGCCCCTCGCGGGCGTCGAACTCGGCCATCACGCCGTAGAAGAAACAACCGCCGGGGAAGACCCGCTGCTCCGAATAACGGAGCCAGCCCTCGCACAGCCCCCGCAGCCGTTCGACCCCCTCGGCCGCCTCGGAGACCGGCTCCAGCACCTCGGCGACGAAGATCCGCGAGGCCGCTCGCACGGTCGCCAGCTGCAGCTCCTGCTTGGATCCGAACAGGGCGAACACCCCGCTCTTGCTCAGCTCCAGCTCCCCGGCCAGCCGCCCCACGGACAAGGCCTCCAGCCCCTCGACCGAGGCGATGTCGACGGCCCGCCGCAGCACTGTCCGCCGGGTGCGGTTGCCCCGCTCGACGCGTCCGTCGACCCGGGTCACCGCAGCGCCGGATGGTCCGCGACGACCGTGCAGGAGCCCGGTGCGATCTCGGTGAAACCGGCGTCGCGGACCAACGGCAGTCCGCCGGAGGTGAGTTCACCCCACCGCGCGGGGTCCGCGGCCCGTACGGCGAGCGGGAACCCGGCGTCCCGCCAGGCGGCCCGCTCCTCGTCCGACAGTTCCCACCAGGCCAGTTGGGCGCCGTGACCGGCCTGGGCCATCGCCTTGCCGGCCGACATGTCGAGGTCCGGATTGAGCCACAGCACGGGCGCCGTCCCGTCCGCGGCCACCGGCGGTTCGGGGTCGTCGAGGTCGGTGCCGGAGACCTGGAGCCTGGCCAGATCCTTCGGCCAGCCGTCGAGCGGCACCGGCGGGAACACCCGTACCTCCGCCGACTTCCCCGTCACGGTGATCCCGGGCAACCCCTCGGCCCGCCGCCACTCGGCGCCCCGCGCCCGCCGTACGACCTTCCTGATCCGGGCGTCCTGCCAGTCCCGCACGGCCTCGGCCCACTCCCCGTCACCGACGGAACGCTCGTCGCTGAGCATGACGAGAACGGCGCGGGCGGCGGTCTCGAGAGCGTCGGTGCGAGCAGGCGGAGCCGTCTTCTCGATACGCACGACCAGGGGCAGCACGAACTGGGGTGCCTGGTCGCGTGCGGTCGGCTCGGAGCGGAAGGGGCTGTCGGTCGAGGGGGTCACGTCGTGGCTCACCCGGACAACCTTAAGGTCACCCGGAGCAGGCCGTCCGCTGAGCCTCCTGCCACTCGCAGACCGGGCACAGGGTGATCCCCTTGTACGACTCCGGATACTCCGTCGGCTTCCGGCACAGCACGCACTCCGCAAACGGCGGCCCGTCGGCGACCGGAGGCTTCGGCACGTTGCCGATCGTGCAGTAGTCCTCGCTCATACCTCCAGCCTAGGACCCGATCAGCTCCGACACCTTCACGAACCGGAACCCCCGCTCACGCAGCTGTGGCACGACCGTCCGCACCACCCGCTCCGTCGTCGGCGCGGCACTGCGCGTGCAGTGCATGACCACGACCGATCCCGGCCGCACCCCCTCCAGCACCTGTCGGGTCACCGCCTCCGCGTCCGTCGCGAACGCGTCCCCGCTCACCACGTCCCACTGGACGGCGGTCACACCGACCGGGGTCAGCGCCTTCAGTGCCCGCCGGTCGTAGCACCCGCCGGGAAAACGGAAGTACGGCCGCGCATCCGGCACCCCCGCCCTCCGGAACGCCGCGTACGCCCGCTCCACATCCGCCCGCATCCGGTCACCGGAGACCGTCGGCAGCCCGTAACAGTCGCCGGTGAAGGCGTAGTGGCTGTAGGAGTGGTTGGCGACCTCGAAGAGCGGGTCCCGCCCGAGGGAACGGGCCTGCTCCGGATACTGCTCGGCCCACCGTCCGGTCATGAACACGGTGGTCGGCACCTTCAGTGCCCGCAGGGCCGCGATCAGCCCAGGATTGTCGAAGTGCTCGCCTGCTGCCGCCCGCGCCCCCTGGTCCGCCGTCATGTCGGCGTCGAAGGTGAGCGCGACGGTCCTGCCGTGGGTACGGGACCCGTTCTTGAAGACGGGCGTCAGACCGCCGGGGCCGGGGGCGAGAGTCGGGGGCGCGGAAGGAGCGGTGGTGGTCGCGGAGGGGGCCGGGCGGACGGGCTGCGGGGTGGCGGCGCAGGAGGCGAGGGCGGCGCTGAGGACGCAGGCGGCGGTGACTCGTCGTACAAGAGTGATCACCGTACGAAAATAGGGTGAACTGTACTATTTCCCTCTCACCCCGGCCGCAACGTCACCCGCTCAGATGTCCCGCCGTTCCAGCGGCTTGGTCGCCGGGCCCTGGATCACCTTGCCGTTCGTGTCGAAGCGGGAGCCGTGGCAGGGGCATTCCCAGGCGTCCTCGGCACCGTTGAAGGAGACCAGGCAGCCGAGGTGGGTGCAGCGCGGGGAGACGGCGTGCAGGGCGCCTTCGTCGTCCCGGTACACCGCGAGACGGTCGCCGTTCACCCGGACGACCGCGCCCTCGCCGGGCGGGAGGGACTCCAGCGGGGGTGAGGGACGCAGCCGGTCGCCGACGAAGTGGCCGGCCACCTTTGCCTGGGTCTTGAGGAAGGACGGGGCCTCGCGGACCGCCGAGCGCAGGCGGCGCGGGTCGTACAGGTCGCTCCACGCGCACTTCTCGCCGGTGATCTGGGCCGTGAGCAGGGTTCCCGCCATGATTCCGCCGCTCAGGCCCCAGCCGCCGAAGCCGGTGGCGACGTAGGTGTGCCTGGCACCCGGGTGCAGGGGGCCGACGAGCGGCACGGTGTCCGTGGGGTCGTTGTCCTGGGTGGCCCAGGCGTGGGTGAGGTCCACGTCGGGGAAGTGCCGGGAAGCCCAGGCACCCAGGTGGTCGAAACGGCTCCGGGTGTCGCCAGTGCCGGGCGTGAAGTGCTCCCCGGTGACGATGAGCAGGCGCCGGTCGGCGTCCCAGGGAGCCGTACGGACCGAGCGGGTGCCCTCCTCCGGCGTGATGTACATGCCGTCCGGATCCCGTTCCCGGTCGATCGTCCCGGCGACGACCAGCTCGCGGCGCGGGGAGAGCCGGGTGAACAGGAGGGCACGGTCGAAGATCGGGTAATGGGTGGCGACCACGACGTCCCGGGCCGTCACCGTCGCCCGCGTGTCGGTCGTCAGGCGGCACGGCTCGCCCTCTTCGAGGCCCAGGACGGCCGTGTGCTCGTGGACCGCCGCGCCGGAGGCGACGAGGTCCTCGGCCAGGGCCAGCAGGTACTTGCGCGGATGGAACTGCGCCTGCCCGGTCACCCGCACCGCGCCCGCCACGGGGAACGGCAGCCCGGTCTCCGTCACGAACGAAGCGGGCAGCCCCGCCTCCCGCGCGGCCGCCGCCTCGGCCCGCAGCTCGTCGACGCGGCTCGCGTCAGTGACGTAGGTGTAGGCACTGCGCTGCTCCCAGTCGCAGTCGACGCCCAGTTCGTCCGCGATCCCGGCGGCCCGCTCGATCGCCTCGCTCTGCGAGCGGGCGTACAGCCGGGCGCCCTCGGGGCCGCGGGTGCGGCGCAGCTTGTCGTAGATCAGTGTGTGCAGGGCGGTCAGCTTGGCGGTGGTGTGCCCGGTGACCCCCGCGGCCACCTGCCCGGCCTCCAGGACCGCCACTCGGCGCCCGGCCCGCGTCAGTTCCCATGCCGTGCTCAGCCCGGCGATGCCGGCGCCGATCACGGCTACGTCGACGTCGAGGTCCTCGGTCAGCGGCGGCCGGGGCCCACCGGGTGCCGTCTCCAGCCAGTACGAGCCCTTGACGTGCCGGTTCTCGGTCATGCGCCCCGAGTACCCCGGGAGTCACTTTTCGAGCAGGCGCCTGCGTGCTTCCTCCACGTCGAAGTCCGCCTTCGGATAGCGCGGGTCCAGTCCCGACAGGTGTTCGAGAAGGAGTCGGCTGATCGCCCAGTTGCGGTACCACTTGCGGTCGGCGGGGATCAGGTACCACGGGGCGTGCGGGGTCGAGCAGCGTTCCAGTGCCAGCTCGTACGCCTGCTGGTAGGCGGGCCACAGGGCGCGGTCGTCGATGTCCGAGACGTGGAACTTCCAGTGCTTGTCCGGGCGGTCGATGCGCTTGAGCAGGCGGTCGCGCTGTTGGTCGTACGAGATGTGCAGGAAGCACTTGATCACGGTGACGCCATTGCCGGCGAGGGACCTCTCGAAGCGGTTGATCTCGTCGTAGCGGCGCTCG
Organism: Streptomyces doebereineriae; assembly: GCF_031845645.1. Classification (NCBI taxonomy): domain Bacteria; kingdom Bacillati; phylum Actinomycetota; class Actinomycetes; order Kitasatosporales; family Streptomycetaceae; genus Streptomyces; species Streptomyces doebereineriae. The sequence continues at coordinate 252,958 of NZ_JAVREZ010000006.1, forward strand.
ATCTCGGCGGCCGGGGCGAGGGCGCGGACGCGGGCGACGAGGACGTCCTCATAGTGCGAGCGGTCGAAGATGCCCAGCTCACCGGCTTGCGGGAGGGCCTTCTTGATGCGCCAGAGGAAGGGGTGCGCCCGTTCCTTGGGCGTGGGTGCCTTGAAGGCGTGGATGCGGCAGCCGGACGGGTTGAACAGACCGATGACGTGCTTGACCGTGCCGCCCTTGCCGCTGGTGTCCATGCCCTGCAGCACCAGCAGGACCCGGCGCCGGTCGCCCGCCGTGCTCGCCGCCCACAGGCGTTCCTGCAGGTCGGCGAGCGGGGTGGCCAGATCGGTCATCGCGGCCAGGCCCGCCGGCTTGTCACGGGGGCCGGCCGGGGTCTTCCGGGTGTCGTAGGAGGCGAGGTCCATCGGCTTGCCGCCGGGTACCCGCAGCAGCTCACGCAGGGCGAGGCCGTCGCCGGCCGTGGAGCCCTTCTTCGTCATACGGCCCTGCAAGTCGCTCTTCGACATGGCACACCCCTTCCGGTCCGGGTCCGGCCCCCTCGATCCTGCGCCGAGGGACCGGGGCGCGCCAGCCGTCGTGCTGGGCGGCTACCGGCGCCAGGGGCCCGTCACCGCGAAGGTCGTCCCGGGCGTGTAGCAGTTGACGTACATCGTCTGCCCGTCGGGGGAGAAGGTGACGCCCGCGAACTCGCCCCACTCCGGAGCCTCGGGCGTGCCGATGTTCTGCCGGCCGCGGGCCATGGCGTACACCTCGCCGTGCCGCGTCACGCCGAAGACGTGCTGGGCGCCGTTGCCGTCCTCGCACACCATCAGTCCGCCGCTGGGCGCGAGGCAGATGTTGTCCGGGGACTCGCCGGGCAGTTGGACGTCGGTGTCCGGGCCGAAGACGATCACCAGGGTGAGCCGGCGCGCCGAGGGGTCGTAGCGCCAGATCTGCCCGAAGTGGTCGGCGGCCGAACCCTCGGCGCTGTGCGCGAACGACGAGACGAAGTAGACGCTCTTCCCGCCCCAGTAGCAGCCCTCCAGCTTCTGGGCATGGGTGATGCCCTTCGGGCCGAAGTCCTGGAGCCGGACGGGCGTTTCGGTGGCCAGCGGGTCCGGTACGTCGACCCACTCGACGCCCTCGAAGCAGGCGCCCGTCTCCTGCACCACGGACAGGTCCGGCACTCCGGGCACCCGCATCGCCTGGAGCCGGCCGCCCGCGCGCAGTGAACCGAGGCCGCCCTCGGGCCGGTTGGGCAGGAAGCGGTAGAAGAGGCCGAAAGGCTTGAGGAAGGCGTCCTCGGTCTCGTAGACGATGCCGCGTTTCGGGTCGATCGCGATGGCCTCGTGCTGGAAGCGGCCCATCGCGGTGAGGGGGACGGCCCCGGAGCGGTGCGGGTCGACCGGGTCGACCTCGAAGATGAAGCCGTGGTCCTTGGTGTAGCCGTTGGTGCCGGCCTTGTCCTCGGTCTCCTCGCAGGTCAGCCAGGTGCCCCAAGGGGTGGGACCGCCCGCGCAGTTGACTGCGGTGCCGGCGATGGCGACCCGCTCCGACAGCACGTTGTTGCGGGAGTCCAGCGTGAGGGCCGTACAGCCGCCCTTGCCCGCCGGGTCGTAGGTGAGGCCTTTGACGGTGGGGACGGCGATGGCCGCGGTGGGGCGGTTCTCGTGGTTGCGGACCAGGTGGACGCGACCGTGTCTGCCGGGCAGGGCGGTCATGCCGTCGTGGTTGGAGGGGACCTTGCCCTCGCCGGAGCGGAGCTGGTCGCCCTCACGGGACAGGACCTTGTAGCGGAAGCCCTTCGGCAGGTCCAGCAGGCCCTTCGGGTCGGGGACGAGGGGGCCGTAGGCGGTGTGGCCGAGGGACTGGGCGGCGGCGGTGCCGGCGAAGAGTTCGGAGAGGGCGCCGCTGAAGGCGATGCCCACGCCCAAGCCGCCGGAGCGGGCCAGGACCTGACGTCGTGTTGCGGACATGGCGGAGCAACCTTCCTGCTGGCGGACAGGACTGTGACTTCGCTGTGTCTATCACCTGGGTCGGCCCGCGGGAACCACGCGCGTAGCGTGTCCCTGCCCGTCACGTGCCGGTCGGGTGCTCCTGGGCCCTCTCCAGGAAGCGCAGCAGCTCCACCGGGAAGGGCAGGACGAGCGTCGAGTTCTTCTCGGCGGCCACCGCCACGACCGTCTGCAGCAGCCTGAGTTGGAGTGCGGCGGGCTGCTCGGACATCTCCTTGGCGGCTTCCGCCAGCTTCTTCGAGGCCTGGAGTTCGGCGTCGGCGTTGATGATCCGGGCCCGGCGCTCACGGTCGGCCTCGGCCTGCCGGGCCATCGACCGCTTCATCGCGTCCGGCAGCGACACGTCCTTGATCTCGACACGGTCCACCTGCACGCCCCAGCCGACGGCGGGGCTGTCGATCATCAGCTCCAGGCCCTCGTTGAGTTTCTCGCGGTTGGACAGCAGGTCGTCCAGCTCGCTCTTGCCGATGATCGAACGGAGCGAGGTCTGGGCCATCTGGGAGACGGCGAACTTGTAGTCCTCGACCTTGACCAGGGCGTTCGCGGCGTCGACGACCCGGAAGTAGACGACCGCGTCCACGCGCACCGTCACGTTGTCCCGGGTGATGCCCTCCTGGGCCGGCACCGGCATCGTGACGATCTGCATGTTCACCTTGTGCAGCCGGTCCACCATCGGCACGACCACCGTGAACCCGGGCTCGCGCACGTTACCCGCGAGCCGCCCGAGACGGAAGACCACCCCACGCTCGTACTGCTTGACGACCCGGGCCGCCGCCGTGAGGTAGACGCACCCCGCGGCACCGGCCGCCACGGCCGCCGTCAACAGTTCCTGGAGCATTCCGACCTCCTCGTCCAGAGGTCCGTATGTCTGCTCCTGTAACGATATGCCCGGTGCCTGGTCCGGGGCCACGATCGGCCCCGGACCAGGCGGGGAGTGCTACGGAGCGGTGGCCTTCACCGGCTCGGGCTCGGTGACCCGGACCGGTTCGGTGCCGACCGCGCTGTGGCGCTCGGCCCAGTTCTCCAGCGCCGTACGGCAGGCGTGGTCCAGGTGGTGCAGACCGGAGAGGTCCAGCTCCACGGGCCGGTCCTGGGGCAGCGACTCCAGGCTGTCGAGGATCTTCGGCAGCCGCAGGAAGGTCGCGTTGCCCGACAGATGGGCCTGGATGGGGCCCGCGCCCTTGTCCACGATCTCCAGCTTGAGGTGCGAGGCCTCCCAGGCGGTCTTGACGACCGACAGGGCCAGGCCGATCAGCACGCCCTCGAACATGTTCACCGCGACGATCGAGACGGCCGTGACCACCAGGATCAGCGCCTCACCGCGGTGGCCCCGCCACAGCGACACGATCTCCCGGAAGGGGATCAGCTTGAAGCCCGCGTGGACCAGGATGCCGGCGAGCGCGGGCAGCGGGATCAGCGCCAGCGTCGAGGGCAGCAGGGCCGCGAACAGCAGCAGCCACACGCCGTGCATGACCCGGGATGCCTTGGTCTTCGCGCCCGCCTGGACGTTGGCCGAGCTGCGCACGATGACCGCGGTCATGGGCAGGGCACCGAGCGCGCCGCAGACCGCGTTGCCCGCGCCCTGGGCCATGAGCTCCTTGTCGTACTCGGTGCGCGGACCGTCGTGCAGCCGGTCCACCGCGGCGGCGCTGAACAGGCTCTCGGCGGAGGCGATCAGGGTGAAGGCGAGGATGGTGCCGAAGATCGCCGGGTTGGCCAGCTCGCCGAACGCCTCGGTGCCGGGCGGCTGGATGGACGCCAGCAGGCCGTTCACCTCGACGGTGGCGATCGACAGGCCGAAGACCTGGGTGACCAGCGTGGCCAGCAGGACCGCGGCGAGCGCGCCCGGCACGGTCTGCGCCTTCTTGGGCAGCTTCTTCCACAGCACCATGACCGCCACGGTGCCCGCGCCGACGGCGAGCGAGGCAAGGGCCGTGGTGCTGCCGAGCGCGTCGAGCGCGGCACCGGGCAGCCCCAGGATCTTGTCGATGCCGGAGGTGGGCGCCTTCAGGCCGGCCGCCGAGTAGAGCTGGCCGGCGATGAGCACGAGGCCGATTCCGGCCAGCATGCCCTCGACGACCGAGACGGATATCGCCCGGAACCAGCGCCCCAGCTTCAGGGCGCCCATGGCGAGCTGGAGCACTCCCGCGGACAGCACGATCACACCGAGGGCGGGCAGCCCGAACTCGTTGACCGCCTCGAAGACGAGGACGGTCAGACCGGCGGCCGGGCCGGAGACCTGGAGGCTGCTGCCCCGCATGAATCCGGTGACCAGACCGCCGACGATGCCGGTGACCAGGCCGAGTTCGGCCGGCACGCCGGAGGCGACGGCCACACCCACGCAGAGCGGGAGCGCGACCAGGAAGACGACCAGGGAGGCGGCGAAGTCCTGCCGCAAGTGAGGGAATTTGGTCATCATGGCGATCACAGGCCCTCGAACGCGTCGGACTCGGTGCGGTGGACGCGTACCGCGCCCGTGTGCACCTCGTAGTACCAGGCGTGCAGGGTCAGTTGTTCTTCCGCCAGCTTCTTGTCGATGAAGGGGTACGACCGCAGGCGCAGTACCTGGGCCAGGACGTGGCTCTGCACGCCCTCGGCGACGGCCGGGTCCTCGGCCGCGCCCGCGGGACGCGGGGTGGCGTGATGGAGCCAGTCGCGCACGGCCGGTACGGCGTCCAGGTCGTCGCCGCGCACCAGGGCGCCGACGGCACCGCAGTGCGAGTGTCCGCAGACCACGATGTCGCGGACGCCCAGCACCTCCACGGCGTACTCGATGGTGGCCGCCTCGCTGGTGGGGTGCTCGGAGGCGTACGGGGGGACGATGTTGCCCGCGGTGCGCAGCTCGAAGAGCTCGCCCGGGCGGGCGCCCGTGATCAGGGCCGGAACGACCCTGGAATCCGAGCAGGTGATGAACAGAACCTGGGGGGACTGGCCTTCGGCCAGCTTGGCGAACTCCTCAGGGCGCTGTCCGAACGTACGGGCGTTGTCGATGAGGGGCTGCATGTGGTGACTCCTCCTGGCGCGCAATTGGGGGCGCGTCGGGCTTACCTGGCGCGCCGAAGGGCGCGTCGGTTTACATGACAGGTGGGGGAACAGATGGGGGGAACTGCTCTGCCGTCAGCAGCGGAACACTTGAAGTGCCGCTGGAGCGTGGGCTGTCGAGGGTCTCGACAGGGGGAATTCGCCGGTTGCCACCCGCTCGGGCGCGGCCGCCGGCTCCTGAGCCGACAGCGGTCGCTCGGGCCCCTGGGGGGCGAAGTCGACGGAGCGGTGCCGGTCGCGGGTGCGCAGGGGACCGGTCGGGTCCCCGGCGTGGTTGCAGTGGCGTTTACCGGAGGCTTCGGCGCGCGCCGCCTTGCCGGAGAGCTTGATTCCGGGCTGAGCTTTGGCCTTGGCCTGACGGACGGTGTGCGCGGTTGCGAATCCCTCGGTGGATGCGAAGAAGGGGAGCGCGAGAAGGACGGCGGTGAGGACCGCCAGTACGGTCCGTACCGTCGCACCTCGGAACATGCGCCCCCCTCTCGGCAGTTCACGCTTCTAGTCCAGACCAAGCATTGGTCAATGATCGGTCAAGAAACACCTTAGCCCGGCAAAGTTGTTTGCAGGGTTAACTTAACGTTTCCAGCTGAAGAGAGGCTGAAGCGTGGCGGGTCGTGGCGCGAACCGGCTCTTGATCTTGTGAAATCGATGCGTTAGAAGGGCCCTCAGGCGCCCTCGACCAGACCCTTCGCGTCGCGCGCCAGCGCGGTGAGCCGGGATATCGCGCGGAAGTACTTCTTGCGGTAGCCGCCGTTCAGCATCTCCTCGCTGAACAGTTGGTCGAAGGGCAGCCCGGAGGCCAGCACCGGCACCTCGCGGTCGTAGAGGCGGTCCGCGAGCACCACGAGCCGAAGCGCCGTCGACTGGTCCGGCACCGGCTGGACGTCCGTGAGGCACACCGCCTTCAGACCGTCGGTCAGGGCGCCGTACCGGCTCGGGTGGACCTTGGCGAGATGCGCCAACAGGCTCGGGAAGTCGTCGAGCGAGGCGCCTTCGGTGGCGTAAGCCGCCTTGGTGACCTCCTCGTCGGCGAAGGGCGCCGGCGCCTCGGGCAGCCCGCGGTGGCGGTAGTCCTCGCCGTCGATGCGCAGGGGGTGGAAGCGTGAGGCGAGGCCCTGTATCTCGCGCAGGAAGTCGGCGGCCGCGAACCGGCCCTCGCCGAGCTTGCCCGGCAGGGTGTTGGAGGTGGCGGCGAGCGCCACGCCCGCGTCGACCAGCTTGCCGAGCAGGGTGGAGACCAGGACGGTGTCGCCCGGGTCGTCCAGTTCGAACTCGTCGATGCACAGGAGGCGGTGGCCGGAGAGCGTCTGGACCGTTTTCTGGAAGCCGAGGGCGCCGACCAGGTTGGTCAGCTCGACGAAGGTGCCGAAGGCCTTGAGGGAGGGCTCGGCCGGGGTGGCGTGCCAGAGCGAGGCCAGCAGGTGGGTCTTGCCGACGCCATAGCCGCCGTCGAGATAGACGCCGCGCGGGCCTGCCGGGGTCTTGGCCGCCTTGGCCTTCCCGAACTTTCCGAAACCGAGGAAGCCGCGGTTGCCGCCGCCGACCGCGTGTGCGCCGGAGAGGCCCGCCGCGAAATTCGCGAGGACCCGGACGGCCTCGGTCTGGCTGGGCTGGTTCGGGTCCGGGATGTACGTGTCGAAACGCACCGAGTCGAACCGCGGCGGCGGCACCATCTCGGCGACCAGCCGGTCCGCGGGGACGTGCGGCTCACGGTCGCACAGGGAGAGCGGGGCGGTGTCGGCCATGGAGCCGAACCCGGACGCGGCGGGGGAAGTAGACACGGTTCACCATGCTAAGGGCCGTGCCACACTGCACGACATGCGACGCCTGTTCCCTGTGACCGACGAGACAGCGACCCGGAGCCCGGAGGGGGCCGACCACGAGTGGGGCCTCGCCGAGCTGGCCGCCGCGTACGCGTATCCCGAGCCAGGGCCCGGCCCCGGGACCCCGGAGGTGTGGCTGCGCGCCAACATGGTGTCCACGATCGACGGGGCCGCCCAGCACGACGGCCGTTCGCAGCCCATCTCCACCGCGACCGACATGCGGATCTTCGGAACGCTGAGAGCACTGGCGGACGTGGTGATCGCCGGTGCGGAAACGGTCCGCCAGGAGGGGTACCGGCCCGCGCGCATGCGGGACGAGTTCGCGGAGCTGCGCGAGGCGGCCGGACAGGGCCCGGTCCCGGCGATCGCGGTGGTCACCGCGAGCCTGGACCTGGACTTCTCCCTCCCGCTGTACACCTCGCCCCTGGTGCCCACGCTGATCCTCACGGGCGCAGCGGCCGCCCCGGACCGGATCGCCGCGGCCGAGAAGGCGGGCGCGCGCGTGGTGATCGCCGGGGACGGTGTCGGCGTGGACCCCGCGCGGGCGGTACGGGCGCTCGCCGAGCTGGGACACACCCGGCTGCTGACCGAGGGCGGCCCCCGGCTGCTCGGCCAGCTGGTGGCCGCCGGAGTGCTCGACGAGCTCTGTCTGACCCTGTCCCCGATGCTCACCGCGGGGGACGCGCAGCGGATCGCCGGGGGGCCGTCGGTGGCGGTGCCGGCCCGGTTCGCACTGGACTCCCTGCTGGAGGAGGACGGGTTCCTCTACAGCAGGTACCGCAGGGCTTGACCGCGCGGATGCGGGTACGAGCGGTACCGCTGACGTCGACATCGATGGAATCTGTCGTTCCGCTTGCTTCCGGCGGGCACACTCAATCCGGCAGTACCGTGCGACCACGGGGCAGGATGGTTTCCGCAGAGCGTAGGAGAAGGGGACGCCCGGTGTTCACAAGCGTTTTGATGATCGAGAAGGCCCTGACGTCCGCCGACGTGGAGTTCGTCACCACCTTGCACGGTGACGAGTCGGTCGCGTTCCATGTGCTGCTCCAGCCGCGGGGGGATCAGGCCGACCGCCTGCTGCGGGCCATCGACGACGTGGCGCTGGGCGAGCTGGACGAGGCCGTACGGGAGCGGGAGACCCCCGAGGGTCAGGCCGCGAAGCCCTTCGGGCAGCGGGCGCTGGAGGTGTCTCTCCAGGCGCTGCGGGTTACCGGGAGCGAGGCGGACGGACAGCTGATCGAGGACCATCCGCTGGACGCGCTCAGGGCGATGGTGGAGGAGACCGGGGCCGACGAGGTGATCGTGCTGACCGATCCCCACTACGTGGAGGAGTTCTTCCACCGGGACTGGGCGTCGAGAGCGCGGCACAAGGTGGGCGTGCCGGTGCTGAAGCTGTTCTCGCACAGCAAGGAGTAGGGGCCGGCCGCGCTCGCCGCAGGCAATAAGCTGGGGCCTTCGCCGTAGCCGTATGCACAGGGAGACACCACATGGCCCCCGGCCTTCCTACCGCCATGGACCGACCGCACTTCATCGGGATCGGTGGGGCCGGGATGTCGGGTATCGCGAAGATCCTCGCGCAGCGTGGGGCGAAGGTGGCCGGCAGTGACGCCAAGGACTCCCCGACCGCCGAGGCGCTGCGGGCGCTGGGCGCGACCGTGCACATCGGGCACGCGGCGGAGCACCTGGCGTCCGACGCCACCTGCGTGGTCGTGTCGTCGGCGATCCGGGCCGACAACCCGGAGCTGGCGCGGGCGGCCGAGCTCGGCATCCCCGTGGTGCACCGGTCCGACGCCCTCGCCTCGCTGATGGACGGCCTGCGGCCGATCGCGGTCGCCGGTACCCACGGCAAGACCACGACCACGTCGATGCTGGCCGTCTCGCTGAGCGCACTGGGCCTGAAGCCGTCGTACGCGATCGGCGGCGACCTGGACGCCCCCGGCTCGAACGCCCTGCACGGCGAGGGCGAGATCTTCGTCGCCGAGGCGGACGAATCCGACCGCAGCTTCCACAAGTACGCCCCCGAGGTCGCGATCGTCCTCAACGTCGAGCTCGACCACCACGCCAACTACGCGTCGATGGACGAGATCTACGCCTCCTTCGAGACGTTCGTCGACCGCGTCACCGAGGGCGGCACGCTGGTGATCTCGGCGGATCACGCGGGCGCGCGGGAGCTGACCCGGCGCGTCACCGCGTGTGACGTGAGGGTGGTGACCTACGGCGACGCCGAGGACGCCGAGGTGCGCGTGCTGTCGGTCGTTCCGCAGGGGCTGAAGAGCGAGGTCACCGTGGAGCTGGACGGCTCGCCGCTCACCTTCACCGTGTCCGTGCCCGGCCGCCACTACGCACACAACGCGGTGGCCGCGCTCGCGGCGGGCGTCGCGCTGGGTGTCCCGGCCGCCGAACTGGCTCCCGCCCTGGCCGCGTACACGGGCGTCAAGCGGCGCCTGCAGCTCAAGGGCGAGGCGGCCGGAGTGCAGGTCATCGACTCCTACGCCCACCACCCCACCGAGATGACGGCGGACCTGGAGGCCATGCGGGCGGCGGCCGGTGACGCCCGCATCCTGGTCGTCTTCCAGCCCCATCTGTTCTCGCGGACGCAGGAGCTCGGCAAGGAGATGGGCGAGGCGCTCGCGGCGGCGGACGGCTCGCTGGTCCTCGACATCTACCCGGCCCGCGAGGACCCGATCCCCGGGGTGACGAGCGAGCTGATCATCGACGCGGCGCGGGCCGCGGGCGCTGACGTGACGCCCGTCCACGACAAGGCGGACGTGGCGTCGGTGGTCGCGGGAATGGCGAAGGCCGGTGATCTCGTTCTCACCATGGGCGCGGGTGACGTGACGGACCTGGGCCCGCTGATCCTGGACCGTCTCGCGAAGTAAGGGGCTGAGCTTCATGTCGTACGACGTCGAAAAGCCGGACGAGCAGTGGCGTGCGGAGCTGACCCCGGCCGAGTACGCCGTACTCCGTCAGGCCGGGACGGAGCCCGCCTTCACCGGTGAATACACCAACAGCAAGACCACGGGCGTGTACTCCTGTCGCGCCTGCGGGGCCGAACTCTTCACCTCCACCACGAAGTTCGAGTCCCACTGCGGCTGGCCGTCCTTCTACGACCCGAAGGACACCGACGCGGTCGAACTGATCGCGGACCGCTCCCACGGCATGGTCCGCACCGAGGTCCGCTGCGCCCGCTGCGGCTCGCATCTCGGACACGTGTTCGAGGGTGAGGGGTATCCGACGCCCACCGACCAGCGGTACTGCATCAACAGCATCTCGTTGCGGTTGACGGCGGACGAGGGCTGACGGAGGGGTCCCGGTCACGTTTCCTCCGGACGCCGACCGATCAACTCCGGCCACATGGGCCCTCTTTGTGATGCGGTGCCGGGCGCGCGGGCGGGATACGGTGCGGACTCGGTGATCCAGAAGGAGGCCCGATGCGCGTCGGGGGAGTGGCCGAGGTCCGGCCCGTGGTGGAGTTGCTGGTCGAGAACTCCTCGCGATACGGCGGGAAGCTCGCGTTCGCCGACGACCGCCGGGCGGTGAGCTGGGCCGAACTGGAGCTCCGCACCAGGCGGTTGGCGGGTGCGCTGGACGTCGGGCGCGGGGCCAGGGTGGCGTTCTGTCTCGACAACAGCGTGGAGCTGGTCGAGGGGCTGCTCGCGACGGTCCGAGCCGCCGCTGTCGGGGTGCCGTTGAGCCCGCGCGGGACCCACGCCGAATTAGCGGCGCTGCTCGCGGACTGTGATCCGGAGGTACTGGTCGTCGACCGGCGGCAGTTGGCCCGGATCGCCAGTGTGGTCGGGGAGCGGTCGCCGCGACTGGTGGTGACCGGCGAGGGGCCGGTGCCGGAGGGGGTCGTGCACTTCGACGACCTGGTGGCGGGCGGCCGTTCACCCGAACCGCGCGACGATCTCGGTCTGGACGAGCCCGCCTGGCTGCTCTACACCTCCGGCACCTCGGGCACTCCCCGGGCCGCCGTCGCCAGTCAGCGGTCCGCGCTCTGGTCGCCGGTCGCCTGCTATGTGCCCCGGCTGGGGCTGGCGGCGGACGACCGGCTGCTGTGGCCGCTGCCGCTCGCGCACACCTACGCCCACTCGCTCTGCGTGCTCGGCACGACCGTGGCGGGCGGCAGCGCGCGGATCACCGCGGTGCGGGAACCGGCCGCGCTGTTACGGCTCATCGACGAGTTCGCTCCGACGGTTCTGGGCGGAGTGCCCCTCACCTACCAGCAGTTGCTCGACGCCGGACTCGGCGAAGTGCCCTCGCTGCGGGTGTGCGTCACCGCCGGGGCGCCGAGCGAGCCGGAGCTGCGGGAGCGGGTCGAGGGGCGGCTCGGGGCGCCCCTGCTCGACGGATACGGCAGCACCGAGACCTGCGGCAAGATCGCCATGGAGTCACTGGCGGGGCCGCGGGTGCGGGGGAGCAGCGGGGCGGTGCTGCCGGGCATGGAGGTGCGGCTCGCCGACCCCGGGACCGGGGAGGAGGCCGTCGGCGCCGAGGGCGAGATCTGGGTGCGCGGGCCCGGCGTCATGCTCGGCTACCACGACGGGGACGCGGTGGCCGGGGAGGGCTGGTACCGCACCGGTGACCTGGGGCGGTTCGGTGAGCACGGAGCTCTGACCGTCACGGGACGCGTGAACGACCGGATCGTCCGCGGTGGCGAGAACGTCGACCCCGTCGAGGTCGAGCAGGTGCTGCGCGGGCTGCCCGGAGTGCTGGACGCGGCCGTGGTGGCGCGGCCGCACCCGCTGCTCGGAGAGGTCCCGGTCGCGTTCGTCGTACCGGGGGAGCGGGGCCTCGACACGGGTGCCCTGCTGCGGGCGTGCGCCGAGGTGCTCTCCGCGCACAAGGTGCCCGACGATGTCCTGTTCACCCCGGCCATCCCGCGCACCGCGGCCGGCAAGCCGCGGCGGGCCGTCCTCAGAGAAGGCCTCGCCGCACGCCCGGCCGAGGAGACCCTCGCGGGCCTCGCCGACCGCACCCCGGCGGAGCGGCGGGCGGCACTGACCGAGCTGGTGTGCGCGGAGACGGCGGCGATCGGTGGGGCGGAGGCCGTCGGCGAGCCGGTCGCTTCCGACGGGTCGGTGGCCGGTGGTACGCCCGCGCTCGCCCCGGCCGCCGGCGGCCGTGAGGCGCCCGTCACCGACGCGGCGGCGATCGACCCCCACACCGCCTTCGCCGACCTTGGTCTCACCTCCATGGGCGCGATGAACCTGTGGCACCGGCTCAGCCTCCGCACCGGACTGCGGCTGCCCGCCACCCTGGTCTGGGACCACCCCACCCCCGCCGCGCTCGCCGCCCACCTGGACGAGCGCCTCCACGGCGGCTCCCGCGAGACGGCACAGCCGCGCCGCGGCCCCGCCGCGGAGCCGATCGCGATCGTGGCCGTCGGCTGCCGTTACCCGGGCGGGGTGCGCTCGCCCGAGGATCTCTGGCGGCTGGTGTCCGACGGCGTGGACGCCACCGGCGAGTTCCCGGCCGACCGGGGCTGGGACGTCGACGCCCTGTACCACCCCGACCCCGACCGGCTCGGGACGACGTACACCCGACGCGGCGGTTTCCTCACCGACGCGGCCGACTTCGACCCGCTGTTCTTCGGTATCTCGCCGCGCGAGGCCACCGCCACGGACCCGCAGCACCGGCTGCTGCTGGAGGTCGCCTGGGAGACGCTGGAGCGTGCGGGCATCCCCGCGCCCTCGCTGCGCGGCAGCGCCACCGGCGTCTACGTCGGTCTGATGCACGGCGGATACGGCGGCGGGGCGTCGCAGCACCCGCTGGAGGCGCACCTCGGTGCCGGTTCGGCGGGCAGCGTGGCCTCCGGACGGATCTCCTACGTGCTGGGCCTGCGCGGCCCGGCCCTGACCGTCGACACGGCCTGCTCGTCCTCCCTCGTCGCCATGGACCTGGCCGCCGCGGCGCTGCGCGCGGGCGAGTGCACCCTCGCGCTGGCCGGCGGGGTGACCGTCCTGGCCAGTCCCAAGCCGTTCGTGGTGTTCAGCCGGCAGCGCGGGCTGTCGGCGGACGGCCGCTGCCGGTCCTTCGCGGACGGCGCGGACGGCACCGCGTGGGCCGAGGGGGTCGGCCTGGTGCTGCTGGAGAAGCTGTCCGACGCCCGGCGCAACGGCCACCCGGTTCTGGCGGTGCTGCGGGGCTCCGCCGTCAACCAGGACGGCGCGTCCAACGGCCTCACAGCCCCGAACGGCGAGGCTCAACGGGAGCTGATCCGGCTGGCGTTGGCCGACGCCGGACTCCGCACGGCCGACGTCGACGCCGTCGAGGGCCACGGCACCGGGACCGCGCTCGGCGACCCCATCGAGGCGGGCGCCCTGCTGGCCACCTACGGCCGGGACCGGGAACCGGACGACCCCGTCTGGCTGGGCTCGGTCAAGTCGAACTTCGGGCACACCCAGGCCGCGGCCGGGGTGGCCGGCGTCATCAAGATGATCGAGGCGATGCGCCACGGCGAACTGCCCAGGTCGCTGTACGCGGGGCAGCCGTCGCCGCACGTCGACTGGTCCGACGGGGCGGTACGGCTGCTGGACCGGGCCCGGCCCTGGCCGCAGCGTGACCGGCCGCGCCGGGCGGCGGTCTCCTCGTTCGGGATCGGCGGGACCAACGCGCACGTGATCATCGAGGAGCCGGAGGAAGCCGAGGAGGAACCCCGGAACGTCGGCTCCAGCGGCCCGCGCACCGCCGCCCCCTGGCTCGTCAGCGGCAGCGACGAGGCCGGACTCCGGGCCCACGCGAGGGAGTTGGCGGCTGCTCTCGCCGACGTGCAGGGTGACGCGGCCGCCCTGGATGTCGCGTACTCGCTCGCCACCACCCGGACTCCGCTCCCGCGCCGCGCCGCCGTGCTGGCCGCCGACGCCGACGGACTCCTCGCCGGGCTCCGGGAGTTGGCCGACGGCGCCGACAGCCCCGCACTGCGCAAGGGCACCGTGCGCGGCACCTCCAAGGTGGCGCTGCTCTGTGCGGGCCAGGGCGCCCAGCGGACCGGTATGGGCAGGGAACTGGCCGCCGCCTTCCCCGCGTTCGCCAAGGCGTTCACCGAACTGTGCGACGCCTTCACCCCGTTGCTGGGCCTACCCCTGCGCGAGGTGATCGACGACCCCGACAGCGATCTCCTGCACCGCACCGACTACGCCCAGCCCGCCCTGTTCGCCTACGAGGTCGCGCTGCACACCCTCCTCGCCGACTGCGGGGTACGGCCCAACTTCCTGGTCGGCCACTCGATCGGCGAACTGGCCGCCGCCCACATCGCGGGCGTCCTCTCGCGGTCCGACGCGGTACGGCTGGTGGCCGCGCGGGGCCGGCTGATGGCCGCACTCCCCACAGGCGGAGCGATGTTCGCCGTACGGGCGCCCCTGACGGACGTGGTGAAACGGCTCGACGAGGTGCCTGGTGCCCGGGTCGCCGTCGCGGCGGTCAACGGCCCCGAGTCCGTGGTGCTGTCCGGCGAAGAGGAGGCGGTGTCCGCCCTGGCGGCTCGACTCGGGCGGACGGCGACCAGGTTGAAGGTCAGCCACGCCTTCCACTCGCCGCTGCTCGACCCGATGCTGGAGGAGTTCCGGGAGGTCGCCGAGTCGGTCACCTACCACCGGCCTTCCCTGCCGGTGGTGTCGACGCTGACCGGCCGCCCGGAGCCGGACGCGATCCGGACCGCCGAGTACTGGGTACGCCAGGCACGCGAGACCGTGCGGTTCGCCGACGCGGTGCGGTGGCTGGCGGGGGCGGGGGTGACGGCGTACGTGGAGGCCGGACCGTCGGCTGCGCTGAGCGCGGCGGCCGAGGAGTGCGTCGAGCCGGACTCCGGGGCCCTGTTCACGTCCGCTGCCGAGACGGCCGTGGCCCTGGCGGAGCTGCACGTCCACGGTGTGCCGGTGGACTGGCGGTCCGTGTACGCCGGGACCGGCGCCCGGCGGCGGCCGTTGCCGACGTACCCCTTCCAGCGGCAGCGCTACTGGCTCGACGTGCGGGGCGACGACAGCGGTGACGACCGGAAGCTGGTCGGACCGGCGCAGCCGGACGCCGACGGGCCCCGGACCCGCTACAGCGGTGTGCTGTCCACCACGCGGCAGCCCTGGCTCGCGGACCATGTGATCGGCGACCGGGTGCTGGTGCCCGCGACGGTCTTCGCCGAGCTGGCGTTCCGGGCGGCCGGGGCAGGCACGGCGGAGGGCTCGCCACGGCTGTCCGAGCTGGTCCTCCACGAGCCGCTGGTGCTGCCCGTGTCGGAGCAGGTGCCGATCCAGGTGGTCGCGGACACCCCGGATCAGGAGGGGAACCGCCCGGTCACCGTGTGGGCACGCACGGGCACGACGTGGACCCGCCATGCCGAGGCGTCGGTCGCCGTGGCAGGCACACCACCCGCCGCCGCTCAGGACACGCCCTGGCCGCCCGCCGGCGCCGAGGAGCTCGCCGTCGA
Source organism: Streptomyces doebereineriae (assembly GCF_031845645.1). Lineage (NCBI taxonomy): Bacteria > Bacillati > Actinomycetota > Actinomycetes > Kitasatosporales > Streptomycetaceae > Streptomyces > Streptomyces doebereineriae. Next base: position 268,236 of record NZ_JAVREZ010000006.1, read on the forward strand.
CTATGCGCGGCCCGCCGCGTACGGCCACCACTACGGCCGGGCCTTCCGCGCGGTCACCAGGCTCTGGCGGCGCGGCGCCGAGACGTTCGCGGAGCTGGCACTTCAGCCGCAGGAGGCGGCGGAGGCCGGCTCGTACACCCTGCATCCCGCGCTGTTCGACGCGGCCCTGCACGCCGCGCTGCTGGCCGCGGGCCCGGGCGAGGCGCGGGTTCCGCTCGCCTGTACCGGAGTGAGCGTGCACGCGACCGGCGCCACCGCCGCGAGGGCGCGTCTGGAGCGGCTCGGACCCGACGAGGTACGGGTGACGCTGACCGGCATGGACGGGCGGCCCCTGGCCACCGTCGAGTCCCTGGTCACCCGGGTGGTGAAAGTCCGGCCCACCGAGCTGTACAAGGTGGCCTGGCGGCCCGCCACGGAAGCCGGACACGCCGACACCGCGTACGAACTGCTCGATGCGGCACACCCGTCGGCCGGGTCCTGCGAGGACATGCCGGGCCGGGCCCGTGACCTCGTCACGGCCGTCCTCGCCCGCGTACGCGACTGGGTCGCCGGCCCCCGGCCGGGCCGTCTGCTGGTACTCACCCACCACGCCACCGGGGACGACCCGGATCCGGCGCAGGCCGCGGTGACCGGGTTCCTGCGCAGCGCCCAGTCCGAGCACCCCGGCCGGATCGTGCAGGTCGACCTCCGCGGCGGCACCGCCACGCCCGCGGCACTGGACGCGGCCCTGCGCACCGGCGAACCCCAACTCGCCCTGCACGACGGCACGGTCCTGGTGCCCAGGCTGGTCACCGCAGGCCCTGCGAGCGCCCCGCCACCCGCCCTCGACCCCGACGGCACCGTGCTGATCACCGGCGGCACGGGTGCGCTCGCCGCGAGCCTCGCCCGGTACCTCGTGGCCGAACACGGGGCACGGCACCTGCTGGTGGCGAGCCGCAGTGGCCGTACTCCCGACTGGGCGGCCGAACTGCCCGCGGCCGTAAGGGTGGTGGCCTGTGACGTGAGCGACCGGGCGGTCGTCGACGCACTGGTCGGGTCCTGCAGTCCACCCCTGACCGGCGTGTTCCATCTGGCCGGAGTGGTGGCCGACGGCGTGGTGGACGGCATGACGCCGGAGCGGGTGGCCGAGGTGCTGGCGCCCAAGGCGGACGCCGCCTGGCATCTGCACGAGGCGACCGAGGACCTGGGACTGTCCGCGTTCGTGCTGTACTCCTCGGCCGCCGGTGTGCTGGGCCGGCCGGGACAGTCCAACTACGCGGCCGCCAACGGCTTCCTCGACGCGCTGGCCGAGTACCGGACCGCCCGCGGGCTGCCCGCGCAGTCCCTCGCGTGGGGCCCTTGGACCACCGCGCACGGCGAGGGCATGGCGGGCCGGGTCGCGCCGAACCTTCCGGCCGAGGGCGAGGTGCCCGCGGTCACCGAGCAGACGGGCGTCGAACTGCTGGACTCCGCGCTGCGCACGGCGGAACCGGTGCTGGTGCCCGTCCCGTTCGCCCGCGCCACGGCGAGCGGCTCGACCCTGCCGCCGGTGCTCGCCGACCTGCTTCCGCCGCGTCCGGCACCGGTCGCCGCGGCACCGGCGACCGACCAGGCTCCCGGTGCCTGGCGCAAGAGGCTCGCGGCGACTCCCGAGGCCGACCGCGCCCGTGTGCTGGCGGGTCTGCTCCGCGCCGAACTGGCCGCGGTGCTCGGTTTCCCGGACGCGGACGCGTTCCCCGCCGACCGGGAGTTCGGACAGCTCGGCTTCGACTCGCTGACGGCCCTTCAGTTCCGCAACCGGCTCAGCGCGTTCACGCGGGTGCGGCTGGCATCGACGGTCGTCCTCGAGCATCCGACGCTGGAGGGGCTGTCGGCGCACCTCCTCGACGCGTTGGGGCAGGCGGGTGCGTTGCCGGAACCAAAGGAGCCGAAGGAGCCGGAGGGCACCCCGGTGACGGAGACGACGGCTCAAGTACCACCGTCCGCCTACCGGTTCAGCACCCTCTACCACCGCGTCCTGGGCGAGCAGGGCCCGCTGGAGGCGATGACCCTGCGGTACGTCGCCTCGTACGCCCTGCCGTCCTTCACCGCGGCCGACCGCGCCCGGCATGCCGTCGGGCCCGTCCGGCTCGCCCGAAGCGGCACCGGAGGAAGTGCCGCCGCGCTCGCCTACATCCCCGACTACCTCGCACCCTTCCAGCGCGTCCCTGCCGGACTGGCCCGGCAGTTCGCCGGCGAGCGGGACGTGTACCTGCTGGAGCACCCCGGATTCGGGGCCGGCCGGGCGGTGCCGGACTCGATGGAGACGCTGGCGCGAGTGCACGCCGACGCGGTGCGGGAGATCGCCCGGGGCGGCCCCGTGGTCCTGGTCGGCTACTGCGCAGGGGGTGTGATCGCGCACGAGGTGGCACGCCGGCTGGCGACCGCCGGAGAGCCGCCGGCCGGTGTCGTCCTGATCGACTCCCACGCGGGCGTGCTCCAGCGCGGTGACGCGCGCGCACTCGCCCTGATGGCCGCCGGTGCCGCCCTGCCGGCCGACGTCGTCGCGGAGTTCGACGACTCGTTGCTGATCGCGGGCGGCGGCTATGCGCGCGTTCTCGAGGGATGGCACCCCGAGCCGTCCCCCGTGCCGACGCTGCTGCTGCGCGGCCGCCCGACCGCCGAGATGCGGAGGATCGACCCCGAGGGGGACTGGCTGCCGCACTGGCCGCTGCCCCACGACACCGCGGACGTCCCCGGCGACCACTATTCCGTCGTCCACCAGGACGCCGACTCCACGGCCGCGGCGATCCGCGCCTGGATGCCCGCGTAGGCCCACGACCCGCGTAACCCCGAGACCGAGAAGTGGAGTTCCCGATGGACCCCGAGTACGACCTGATCGTCGTCGGTGGCGGGCCGGCCGGCTCGACCGCCGCGGCCGCCGTGGCGATGCGCGGGCACCGGGTGCTGCTGCTGGAGCGGGAGACCTTCCCGAGGTACCAGATCGGCGAGTCGCTGCTGCCGGCGACCGTGCACGGTCTGTGCGGCATCCTCGGTGTCGCCGAGGAGGTCGCCGAGGCCGGGTTCACCCTCAAGCGCGGCGGCACCCTGCGCTGGGGGCGCGACCCGAAGCCGTGGCAGTTCTCCTTCTCCATGACGCCCCGGCTGCCCGAACCCACGGCGACCGCCTTCCAGGTGGAGCGCTCCCGGTTCGACGAGATCCTGCTGCGCAACGCCGCCCGCGTCGGCGCCGAGGTGCGGGAGGGCAGCACGGTGCGCCGGGTCGTCGCCGACGACGAGCGGGTGCGCGGGGTCGAGTACACCGACGGTGACGGCAACGCCCGTACCGCGTACGGCCGTTACGTGATCGACGCGTCCGGCAACACCAGCCGGGTGCACTCCGGGGTGGGCGGGAGGCGGGTGTACTCGGACTTCTTCCGCAACCTCGCCGTGTTCGGGTACTTCGCGGGCGGACGCCGGCTCCCCGAGCCGAACAGGGGCAACATCTTCTGTGCCGCGTTCGACGCCGGCTGGCTCTGGTACATCCCGCTGCGCGACGACCTGACCAGCGTCGGCGCCGTGATCTCGCCCGAGCACACCGCCGCCGTCCAGCGGGATCCGCGCTCTGCCTGGCAGGACATGATCCGGGCCTGCCCGGAGGTCGCCGAACTGCTCGACGGAGTGCCGGCCGCGACCGAGCCGCCGTACGACCAGGTGCGGGTGCGCAAGGACTGGTCGTACTGGAAGACGTCCTTCTGGACGCCCGGCATGGCGCTCGTCGGTGACGCCGCCTGCTTCGTGGACCCGGTGCTGTCGTCCGGCGTCCATCTGGCCACCTACGGTGCCCTGCTGGCGGCCCGCGCGGTCAACTCGGCACTCGACGGCAGTGTGCCCGAGGAGCGCGGCTTCGCCGAGTTCGAGGCGCGATACCGGCGTGAGTACGGGGTGTTCTACGAGTTCCTCATCGCCTTCTACGACATGGAGCGCAACGACGCGTCCTACTTCTGGTCCGCGAAGAAGGTCACGAAGGTCGACAGCACCGAGGTGGCCGCCTTCGCCGAGCTGGCGGGCGGACTGGTCTCGGGTGACTCGGCGGTGCTGGGCCCGGACCGGCTCGGGGACCACTGGAGTGCCGCGGCGGCCGAACTGGAGGGCGCGGTGGGCCGGTTGGCGACCACTGACGACCGGGTGAACCCGCTGCTGTCCACGCGGGTCGTCGGCGAGACCTTCCGGACCGGCAACGATCTCCAGGAGCAGGCGCTCTACGGCGGCCCCCTGGACGGCACCGGTCCGACGGGCCCGGGCCACCTCGTCGCCTCCGCGGACGGGCTGGGCTGGGACACGGCTCGAGGAACGGCCGCCCCGCGGGGCGATGAATGACCGAACCATTGGTGTGTTGACTTTCGGCTGGACGAGCCAGAGGATTCCGGGGGTGACCCACACCGAGCGCCAGCCTGCCCGCACCGCCCTGCCCGTCGACCTCGACGAGGCCGCACACCGCTGTCTCGTCGCCGGGTTCGAGGGCACCACGGCCGTCCCCGACACCCTGAAGCGGCTCATCGACCGCGGTCTCGGCGGAGTCATCCTGTTCACCCGCAACGTGCGCGACGCGGAACAGGTGCGCCGGCTCACCGACACGCTGCGGGCGCTGAGGCCGGACCTGCTGGTCGCCATCGACAACGAGGGCGGCGGCATCGGCCACCTGGTCAGCGCGGGCGCCCCGGAGGTCCCCGGCTCCTACGCCCTCGGCGTCGTCGACGACCCGGACCTCACCGCCCGCTGCGCCGACGCCCTTGCCGGACATCTGGCCACGCTGGGCATCACCGCCTCCTACGCCCCCGTCGCCGACATCCAGCGACAGGCCGGCAACCCGATCGTGCGCACCCGCGCCTTCGGTACCGAGCCCGAGCTGGTCTCCCGGCACCTGAGCGCCTGGATCGCAGCCACCGAGGCGCGGGGCATCGCCTCCTGCGCCAAGCACTTCCCCGGGCACGGCGGCACCCTCACCGACAGCCACCACGAACTCGCCGTCGACCCGCGGCCGTACGACGAACTCGACCTCGGCCCCTTCCGGGCCGCGATCGCCGCGGGCGTGCCGATGCTGATGAGCGCGCATGTCGTCTTTCCGGCGCTGGACCCCAACCGGCCGGCCACGCTCAGTCGGCGCATCCTCGGGGATCTGCTGCGGCACGAGCTCGACTTCGACGGGGTGCTGGTCAGCGACGCGCTGGAGATGAAGTCGATCGCGGACCTGTACGGGGAGGCCGCGGGGGCGCGGATCGCCCTCGCCGCCGGAGCGGACCAGGTCATCGTCGCCGTGGCGGATCTGGGAGTGACGCTGGAGTGCCGGGACGCCCTGCTCGAGGCGCTGCGGGACGGGGTGCTGGGCGAGGAACGGGTTCGGGAGGCCGCGGGGCGGGTGGAGCGGCTGGTGGAACGGTATGCGACACCGGCGAGCGAGGTGGCCGTATGGGATGCGGGAGCGGGGCTCGAGGCGGCACGGCGGGCCCTGCGGGGGCAGGTTTCGCCGGGGCCCGTGTCCGGGGCGCATGTCGTGGACCTGTTTCCGGTGCCGCATCCGGCGTTGAACTGGGGTGGGGAGGATTTGCTGACCGCGGTGCTCGCTGTTGATCCGACGGCCACGGGGACGGCGGTCAACGGGGAGCCCGCCGATCTGGAAGGTGCGGTCGAGGACATCCTGGCCAGGGCCGGGGGTGCGCCCCTGGTCGTGGCCACGTGCGATGCGGGCCTGCATCCCTGGCAGGCCCGCATGCGGGAGGTGATCGAGGCCCGGCGGCCGGGGGTGGTGCGGGTTGCCACGGGGCTGTCGGAGGGGGGTGCGTTGTGTTCTTACGGGCGGGGGAGGGTCAATCTGCGGGCGGTGGCAGAGGCTCTGGTGGGGGCGCGGTGACGTGTCTGCGGGCCGGTGGGGGCTGGTCGCGCAGTTCCCCGCGCCCCTAAAGGGGCGCGTTGATGATCTCCTTGATTCCCCTTGCCGCGAGGTACGCCTCGTCCTCCGCCCGGTCGGCTCGTATCACCGCCGGGCGCACACCCTCCTGGCGCAGGTTCATCCACTCCTCGAAGTACGCCCCGCCCGGCCCCGACGCCGATCGCGTGGACGGCGTGCAGGCCAGGACCAGGGCCGTCTCGCGTGGCTCAGCCGGCAGTGATCCGGCCCGCAGTTCGGCGATCGTCGTCGCCAGCGCCTCAGCGATCGGCTTGGGCCGCCCCTCCGCGTCGAACAACCCCAGCGTGTACTCCAACTCCGGGAAGTCCGCCAGTGAGCGGTCCACGTCGTGGGAGCACCACCACGTCACGCCCCACAGGTTCTCGCAACCCGATGCGTTCAGGATCGTCTCGCGGGCGAAGTGCGGGGCGTCGGCGGCCGGGATGTGGGGTTCGGGGGCGCCGGTTTCCTGGACCCAGACCGGGCGGGCCGGGTCCGCGGCGTAGGCCTTGGCCAGTTCCGTGCCGTATTCGGCGAGATGCAGGACCTGGGGGGAGCGGGGGCCGTAGAGGCTCGCGCAGCCGCCGGAGAAGACCCAGGGGTGGACCGTGGTGAGGTCGCCCTTGCGGGCCGAGGCCTCCGGGGTGAACGGGTGGTCGTCGCCGTACCAGGCCGCGTCGTACGCGGAGTGGGTGACCAGGCCCTGGGAGCCCAGGCCGTCCCGGGCGGCGGCCAGCAGGGTGTCCAGGTAGTGGTCGACCTCGGCCACCGTCGCCGGGTTGTGCTCGATGAGGTTGTTGAGCTCGTTGCCCAGCTGGAGGCCGATGAGGTTCGGACGGCCGGTGAGGGCGCGGCCGAGGGTGCGGAGCAGGTCCGCCTGGGCGTCGATCGCCTCCGGGTCGGTGAAGACGTTGCGGTGGTGCCAGCTGCGGGTCCACTCCGGGTAGAAGTCGAAGCTCGACAGATGGCCCTGTACGCCGTCCACCAGGACGTCGAGGCCCGCCTCGGCCGCCAGGTCGACCAGCCGCGCCAGCTGGTCCACGGCGGCGGTGCGGATCAGCGTGCGGTTGGGCTGGAGGAGCGGCCAGAGGTGGAAGACCCGGACGTGGTCGAGGCCGAGCCCGGCTATCTGGGCCAGGTCGTCGCGGGCGCGGCCCGGATCGAAGTCGTGCCAGGCGTGGAACCAGCCGTGGCGGGGCGTGTAGTTGACGCCGAAGCGGAGCGTGGGAATGGGATCCTCCTCGGGCCGGGCCCTTGTCCTGCGCGAATGTATCAATCACCATAGTCGTCGATGGGTAATGATTTGAACCAAGAATTGGTCGTCGGCCTCGACGCCGGGGGCACCCGCACCCGCGCGGTCCTCGCCGCCGCCGAGGACGGTCGCGTGCTGGCCGAGAGCACCGCCGGCCCGGGCAACGCCATGACCGTGCCGGTCCCGCAGCTCACCGACCACCTCGCCGAGGCGCTGGCCCGGGTGGTGCCCGAGGGTGCGCGCGCCCGGGTGGTGGCCGTGACCGGCGGTTTCGCGGGCGCCACGGCGGCCTCGGAGGAGGACCCCGGCACCTCCCGGGCCCGGAAGGCCCTCACCGAGGCCCTGGGCCGCCTCGGCATCCCGGCCCGCCGGGTGGGCGTCTGCAGCGACATCGAGGCCGCCTTCGCCGCCGCCCCCGGCACCCCCTCCGACGGGCTCGCCCTGGTCGCGGGCACGGGCGCGGTCGCCATGCGCATCACCGACCGTCACGCCACGACCACGGTGGACGGTGACGGCTGGCTCCTCGGCGACGAGGGCAGCGGCTTCTGGATCGGCCGCAGCGCGGTCCGTGCGGCCCTGCGCATGGCCGACGGCCGCGGGCGTCCGACCGTCCTCGCCGGCTGGGTCGGCCGCACCCTCGGTCTGCCGGTCGACGTCCTCCCGAAGGGCTCAATCCCTTCGTACGACCATGGCGGCACCGCCCTGCCGAGCGGTACCGGCGCCCACCCCACCGGCATCCCCGGCTGGTCACCCGCCCGGCGTGAGGACTTCCGCCGCCATCTGCTGCCCGCCGTCATGGCCGATCCGCCGATCCGGCTGGCCCGCTTCGCCCCGCTGGTCGCCGACGCGGCCGCCGAGAAGGACACCGTGGCGGAGACGATCCTGAGGGAGGCGGCGGACCACCTGCTGGAGACCGTACGGGCGCTGGAACCGCGCCCCGGCGAACGGATCGTCGCCACAGGCGGCCTGCTCGGTCCCCAGGGTCCGCTCACGACCCCGCTGGCCGAACGGCTCCATATCCACGGCCTGAGCCTCGACTGGGTGGCCGACGGCTGTCCCGGCGCGGTCGCCCTCGCACGGCTGGCGCATCCGTCATGAGCGATGTCCTCTACCGCGACCCCACCGCACCCATCGACGCCCGCGTCCGCGATCTCCTGTCCCGGATGACCCTGCGCGAGAAGGTCGGCCAGGTCAACCAGCGCATGTACGGCTGGGACGCCTACCGCCGGACTTCCGACGGCGGCTTCGAACTCACCGAGGCCCTGTACGCCGAGACCGACCGTTTCGAGGGACTCGGTGCCCTGTACGGCCTCCAGCGCGCCGACGCCTGGTCCGGCGTGGACCACGGGAGCGGACCGGGCGCGGCGGACGGAGCCGCCCTCGCCGAGCTGGTCCAGCGGCATGTCGTGGGCCGGAGCCGGCTCGGCATCCCCGCACTCTTCGTCGAGGAGGTCCCGCACGGCCTCATGGCCCTCGACGGCACGGTCCTCCCGGTCAACCTGGCGATCGGCGCCACCTGGGACCCCGGCCTCTACGAGCGCGCCGCCGCGCACGCCGCCGCCGAGCTCCGTGCCCGCGGCGGCCACGTGGCCCTCGTCTCGGCGCTGGACATCGTCCGCGATCCGCGCTGGGGCCGTACGGAGGAGTGCTTCGGCGAGGACCCGTACCTGGCCGCCCGGCTGACGGAGGCGCTGGTCCGGGGCATGCAGGGTGCCCCGGACGACGACGTCTTCGCCGCCGGCAAGGCTCCCGTCGTCCTCAAGCACTTCGCCGGCCAGGGTGCCACCGTCGGTGGCCGCAACTCCGCAGAGTCGGAGCTCGGACTGCGCGAGCTCCACGAGATCCACCTCCCCGCCGCCCGGGCCGGTGTCCGCGCGGGCGCCGCCGCCGTCATGGCCGCGTACAACGAGGTGGACGGGATGCCCTGCTCCGGCAACCGCGCCCTGCTCACCGGGCTGTTGCGCGAGGACTGGGGCTTCGACGGGCTCGTCATGGCCGACGGCCTGGCCGTCGACCGGCTGGCGCGGATCACGGGGGACAAGGTCTCCGCGGGTGCTCTCGCCCTCGACTCCGGTGTGGATCTGAGCCTTTGGGACGAGGGCTTCACCCATCTGGAGGAGGCGGTCGAGCGTGGTCTGGTGAGCGAGAAGACCCTCGACACCGCCGTCGCCCGCGTGCTGCGGCTCAAGTTCCGGCTGGGCCTCTTCGAAGGGCAGGACGCGACGGCCCGACCGCCCGCCGACGGTGAGGCGATCAGCAGGGAGGCCGCCCGGGCGGCTGTGACCCTCCTGCGCAACGACGGCGTGCTGCCCATCGGCGCGCACGTCTCACGGATCGCCGTTCTCGGGCCTCAAGCCGCCACCACCGCACACCAGTTGGGCGACTACACCGCCCCGCAGCGCCCCGGCACCGGCAGCAGCGTCCTCGACGCCCTGCGCCGCCTCGCCCCGCCCGGCCTGGAGATCCGCCACGCCCCCGGCTGCGCCCTCACCGGCGACGGCCTCTCCGGGATCCCCGAGGCCACCGCCCAGGCCGCCGCGTCCGACCTGGCCGTCCTGGTGCTGGGCGGCAGCAGCGCCCGTACCCCCGAGACCGTGTTCGACGCCAACGGGGCCGCACGCAAGGCCGTGTCCGAGATGACCTGCGGCGAGGGCGTCGACCTGGCCGGACTGCGGCTCGGCCGGGCCCAGTACGCGCTCCTGGACGCCGTCGTCGCGACCGGCACGCCCACGGCGGTCGTCCTGATCCAGGGCCGCCCGCACCTCGTCCCCGACACCGCCGACGCGCTGCTCACCGCCTGGTATCCGGGCCCGTGGGGCGGCGAGGCGATCGCCGGGGTCCTGCTCGGACTCACGGAGCCGACGGGCCGACTGCCGGTCTCCGTCCCGCGCTCGGCGGCCCAACTCCCCGTCCATTACAACCACAAGGACACCGAGTACGGCGGATACGTGGACGAGAGCGCCGAGCCGCGGTACTCCTTCGGGCACGGACTGTCGTACACGAGTTTCGCGTACGGCACGCCACGGCTCACGGGCCTCACGGTCGAGGTCGATGTCACCAACACCGGTCAGCGGTACGGGCGTTCGGTGGTCCAGGTCTATCTGCGCCGCCTGCTCACCCCCACCTGGCCGCGCACCCTCGAACTGTGCGCGTTCGAGGGTGTCGGCCTGGCTCCGGGTGAGTGCCGTACGGTCTCGCTGACCCTGGACCCCGAGCAGCTCGCCCCTTCCAGGACGGTCGAGATCAGGGTCGCCGCCTCAGCCGGGGAGGCGCTCGGCGCGCGGGGTCACAGCTTGACGGCCCCTGACGAGACACCCTTGTAGAACCACCGCTGGGTGATCACGAACAGCACCAGCACCGGGATCACGGAGATCACCGAGCCGGCCATGACCATCCGCTGGTCGTAGCCGAACGACGAGTTCTGCAGGCGGGAAAGTCCCAGCGTCAGCGTCATGTTGCTCTCGGAGCGCAGCACGATCAGCGGCCACAGGAAGTCGTCCCAGGCGCTGATGAAGGTGTTGATGACGACCACCAGGATCGCGCCCCACGCGGACGGCAGATACAGGTGCCTGAAGCGCTGCCACTCGTTCGCGCCGTCGAGCATGGCCGAGTCCTCGATCTCGCGCGGGACCGCGAGGAACGCGCCGCGCATGAGGAGGACGTTGATGGCGCCGACGAACCCGGGCAGCCACACGCCGGCCAGGTGGTCGACCAGGCCCATGTCCCGGATGCTCAGGAACAGCGACACCATGATCGACTCGAAGGGGAACATCATCGAGGCGATCAGGACCACCCAGACCGCCTTGCGGCCCTTCCAGCCGGGCTTGGAGAGCATGTAGCCGGCGGTGGTGGAGAAGACCAGCTGGCTGGTGACCGACAGGGCGACCACGATCAGGCTGTTCCTGATGTACGTGCCCACCGGCACCTGGTCGAAGATGGTCCGGTAGGCCCGCAGGGTCGGGTGGTGGGGCAGCAGGGTGGCGTTCGCGCCGAAGACGTCCTCGCCGGTGCTCTTCAGGGAGGCGAGGAGCTGCCAGAGCAGCGGGCCGACGGTGAGGCCGAGGACCAGGAGGAGCAGCAGATAGCGGACGACGAGTTCGCGGGGGCGGCCGTAGTCCCGCCAACGCGGCATCAGGCGGCGGCGCTTGGGTGCGACAGCGGTCGTCATGCCTCGTCCTCCTTCGTCAGGCGCTGCGCCAGCAGGGTCAGCCCCAGCGTCAGCAGGAACAGGGCCACGCTGACGGCCGAGCCGTACCCCGCGTTGCCGGTGATCGGGTCCAGGCCGACGTCCCGGATGTAGAAGGGCAGGGTGCGGTCGGCGCCGCCGGGACCGCCGGTGGCGCTGCCGAGCATGTAGATCTCGGTGAAGACCCTGAGCGATCCGATGCCGGTGAGGGTGCCGACGAGCATCATGGCCTGCCGTACGCCGGGCACGGTGATGTGCCAGAAGCGGCGGGCCGCTCCGGCGCCGTCCATGGCGGCGGCCTCGTGGAGCTCCTTGGGGACGTTCCCAAGAGCGGCCAGGTAGAAGACCATGTACCAGCCGAGGCCCTTCCACAGGGTCAGGCCCATCGCGGACAGCAGGATCAGCCACGAGTCCGACAGGAACGGGATCGCCGACCTGATCAAGTGGGCCTTCTGCAGCCAGGTGTTGACCAGTCCGTCGTCGGCCAGCAGCCACTGCCAGCTCAGACCGACGACCACGCTGGAGGCCAGCACCGGTGTGTAGAACGCCGACCGGAAGAAGCCGATGCCCGGCAGGTTCTTCTCCACCAGTACGGCGAGCAGCAGCGGCAGCAGCACCATCAGCGGTACGACGATCAGCGCGTACAGGATGCTGTTGCGGGTCGCCAGCCAGAAGTCCGAGTCGTCCAGCATCCGCGTGTAGTTGTCGAGCCCGACGAACCTGTACGCGCCGCCCAGCGGCTTGGCGTTGGTGAACGACAGCAGCATGGTGTTGAGGAACGGGAACACCCCGAAGATCACCGCGCAGGCGATCGCGGGCGCGGTCCACAGCCAGGGCAGCCACCAACGTCGGTACATGGCCGCCCCGTTGGCGCCCGGGGCGGGCCCCGGCAGTACGGCTCTGGCGAGCCGCCGGGCACGGGACGGGGCCGGGCCCGGCGCGGCGGCCTTCGCCTCCGCACCGGGCACGGACACCGGGTTCGTGGTGTGCGTCGCCGCCATCAGCTGCTCTGCTTCAGCATCTCGTTGGCCTTCGCCTGGGCGTCCTTCACCGCGTCCGCCGCGCTCTTCTTGCCCTGCATGGCCAGCTGCACCTGGGCGACGATGGCGTTCTGCATGGCCGAGGAGATGTTGGTCTGGTAGGCGGTGGCCGTCTTCAGCTGCTCGGCGACCAGCTTGCGGGCCTGCGCGAACGGGTCGTCACCGGTGACCTTCTGGAAGAACGGGTCGTCCAGTGAGGCCGAGGTCGTCGGGAAGATCACCACCTTCGGGTCCTTGCACCAGGCCGTCTGGTTCTCGGCGTTGGTGAGGAACTCGGAGAACGCCAGCGCCGTGGGGGCGTTCTTGCTGGTCGCCGCGGTCGCGATGTACTGCGGGGCGCCGGTGGTGTGGCCGAGCGCGTCGAAGGGCTGCTGGCCGACCGCGGTCTTGTCGTAGACCGAGGGGCTGTTCTGCTGCACGAAGCGCACGAAGCTCGGGTTGGTCGAGCCGTAGGCGACCTTGCCCTGGCTGTAGAGCGTGGACGGGTCGTTGCTGGAGGACAGCGAGTCCTTCGGCATCGCGCCCTCCTTGTACAGCTTGGTCATCCACTCGACCCACTGGACCGTGCGCGGGTCGTCGGCGAAGACGGCGGACTTGCCGTCGGCGGAGAGCGTCTTGATGTTCATCTGGTCCCAGTCGGACGGGATCCGCCACACCGGGTTGGCCATCGTCGCGTAGAACTTGCCGTCGCCCGCCTTGGCGACCTTCTCGTAGTCCGCGAACAGCCCGAACAGGGTCGTCGGCGGCTTCGCCGGGTCGATACCGGCCTGCTTCAGCAGATCGGTGTTGTACGTCAGGACGATGCCGCCGGTGTACCAGGGCAGGACCGTGTGGACCGACGCGCCGGAGGGGTCCTTCATGAGGCTGGACTTCCAGAAGGCCGGGACGAAGGGCTTGGCGGCGTCGGGGTCCTTGACGCCCACGTTCAGCAGATAGCCGGCCTTGGTGAGGGAGGTCGCGGTGGGGGAGTCGACGTTGAGGACGTCCGGGAGGGTGCAGGCCTGGGCGTCGGCGACCGTGCGCTGGCCGAACGTCGAGTCGCCCGGGTCGTCGATCCACTTGACCTTGGTGCCGGGGTGGGCCGTCTCGAAGTCCTTGATCACTCCGTTGAAGAAGTCCCCGAAGTCCTTCTTCAGGTTGGTGGTCTGGAAGGTGATGTCGCCCTTGACCTCGCCGGTGAGCTTGCCCGACCCGACGTTGCCCTTGTCGACCTTGCAGCCGCCGGCGGTGGCGTCACCGCTGTCGGAACCCCCGCCGGACAGGCCGCAGCCGGCGGCTGTCAGCGACAGAACGGCGAAACAGGTCAGGGTGCGGGTCAGTCTCTTTGCGCGCATGTGATGCCCCTCCACGGCTGGTTCAATGAACCAACTCCGACTCCGATTGATGAAAAGGTGGACCAGAATTCATCGGAGGTCAATGGTTTCCCGTGTTGCGTTTAGGTTCCGTGCGAGATCAGTGCCGGTGTTCGTGGTCCGGGTGCGAGGGGTCGCCGGGGTGTTCATGCCCATGGGCGTAGGTCACACCGGCACGTGCCTGGTCCAGCCAGCCGAAGAAGGCCTTGCGGCCTGCTGCCTTGCGGAGCTCGCGTGTGATGCCTTCGCGGACCTCGTCGTACGGCAGGAGGTCCTCCGGGGCGACCCCGTCGAAGGGGGTGACGCCTCGCCTCAACGCCTCCGCGGTCAGGAAGCGGTCGTGGTTGCGGGCGTAGTAGTCCCGTACGGCGGTCTCCGGGACCGTCTGTTCGGCTTCCAGGGCGGTGAGGAGGGTGCGGGCGGCGGGGGAGTGGGCGAGCGCTGCGGCGACGATGCTGCCGAGGTCGGCGACGTCTGTCTCGGCGACGGCCAGGACGGAGACGGGTGACACCTCTTCCGGTACTTTCAGGCCCCGGTCGGCGCAGGCTCGGCGGGCGAGTTCATCGGTGACGACTACTTGGGTGGCCCAGCGGCGGCGTTGTCTCGCGACAGAGGGTGCCTCTGTCTGTCGTCGGGCGGGTGCGGGGCCGTTGTGGCTGGTCGCGCCCCGCGGCGGAGCCGCAGATTGATACAGCCCCGCGCCCCTTTGGGGCGCTGCAAGGAAGGCGTTCACCCGTTCTGTCGGTAGTGGCTCACCGTCTATCAGTGCCGCGTGTTCCTGGGTCACGGGGTCACCTCCAGGGCGATCGCCTTGGTGTAGGCCACGTGGCCGTTCCATGCCGCCTTCGCCAGCAGCCAGTACGAACCCGGTGGGATCGACGAGCCGTCCAGCTCGATCGCGCACTCCATCTGTTCCCCGCCCGGCACCGTGAAGCCCCGCAGTCCGGGGCCCACGCCCCGCCACGTGCCCCACGACGACACCGCCCACAGCTGGCCGCCGACCGGGCCCCGTGTGGTGTTGTGCAGGCTCACCGGAACCTGAGCCCGCTCACCCCTGCGCAGGGTGACCCGGTCGGCGTTCAGCTCGCACACCAGCCCCTGCCCGGCGGGCGGACCGCCGGGCACGTCGAGGCCGACGACGTCCTCGTAGATCTGACCGCCGTACGACAACCGGGCCGACAGCCAGTGGCGGCCGGGCTCGGCGTCCGGTGGCGGCGTCACCGTCACCTCGGCCAGCGAGAAGCCGCCGGGGCCGAGCGCGTACGGCAGTTCGGCGGGCTCCGCGGACCAGCCGGGCGGCGCCTCGAAGACCACCGTGCCGTTCGTCGAGGTGTCGGTGAGCTCCGAGCTGATCCGGACCGTCGCCGAGACGGGGCCGGAGGCGGTCAGAGCCGTGGGGGAGAGGTAGACGGAGACGGGCATGTTGCCGCGTGGGGCGGGCCCGGAGTTGTGCAGCCAGTAGCGGGTGTGGACGGGCTGGGCGGGCTCGTGGGCGGCGACACCGGGGTCGGCCTTCGGCTCGGGAGCCTGTGGGGGCGTGGCCAGGACGGTGGCCACCTCGAAGCCGGTCAGCTCCGCCTCCAGAGCTCCCTCGCCGTCCGGGATCAGCGACTCCCCGGGCCTTTCCAGTACGTCCGCCCGGGCGCCCTCCGTCCAGGCGACCGGCCCGCGCACCCGGGCCCGCACCGGCCGTCCGTTCACCTCGTGCACGCGGACGACGACCCCGCGCCCCGGGTCCGCCGGTGTCGTGCCGCCCCGGGCCAGCGGGGAGCCCAGCGGCTTGAGGGCGTCGAGGAGCACCTCGCGGGCGGGCTCGACCGTCAGCAGGGAGGTCTTCCTGGGCAGGAGCGGGGACGTGCCCGCACCGCGCACCCGGGCCGTGAGCGGATGGTTGAACTCATGGCCGCGGGCGGGGAGTCGGAGGTCCCGCCAGTCACCCTCGCCCGCCACGACCGCGTACTCGAAGGTGTGCGACCAGCGCTGGAGCTGGAATCCCGACCCGTCGGGGGTCGTGCGGCGGGGCGGGTCGACCCAGATGCCGGACGGCCAGCCGGTGCAGGAGCGCATCAGGGACATGTAGAGGTCTCCGGAGGAGGTGACCACACAGCCCGGCGTGCCGCGGTTCAGGACGGCGAAGCCGCGCCCGTCCCATGCGTCGCCCGGTGGCAGGGCCTCGCCACCGCCCGGCGCCGTGGCCGTGACGGTGAAGTCCTCCAGGTCGGCGATCAGCGCGTCGACCGCCTTGGCGTCACCCGAAGGGTCCGCGCCCGCGATCACCAGCAGCGGCAGGCGTTCCACGTCGCGCAGGTCGGCGCCCGGCACCCACTCCTCGCGCAGCGAGGCGCGCGGTGCGACCCACACGGCCGCCACACCCCGCTCGGCGACCTGGCGGCGCAGCTCACGGTCGGCGGCCGGGTCCATGGCGAGCGCCTCGGCGACCAGGGAGTTGCGCTCCGGGCCGCCGACGGTGATCCGGATGTCGGGGAGGTTGGAGTCCACCTCCAGGTCTCCGTAGCGGGGGCCGCCCGCGATGGTCGAGGTGGCGGTGACGCCCGCCCGGACGAGGGCCGCCGCGAGCGGGGTGCCCAGCTCACCGGCCTCGTCCCAGTCGGCGTACACCAGCTCCGCGACACCGATGGCCCGGCTGCCCAGTGGCGCACCGGAGTCGTCGTGCAGGAGCACCCGGGCCGTGGATCCCAGGGCGAACCAGGTGTTGGCCGGGTTGTCCAGCGTCCATGGGAACTGCTCGCTGTCCACCTCCACGAAACCGAAGCCGCGCCCGACCACCGCGTCGGCGACCTCGTGCACCGGCAGCCCGCCCCGCACGTCGGAGGGCCAGCGGACCCGGATCAGGCGGTCGGCGCCGTCGTAGCCGTCGATCGTCGTGGAGACGTCGAGCCGGTCGACGCCCGCCCAGAGGGTCAGCCGCTGGGTGTACTTGAAGACGCCGAGGTCGGCGCGGACGGTGATCCGGGATCCGGCCGGGGAGTGATCGACCTCGACGTCGGCGGTCACGTCACGGCCGCGCGCGGCGGTCGTGCCGGTCGGGGTGAGGTGCCAGGGGCCCTCGCCGAAGCGCGGGTGCCTCGGGAACTCCTCCTGGACGACGAGCTCGTTGCCGATCTCCCCGGCGGGCAGGAGCTCCCTGCCACCCTCGGCCACCGCCCGCAGGCTGCTCACGGCACCGCCGCGCACCGCGTCGACCGTCACCTCGTAGAACTCGTTGCGGATCGTCGTCCCCTCGCCGGAGGTCCACCCGGGGAGGGAACCGGCCGCCAGGGGCAGGGTCTTGAGGCCCATGCCGGGCACCTGCGGGACGACGACCCGCAGGGTGCCGTCCTGCTCGCGCACGGCCGGCAGCGGCTGGAAGTCGTCGCCGACGGGCACCAGACCCGGGTCGTCGACGGTCAGCACGTCCTGGCGTTCCCAGGTCGCCGGGTTGAAGACCACCAGGTCCGGGCCGGTGCCCGGCTCGACCTGGTCGGCCAGCGCCTTGGTGGCATCGGCGTGCACGGTCTCGGCGAGGTCGGCCAACTCCCGCCAGCCGGTGAGGAGATCGATGTACACCTGGT
Source organism: Streptomyces doebereineriae (assembly GCF_031845645.1). Classification (NCBI taxonomy): domain Bacteria; kingdom Bacillati; phylum Actinomycetota; class Actinomycetes; order Kitasatosporales; family Streptomycetaceae; genus Streptomyces; species Streptomyces doebereineriae. The sequence continues at coordinate 285,543 of NZ_JAVREZ010000006.1, forward strand.
CCGACTCGGAGCCGGTGATGGCGTCGTGGTGGGCGCCGTAGACGAGGTGCCGCCAGGCCTTGTCGAGGGCCGCGTCCGGATAGGCGTGCCCGGTGACGAGGGAGGCGAGGGTGGCCCAGGCCTCCGCGTCGGCGAGGAGCGTCTCGCCGTGACGCTGGGCCTGCTTGGTGTCGATGTAGGAGACGTCCTTGCCGGTGTAGATCGGGTTCATGTCCCGGGTCTGCGGCGAGGCCCTGCGGCCCTCGGCGTCCAGCTCCGCGCGCACGGCGGCGAAGAAGTCCCGGGGGACGGCGCTGATGAACCGGGGCCAGACGTAACGGGCGTTCCAGTCCCGGTGGATGTCCATCACCCAGCGGCACGGCGGCGCGTAGTCCCCGCCGACGGGGAGCAGCACGTTGCGGGTGAGGGCGACCTTCTTGAGCCCCTGGAAGAGCTTGAACGCCTCCACCTCCGCCTCGGGCAGCGTCGGCGCGTTGTCGATCCGCCACCCGGCGCCGTAGTGGTTGACCATGTACGCGGTGAGGAGCCCGCGCCCCGAGGGTGCGATCCAGTCGAACTCCGCCGGGAACTGCATCCGCGTCGGGTCCCGCGGCTCCTCGCCGAAGACGGACAGGGTGGGGCCCCACTGGTGGAAGGGACCGCGCGCCCAGGAGCTGGACGTCACCCCGGCGTCGGCCATCAGCCCCGGGAACTGCGGGTCGTGCCCGAACGCGTCCAGCTGCCAGGCCGTCTCCGGGGACGCCCCGAGGATCGCGCGCTGGTATCCGTCGCCGTACAGCGCATTGCGTACGGTCGCCTCGGCGCCGGTGAGATTGGTGTTCGGCTCGTTGTAGGTGCCGCCCATGATCTCGACGCGGCCGGTGCGGATCAGCTCGCGCAGGAAGCCGCGCTCCTCCGGGAAGGAGTCCCAGTACGGCTTGAGGTAGTCGACCTCGGCCAGCACGAAGGTGTACGCCGGGTCGCGCCGGGCCAGGTCGCTGTGGGCGCGGACCAGGCTCATCCCGGACTGGCCGCGCGAGTCGAAGGTGCGGGCCGGCAGGCCGGTGGTGGCCGGGTCGTCGGCGACGTCCCAGGTCTCGGTGTAGGCGCCCTGGGTGTTCCACCAGACGGGGTCGTAGTGGAAGTGGCTGACCATGAACATGGTCCAGCCGGGCTCGGCGACCGTGAACTCTCCGGTGCCGTGCGCGCTCTCGTCGCCGTCGGTCGCGGTGACCGTGATCGGCCCGCCGTCGCCGGTCACGGGTATCTCGGCGCGCACGGTGCCGTTCTCGCCGACGGTGACGACCGTCTCTCCGACGCCGCGTCCCTCGACGGTGACGTGGACCGAGCGGCCCGGGAGGTGCTCGATGCCGGCGGCCACCACCTGGAGCGGCCGCTCGGGTGTACCGACGAACAACTCGGTCGACTCAACAGCGGTGACACGCATGGGGCTCCTACGAGATGACTCGGGGGAGCCCCATCCTGGCACTGAGAGGATGATTCAAACAACCATCTTTGAGTTATCTCGGTGGTTCATCCATGCAAGATCGGCCACGGTCAACGCGTACGGCGAGCCTTCACCGCATGCTGTGGGCTGATGTGCTCGGTGAGCGCGAGGGAGGCGCTGGCCCGCTGGTAGGCCACCTGGCCGACGCGGACGTAGAGGCAGTCGACGATCATCAGGACGGAGTGCCGGCCGCCGATGCTGCCGGTGCGGAAGCTGGTCTCCGAGGTCGACGAGATGAGCCGGATGTCGGCGGCCTTGGCCAGCGGGGAGCGTGGGTCGGTGGTAATGGCGATGGTGGTCGCGCCCCGCTCCTTGGCCATCTCGAAGGGCTCGAGGGTCTCGCGGGTGGCACCGGAGTGGGAGATGCCGATGACCACGTCGGCGGGGGTGAGCAGGGCCGCGGAGGTGGCCGCGCCGTGCACCTCGGTCCAGCCGCGGACCTGGCAGCCGATGCGGAACAGCCGGGTCTCGGTCTCCTGGGCGACCGCGCCGCTGCCGCCGACGCCGTACACGTCGATGCGGCGGGCCTTGGCCAGGGCCTGGGCGGCGCGCTCCAGGGCGTCGAGGTCGATGCGCTCGATGGTCTGCTGGATCGCGCGCAGATCCGCGCTGCCCACCACCTGGACGACCCGCTCCAGGCTGTCGTCCGGCGAGATGTCGGGGCCGATCTCGGCCGAACCCCAGTCGGAGACCTCGCCGCGGCCGCGCTCCTGGGCCAGTTCGATCAGCAGATGCTGATAGGAGTCGAGTCCGATGGCGCGGCAGAACCGGGTCACCGTGGCCTGCGAGGTCCCGGTGCGGCGGCCCAGCTCGGCGGCCGAGCAGTGGGTGACGGCGGCCGGATCCTCCAGGATCAGCTCGCCGACCTTCCGCAGGGAACCGGCCAGCCGGGGCAGCTCGGTGCGGATCAGGGTGGTGACGTCGGTCGGAGGCATGGAAAGAAGGTATCAGCCACCCTTAGGACCACTGATTGAATACCAGGACCGCGTTGTGGTTTATTGATTCACTGATGGGTGATTGTATGGTGGTTCAATCCATCAGTGGGGAGTGTCGCGTGTCCGTCGAGTCAGTCAGCGCCCAGGGCTTCGCCGAACAGAGCCTGGACGTCCTCCGTCACGTCACCGAGTCCGCCCGCGAGGACGTGCGCCGCGCCGCCGAGCTGATCGCCGACTGCATCCGCGCCGACGGTGTGATCCACGCCTTCGGCACCGGTCACTCCCAGGCGATGGTCCTGGAGGTCGCGGGCCGCGCGGGCGGTCTCGTGCCCACGAACCGGCTCCAGATCTCCGACCTCGTCCTCTACGGCGGTGACGACCCGAGCGTCCTCGACGACCCGCTGCTGGAGCGTGAGCCGGGGGTGGCCGTCCGCCTCTACGACCTGGCCGCGCCGCACGCCCGGGACCTGTTCGTCATCATCTCCAACTCCGGCGTCAACAACGTCATCGTGGAGATGGCGCTGCATGCCAGGCAGCAGGGGCACAAGATCCTCGCGATTACCTCTCTCACCCACACGGCGGCCGTGCCGGCCGGGCACGCGAGCGGGAAGAAGCTCGTGGACCTGGCGGATGTGGTGCTGGACAACGCGGCGCCGGTCGGGGATGCGTTGCTGTCGTTGCCGGGGGGTGGGGCGGTGGGGGCGCTGTCCTCCTTGACCGGTGTGATGCTGGTGCAGATGGCGGTTGCGGAGGCTTCGGGGCTGTTGCTCGCCTCGGGTCAGCGTCCGCCGGTTTACGTGTCGGCCAACGTGCCCGGAGGCTTTGAGGGCAACCTCGAGCTTGAGAAGCGGTACGCGGGGCGGGTTCGGCGTACCGCGAGCTAGGGGTGCCTGGGGTATCGCGGGGAACTTGCGGCCGGTGGGGGCTGGTCGCGCAGTTCCCCGCGCCCCTTTTTCAGCTAGCCCTTACTCGACAGGTACCGGAGTCAAGGCGACGGCCAGCGGATACGCGCCGGTCGTCAGGGGTGACCCGGCGGTGTTCGTGGCGGTGTCCACCGGTACCAGGGAGTTGCCGTCCGCCGTCGTGACGTAGGCCGCGCCGCCGTTCCAGTCCAGGGCCACGTCGAACGCTGACTTTCCGACGGTCACCTGCTTGCCCGGTGCGCCGGTCACCGTGTCGACGGGGGTGACGGTGTCTCCGTTGCTCGGACTGACCCACAGGGTCCGGCCGTCCGGTGAGAGGGCGAGGCCGTACGCCTGGCCGGAGACCAGGAGGGTGGGCTCGGGGTCGTTCGTCGCGGTGTCGATCGGAGTCACCGTCGAGCCGCCGGAGTTGGAGACGTACACCGTCCTGCCGTCGGGGGACGCCACGACGTTGAAGGGGCTGGGGCCGACCGGGATCGGCGCGCCCGCCCTGCCGGTGGCGAGGTCGACGGGGCTCACCGTGTTGTCGTGGATGTCGGCCACGTACAGGGTTCTGCCGTCGGGCGTGATCGCCATGTTCTCGGGGCCGTCGCCGACCGGGACCGGCGTGCCGGTCTTCAGTGTGCCCGTGTCGATCGACTGCACTGTGCCGTCCGTGTAGTTGGCGACCCAGAGTGTGCCGCCGTCCGGGGTGAGCGCGAGTCCGGCGGGGACCTTGCCGACGGCGACCGTGGCGGTGACCGTGCCGCTCGCCACATCGATCACGCTGACCGTGTCGGAGCCCTGGTTGGCGGCGTACGCGGTATGCCCGTCCGCGCTCACGACGACCTCGCCGGGGTTGTTGCCGACGGCGATGTTCCTGGTCGTGCCGGAGGACAGGTCGATGGAACTCACCGACGCGCCACTGAAGTCGGCGGTCAGGGCTCGGGGTGTGCCGGTGCCGTCGGTGACCTGGACCGGGAGAGTGCGGTCCAGGATGCCGGTGCCCGACACGACGACGGAGTGGACGCCCTCGGTCTTCCCGGTGAGGGTGACGGTGACCTTGGCGTCCGGGGTCGTGGCCGTGCCCTCGGAGGGCGAGGCGGTGACGCCGTCGGGCACGTCGAGCTTCCAGCTCACGGTTTTGGCCTGCGCGTCGGAGAAGTCGAGGGTGACCGTGGTGGAGGCTCCGGGCCGGACCGAAACGGAGCTGGGCGTAAAGGAGGCGTCCACGCCGGGATCGGGGGCGTTCTCCAGCATCGTGGTGTAGAGGAACTGGTCCATCACGCCCGGCGAGACCTGCTGCGGAATGGCGTCCAACTCCTTGCGTTCTTGCTGGAGTTGCTTCCAGTACGTGGAGACGGCGTCCGCGTCACCGCGCTTGTGGGCCAGCAGCAGATCCACGGCCGTCCCGCCCGCGCCACCGTAGCGGCCGAGCTTGTCGAGCCAGGCGGAGGTCTCGTCGAGGAACCCGGGGTTGGCGAGCCGGGCGCGCAACTGCGCGGGAGTGGCGGCCATGTCGGCGAAGTAGGCCTTCAACCGGGCTGCCGCTCGGTCGAGTCCGCTGTCCTGCTGGTAGGCCTTGCGGAAGGCAGCGATCAGCCGGGTGAGGGTCGGGGACTCGGTCGGATCGAGCTGGGAGGAGTAGTTGTTCTCGGCGAAGATCCGCAGCCACTTGGCGGCGTGGGGTCCTGCCAGGTCCTGGACCGAGGCGGCGAACGCCTTGCCCGGGTCGTAGGCGGTCGGGTTCCACAGAAAGGCGGCCGAGGTGAACAGGGCGATCCGGCTCGCCTCGCCCTGGACCATCGGGTTGGCGGTCACGCCGACGGCGGCGCTCGCCACGCCGGGTTCCCGGCCGGTGTAGGGGCCGAGGAGGAGACGGCTGGTGACGTAGTCGTTGACCGGGTAGTTGTCCCAGACCAGGATCGGGTGGCCGTAGACCTCGCGGGCCTGCTTCAGCTGCTCGGCGGTGATGGTGGGCGCGATGACACCGACGCCGGTCCACTCGACGACCACGGACGGATCGAGCTGCTCCCTGAGGGCCTTCTTGTACGGGGAGTCGGCGAGGTCGGAGTACTCGGTGGGGACCATTTCCAGGGGCTGGAGTCCGGTGTGGCCGGCGGAGAACTGCTTCCAGGCGGTGTTCAGCAGATGGGCCTGCGCGGCACCCGCCGCACCACCGCCCGTGCCGAACTCCTGCTCGTCCTCGGGGCAGTTCCACTTGGTGTAGCTGATGTCGTCCAGCGGTATCGCGAAGGAGCGGACGCCGATGGCGTACAGCGAGTCGAACTTGGTGGTGAGCGCCTTGATGTCGGCGTCCGACGAGTAGCAGACCGACAGGCCGGGGGAGAGGGCGTAGGTGAAGCGGACGTGGTCGGCGTCGGCCCGCTCGACCAGTTCCTTCAGCCGGTCCAGCGCCGCGGCCGGGTACTCGTCCCGCCAGCGGGCGCGCAGGTAGTCGTCGTCCTTGGGGGAGTAGACGTAGACGTTCTGCTTCGTCCGGCCGTAGAAGTCGAGTTGGGCGAGCCGCTCGGCGTGCGTCCAGGGGGTGCCGTAGAAGCCCTCGATGACTCCGCGGAGGGCGGCGGTGGGCCAGTCGCGGACCTTGACCACGGGCAACTCGCGTTTGCCGTCCAGGAGTTGGCGCAGGGTCTGGGCGGCGTAGAAGGTGCCGGTGGTGTCGACGCCGGAGAGGGCGAGGAGGGCCTGGCCGTGGCTGCGGCCGGAGGCCAGGACGTAGCCGCCGGGGGCGAGACCGGACGGGGAGGCGGCGCGGAGCTGTTTCAGTGCATGGGTGGTGGCGCTGTTCTCGCCGGGGCCGCCGAGGTAGACGGTCAGGTCGGACGGGGGCGGCCGGTCGCCGGCGTCGACCGTGGTGATGCGGTCGGCTCCGGCGGCCTTGAGAGCCGCCTCGACGACCTTTCGAGCCGAGGGATCGGTACCCGCGCCGACGACCTCGACGACGCGGTCGGGAACGGGGAGTCGGCCGGATCCGACGGTGATTCTCTGAGGGGTCGGCCATACCTCCGGCACTGTCTGCCGGGAGTCGGCCGAGGCGGGGGCCGCCGGTACCGCGAGGCCCAGGGCCAGCAGCAGGGAGGCGGCCACACATCTGAGATTGATGAATGAATCCACCTGAGGATGCTAGAAGTGTTGAATGCATCATTCAATGGTGCCCGGGTGTTCAGAGTGCCTTCCGGTGCACGAGGGCCGACATGCACAGCACACCCGGCAACAGGGGCAGCCACACCGTCAGGACGCGGTAGCCGATGAGGGTCGCCGTGCCGAGGCTCACGGGGACGCCGTAGACGGCGAGGGTGAAGACCATGGCCGCGTCCACCGGGCCGATGCCGCCGGGCGCGGGCACGGATCCGACCGCGCTGCTCGCGGCGAGGTACGCGAACGCGACCTGCGCCCAGGACAGCGTCACGCCGAGCGAGGCGCCGACCGCGTGGATCACGCTCGCCTGCAGCAGGGGCGCGGCGGCCGCGCCGCCCCACAGGGCGAGGACCCGGCTGGGCATGGTGTGCAGCCGGCGGGCGTCGGTCAGGGCGGTGCGCACGAACGTGACCGCCGGGCGGCGCAGCGGGCGGACGAGGGTCAGCACCAGGAGCGTGCCGCCGAGCCCGAGTCCCGCGGCCACCAGGGGCAGGAACAGCATGCGCCGGTCCGGGACGAGTTCACCGAGCCGCAGCAGACCGGGCATGGCGACCAGGAAGCCGATCAGGACGAGCGTCTTGGCGATCGGCCTGACCAGCGAGTACAGGGCGAGCGAGGCGGTGGCGCGGCCCAGCGGGATGCCCTGCCCCCGAAGGAAGCGCAGGGTGACCGCATGCGCGCCCAGGCTCGCCGGCAGCACATGGTTGGCCGCGCCGGCGGCGAACTGCGAGGCGACCAGCAGCCCCGACGGCAGCCGCTCGGGCAGGGCACCCTGCCGGACGACGGAGGCGGACACCCAGCCCAGGCAGGTGTAGAAGAGCCCGATGAGCAGCCACCAGGGGTCGGCGGTGGCCAGCCGCGCGGTGCCGTCGTACAGGGCACGCCAGTCCAGCGCCGCCCAGATGCCGATGAGGAGGACGGGGAGCAGGGTGAGCAGGCGGCGGGTGAGACGGGTCGGGGAGCGGCGGGAACCGGCGGGAGCGGGAGCCGGAGCACTGATCGGGAGCGGGGCGGGGACGGGGGCGGGGAGCGGCCCCGGGGGACCTTCGAGCGGAAGCAGGGACACGGCGCACGTCGTCCTTTCGCGTCATGCCCCGTGCGGGACACGGGGCATGACGGAGGCAAGGCGATGCAGAGGGGACGAGGGAAACGTTCCCGCTCGGTGTGACGTTCAAATGTCCGGCAGTCGAAGGGGTGCGGGCGGGTGGGCGAAACGGGGTGGGGCGTCGGTGCGGAAACGGGTCGCCCCGGCACCCTTTCGGGATGCCGGGGCGGTCAAGGGAACTACCGTCGCGACAAGGGGCTTCAGCTGATGAAGGAGCCCGGGGCGCAGGCGGTCGAGGTCACCCAGGCGTGCGACTCGATGGAGTTGTTCATGTTCACGTTGTTGGTGTAGTGGTTCCGGCTGAGGTCGTCCACGTACTTCTCGCCCGGCAGGAGGCAGCCGTACGACGTGTCGTCGTACTGGCCGCGCCAGTAGAAGGCCACGACGTCCTTGCCGCCGACGAAACCGCTGTTCATGACAGACGAGGCGCGGTTCACGTCGTTGCCCTGGAAGGGGCCGAGGTTGTCGTCCCACTCGGGGTCGTTGCCGGGGGTGACGCCGAGGAGTTCCCCGCCGCAGTCGGTGCCGTCCCAGGCGCGGACGTTGCCGTCGCGGCCGTGCGAGTTCCAGTTGGCGTTGCAGCCGGGGCCCGCGTGGGCGGTGGCCGGGATGGCGATGCCGAGGGCCGCGAGGCCCAGGGTGGCAAGGGAGACGGTCAGCTTGCGCATGACGGATTCCTGTTCTGCTTGCGCCTCGTGGGAGGCGTGGGTGGGATGGTGAGGTGACGATCCGCGAGCGTCGTCGCGGGTCCGTCCGTGACGCGGGGTCACGGATGTCGAGGGCCGGGGCGACCCGGATCAGGTGCGGGCCGGGACAGTGCGCTCGGCGACGGTGAGGGCGTGCCGCTGCATCCGCAGGTGGGCGTCGAGGGCGTGGCCGTACTTCTTGGTCAGTTCGCCGACGTAGTGGGCCTCGCGCCGTTCGCCGATCGAGCGGAGGGAGACGGATCGGGCGCAGGTGGCGTCGGCGACCGCGATCCGGGTCTCGTTCGCGAAGGTCCTGGCCTCCTCGGCCCGGGTCTGCTGCGCGCTGGGCTCGCGTGTGGACTGGCGTGCCGCATCGGGGTCGGGGAAGGGGTGGCCCGCCTTGTTCATGCAGCGCGACCAGGCGGCCACCGCGCTCTTGAACTCCTCGTCGCCCAGCAGCTTGCCCACGTACAGGGGGCGCAGGTTTCTGACGGCCACGTCGGAGCGGAACCATGCCGCCGGATCGCCGTACAGCATCTTCTCGGCCTGGCGGGCGCAGCCGCCGGACTGCTTGGTGATCGTGCCGCCGGACGGTGTCGGTGACTTCAGCAGTACGGCGTCCCGGCCGCCGTCCATCGCGATGTCAAAAGCCTTCTGGCGCGAGCGGGAAAGGGACTTGTGGTAGGCGATGTTGGGGTTGCGCAGGCGGGCGCGGTCCTCCTTCGCCGTGATCCGGCTGCCGTAGCCGTGGCTGCGCGCCCAGTCGACGTCGTCCTGGACGTAGCCGACCGGCCGGCTCTCCTCCAGGCTCAGCGGCTTTGCCTCCCGGTAGCGGAAACCCCGCTTCCTCATGCAGACCGTGATCAGGTGCTGCTCGGCGTCGGAGATCCGCAGGTCCTGGGCGTAGGTGAGCTTCTCGCCGGCCGTGGTGGCCTCGGTCTGTGCGGCCGGTGAGGCGCGGTGGGCCGCATCGGTGGCCGCCGTGCAACCGGTCAGCACGAGCGAGGCCAGCGCGGCGATCGCGCCCACCGTGGTGGTCGCGCGTCGCGTGCTGCGTCCACTCGGTACCACCATCCGGCGCGGGACATCGGCGCGCTTCATCGGCATGCTCCCGGGGTGAAGTCGAACTGGGTTGTTCTTACGAGCCGTTGACGCCCCGGAAGGCGCGTCCGTATGACCCTCGGGCCGCGGATTTTTTTCTTGAGTCGGCGGTCATACGAGGACGGCGCGCGATGGGTCTTCTCTGTCTCGGGTGGCGGAAACCTGCAGAGTGACGACGAGGCGGAGAACCGTCCGGAACTGACCGACGCGCTGCCGTCCCCGCCGGCAGAGCGGCGGTCAGAACTGCGTGTCGCGGGACGCACACGAATCTCCGACGCAGGAAATACCGGCGGGCCCTCATACGAGCGGCCCCGCCCAGCCGTCCCTCGGACGAGCAGGACCTGCGCCCACTGTCGAAATCCGGCCAACCACCGTTCGGCGGGGAAGCCGACAGGTGCACCGCCCGTTCCGGGTTCCAGGCCCCGTCCGAGGTCCGCCCCGGGGTGGCGGGCCGGTCGGATCCGGCCAGGGCGGCTGTGACCACGCCATGAACTGTCAGTGCCCGTCGATATCGTCGAACGCGTATCCGTGGGGTGGGCGGTGCGGCGATCGGGGGACCATGCTCCAGGTACGTCTACTGGGTCCGGTGGAGGTGTGGGAGGGGAACCGACGGGCCCCGCTCGGCGGGGTCAGACCCCTGGCGGTGCTGTCCGTACTCGTCGTCCATCTGGGCGAGGTGCTCTCCACGGAACGGCTCGTGGACTGTGTCTGGGACGAGCAGGCGCCCGCCACCGCCACCGCCCTCGTCGCCACCCATGTCTCCGCGGTACGCCGCGCGCTCGCCCGCGTCGGTGAGGCGGAGGTGATCCGCACCCGGCCGCCGGGATACGTCGCCGACCTCGACGCCTCCCAGGTCGACGCCCGTCGCTTCGAGGAACTGCTCACGTCGGGCCGGGCCGAGGCCGCCCGGGGCCGCGCGGACGAGGCCTCCGAGCTGCTGTCCGAGGCACTGGGGCTCTGGCGGGGTCAGGAGGCCATGGAAGGGCTGGGCCAGTCGTTCGCCCGGATCGAGGCGGCCCGGCTGGGCGAACTGCGGCTGGTCGCCCAGGAGGAGTCCTTCGGCCTCCAGCTGGAGCTCGGCCGCGCGGACCGCACCATCGCGCCCCTGCTCGCGCACGTCGCAGCCCACCCTCTCCGGGAACGCCCGCGCGGCCAGCTGATGACCGCGCTGTTCCGCACCGGACGGGTCTCCGACGCCCTGCGCACCTACCAGGAGGGCCGCGAGGTCCTGCGCGAGGAGCTGGGCATCGACGCCGGGCCGGAACTGCGGGCGCTGCACAAGGCCGTGCTGACCAACGACTCCTCGCTGCTCGGCACCGGCTCCCGCACCGGCTCCGGACGCGACGACTCCGCTCCGCCGGGCTCCGGCGCACGCCCCCACGACCCCTCACCGCTCGGCTCCGGCTCCGGCCCGTCGGCGCAGGAGGCCGCCGCCGCTTCGAAGGCCCGGCAGCGGACCACGAGCCCCACGACCGCGGTCGGCACCGGACCGGACGCGCCGTCCCCGAGACCCGCCCCGTCCCATCTCCCCCCGGACATAGCCGACTTCGTCGGCCGGTCGGACCAGATCGACTGGGCCGTCTCGCTGCTGGGCCGGGTCGACGACCCCGGCCGTACCGCCCCGCCGATCGGGGTGATCTCCGGACGCTCCGGAACGGGCAAGACCGCCCTCGCCGTCCACGTCGGCCATCGCACCGCGGAACTCTTCCCGGACGGCCGCCTGTTCGTGGACCTGCGGGCCGCCGACACCGCCCCGCTGCAACCCGCCGACGCCCTCGCCCGGCTGCTGCGGGCCATGGGCGCCGAACCGGCGACGCTGCCGAGCTCCGTCGAGGAACTGACGGGGCTGTACCGCACGTACACCGGCCACCGCCGCATCCTGCTGATCCTCGACAACGCCGCCGGCGAGGCGCACGTACGGCCGCTGCTGCCGCCGGGCCCCGGCTCCGCGGTGCTCGTCACGAGCCGGCGCCGACTGGTGGCGCTGGAGGGTGCGGCCCATCTCGATCTGAGCGTCCCGGACGAGGAGGAGGCACTCGAGCTCCTCAGACGGGTCGCCGGAGCGGACCGCGTCCGCGCGGAGCCGGAACAGACCGCCGAGATCGTCGCCCTGTGCGGGCGCCTGCCGCTCGCCGTGCGCATCGCCGGAGCGCGGCTCGCGGCCCGGCCGCACTGGGTGCCCGGCCGGCTCGCCGCCCGCCTGCGGGACGAGCGCCTTCGGCTCAACGAACTCCGCGCAGGCGACCTGGAGTTGCGCACCAGCCTCGAACTGGGCTACGCCGACCTCGATCCGCAGGAGCGGCGCGCCCTGCGCCGGCTGGCCCTGCTCGACCTGCCCGACTTCGCGGCCTGGATCGCCGCGCCCCTGCTGGACATCGGCACGGAGGAGGCAGAGGAGGCCGTCGAGCGGCTGGTGGACTGCCACTTCATCGACGTGATCGGCGTGGACGGCACCGGCCGCAGCCGTTACCGCATCCACGACCTGGCCCGTGAGCACGCCCGCGAGCGCTGTCTGTCGGAGGAGAGCGCCGAGGAGCGGGCGGCGGCCGTGCGGCGCCTGGTGGAGTGCTGGCTCGGGCTGGCCGAGAAGGCCGCCGCGCGGGGCCCGGGCGGCACGGCACGCTACTTCCCCGAACCGGCCGCCGTACGGCCCGTCGACCCGCTCGATCCGCAGGCCGAGGAGGATCTGCTGAGCCGTCCCGCGGCCTGGTTCGCCGCCGAACAGGCCGGTCTGCTGGCGGCGGTGGAGTACTGCGCCGACCACGGGATGGACCGCGCCGCCCGGGATCTCGCCGGCGCGCTGATCGCGAGCTCGGTCGCGCTGTACAACCAGTTCGACGCCTGGTCCCGTTCGCACACCGCTGCGATGGCGGCGGTGCGGCGCAGCGGTGACGGCGAGGGGGAGGCGTGGCTGCTCACCGGGGTCGGTCAACTGCGCTACGAGCAGGACGAGTTCGAGGAGTCGTACGCCTACTACCGCGACGCCCTGAGACTCTTCGAGGCACAGGACGACGGACCGCAGGGGACGGCCCAGGCCCTGCTCGGCATGGCCACGGCCCGGCGTGAACAGGCCCGCTACGCCGAGGCGTCGGAGCTGCTCGACGCGGCGCTGGAGCGGTACGGGCGGCTCGACGACCGCGGTGCCCGGGCCCGGGTGCTGTACGGCCTCGGTTACGTGTACCGGGAACAGGGCGACGGCCCCGCGGCCCGTGAGGCCTTCGCGCAGGCCCTGGAGCTGTATCGCGCGGAGCACGACCGGCACGGGGAGGCGCTGAACCTGCGCGCGCTGGCCCTCTGCCACCGGGCCGAGGGGGAGTACGAGGACGCCGAACGGTTGCTGCGGGGTGTGCTGCGGGTTTTCGTCGGCCTCCACGACACGTTCGGCGTGATGTACACGGAGCAGTCGCTGGCGAAGGTGGAGCTGCGGCTGGGTCTTCTGGACGAGTCGCGCGAACGGCTGGGGCGGTGTCTGGAGCTGGCGCGGGAGCGACAGGACCGGTTCGGCGAGGCACTCGTGCTGCGAACGCTGGGGGAGTGGTCTCTGGCTTCCGGTGACGCCGGGAGTGCGCGGGGGCCGCTGGAGCGGGCGCTGTCGCTGTGGGAGGCGTTGCGGCTGCCGCTGTGGCGGGCGCGGACCCTCTGGGACCTGGCTGAGGTGTGGGAGGCCGACGGGGAGGCGGGGGCGGCTTCGGGCGCCCGTGCCGAAGCGATGGGAGTTTTCCGGGAGTTGGGGGCTCGGGAGGCGCTGGAGCGGGCGTAGGAGCGAAGTGGGCGCGAAGCGCTGCGGAACCCTTGGCCCACCGCTTGCAGGCGATCTGCAGAGCATTTGCAGAGGACCCCGCGACGCTCTTCTCGTGACAGACATCATCACGCTCGCGGATCCCAGGGTTGCCGCGGTGACGCACGACGAGTGCGGGGAACCGCTCGTCGATCTGCGGGAGGACGGCCGGTTGCGGCTCGACGCCCGGCAGGCCGACGACGAGGGGAGCTACGCCCATCTGCGGGTCGGCGCGCTGCAGCGGCTCGTGCGGGCGCAGCGGCTGCTGCCCGCCGGGATCCGGTTCCTGGTGGTGGAGGGGTACCGGCCGCCGGACCTCCAGCGCCGGTACTTCGAGCAGTACGCGGAGACCATGCGGCAGGCTCACCCGGACGCGGCTCCCGAGCGGATCCGTGAGCTGGCGAGCGCGTACATCTCGCCGCCGGAGGTCGCCCCGCACGTCAGTGGCGGCGCCGTCGACCTGACCCTGTGCGACCGCACGGGCCGGGAACTGCCGCTCGGCACCGAGGTCAACGCCACCCCGGAGGAGAGCGCCGGCGCCTGCCGCACCGACGCGCCCGGCATCGGCGCCGAGGCACGCGAATACCGGGCCCTGCTGCGCCGGGTGCTCACCGCGACCGGGTTCGTCAACTACCCGACCGAGTGGTGGCACTGGTCGTACGGCGACCGGTACTGGGCCCTGCTGCGCCGCGTGCCGGCCGCTCGCTACGGCCCCGTCGACCCGCCCCGCCCTCCGGCCTGACCACCGGAGCGGGACAGCGCACGAAGCACACCACGAAGGGGGAAAGAAATGCACAGCCATGCCACCTGTCCGCCACCACCGCGCGAGGCCGACAACCGGACGGGCCCGGACAACCGGATGACCCCGGGAGACTTCGACGCGTCCTTCACGGCCGACATGCCACGTCTGCGAAGACGGCTGCTGGCACTGACGGGCAATCCGCACGACGCCGACGACCTGCTCCAGGAGACCTATCTGCGGCTCTCCCGGCGGGCCCGCTCCCAGAGCCTGACGCGGCAGCAGCATCCGTACGCCTACACCTGCGCCGTGGCCCTCAACCTGCTGCGCGACTCCTGGCAGCACCCCTCCCGCCGCGAGCGCACCACAGACCAGTTGCCGGAAGCCGGCTGGGACGGCGGACTCGCCTCCTACGAGGCCTCCGCGACGGCGCTCGCGCTGCTCGGCATGCTCTCCGAGAAGGAGGCCGCCGCGGTGATCCTCGTGGACCTGGAGGGACTCACCCACGACACCGCCGGGGAGCGCCTCGGCGCCCATCGCGGCACGGTCCAGCGCAACCGCCTGCGCGGCCTCGCCAAGATGCGTGCCGCCCTCCACCACTAGCCCGGGTGGCACTCCCCCACGGGGGTGGGGTGTGCCACCCGCGTCTCCCACCGGCGTCACCGGCCTCCCGCCGACACCACCTCGACGAAGGAAGAGTCCCTTGAAGACCATCAGTACGCGCCGTCGGACCAGCGGCGCGCTCCTGGGCGCCTCGGCGCTGGCGCTCACCGCGTTCTTCTCCGCCCCGGCCCACGCCGCCCAGGACGCCACCTGCGGTGTCCTCGCGCCCGGCGCCTCGGCCACCGCGCAGGCCGCCGTCGACGCGGCCTGTTCGCAGATCGGCGTCTGGTACAGCTGGGGCGGCGGCCACGCCGCCACACCCGGCGCCAGCTACGGCTTCTACGACGGCTCCGACCCGGACAGCCTCCACGACGGCGAGCGCAAGGGCTTCGACTGCTCGGGCCTGATGCGGTACGCGTACTACCGGGCGACCGGCAAGGACCTGCTCAACGGCACGGCCGACGACCAGTTCCACAGCTCGCAGGCCTCCGCCCGGTTCTCCGCCGGGCAGGGCACCGCCCCGCTGCTGCCGGGGGACCTGATGTTCTGGGGCAGCGGCCACATCCACCACGTCGCGATGTACCTGGGCGGCGGCCAGATGGTCGAGGCGTACGAGTCGGGCACCCACATCAGGGTCACGTCCGTGCGCACCGGCGGCGACTACGCGGGCGCAATCCGGATCAACGGCTCCGGCACCCCCGTCCCGCCGCCTGCGAACGGCGGCACGGTCTTCGAGACCTGGGGCACCGGAGTGCGCACGCACAGGACGCCGAGCGTGGGCTCCGCCGTCGTCGACACCTTCCCCGGACCGACCCAGGTGTCGGTCCAGTGCCAGCAGCACGCCGAGACCGTGACCGCCGAGGGCTACACCAACGACGCCTGGGCCAAGCTCGCCGACGGCTCGTGGGTGACCAACATCTACATCAAGGGCCCGGCGTGGCTGCCCGGCATACCGGACTGCGGCGGCAGCAGCACCCCGCCGCCGTCCGGTGGCAGCAAGGCCTTCCAGACCTGGGGCACCGGGGTGCGCACCCACAGCGAGCCCAACGTCAACGCCGGTGTGGTCGACTACTTCGCGCAGCCGACCACGGTCAACGTGGTCTGCCAGAAGCACGCCCAGGAGGTGACGGCCGAGGGCTACACCAACGACGCCTGGTCGAAACTGACCGACGGCTCGTGGATGACCAACATCTACATCAAGGGCCCGGCCTGGCTGGACGGCGTGGCCACCTGCTGACGCCCCCTCCCGACGGGTGTTGTGATGCACGTCACAAGGGGTCTACGGTGTAGGGGCTTGGAGGGCGCCGGGGGGCGAGCCGAGTGGCGGCGAGCGACCGGGCCGCCTCCGGGTGAGGGAAGTGATTCCGTTGTCCGTCACCTGGGACGACATCGGTGGGCTGGTCGACGCCCACGAACGGTTCCTGACCGGTGCCCGGGTGGACGCGGACGTCCGGGGCGCGGTGCTCGACTCCTGGAAGCGGTGCAGGTCCGTCGGTCTCGAGCCGGACCGGCTGCTGGTGCCGTACGCACCCGGTCTGGCCCTGGACGACACCTTCCTGCGGGCCGCCGAGCCGGTGCTGCAACGGCTCACCGGCTCGCTGTCCGAGGTCGGCATGACCATCGCGCTCTGCGACAGCCAGGGCCGGATGGTCCAGCGGCTCGGCGGCGACCGGCTGTTGCGGGGGCGGCTGGACGACGTGCGGTTCGCCCCGGGCTTCGACGCCTCCGAGCAGGTCGTCGGCACCAACGGGGTCGGCACCGCGCTGGCCGAGCGCGGACCCGTCTACGTCGTGGGGCGTGAGCACTTCGCGGACTGCCTCCAGCCCTTCGCCTGTGCGGGCACGCCGGTGCGCAACCCGCTCAGCGGGCACATCGAGGCCGTACTCGATCTCACCTGTCTGCGGGACGACGGCGACCCCCTCATGCTGCGGCTGGTCCGCGAGGCCGCCCGTGACATCGAGGCGCGGCTGCTGGAACAGGCCACGCAGCGGGAACGGGCGCTGCTCGCCGCATACCGGCGCGCCGGGCGGGCCGCCGACGGGTGGCCGCAGCAGCCCGCGGCCACGCGGCCGGGGCGGTACGGCGAGGGGTCGGGCGCTCGCCTCGGGCGGATCGATCTGGCCGTCCTGCGGGAGAAGGCCGAGGAGCTCATCGCCGCGCCGCACCGGACCCTCGACGAAGTGATGCTGTCGGGCGGCCGCAGCGCCCTGTTGCTGCGCCGCCAGGTGCGGGGAGCGGCGGGGGAGACGGGAGTCGTGGTCGAGGCGCGGATTCTGGGCGGTGCGGGGGTGGGGCCGGTCGGGCTCGCGGGGCCGGGGACCGTCGACAGACCGGCCATCGTGGCCGGGGTGGTGCCGGTGCCGGGATTCGCGACGGAGGCCGCCGTCGCGGTGCCGACCTCCAGGATCACCACGCCGAAGAAGCGGGCGACGGCCACCGGCCTGCCCGGTTCGCCCACGTCACCGCCCCTCCCCACGCTTCTCCTCCCGTCCCCGCAGCCCTCCGCCCCCGAGCCCGTGACCGACGACCGTCTGCTCCTCCTCGGCGACCCCGGTGTGGGCCGGCTCGCCGTACTCGCGCGCAGGCGCCTGGAGTTGCTGCACGAGGCCGGGATCAGGATCGGCACCACGCTGGACGTCGCACGGACCGCGGAGGAGCTCGCGGAGGTGGCCGTACCGCGGTTCGCCGACTTCGCGTCCGTGGACCTCCCGGACCCGGTGCTGCACGGCGAGGAGCCGGGACCGCTCGGCGCGGACACCCCGCTGCGGCGGGTCGCCGTGGGCAGCGTGCGCGAGGAGCCCGACCTGTACGGCGTCGGCGACCAGGTCGGCTACGTGCCCTCCACCCCGCAGTCCCGCAGCCTGGAGACCGGGCGGGCGGTGCTCGAACCGGTGCTCGCGGAGGCGGGCGGCTGGCTCGCCCAGGACCCGGCGCGGCTCGCCCGGGTGCTCACCGCCGGCATCCACTCCCTGATCACCGTGCCCCTGCGGGCGCGCGGCACGACCCTCGGCGTGGTCAGCTTCTACCGCTCGGAGCACCCCGCCCCCTTCGAGGAGGACGACCTGTCCCTCGCCCAGGAGCTGACCGGACGCGCGGCGATCTGCATCGACAACGCTCGCCGCTACACCCGCGAGCACAACACCGCACTCGCCCTCCAGCGGAGCCTGCTGCCGAAGGGCCGCCCCGAGCAGAGCGCCGTCGAGGTCGCCTACCGCTATCTGCCCGCGCAGGCCGGTGTCGGCGGCGACTGGTTCGACGTCATCCCGCTGTCCGGGGCACGGGTGGCGCTGGTCGTCGGCGACGTCGTCGGTCACGGACTGCACGCGGCCGCCACCATGGGCCGGCTGCGCACCGCCGTGCACAACTTCTGCTCCCTGGACCTGCCGCCCGACGAACTCCTCACCCACCTCGACGACCTGGTGGGCCGCCTGGACCGCGGCGAGGGCTGGGCGGTGGACAGCAGCCAGGCGGACTCCGGCATCGTCGGGGCCACCTGCCTGTACGCCGTCTACGACCCGGTGTCCCGGCGCTGCGCCCTCACCCGCGCCGGACACCCCCTGCCCGCGGTCGTCGGCCCCGACGGCACCGTCGAGTTCGTCGACCTGCCCTCGGGACAGCCCCTCGGGCTCGGCGGCATGCCCTTCGAGACGGTGGAGCTGGAACTCGCCGAGGGCAGCCAACTGGTGCTCTACACCGACGGGTTGATCGAGGACCGGCACCAGGACATCGACGCCGGCCTGGAGCGGCTGCGTACCGTCCTGGCCCGTGCCGACCGGTCACCGGAGGAGACCTGCGAGGCCGTGCTGGACGCGCTGCTCCCGGCCCGCCCCAGCGACGACGTGGCCCTCCTCGTCGCCCGCACCCGCGCACTCGGCCCCGATCGGGTCGCCCAGTGGGAGCTGCCGAGCGACCCGGCGGTCGTCTCCCGCTCCCGCGCCGCGGTCACCGAACAGCTCGCCGCCTGGGGCCTGGACGAGCTGTCGTTCACCGTCGAACTCGTCGCCAGCGAACTGGTCACCAACGCCATCCGCCACGCCACCGGCCCGGTCCAGCTACGGCTGCTCCGGGACCGTGCCCTGATCTGCGAGGTCTCCGACGGCAGCGGCACCTCGCCCCGGCTGCGCCGCGCCCGCACCGAGGACGAGGGCGGCCGTGGTCTCTTCCTCGTCGCCCAGCTCACCGAGCGCTGGGGGACCCGCTACACCCCCGACGGAAAGGTCATCTGGACCGAACTGCCGCTGCCGTGAGGGCTCACCACCCCGTGAGCAGCAGATGGTTCAGGAGCAGTGCGAGTACGGCCTGCCCGACGAGCCAGCCCCGCACCCCCGTCAGAAACGCACAAGCGGGCAACAGCCATGCGGCGAACGGCAACCAGATACGTTCCGTCTCCGCCTTGCTCATCCCGGAGAGATCGGCGATGAGCAGGGCCAGCGCGGCGGCGAGCACCAACACCGCCAAGGGGCGCGGTGAACTGCGCGACCAGCCCCCACCCGGCCGCAGCCGAACGACGACCCGCCGCACCCCCGCCACGGTCGCCGGCCCCACGATCAGCACCGTGCACGCCAGATTCGCCCACACCCAGTACCCGTAGGGCCGAACCCCGCCCGCCCCCTGGTAGTAGCGGGTGACGAGAATCCGGTACCCCTCCCACCACTCGAACCCCAGCGCGGTGAAGACGACCGGCGCGACCACGAAGCCGGCCAGGGCGAACCACAGGGGTCGACGGGAGGGCCCCACCCACAGCACCGCCCCCGCGACGACGGCCATCAGCGTCAGGCCGTACGACAGATAGACGGTCAGCCCGAACAACAACCCCGAGCAGAGGCCGTTCAGCCCCGGCCGGACCCCCCGCACCGCAAGGGCCAGCAGCGCCACCGCCCACGCGGCCACCGCCGCGAAGTACCCGTCGGCCGACGTGCCCACCCAGACCGCGGCCGGGGCCAGGACCAGGAAGGGCGCGGCGCGGCGGGCGAGCGACTCGTCGGCGAGGGTCCGTACGGCGACCAGGACCGCGACCGCCGCGGTCGTGCCGAGGGTGATGCACCAGGTTCCCGCCCAGCCCCCGCCGCCCAGCCCGATCCGGTCGAGCAGCACGAAGGTGAGGGTGGCGCCCGGGGGGTGCCCCGCGACGTGGGCGCCCCAGTTGTCCGGCGAGTCGATCAGGATGTGCCGGGTGAAGTCCCGCAGGGCCGCCGGGATGTCGTGGAAGCGACCGACGGCCGGGAGGTACTCGTTCCTGGTGGTCAGCTGCTCGGCGACGCCCCGGTGCCAGCCGTCCACGAGGGCCAGCGACCAGGTCCAGGCCGTCCCCGTGCCCCAGACGGCGAACAGCAGCGGGCGCCAGGGGAGGCGGGCGGCGAGCGAGGGGCCGTATGCCACCACGGCGGCCGCGACGACGACCGCGGCCGGGGTGCCGGGGCCGACATGCGGGTCCCAACTCGCCAGCAGGGGCGGCCAGCCGACGCGGAGCGAGCCGTCCCGGTGCTGGATCGCCGCGCCGACCAGTACGGCGGTCAGCACGAGGAGCGCGGCGCACACGGCCGCGTACAGGTCACGAAGGAGGTCCCGGTTCACGCGGACGACGCTAGGCCGCAGGACCTCCCCCGGACGGCTGACATGCGAGGACGTCAGAGTTTCGTCATGGTTCGCGGACCCGTTTCCCAGGTGGCGCGGGCCTACCGTCGGGGCATGCCACGGTCTCCCTTCGCACCCTCCTTCTGGCGCAGTCCGCTGCGCGGCCCCTGGCTCACCTCGGTCCTCGGGGTCGTGCTCCTCGGCGGTATCACTCTGCTGTTCGTGACGGGGCTGCTGTCGTACGCCGCCTACAACCCGGACCTCTCGCCGGTGAACGACAAGACCCCGGACAAGGGCGTCCTCGGCTTCTACCTCTTCTCCTGGCCGACCGACCCGCACTGGCTGTACCGGCTGAACCAGGGCATCCACGTCACCCTCGGCATCACCCTGATCCCCGTCCTGCTGGCCAAGCTGTGGTCGGTCGTACCGAAGCTGTTCACGCTGCCGCCCGCGCGGTCGCTCGCGCACGCCCTGGAGCGGATCTCGCTGCTGCTGCTGGTCGGCGGTGCCCTCTTCGAGTTCGTGACCGGAGTGCTCAACGTCCAGTTGGACTACGTCTTCCCGGGCTCCTTCTATCCCCTGCACTTCTACGGCGCGTGGGTCTTCTTCAGCGCGTTCGTCGCCCATGCCGTCCTGAAGGCGCCGCTCGCCTGGCGGAATCTGCGCCGACTCCATGAGGAGAAGACCGAGTTGGTGTCCCCGAACCCCGCCCCGCCGACGGTGTCCCGGCGCGGCGCCCTCTGGTTCGTCGGGAGCGGCTCGCTGCTGCTGTTCGCCACCACGGCCGGGCAGAACTTCGACGGCGTGCTCCGCAGAACCGCCCTGCTCGCCCCGCACGGGGGCGCCGAACCCGGCTCCGGGCCGGGCGGCTTCCAGATCAACAAGACCGCCGCGTACGCCGGGATCGATCCGGGTGAGACGAGCGAGGAGGCCTGGCGGCTCGTCGTCGTGGGGCGGGCGGGGCGCACCGTCCGTCTCGGCCGCGCGGAACTCCTCCAACTTCCTTTGCACAGCTCGTCGTTGCCCATCGCCTGTGTGGAGGGCTGGTCCACCTCCGACCAGTGGTGGCGCGGGGTGCGGCTGCGGGACCTCGCGGCGCTCGTCGGGTACGAGGACGATCCGCCGGACGTCTTCGTGGAGTCGCTGCAACGGCACGGCGCCTTCCGGCGGGCCGCCTTGCGCGCCAACCAGGTCGCCGATCCGCGGTCCCTGCTGGCCCTGTCCGTCAACGGCGAGGACCTGACCCCCGACCACGGCCACCCGGCCCGGATCATCGTGCCCGCGGCGCCCGGTGTGCTCAACACCAAGTGGGTGGCCCGGCTGACGTTCGGAGACCTGTGATGCGGATCCCTCTCGGCAGTCCTCTCCAACTCCTCCTGCTCGTCTGCTCGTTCGCCCTCGCGGGGTACGCGGGGGTGCGGCTCCTTGCGGGGGACTGGTTCGGGGTCGCGCTGTGGTTCGTGGGGGCGGCCGTGGTGCACGACGTGGTGCTGCTGCCGCTGTACGCGGCGGCGGACCGGGCGCTCGTGAAGACGGCGGGGCGGCACGTGATGTACGTCCGGGTCCCCGCCGCCCTCTCTCTCCTGCTCCTGCTCGTGTGGTTCCCGCTGATCAGCGGGCGGGTCGCGGACCGCTACGCCTCCGCGACCGGCCTGTCCCCGGACGGCTTCCTGGCCCGCTGGCTGCTGGTGACGGCTGTGCTGTTCGGTGGTTCGGCGGTGGTCTTCGTCGTACGGCGGCGCAGGGACACGAAGGAACGGCCGCCCGCCGTCCACTGATCCACGGGCGCCCAGTCGGTGCGGGCCGCGTGCCGCAGCAGGGCGGGGCTGCCGAGCCGGGCCCACGGGAACGGGTTGCCGGTGGCTCCCCGGGCATCGGTGACCCGCACCTGGACCCGCTCGTCGATGTCCGGGTCGGTGACCGTCTCCGCGATCAACAGGCCTCCAGGAGCGAGGAGTTGGGCCATCCGGTCGAGCAGGGCCTGGGGATCGCCGCCGATGCCGACGTTGCCGTCGATCAGCAGCGCGGTGCCCCAGCGGCCCTCGCCCGGCAAGGACTCGAAGACGGACCGCCGAAGGGCCTGCCCGCCGAGCGCGACGGTCCGTGCGACGGCCGCCTCGCTCACGTCGATGCCGAGCACCCGCCGACCGCGGGCACCGAGCGCGGCGACGAGCCGCCCCGGACCACAGCCGACGTCCAGCACCGCGCCCTCGCAGCGCCGCAACACCTCCAGGTCCGCGGCGTCCGCGGCCGCGCACCACCGCTCCAGTTCGAGCAGGAGCAGCCATCCGTCGGAGCGGCGCAGGAACAGGGGGCCCTGACCGGTGCGGAGCGCCTGGGCATAGGGGTCGGCGGACCAGGTGCCGTCGTGGGAGGGGGCGTCCGTGGCGTGCGGCCGCGGGTCGCCGGTGCCGGGTGGCCGGGCTCCGGGCCCGGTGTCGGGTGTGGTGGTCAGGTTCGGTTCGTGTGGTGCTGGGTCGGCGTCTCGCTGCCGGCCGATCCCGCCCCGCCGCGGGCTGTCGGCCTCGCCGTGCGACCCGGGGCCGGCGCCGCTCTCTCCGTCCGCCCGTCGGGGCCCCGCCTCCGCAACCCCCGGCCCCCTCATCGCCCCGCCCCAGCGAGTCGTTCCAGCTCCGCCGCGAACCGTCCGTCCGGTGCCGCCTTCGCCACCAGCGCCGCGTCGTACGCCGTGTCCACGTCCCGCAGCGGCGGCAGTTGCCGTACCCGCAGGCCGGTCAGCCGGGCGCGCTGGGCTGCTCCGGTCCGGGGTGTCGACATCGGCACTCCGCGCAGTCGGGACGGATCCGGTTGGGCCAGACCCAGCGCCCAGAAGCCGCCGTCCTCGGCAGGCCCGAAGTACGCGTCGCAGTCGGAGAAGTCCACCGTGAGCAGTTCCGGAGTCACCTGAGGTGTGTCCATGCCGATGAGGAGGGCCGGGCCGTCGCAGCCCGCGAAGGCCGCGGCCAGCCGTTCGTCGAGGCCGCCCGCGCACTGCCGTACGACATCGAAACCCGGCGGCAGCCAGGGGCCCGGCGCGCCCTCCAGGACCAGGACCCGGCGGCGGGCCGGGGTGCGGGCCACGACGTCGAGGGTGTCCGCGAGGGACGCCTCGGCCAGCGCGGCCGCCTCCTCGGGGGTGAACGGCGGGGTGAGCCGGGTCTTGACCCGCCCCGGCCGCGGCTCCTTGGCGATGACGAGCAGCGTGGTCACGCCCGCACCCCCGTCTCCGACTCGGACAGGACCTGGCTCATGTCCCGCACCGCCTGCCATGTGCCCCGCCAGGTGCCCGTCACCTTGGAGGCGCCGGTGCGCGGCCGGTACGGGACGTCGTGCTCGGCGATCCGCCAGCCCGCGTCGGCCGCCCGCACCACCATCTGCAGCGGGTAGCCGCTGCGCCGGTCCGTGAGGCCGAGGGCGAGCAGCGGCCCGCGCCGGGCGGCGCGCAGCGGGCCCAGGTCGTGCAGGCGCAGACCGGTCCGGCGGCGCAGCAGCCGGGCGAGCGCGAAGTTGCCCGCCCGGGCGTGCGGCGGCCAGGCACCACGGGCCTGCGGACGGCGCCGGCCGAGCACGAGGTCCGCCTCGCCGGCCAGCACCTCGTCCACGAACGGCACCAGATCCGAGGGGTCGAGGGAGGCGTCGCAGTCGCAGAAGCACACGATGTCGGCCGTGGCCGCGGTCAGCCCGGCATGGCAGGCGGCACCGAAACCGCGCCGCTCCTCGCGGACGACGGTCGCGCCGAGGGCCTGGGCGATACGGGCCGAGCCGTCCGTGGAGCCGTTGTCGACGACGAGCGCGCGCCAGCCGGGGGGGATGCGTTCCAGCACCCACGGCAGGGCCCGGGCCTCGTCGAGACAGGGCAGCACGACGTCCACGGACGCCGCCGGTTCGTTTGCGGAAGGGGTCGTCACGACGTTCACCCTACGAGCGCAAAACGGACGAACCCGACTCCGGCTCCTTACGAAACAAGGACGTCGGCGGCCGTCGGCGGCACATGCGCACCCGCGGTGCGAGGCTTGCGACATGGAGCAGCAGCAGTACACACCGACCCGGCCCCGGGTCCTCGTCGTCGACGACGACCCCACCGTCGCCGAGGTGGTCGCCGGCTATCTGGACCGGGCCGGATACCTCGTGGACCGGGCCGCCGACGGCCCCGACGCACTCGCCCGCGCCGCCGCCAACCGCCCGGACCTCGTGGTCCTCGACCTGATGCTGCCCGGCATGGACGGTCTGGAGGTGTGCCGCCGGATGCGGGGCCGCGGACCCGTCCCGGTCATCATGCTCACCGCGCGCGGCGACGAGGACGACCGGATCCTGGGCCTGGAGGTCGGTGCCGACGACTACGTCACCAAACCGTTCAGCCCCCGCGAACTGGTCCTGCGCGTCGAGTCCGTGCTGCGCCGCTCCCGGCCCTCCCAGCCGTCCGGCCACCTGGGCGCCGCCGGACTCTCGATGGACCCGGCGGCCCGCCGCGCCCGCAAGGACGGCACCGAACTCGCCCTCACCATCCGGGAGTTCGACCTGCTCGCCTTCTTCCTGCGGCACCCCGGCCGGGTCTTCAGCCGCGAGGACCTGATGCGCGAGGTGTGGGGCTGGGACTTCGGCGACCTGTCGACCGTCACCGTCCATGTGCGCCGGCTCAGGGGCAAGGTCGAGGACGACCCGGCCAGGCCCCGCCTGATCCAGACCGTGTGGGGCGTCGGCTACCGCTTCGACGGCTCACACGCGGAGGTGTGACCCGTGAACGACATGCTCCTCATCGCCCTCTACGCCTTCCTCGGCGCCGTCACGGCCGGAGTCCTCGGCGCGTGCGTGCTGCTGATGATCCGGCGGCGCTCGCTCTCCCTGCACCTCACCGTCGTCGCCGCCGTCGGCGTCACCGCGATGCTGGCCGGCACCCTCGCGGTCGCCCAGGCCATGTTCCTGTCCGGGCACGACCTGAGCGTCGTCACGACCGTCGTCCTGATGGCCGCCGTGGTCTCCCTGGCCACCGCCCTGCTGCTCGGCCGCTGGGTCGCCGCCCGCAGCCGGGCCCTCGCGCTCGCCGCCCGCTCCTTCGGCGACGGCGGTGACTTCACCTCACCCGGCGGGCCCACGACCGCCGAACTCACCGAACTCAGCCGGGAGTTGGAGGCCACCAGTGCCAAGCTCGCCGAGTCCCGGGAACGGGAACGTGCCCTGGAGTCCTCCCGGCGTGAACTCGTCGCCTGGATCTCCCACGACCTGCGCACCCCGCTGGCCGGCCTGCGCGCGATGTCCGAGGCCCTGGAGGACGGTGTCGCCGCCGACCCCGCCCGCTACCTGAGGCAGATCCGCACCGAGGTCGAACGCCTCAACGGCATGGTCGGCGACCTCTTCGAACTCTCCCGCATCCACGCGGGGACGCTGGCGCTGAGCCCGAGCCGGATCTCCCTGTACGACCTCGTCTCGGACGCCCTCGCGGGCGCCGACCCCCTGGCCCGCGAACACGGAGTACGGCTGGTCGGCGACCGGGTGGCGGCCGTGCCGGTCGAGGTGGACGGCAAGGAGATGAGCCGCGTGCTGGGCAACCTCCTCGTCAACGCCATCCGCCGCACGCCCGCCGACGGGACGGTCGCGGTGGCCGCCGAACACCGCGCCGAGGGGGTCGTCCTGTCCGTCACGGACGGCTGCGGCGGCATCCCCGAGGAGGACCTGCCCCGCGTCTTCGACACCGGCTGGCGCGGCACGCACGCCCGGACACCGCCCGCCGGGGCGGGACTCGGGCTCGCCATCGTCCGGGGCATCGTCGAGGCCCACCGGGGCAGCACCACGGTCCGCAACGTCCCCGGCGGCTGCCGCTTCGAGGTGCTGCTGCCCGAAACCGTCTCCTGACCGACGACGCGATCGGCCCGCTTGCCGAGTCAGAGGTGGTGCCGCCCGCGGCCGCTTTCTTTCGCGGGCGGCACCACCGGTCCACCGCGGTTACGCGCCGCGCAGCCCGGCGCCCGCGAACTCCCGCATTCCCTCGGCGAATCCGACCTCGGCCTTCCACCCCAGCTCCGCCCGCAGCCGCGCCGAGTCCGCCGTGATGTGCCGTACGTCCCCGAGGCGGTACTCCCCGGTGACCACGGGCTCGGGCCCGCCGTGGGCCCCGGCCAGCGCGCGGGCCATCTCGCCCACCGTGTGCGGCTCGCCGCTTCCGGTGTTGTACGAGGTGAGCGCGCCGCCCCTCGAACTCGCCTCCAGCGCCGCCACGTTGGCCGCGGCCACGTCCCGCACGTGCACGAAGTCCCGGCGCTGACAGCCGTCCTCGAAGACGCGCGGGGCCTCGCCGCGGGCGAGCGCGGAGCGGAAGAAGGAGGCGACGCCGGCATACGGGGTGTCGCGGGGCATGCCCGGTCCGTAGACGTTGTGGTAGCGCAGTGCCACCGCCGACCCGCCCGTGGCCCGCGCCCAGGACGCCGCCAGGTGCTCCTCGGTGAGCTTGGTCGTCGCGTACACGTTCCGGGGATCGACCGGGGCGTCCTCACCGACCAGGCCGGGGGAGAGGGCCGCGCCGCACACCGGGCACGGCGGCTCGAAGCGCCCCGCGTCCAGGTCGGCGACGGCTCGCGGACCCGGCCGTACGGTCCCGTGCCGGGCGCAGGTGTAGCGGCCCTCGCCGTACACCACCATCGACCCGGCCAGCACGAGCCGCCGTACCCCCGCCCCGGCCATCGCGGCGAGCAGCACCGCCGTGCCGAGGTCGTTGTGGGAGACATACTCCGGGGCGTCGGCGAAGTCCACGCCCAGGCCGACCATCGCCGCCTGATGGCACACCGCGTCCACCCCGGTCAGAGCACGGCGGACGGCGTCGGGGTCCCGTACGTCGGACGCCGGGTCGGCCCGGACGTCGTACAGGACGGGCTCGTGACCGTGTGCCACGAGCGCCTCGACGATCTGGGACCCGATGAAACCGGCACTGCCGGTGACCAGTACGCGCATGCCCTCACGCTAGGGCCGTGAGCTGCCCGGACGGCCGGACCGCGCCCGTCACGTCACGGCTTCGTAAGACTCACGGCCGCGTGAGGCTCAGCGGCAGCGACACCGTGAACACCGTCGAGCCGGGCTCGGCGGCCAGCTCGATCGTGCCGCCGTGCGCCCGGACCAGGGAGCTCGCCACCGCGAGGCCCAGACCGCTGCCGCCCCGGTCCCGGCTGCGGGCCTTGTCGACGCGGTAGAAGCGGTCGAAGACCCGTTCCTGGTCGGCGGCCGGGATGCCGGGACCCGCGTCCGCGATCCGCACCCGGGCGTGACCGTCCCGGACGCGGACCCCGACGGAGACCGGCGTGCCCGGCGGAGTGTGCATGGCCGCGTTGGCGAGGAGGTTGTCGAGGACCTGGCGGACGCGCTGCGGATCGAGCCGCAGCTTCAGGGCCAGGGGACCCGGCGTCACCGTCAGCGGATGGTCCGGGCGACTCGCGCGGAAGGCGTCGGCCGCGAGCTCCACCAGCTCCACCAGGTCCGTCTCGACGGGCCTGAGCGGGGTCTCCACCTCCGCCGCGTCCAGGCGGGCGAGCAGCAGCAGGTCGTCCAGGAGGAAACCCATGCGGGCGGCCTCGGCGCGCAGCCGGGCCAGGTGCTTGTCGCGCTCCTCGGGGGCGTTCGCGGCGGCGTACTGGAAGAGGTCCGCATAGCCCCGTACGGACATCAAAGGGGTGCGCAGCTCGTGCGAGGCGTCCGCGACGAACCGGCGCAGCCGCTGCTCGGCCTCCGCGCGGACCGCGAGCGAGTCGTCGATGTGCTCCAGCATGGTGTTGAACGCCGTCCGCAGCTCCTCGATCTCCGGACCGCCGCCCCGCTTGTCGGCACGCAGCGGCAGCCGGGCCGCCGACTCGGTCAGGTCGTGCAGGGCGATGCCGTGCGCGGTGTGCGCCATGTCGCTCAGCGGCTTCAGGCCCCGGCGCAGCAGCTTGCGGCCGACGACCACGAGCGCCAGCAGCGCGAGCCCGAAGGCGACGACCTGGACCGTGATCAGCCGCCGTACCGTGGCGTCGATGTCGTCCATGGGAGCCGCGCTCACCAGGACCACCCCGGGCTCGACCTCGCAGGCGCGCAGCCGGTACTCGCCCTGGCCACTCAGGTGCACGGTGGCCAGGACCTCGGTGTGCGCGAGGGTCTGCGACTTCGCGACGCCGGTGAACTCGTCGACGTCCTCCGGCAGGTCGGAGGGGTCCTCGGGCTTGCGCAGCCGCGGGGTGCCGTCCTTGACGTCGTACACCGCGTAGTACCAGCTCCAGTACTTCTTGCCGGCGAGCGTGCCGGACTCGGCGATGCTCTTCGACTGGGCGACCTGGGCGAGCGAGAGCTGCTCGTTGAGCTGGGCCGACAGATAGTCCCGCATGTACGTGGTCAGGGCGGTGCCCACCACCGCGAACACCACCAGGGCCAGCGCCCCGAGTCCCAGCGCGAGACGGGTACCGAGCCGCATCCTCCGGTACGCCGAACGCAGCCGACCGAAAGACGATCTCATTCGGCCGCCTGCCGGATGACGTACCCGAAGCCCCGCACGGTGTGGATCAGGGGCTCGCCCGTGTCGTCCAGCTTGCGGCGCAGCCGGCTGACGACCAGCTCCACGACGTTGGAGCGGCCGCCGAAGCCGTACTCCCACACATGGTCGAGGATCTGCGCCTTGGTCAGCACGGTCGGCGACTTGCGCATCAGGTACCTGAGGACCTCGTACTCGGTCGGGGTGAGGGTGAGCAGCTTGTCGCCGCGGCGCACCTCGCGGGTGTCCTCGTCCATCGTGAGATCCGCGACCGTGAGCACCGAGCGCTGGAAGCCGGGCCCGGAGCTGCGCCGCAGCACGGTCCGCAGCCGGGCCATCAGCTCCTCCACCGCGAACGGCTTGACCAGGTAGTCGTCCCCGCCCCGGGTCAGTCCGGCCACCCGGTCGGCGACCGCGTCGCGCGCCGTGAGGAACACCACGGGCACCATCGTGCCCGAGCGCCGCAGCCGCTCCAGGACGCCGAAGCCGTCGATGTCGGGCAGCATGAGGTCGAGCACCACGATGTCGGGACGGAACTCCGCGGCGCGGCTCAGCGCCTCCTCACCGGAGTTCGCGGTGACCGCCTCCCAGCCTTCGTAGCGGGCGACGGTCGCCACGAGGTCGGCGATCGGCGGGTCGTCGTCCACGACGAGGAGTCGTACTTTTTCCACCTGCTCATAGTGCTTCACAGCGGCCGGAAAGCCATGGCCGGGTCGGCACCCCGGCCACATCGATAACCTCTTGAAAGTTGTACGACAGCGAATCGACAGCTCCCGCCGGAGAAGCTCGGTTATCCAGAGGCCCCGATCAAGGAGCTACGACCCGTGACGACCGTCCAATCGCCCCCTGCGCCCCCCACGGCGATACAACGCCCCAGGGTGGTGGCCCGCACCGGGCTCTACGCCGTGCTGGCCGCCAACGCGGCGGTGGTCGCCTGGTTCTTCGCCCAGGCCGGCTTCGCCTCCAACGCGCTCATCGTGCTCGGCCGCCTCACCGGCCTGTATGCCGCGCTCGTCATGGCCTTCCAGCTGGTCCTGGTGGCCCGGCTGCCCTGGCTCGACCGCCGCATCGGCATGGACCGGCTGACCTCCTGGCACCGCTGGACCGGCTTCGGCCTCCTGTGGACGCTCCTCGCGCACGTCGTCTTCATCAGCTTCGGCTACGCCGAGGGCACCGACGTGGGCCCGATCGGCGAGATCGTCGACCTCGCCGAGACCACCGAGGGCGTCCTGCGCGCGGTCGTCGCGTTCTGCCTGATCATCGTGGTCGGTGCGGTCTCCGCCCGGTACGCCCGGCGCCGTCTCGCCTACGAGACCTGGCACTTCGTCCACCTGTACACGTACGTCGCCGTGGTGCTGGCCTTCACCCACCAGGTCGCCGTCGGCACGACCTTCACGTCCTCCTCCGTCGCCACCGGGTACTGGTACGGCGTCTGGGGCGTGGCCCTCGGCTCGGTCGTCCTGGGCCGCGCGGTGCTTCCGCTGTGGCGGAACTGGCGTCACCAGTTCCGGGTCACGGCCGTCGTGCCCGAGAACGACAGCGTCGTCTCGATCTACATCAGCGGCAAGGACCTCGACCAACTGCCCGCCCGCGCCGGACAGTTCTTCCTGTGGCGCTTCCTGACCGCCGACCGCTGGTGGCAGGCCAACCCCTTCTCCCTCTCCGCCGCCCCCGACGGCAGGACACTGCGCCTGACCGCCAAGGCGGCAGGCGAGGGCAGCGCCGCCCTGCGGCACGTCAAGGTCGGCACCCGCGTCTTCGCCGAGGGCCCCTACGGCGCCTTCACCGCCCTGCACCGCACGCGGCCCGAGTCCGTGCTCATCGCCGGCGGCGTCGGCGTCACCCCGATCCGGGCCCTCCTGGAGGAGGTGCAGGGCCACGCCGTCGTCATCTACCGCGTCGGCTCCGACCGGGACGCCGTCCTCTACGACGAGCTGCGCGACCTCGCGACCGCCAAGGGCGCCGAACTCCACCTGGTCACCGGCCCGCCGGTGCCCGACAAGCTGGCGGCGGGCGAGCTGGCGCGTCTCGTGCCGGACATCGCCGAGCGGGACGTCTTCCTGTGCGGACCGCCCCCGATGATGAACGCGGTCCTGGGCAGCCTGCGCGAGCTGGACGTGCCCAAGCCGCAGATCCACTTCGAGCGCTTCAGCCTGGCGGGATGAGGAACAGACCGTGAAACGAGCCATACCTGTCGTCGTCCTGAGCATCGCGGGCCTGGTCCCCGTGTGGCTCTACCAGCCGTCGGCCGAGTCCTCCACCGTCCAGGCCACCACTCCGGCGCCCTCGACGTCCTCCTCGTCCTCCGGGTCGTCCGGTACGAACGTGGTCACGACCACGACGGTCGACACGGAGAAGGGCCCTGTGCAGCTCCAGGTGACCTTCTCCGGTACGAAGATCACAGCCGTCAAGATGCTCCAGCAGCCGAACCACCCGCAGACGACGGCCGCCGTGCCGAAGCTGGTGGCGGAGACCCTGGAGGCGCAGAGCGCGGACATCGACACCGTGTCCGGCGCGACCATCACCAGCGACGCCTACAAGGAGTCTCTCCAGGCCGCGATCGACGACAACGCGAAGGCGGCGTCGGCCTCGCCCTCGGCGTCCGCTTCCGCTTCCGCTTCCGAGGCGTCTTCCCAGACCGTCGACGGTTCGGCGCTCAGCACGGAGAAGGGTCCCGTACAGGTCCAGGTGACCTTCTCCGGTACGAAGATCACAGCCGTCAAGATGCTCCAGCAGCCGAACCACCCGCAGACGACGGCCGCCGTGCCGGTGCTGGTGGCGGAGACCCTGGAGGCGCAGAGCGCGGACATCGACACGGTGTCCGGCGCGACCATCACCAGCGAGGCCTACAAGGAGTCCCTCCAGGCCGCGATCGACGCGAGGGGCTGAGGTACCGACCATGCTGCACCGCGTCGAACACGTCATGGGGTTCCCGGTCTCGCTGCGGGTCGACGACGAGGACGTCCCCGAGTCGGCGGCGGACGCGGTCTTCGCGTGGCTGCGCGAGGTCGACGCCCGGTTCAGCCCGTTCAAGGAGGACAGCGAGGTGTCGCGGTACGACCGGGGCGAGCTGTCGGCCCCGAGCGCGGACCTCACCGAGATCCTCGACCTGTGCGAGCACTACCGGGTCGCCACGGGCGGCGCCTTCGACGTACGGCTGCCCGGTCGCCGTCTCGACCCCTGCGCGGTGGTCAAGGGCTGGTCGGTGCAGCGGGCGGCGGAGTTGCTGACAGCGGCCGGCGCGACGCGGTTCGTCCTCAACGCCGGCGGCGACGTGGTCACCGCGGGCGGCCCCTGGCGGGTGGGCGTACGGCACCCCGAACACGCCGACAAACTGTGCACGGTCCTCTCGCTCGACGGCGGAGCGGTCGCGACGTCCGCGCGTTACGAGCGGGGCGACCACATCGTCGACGGCCGGACCGGACGTGCGGCGACGGGCCTCCTCAGCCTCACCGTCGTGGCCCCGACCCTCACGGAGGCCGACTCGGTCGCCACGGCGGCCTTCGCCATGGGCCCCGAGGGCGTCGACTGGGCCGCCTCCCTGGAGGGTTGCGAGGTCTTCGCGGTGGACGCGGAGCGCCGGGTGCTGCGTACGCCGGGCTTTCCGGCCGTGCCCTGACAGGACACGTGACGAGGGCGGGCCGCCGGGTTGTTCACCGGCGGCCCGCCCTCTGCGTGTCCACGTGCCGGTCAGCCGAGGCGGTACAAGCCGCTGTAGGCGGAGACCGCCGTGCCGTTCTTCTTGACCCAGGTGGAGATCTCGGAGTTCGAGGAGCCCTGGCCGCTGTCGCTGACGACGATGTAGTGCAGCTTTCCGGACTTCACGAGGCTCTTCAGCTTGGCCAGGGTCATGGCGTTGTCGGAGCCGGACCAGCCGCCCATCGAGATCACCGGCTCACCGGACTCCAGGATGATCGAGGAGGCGGTCTGGTCGGTGGCGACCGCGACCAGCCAGGTGGCGCCGTCCTGGTTCTTCTTCAGGTACGAGATCATCGCGGAGGAGACCTGGGTGTCCCCCATGCCTCCGGCGGTACGGCCGGACGCGGACTGTCCCGTGGACCGGCTGCTGGAGCTGGAGCTGCTGGAGCCGCCCGGGCCGCCGCTCCCACTGGGCCGCTGGCCCCCGCCCATGCCGCCGCCCCCGCCCATGCCGCCGGTGCTCGGACCGGCCGTCGGGTTGGTGCCGTTGGTGCCGGCGCCGGCCGCCGACGCCGAGTACGCGGCGGGACCGGCGAGCAGGGCGACGACCGCCGCGAGGGCCGCGATGCCCGTCAGCCGTTGCCGCCCGGTGAACCGGCCGAGCAGCAGCCCGATCACGGCGACCGCACCCGCGACCCCGGCCACGACCTCGGCGACCGTGTACAGCGTCCCGGAGCCGGAGACCCGCTGGAGCAGGACGACCGCCCAGACCGTGCTGCCCGCGATCGCCGCCGGCAGCACCCACACCCTCCCCCACGCTCGAACTCGCTCGCGCGGGGGGACCCCCACCGCCGCCGAACCCTCACGGAAGGCCCTGTACAGCGTCACGCCGCCGATACCGGCCAGGGCCGCGATGCCGGGCGCCATGGCGGTGACGTAGTACGGGTGGAAAGTGCCCTCGGCGAGCGCGAAGGTCAGGTAGTGCAGGACGAACCAGCCGCCCCACAGCAGCAGCGCCGCCCGCTCGGCGTCCGTGCGAGGAGCCCGGCCGCGCAGCACCAGACCGCCGATCAGGGCGACGATCGCGAAGGGGATCAGCCAGGAGATCTGGCCGCCCATGATGCTGTTGAACAGCCGGTACAGACCCGCCTCGCCGCCGAAACTGGCGCCGTTGCCCTGCGAGCCCACCGAGGAACTCGCCCCGAAGATCCGGCCGAAGCCGTTGTAGCCGATGACCAGGTCCCACACCGTGTTGTCGGTGGAGCCGCCGATGTACGGCCGGGAGGACGCCGGAACGAGGTCGACGACCACCATCCACCAGGCGCTGGAGACGACCAGCGCGACGGTGCCGACCGCGAGGTTGCGGATCCGCCGGCCCAGGCCGAGCGGAGCGGCCCAGAGGTAGACGAGGAAGAAGGCCGGCAGGACGACGTACGCCTGCATCATCTTGGTGTTGAACGCGAAGCCGATCGCCACCCCGGACCACACCAGGGGCAGCAGCCGCCCGGTGCGCACGGCCTTCATCAGCGCGGCCGCGCCGAGCAGCATCAGGAAGACCAGGACCGGGTCCGGGTTGGTGTCCCGGGTGATGGCGACGGTGATCGGCGTGAGGGTGAGCGCGAGCGCCGCGATCGTGGCCGCGACGGCGCCGAAGTCCCGCTTGACCATGCGGTACAGCAGGGCCACCGAGCCGGTGCCGAGCGCGACCATCGGCAGCATCAACTGCCAGGTGCCGTAGCCGAAGACGCGGGCGGAGAGCCCCATCACCCACAGCGCGAAGGGCGGTTTGTCGACCGTGATGAAGCTGCCCGCGTCCAGGGCGCCGAAGAAGAACGCCTTCCAGCTCTTGGTGCCGGAGTAGACGGCCGCGTTGTAGAAGGTGTTGCCGCTGACGGACGACATGTTCCAGGCGTACAGCGCCGTGGCCAGCACGAGGATCACCCACAGAGCGGGGCGGGCCCAGCGCGGATCCTCCGGGGGACCGGTGAACAGTGCGCGCAGCCGGCTGCTCGCGGCGGGCGGCGCGGCCCGGTGCCGGCCGTCCTGGGTGGTCGGCGCGGGCGGTGGGGCGAGGGTCGTCATGGCACGTACTCCAGGTCTCCGAGCGGTGGTTGTCATGACCATCGGGCCCGGTGCTGGGTGATCCCTGTGGCTTCGCTGAACGAAGGATGAGAATCAGGGGACTCACAGGGTGCCCACAGCCGGCCCTGCCGCGGCACCTGGAAACGACGGTTGGCGCGGGCCCGGGACGGTTATATTCCTGGGAGCTGAAACGGGCCGCCCGGGGGCGCGGAACGCATCAACGGGGGGAAGTATGGTCAGGGCCGCGATCGTCTTCGTCCATGGGCTGTTCTCCTCGTCGGACACCTGGCGCGACCTCAGGGCGCAGTTATCCGGGATACCCCGCATTGCACAGGATTTCGATTTACTTTTCTTCGACTACGCAACGACCCGTACATCGATGAATCCGCTGCGCAAATCGCCGACCCTCGACACCGTCGCGGGGAGCCTCAGGAGTTATCTCGACGGCCAACCGATCTCCCACGAGCGCCTGGTGTTCGTCACCCACAGCCAGGGCGGACTCGTGGTCCAGAGATACCTGTCGAGGATGCTCGAGGAAGGACGGGGGTGGGAACTCGCCCGGATCCGGCGCGTGGTCATGTTCGCCTGCCCCAACAACGGTTCGGATCTCCTCCTGTTGGCGCGCCGCGGTCTCATGGGTGCCATCGGCAACACGCAGGAACGTGAGTTGAGGCCGCTCCACGGTTCGGTGCAGGAAGCGCAGCGCAGGGTGATGACGGGCATCGTGCACGCCCGGTACGTATCCAGCGACCGCTGCCCGATCCCCCTCGTGTCCTACGCCGGTGAGAGCGACAACGTGGTCTCGCACTCCTCGGCCGTGAGCGTCTTCCCCGAGACCGGGGTACTGCCCGGCGACCATTTCTCCGTCATCAAGCCCAGCCCGGACGGGCGGCTCGTACGCGCCCTGCTGGGCGATCTGGACAAGGCCCTGCGGGAGCCCTTTCCCGAGGAGTCCGTTTCGGGTGAGCCCACTCACTCGAAATCGGCAGCGCAAGGAGAGGAGTTCCTGGCGGAACACCAGATGTTCGGACCGGTGGTCGTACGGACCGGTGATTCCGCCACTCCATTCTTCATACACGGAGGTCCACTGGAACAGTTGTCCGGTATCGACATCATCGTGTCCTCGGAGAACATCTACTTGCAGATGTCGCAGTTCTTCAAGTCCTCGACCTCGGGCAGTCTGCGCCGGGCCGCCGCCATCAAAGGAGCCGGCGGCGAGATCCTCGAGGACGTGGCAGGCGACAGCCTCATCGCGTGGCTGCGCGCCCACGCCCGCTACGGCCTTCCGGTCCTCGAGGGCACGGTCGCGCCGACACCCTCCGGCGCGCTCGCCGAATGCGACGTCCGCCGCATCTACCACGCGGCCGTCGTCACCCCCGTGGACGGCACCGGCGACTACACCGTCAACCGGCACGCCATCACCCGGGCCACGCACAACATCTTCAAGGTGGCCCGCCGGGAGCGCATCGAGCTGAACCTGCCCCTCAGCTCCATCTGCCTGCCCCTGCTCGGGTCCGGCCGCGGCGACATCACGCTCGCCAAGAGCTTCGAGCTCGTCTGGGACGCGCTGATGACCGAACTGTCCGACGACAGTTCGTGGAGCATCCACTTCGCCGCCCGCAGAAGGCGCAGCTTCGACCTGATCAAGGATCTGCTGCTGGCCAAGAAGGCGGAGAACGAGGCCGCCTAGGTGCGCCCTCCGGTGGTTCGCGCTGCTGGGCCGATTCGCCGCCTGTACCGTTGACACATGGAGAGCGCCGACGGCGACGACGGGGCCGCGCACCGGAAACCGGCCGTGGACGACAGGGCGTTGTGCTTCGCCCACATCCATGACCCGTATCTGGACGAAGAACTCCGGGGTGCGACGTTCGAGGGCAGGTGCGCCTTCTGCCCCGAGGACGCGCGCGGCCCCGCGCAGGTCGTCCTGGTCGGCCGGCTCGCCGACACCGTCCTCTTCGCGCTGTCCGGATACGGCTGCCCGGCCGACGCGCCCGTGGAGTGGCCGCACGGTGACTCCCACAAGGTGCCGCCCGATCCGGCACAGGCGGTCGCGGAGGCCTGTGAGCCGGTGCTCGACACCGATGTGCTCAAGGCCGCCCAGGAGTACATCGACCGGCGGGAGTGGGACGGCGACCCGGTCGCGTACGTGCCCCGCTCCAGCGCGGTGCGGGACAGCTGGGAGGGGCTGTGCCGGACGGTGGCCGCGCGCGACCTGGACTTACCCGGCAGCGACCCGTCACCCGGTTCCGACCGGGACCGGCTCGAATCCCTCATGGGCCGGATCGCCGGCATCGTCCGTGACGAGAATCTGGTCATGCGCATGGAACCGGGCGTGAAGATCTGGCGCGGCCGGATGCGCTCGGACAAGACCCTCCCCGGCTACCGGGCCGCCGACATCGGCTCGGTACCCCCCGAGCGCGCGGCGGAGAACCGTATGAGCCGTGCGGGCGTTCCGTTGTTCTACGGCTCCGCCGCCGCCGGAACGGCCGTCGTGGAGATCTCCGCGCGGGACGGCCGCCCCTTCGCCGCCGTCGCGGCCTTCGAGACGACCCGCCCGCTGCGGCTCCTCGACCTCGTGGACATCCCCGAACCGCCGAGCCTGTTCGACCGCAGGCACGCCGCGCGCCGCGACTCCCTCGTCTTCCTCCGGGACTTCGCCAGGGACCTCAGCCGACCGGTCTTCTACGACGGCCGCAAGCACCGCGACTACCGCCCCACGCAGTACCTGACCGACTACTTCCGCCAGTCCGCCGAGCTGGATGTCGACGGCATCCGCTTCCGCTCGGCGCACAACGGCGGTGTGAACTACGCCCTCTTCGTCGACACCACCCAGTGCCTGGAACCGGACGCCGTCGACGGCCAGGGCACTCTGCGGCTGATCGAGGGGTCCGAAAGGGTGGAAGACCTCGACCGCAGTCACGTAACACAAGCCGTCTAGACTCTGCCGGACGGCCTCCCGGACTGGCCGAATGCGGACAACTTCTGCCAGACCCGAAGGGTATTCGGCGCTTTGATACGGATAGATTCAGTCACCAAGCGGTACCCGGACGGCACGGTGGCGGTCGACCGGCTCTCGTTGGAGATCCCCGACCGTTCGATCACCGTCCTCGTCGGTCCCTCGGGTTGCGGCAAGACGACGACCCTGCGCATGATCAACCGGATGGTCGAGCCCAGCGAGGGGACCATCCTGATCGACGGCAAGGACAGCCGGCAGCAGCCGGTCAACACGCTGCGCCGGTCCATGGGGTACGTCATCCAGAACGCCGGTCTCTTCCAGCACCGCACGATCGTCGACAACATCGCCACCGTGCCCCGGATGCTGGGCTGGGGCAAGGAGAAGGCGCGGGCCCGGGCACGGGAGCTGATGGAGCGGGTCGGGCTCGACGGCTCGCTCGCCAAGCGGTACCCCTACCAGCTGTCCGGCGGACAGCAGCAGCGCGTCGGTGTGGCGCGGGCGCTCGCCGCCGATCCGCCGGTACTCCTGATGGACGAGCCGTTCTCGGCCGTCGACCCCGTCGTCCGCAAGGGTCTCCAGGACGAACTCCTGCGCATCCAGGACGAGTTGGGCAAGACCATCGTCTTCGTCACCCATGACATCGACGAGGCCGTCAAGATCGGCACGATGGTCGCCGTGATGCGCACCGGCGGCAAGCTCGCCCAGTACGCGCCGCCCGCCGAACTGCTCTCCAGCCCCGCCGACGCGTTCGTCGAGGACTTCCTCGGCACCGACCGCGGCATCCGCCGGCTCTCCTTCTTCCCCTCCGCGGGCCTGCGACTGCTCACCGGACCGGTCGTCGCGGTCGACGCCACCGCCGAGCAGATCGCCGCGCGGGAGACGGCCGAGGCCCCCTATCTCCTCGTCACCGACGTGGACGGCAAGCCCCTCGGCTGGAGCGAGCCGGGACAGCTGACCGCCGGGAGCGTCGTCGTCGAGCAACTGCTGTCGTACGGGCGGCCGTTCGTCGCGGGTACGGACTCGCTGCGGGCCGCGCTGGACTGTGCCGTGCTCTCGCCCACGGGGTGGGCCGTCGGTGTCGACGCCGAGGGCCGGGTGGCCGGGGTGGTCTCCCAGCAGGCCATCGGCGAGGCGATCCGCGGGGCGCACGCGCAGGGCCGTACGGACGCCCCCGTCCCGGACTCCAAGGTCGGCTGATGGACGGCTTCTTCGACATCCCCAGCGACCTCCAGCACAGCTGGCTCGGTCTCATCGGCCTGCACATCCGGGAGGCCGGGCTGCCGGTCCTCGCCGGGCTGCTGATCTCCCTGCCGCTCGCCCAGCTGTGCGTGCGCTTCCGGTGGCTGTACCCGCCGGTGCTGTGGGTGACGACCGTGCTGTACGCCATCCCGTCGCTGGCCTTCTTCGTGGTCCTCATCGACTACACCGGTCAGACCGAGCTCACGGTGATGATCCCGCTCACCGTCTACACGCTCGTCATCCTGGTTCCGGCGATCGTCGACGGCGTGCGTTCGGTGCCGCAGGAGACCATCGCCGCGGCGACGGCCATGGGCTTCGGACCCGTACGCCGTTACATCCAGGTCCAGTTGCCGATCGCCGTGCCCGCCATCATCGCGGGGCTGCGGGTGGCGACCGTGTCGAGCATCTCCCTGGTCAGTGTCGGCGCGCTCATCGGCAACCAGGGAGCGCTCGGCAACCTCATCAACGACGCGAACATCTACAACCGGCCCGAACTCGCCGTGAACGCCGTGGTGACCATGGCGGTCCTCGCGATCCTCGCCGACGGGCTGCTGGTCGTCGTACGACTGCTTCTGACGCCGTGGATGCCGAGCGGCGCGCGTGCGCGGCGCGCGGAGCGGCCCGAACCGGAGGTCGCCGCCCGGTGAACATCCTCAACTTCATCAACGCGTTCTTCAGCGACAGCGCACACTGGCAGGGCTATGACGGGATTCCCACGAGGCTGGGGGAGCACGTCCAGTACACCCTGGAGGCCCTCGCCATCGCCGCGGCGATCGGGCTGCCGGTGGGGCTCGTCACCGGGCACTACGGGCGGGGCGGCAACGCGCTGGCCTTCATCGCCGTCGCCGGACGGGCCCTGCCCACCTTCGGTCTGCTGGTGCTGATGACCCTGTCGCTCGGGTTCGGGCTGATCAACGTGATGATCCCGCTGGTCGTGCTCGCCGTGCCGCCGATCCTGGTCACCACCTACGAGGCGATGCGGTCGGTGGATCCCGCCCCGGTGGACGCGGCCCGCGGGATGGGCATGCACGAGGTGGAGGTGCTCTTCCGGGTCGAGCTTCCGGTCGCCCTTCCGCTGATTCTCGGCGGACTGCGGTCGGCGGCCATCCAGATCGTGTCGACGGCCACGATCGCCGCGTACGTGTCTCTCGGGGGGCTCGGGCGGTACATCGTCGACGGTCTCTACCAGCGCAACTACGAGAAGGTCGTGGGCGGCGCCGCACTGGTCGCCCTGATGGCGCTGGGGACGCTGGCGTTGTTCTGGGGGATCACCCGGCTCACGGTCTCGCGCGGAGTGCTCCGGAGCAACTAGGCGAAGAGCCGGGGGAGTTCCGATTCCCCCGGCCCCGTCAAGCCTCCGTGCGCGCCAACGCCTGTTCCAGGACGACCAGCAGCGCGTCCCGTACCGAACCGCGCTCCCTCGCGTCGAAGACGATCAGCGGGACGCGGTCGTTGACGTCCAGGGCCCAGCGGACCTCGTCCAGGGTGTGTTCGACCCTGCCGTCGAAGGCGTTGACGGCGACCGCGAACGGGATCTGCCGGTGCTCGAAGTAGTCGACCGCGGCGTAGCAGTCGTCGAGGCGGCGGGTGTCGACGATGACCAGGCCGCCGAGCGCGCCCTCGACGATGTCGTCCCACATGAAGCCGAAGCGCTCCTGCCCCGGCGTGCCGAACAGGTACAGCTTCAGGGTCGGGTCGACCGTGATGCAGCCGAAGTCCATCGCGACCGTGGTCGTGGTCTTGCGCGGGGTGTGGCTGAGGTCGTCCACGCCCGCGGCGACCTCGGTGATGGCGGCCTCGGTGGTCAGCGGCTCGATCTCGGAGATCGAGCCGACCGCGGTCGTCTTGCCCACCCCGAAGCCACCCGCGATCACCATTTTGACCGGCAGCGGCGGTCGTACGGCGGCGGAGGGCACGGCCGAGGGCCGGGTGGCCGGTTCAGTCGGTGTCACGGAGTACCCCTCGGGAGTCGGGGATGGCGCGCAGGCCGTCGATGAGCCTGCGCAGGACGGAGGCGTCGTGGGTGACGTCTGTGTCGGGCACGTGCACCGTCAGCTGCCCCGCCGTGCGCAGGTCCTCGGCGAGGATCCGCACGACGTTCAGGTGCAGCCGCAGCCGGGCCGCGATCTCCGCGATGGACTGCGGTATCCGGCACGCGGCGACGATGTCGTGCTGTTCGAAGGCGAGCCGGTCGAGCACGGCGAGTCCCTCGACGGTGGCCACCACCTGGGTCTCGACGGGCATCGTCCGGCCGGACGGATCGGGTGCCACCCGGCCGGCGGTGACGAGGAACGGCCGTACGGCGGGCACGGGACCGCCCGGCTCCGAGCTCGGAGGCGTGCTGCCGTCCGCCATGACTGCGCTTCCTCCTCGGTCAGCGCTTCGACGTCGCGCCGACGCTGTTCTTCAGTTCGAGCACCAGCTGGGGGCTGAGCGCACTGCCGGCACGGTTCGCGAACAGCGTCATCTCGTACGCGATGTTGCCGAGCTTGGCCTCCTTGTCGGTGACGACGCCGAGCACGGCGCCGCTGCCGATCGCGGAGACGAGGACGTGGCCGCCCTCCAGGTCGATGATGACCTTGTTGAGGCCGCCGAGGCCGTAGTTGCCGGAGGCGCCGGCGGCCAGGCTCGTGATGCCGGAGACGATCGCGGCGAGGCGTTCGGAGTCCGCGTGCTCGCGTAGTTCCGACACCGCGATGAGCAGCCCGTCCGAGGACACGGCGATGGCGTCGACGACGCCCGCCGTCTCCGTCGCGAAACGGTTCAGCAGCCAGGTGAAGTCGGCTGCGGCGGCCTGCAGGTCGGCGGGCGTGGTGCCTTCCGTAGGCGTGTCACCTGTGGACGTGCTCACTGCTCCGCTCCTTCCGGGGAGTGGTTCTGGTCGTGCGGGGGGTTGGATGCGGTCTTGTGGGTTGCCACGTCGTCCTCGAACACCGGTCTGCGGTGGCTGCCGGTCTCGCTGTCCCGGTGGGCGCGCTCCACGGCCGCCTCGAACTCGTCGAGCGCGTCACGCACGGCCTCGGCGTCCGCGGGCCGGGGCGGGGCCGCCGGGGACACGGCGTCGGCACCGAGGGTGGTGCGCAGCGTGGCGCCACGCACGCGGCGACGCAGGGGGCGGGCGCCGTCGCCTTCGTCACCGTTCCCGGTCACCTCGGCGGTCGCCGCCTCGCCGGTACGGGCCTGCGGGATGAACGGGGCTGTGTCGGAGGGGATGTCGCGGTGGGGGACACGGCGGGGGAGCGGGGCGGGCTCGCCGCCGGCGGGAGCGGGGGACCCGTTCGATGCGCTGGGACCGGCTCCCCGGACGCCGGCTTCGGCGGGCCGCACGGCACCCTGACCGGACCCGGCGTCCGCGGTGCCGCCCACGTTCGCCGCCGGCCGCGCCGCCGTGACGTTCGCCGCCGGTACCGTACCCGCGGCCGAGTCCGGGAGTGTTCCGGTGGTGGCGGACGCGCCCGCCGCCGGTGCCGTACGGGACTCCGCCGCCGTACCCGCCATCGCCGTCGAACCGCCGGAGGCAACCGCCAGCGGGCTCATCGTCAGCAGCAGGGACGACGGGATCGTCACCTCGGCCGTGACGCCGCCGCCGGGGGTGCGGGTGAGCGTGACGCTTACCTCCCAGCGGCGCGCCAGCGTGCCGACCACGAACAGGCCGAGCACCTTCGTCGGGACGAGGTCGAGGCGCTCGCGGCGGATGAGGCGGGCGTTCTCCTCCTCCAGGCGCTCGGCGCTCATGCCGAGACCGTGGTCGGAGATCACGACCAGCGCACCCTCGTGACTGTCCTTGACGATCACCTCGACGGGGCTGCCGGCGGGCGAGAAGGACACGGCGTTCTCGACGAGTTCGGCCACCATCAGCGTGAGGTCGCCGATGATGTCGGGCTCGACCATGACCTCCGTGCCGACCTGGAGGGAGACCCGCTGGAAGCCCTCGATCTGGCCGAGCGCGGCGCGGACGACGTTGGTGAGGGCGAGCGGCCCGGAGTCGAGGACGGTCTCGCGGATGCCGGCGAGCAGCATCAGGCTGTCGGCGTTGCGGCGCAGGCGGACCGCGATGTGGTCGATGCTGTAGAGGCGTTCCAGGAGCGCCGGGTCGGTCTCGCCGCGCTCGACGGCGTCGATCAGGGCCAGCTGCCGGGTGGTCAGGTTGCTGACCCGGCGGCCGACGTTGCCGAACATCTCGGCGACGTTGCGGCGGCTGAGCACCTGGCGTTCCAGGAGCGCGACCGCGGTGGTCTGCACCTGGTTGAACACGTCTGCGAGATCACCGATCTCGTCCTTCGCGGTGACCGGCATCTCCTGGAGCCGCGGCGTCCCGGTGTCCTCGGTGTCGTCGTCGGCCACGCGGGCGAGCTCACGGCCCGCCACCTCGGCGACCTGCCTGGCGGCACCGGTGAGCGCCTGCACCGGGCGCACCACCGAGCGTCGTACGGCGACCGAGAAGGCGAGCCAGAGCACGAAGCCGAGGAGAGCCGAGCCGAGCAGCCAGGCGGCGTTCGAGCGCGCGTCCCGGGAGGCGGTGTCGGCGCGGTCGGCGATCTGGTCGATGAGCGAGGTGGTGGTCTTCAGCCGGGTCCGGGCCTGGGCGCGGTAGTCCGGGTAGGAGTCGAGCGCCGTCTGGAAGGCGTTCTTGATCGCGGACGGGCTCTCCGCCTGGAGTGAGCCCGGGTCGATCTGCAGCTCGGCGTACTGCCGGGCGATCGTCGCCTGGGCGGTGTTGTGCTCGATGTCGCCGAGTTCCTCGGCCTGCTCCGCGGTGGCGAACCGGCCGAAGCGCTCGACCTGGTGGGTGTACTCGTCGTAGGAGCCGATCGCGCCGATCAGCTCGATGAGGGCGTTGGAGTCGCCGGTCGTCGCGGAGAACACACCGGTCTCGAAGGCGCCGTGGGCGGCGTCGGCGCGCAGCAGCGAGTCGAGCAGGTTGCCGGTGAAGGTGGCGGCGAGCGCCGGGTTGCGGTCGAGCCCGAGACCGTCGATCAGACCCTTGGCGGCGTCGCTGTAGGCCGGGTCGATGTTGTCGGCCGGCAGATAGGCCTTCTCGATGGTGTTGCGCAGGTCCTCCAGGCCGTTGACCTCGAGCAGGGCCTGGGCCTCCTCGTCCGGCAGCCGGCCGCCGAAGGTCGCGTGGACCTTCTCGACCTGGTTGTCCACGCGGATCTGGGCCTCGCGGTAGGCGGACTGCGAGGGGGTGGCGCCGTCCCAGGTGGCCTGGTGGCGCACGGAGAGCAGGACGGCCTGCTGGTGCTCGGCCTCCAACTGCCCGACGAGCTTGGCCACCTCGGCGCTGTCCCGCACCAGCTGGGCCGCGTCCGACGCGTCCCGGGACTGGCCGACCTGGTCGGCGAAGAGATAGGTCAGCAGCACGGCGACCACCGCGAGAGGCACACCGACCAGGATGTTCAGCTTGCGCCGGAACGGCCAGCGCTCGGCGAAGTCCCGTATGCCCCGGTTACCGCTGCCACGGGTGCCGCCCCGGGACGGCGACGGTGCCGACCGGGTGGACGCGCCCACCTCGTTCGTGGACACCAGCCCTCCTTCGTGGGTGTCTCGGCCGGCGCGCGAGAACGCATATGACCGATACTGATCGCTACGGGACGGTGCGTAGGGACACCTGAATGGCTCCTGCACGCCTGTGTGACCGGCGCCAACTTCGGCGAGACTACAGCCTCTTCGGACAGCGCTTGCCGCCGCCCTGAGTCAAGAATCCGTTACAACCCGCGCTGCATCCCGCGTGCCGGTTTCGCTCTTCCTTCACAATCGACCATGGGTTGGCACCAATTGTGACCAGGCCGGTCTTGACTGACCGAGAACAGGCTGGATTGGATCAGTGCAAGGGCTTCCCCCCTTGAACGTCCTTGAACCGCCTTGCATCCCCTGAGTTCCGGAACGGGAATCGTGACTTTTACCGCCGCACACCGCAGGTCCATCAGGAAGAACCCCGGCGTGGCCGCTGTCGCGCTCGCCGCCGCCACGGTCCTGCTGGCGGGATGCGGGTCCTCCGACGACACCTCCGACCCGCTGAGCGAGGACACGGCCGGGGCCGCCAACGGCGACACCGTCGTCGTCGGCTCCAACAACTTCGCCGAGAGCATCCTGCTCGCCGACATCTACGGTGAAGCCCTGAAGGCCAAGGGCATCAAGGTCACCTACAAGCCCAACATCGGCAGCCGCGAGACCACTTACGGCCTGCTGAAGAACGGCTCCATCACCGTCCTGCCCGAGTACAACGGCTCGCTGCTCGCCTACCTGGACAAGGATGCCAAGCAGGAGTCTGCGCAGGCCGTGGACGCCGCGGCCAAGGCCAAGCTCGACTCCAAGCTGACGCTGCTGGACTCGGCGCCGGCGGAGGACAAGGA
The DNA here is from genome assembly GCF_031845645.1 of Streptomyces doebereineriae. NCBI lineage: Bacteria > Bacillati > Actinomycetota > Actinomycetes > Kitasatosporales > Streptomycetaceae > Streptomyces > Streptomyces doebereineriae. The sequence continues at coordinate 330,368 of NZ_JAVREZ010000006.1, forward strand.
CTCGGTCACGGTCAACGCGGACACCGCGAAGAAGTACAGCCTGACCACCGAATCCACACTCGCCGACCTCAAGGACATCGCCGCGGACCTGGTCATCGGCGGTTCGCCGGAGTTCCAGACCCGGCAGCAGGGTCTGCTGGGCCTGGAGTCCGAGTACGGCCTGAAGTTCAAGTCCTTCAAGGCGCTCGACGCGGGCGGTCCGCTGACCCAGGCGGCGCTGAAGAAGAACACCGTGCAGGCCGCGGACATCTTCACGACCGACCCGACCATCACCAAGGAGAAGTTCGTCGTCCTCCAGGACCCGAAGAACCTCTTCGGCTTCGCGAACGTGACTCCGCTGGTCTACAAGTCCGGTCTCACCCAGGAGGGTGTCGCCGCGCTCAACGCGGTCTCCGCCAAGCTGGACACCAAGGCGCTCCTCGACATGGACTCCCAGGTCCAGCTGGAGAACAAGGACCCGCTGGACGTGGCGAAGGCGTGGCTGAAGACGAACGGCCTGGGCTGACCTCGGTCGAGCACCGGCGCGGGTGGCCACCCCAGTAGGGGAGGGCCTTCTCCACAGGGGGCCCGCGCCGGGGCTCGGTTCTCGTCCCGGCCGGCTCGCAGGTCAGACTCCGAGTTCCGCCCGGACCCGGGCCGCGGCGCCCACGGCCACCGCGTCCCCGCCGAGCAGTGAGGGCACCACCCGTACCGGCTGCCCGCTGACCGGCGGTTCGGTGGCCAGGGCCCGCAGGATCGACGGTTGGAGGAGCGTCCAGGCGCGGCTGACGCCTCCGCCGATCACGACGGTGGTGACATCCAGCAGGCCCACCGTGACGAGGAGCGCGCGAGCGACGGCGGCGCCCGCGTCCTCGTACACGGCGAGCGCGTCCGGGTCGGAGGCCGCCGCCACTTCGCGCGCGCTCAGCTCCCGCCCGGTCCGCTCCCCGTACCGCGCCGCGATCGCCCGCCCCGACGCCAGCGTCTCCAGATGGCCCCGCCCGCCGCACGTGCACGGCAGGTCGCCGAAGCCCGGGATGTGCCCGATCTCGCCCGCCGCGCCGTGCGGCCCGCCGTAGAGCGCCCCGTCCAGCCACAGCGCTCCGCCGACCCCGGTACCGAGGGTCATCCCGAGCACATCGGGCTCGCCCGCCACCGCCCCGGCCGTCGCCTCGCCGCGCAGGAACGCGTTGACGTCGTTGTCGAGGAACGCCGGCACACCGAGCGCCTCCTCGAACGCCGCCGTCACCGCGAACCCGGCCCAGTCCCGGAAGGAATCGCTGGCGACCAGAATCCGCCCGTCCCGCGTGTCCACCACACCCGCCGCCCCGACCCCGACCCCGAGCAGCCGTGCCTCCGTACGGTCGAGCAGCAGACGTACGGCGTCCAGCGCGGCGCCGACCATCGCGCCCCCGCCGGCAGCCGCGGGCGTGGGCACCTCCAGTCGGTCGACGACCGTCAAGTCATCGGTGAACAAGGCCACTTGGGTGCTCGTACCGCCGATGTCGACACCCGCGACCGCCCTCACGCGGTGACCTCGGCCTGCTGCTCGGCGCGCCGCCGCCTCTGCACCACCGGATCCGGCACGGGTACGGCCGCGATGAGCCGCCGGGTGTACTCGGTCTCCGGGCGCAACAGCGTCGACATGGTCGGCCCCTGCTCCTCGACCCGCCCGTCCCGCATGACGACGACCCGCTGCGCGAACTCCTGCACGACAGCCAGGTCGTGGGAGACGAAGAGGCAGGCGAACCCCAACTCCCGCTGCAATTCGGCGATCACCTCCAGCACGGTCCGCTGCACGCTCACATCCAGCGCGCTCGTCGGCTCGTCCGCGACCAGTAGCCGGGGTTCGAGGACCAGCGCCCGGGCGAGACTCACCCGCTGCCGCTGACCACCGGACAGCTCACGCGGCCCCCGCCCCGCCAACTCCCCGGGCAGCCGCACGAGTTCGAGCACCTTCGCGACCCGGTCCCGCCGCTCGGCTCCCGACATCCCCCTGCGGTGCACCCTGAGGGGCTCTGCCACGCACTCGGCCACACTCATCCGCGCGTCCAGCGAGGCCACCGGGTCCTGGAGCACCACACCCACACCGGACAGGAGCGCCCGCCGCTTCCGGCCCCGGACCCGGCCCAGGTCGGCCCCGAACAGGGACACCGAGCCGGCGGCGGGCGCGACGAGTCCGAGTGCGACCCTGGCCGCGGTCGACTTGCCCGACCCGGACTCGCCCACGAGCCCGACGGTTTCTCCGGGACGGACGTCGAAAGAGACACCGTCCAGGGCCTGGACCCGACCGAACCGCACGGACACGTCACGGAGTCGCACCACCGGGGGCTCCTCCGCCGGGGGTGCGTCCTCGCCGCTGAACCTCAGCCGCGGCACCGCCGCCAGCAGCCCCCGCGTGTACGCGTGCTCGGGCCGCAACAGCACTTGCTCCACGGGCCCCGTCTCCACGACCTCGCCCCGCAGCATCACGGCGACCCGGTCCGCGAAGTCCGCGACCACGCCCATGTTGTGCGTGACGAGCAGTACGCCGGTGCCCGAGTCGGCCGCCAACCGCCGTAGCAGATCCAGGATCTCGGCCTGGACGGTGACGTCCAGCGCGGTGGTCGGCTCGTCCGCGATCAGCAGACTGGGCGAGTTGGCGATCGCCATGGCGATGACGACCCGCTGCCGCTGCCCGCCCGACAGCTGGAACGGGAACGCCGAGGCCCGCCGTTCAGGCTCCGGAATCCCGACGCGGCGCAGGAGCTCGACCGCCTCACGGGCGGCTTCCGACCGGGAGACGTCCCGGTGGTTCCGTACGACTTCAGCGATCTGGGCGCCGACCCGGGTCAGCGGATCGAGGGCGGTGGCCGGTTCCTGGAACACCATGGAGGCGGTCCGCCCCCGCAGCCGGGCCAGCGAGGCCTCCGAGGCCCCCACGATCTCCGTACCGTCGACCGCGACCCGCCCCGAGGCGCGCGCGTTGCCCGGCAGCAGCCCCATCGCGGCGAGCGCCACCGTCGACTTCCCGGACCCGGACTCGCCGACGAGGGCGAGTGTCTCGCCCGGCCGGACGTGCAGCGACACGCCACGGACGGCGGGCACGTCACCCGTTTCCGTGGAGAAGGTCACCCCGAGGTCCTCGATGGTCAGGATGTTCACGCGCGTCCCCTCACGTCGAAGGCGTCCCGCAGCCCGTCGCCGATCGCGTTGAACGCGCACACGACGAGGATGATCGCGAGGCCCGGCGGAACGATCAGCCACCAGCGCCCCGAGTACGCGGCCGTCAGCCCGGCCGACAGCATGCCGCCCCAGTCGGTCTTCGGCGGCTGCACACCGAGCCCGAGATACGACACATAGGCGATGAGCAGGATCGCGTCGGCGATCTGGAAGGTGGCCGCGACGACGATCGTGGACACCGAGTTCGGCAGGATGTGCCGGCGGATGGCCCGCCCGTGCGTGCCGCCGGTCGCCCGCAGAGTCAGCACATAGTCCCGGTTCTTGAGAGTGAGCGTCTCGGCCCGAACGAGCCGGGACGGCACCAGCCAGGACACCAGTCCGAGGACCAGAATCAACCCTGCCGTCCCGGGATTGGTGATGGCGGACACGACCAGCAGGATGAACAGCGCGGGGATGGCGATGCCCGCGTCGACGACCCGCATCATCACGGCGTCCACCCAGCCGCCCGCATACCCAGCTACCGCACCCCACAGCGTCCCGATCACGGTGGCGAGGACGCCGGCGGCGAGCCCGACGAGCAGCGACACCTGCCCCCCGTACATGAGCCGCCCGAGCTGGTCGTGTCCGACGGCGTCGGTACCGAGCCAATGGGCTGAATTCGGCGAGAGGTTGACCTGGGTGAGGTCGGTGTGGGTCTGGTCGGTGGAGTACACGAGGGGCCCGACGAAACAGAACAGCAGGAAGAGAACGACAACAGCGGCCCCGGCCACAGCGAGCCGATTGCGCGCGAAGCGCGCTCTCAGGGGCGCGGGGCTGCGTCCATTTGCGGCTCCGCCGCGGGGCGCGATCAGCCCCCACCGGCCCGCGCTTTGAACACTCACGCCCGCCCCTCCTTCACCCGAGGATCGACAACCCGCTGCACCACATCAGCAAGCAAGGTCCCCACAACAGTCGCCACCGAGATCACCAGCACACACCCGAGCAGCACCGGATAGTCCGACGACTGGGCCGCGGACCAGAACAACAACCCCATCCCCGGGTAGTTGAACAACTGCTCCACCACCAGCGCGCCCCCGAACAGCACCGGCACGTAGTACCCGAGCATCGCCACCACCGGCGTCAGCGAGTTGCGGAAAACGTGCCGGAAGAGCACCGCGTACTGCCCCGCACCCCCCGCCCGCGCGGTCCGCACATAGTCCTCGGAGAGGTTCTCCAGCGTCGCGCCCCGCATATAGCGGCTGAACACGGCCACCATGGACGCGGCCCCGGTGACCACGGGCAGCACCAGCCCCGCGGGATCCGCGAGCACCTGCCCCAACGTGTCCCCTTGCGGCGCCTGCGACGGAAACCACCGAAGCGTCTGCGTGAACAGCAGAATCAGCAGCAGCCCCAGGAAATACACCGGCGTCGAATACGCGACGAAGCTCAGGGTGGTGATGACATAGTCGGTCGGCTTGTTCCGCCGCACCGCCTGCCACATACCCAACGGCACAGCCAGCACCAGCCCGACCATCGCGGACAGCACGGTCAACACCAGGGTTTTCGGCAACCGTTGCTCGATCAGCCGCGAGACCGCTTCGTTCAGCGTGTACGACGTCCCGAGATCCCCCTGCACCAACTCGCGCAGATACAGGACGTACTGCACGGGCAGGGACCGGTCGAGTCCCTGCTCGTGATTGAACGCGGCGATCTGCCCGGCCGTCGCCTGGGGCCCGAGGATCCCGCGCGCGGGACCCCCGGGAAGCGCGTGCAGCAGGCAGAAGACCACGATCGTGACGATCAGGATCACGGCGAGGGCCTGAAGAAGCCGACGGACGAGATAGAGGACCGTGTCCACTAGCCGATCCACTTCCACTGCGCCGGGTGGAAGTTGGCCAGCGAGTCCTGGGAGAAGCCGCCGAGCCCGTTCTTGAGGACGGAGATCTGGTAGTCCGGCTCGGGCAGCCAGATGACGGGCAGGTCCTTCGCGAGGGCTGCGCTGTAGTCCTGGATGGCCTGGTTCGAACTCGATGTCGTGGTGGCGGAGACGAGCTTGTCGACGTCCGGGTTCGAGTAGTTGCCGAAGTTGGAACCGCCGCCGGTCTGGAACAGCGAGTCACCGGTCGGGAAGGCGTTGAAGTACCAGCTGCCCGCCGTGCCGAAGAAACTCAGCTGCCACTTGCAGATCGACTGACCCGACGTGCACTGCGGGGTCTGTGAGAGCACCGAGTTGACCGGAGCGGTCTTGATGGAGAACTTGATGCCGGTCTTCGCGAGCGAGGACTGGATCGCGCTCATCATGTTGTCGGTGACCGCGGAGCCGGACTGCGAGAGCACCTGCATCTCGAACTTCGTGCCCTTGGCGACGCCCTCACCGCACTTCGCGGGCTCGGAGCAGGTCATGACCCCGCCCTGTTCGGTCCAACCGTGGCTGGCCAGGAGGGACTTGGCGGTGTCGTTGGAGAACGGGTACGGGTTGTCCTTCTGCACCGACGACAGGAAGTCCGAGGCCTGTCCCTGCGGGATGGGACCGTAGCCGGGTACCGCCGTCCCGTTGAGGACGACCTTCGCGAGACTTGCCTGGTCGATGGAGTGCTGGATGGCCTGACGGGCGTAGAGCTGCTTGAACACGGCCCCCATGGCCGGGTTGTTGAAGTTGTACGGCATGTAGGTGATCGCCCAGCCCGACCACGGCTCCACCTTGAAGCCCTGCGCGGTGAAGCTGTCCTTCTGGTCGAGGTCGGTCGCCTCGATGTAGCCGTAGTCGACGCTGCCCGAGCGCAGGGCGTTCTTCTCGGCGTCGGCGGTGGTGAAGGGGAGCAGATTCACCGTGGGGATGTTCGCCTTCTCGCCGCCGTCGTACTTCTTGTTGGCGGTGAGGACCACCTTGCCGGCGGTGGAGAAGGATTTGACGGAGTACGGGCCGCTGGTGGTCTTCCACAGCGGGTTCGAGGCGTATCCGGAGATGTTCTTCGCCGCGTCGTTGAGGTAGGTCCAGGCCTGCTTGGCATCCCGGCCGCCGGCCCAGGCGTGCTGCGGGAGCGGGGTGATGGAGTTCAGCTCGTTGGCGAGCATCCACTGCGGGTTGTAGGCCTTGTCGAAGGTGATCGTGAAGTGGCGGGCGTCGACCGCCTTGAAGGACGTCCAGTTGTCCGGCGCCTTGCCGGGGTTGTAGCCCGCCCACTCGGACTTGTTCGCCTTGATGAGGTCGAACCAGAACTTCACGTCCGCCGAGGTGATCGGCTTCCCGTCGCTCCAGTGCCGGTCGCCCAGGGTGATCGTCACGCTCTTGTTGTCCGCGGCGAACTTGGCGTCCGTGGCGACCGAACCGGCCTTGTTCCAGCCGATCTTGCCGGTCGAGCCGTCATAGGCGATGAGCGGCTCCCACAGCGTGTTCGCGATGGAGATGTTGTTGGTGTTGAGGTGCGCCGCCGTGCCGACCGGCAGGATCCAGTTCGGGGTGAAGTTCGCGGGCAGCGCGTAGTTGATCGTGTCGTGCGAGGACGACGACGTGCCGCTCGACCCCGAACAGGCGGTGAGCAGCAGGGTGCCCGCGCTGAGGGCGGCGGCACCGGCGAGGAGTCTCGTGCGGGCAGGGGGCATGGCGTGCTCCTGGGACCAGGGAAGTGGAAGCGGGGTGGAGCAAGTGAACGCCCCCTCTGTTGGAAGAAATAGGCGTGCCGCTGTAAAAAGCCTGTTTCTGCTGTTCTGAAAAAAGCACAGAGAGGGTTTTCGGGCCTACGCTCGGCGCCTGGGCCGTCGAATTCGGGAGTAACTTCGACCATGCTTGAAAAAAGTCAGCCACCGCATCGACGGCACGGCTCCGGCTTCTCCTCGCTCGCCGAGAGCGTCCTCGAACTCCTCGCCTCCGGGCAGGCGTCGACCCGTACGGAACTCGCCGCACTGCTCGGCGCCGCACCTTCGACCGTGTCCTTCGCGGTCGGCCAGTTGCTCGCGCACGGCCTGGTCGCCGAGGAGGGCACCCGGTCCTCCACCGGCGGGCGGCCGCGCAAGGTGCTCCGGCTCGGCGGCAGCGACGGATACGCGGTCGCGGCCGACCTCGGCGGAAAGCACGCGCATGTCGGGGTCGTGCACCCCGGGGGCGGTCTCACCGACGTGTCGACCGTGCCGTTCGCCACGGCGGACGGGCCCGAGGCCGCGCTGCCGGGCCTGGCGGACACTCTTCAGGCTCTGATCGACCGGCATGGCCGGGAGCAGCTGCGGGGCGTCGGTCTGTGCCTGCCGGGCCCTGTCGACGTCGAGCCGGGCCTCGTCACCCTTCCGGCGCGCATGCCCGGCTGGAACCGCTTCCCCGTACGGGACTGGTTCGAGGAGCGCTTCGCCGTCCCGGTGGCCGTCGAGAACGACGCCAACTGCATGGCCGTGGGCGAGCACAGTGTCCGGCCCGTCGAGCACCGGCAGTCGATCATGGTGAAGGTGGGCTCCGGGATCGGGGCGGGCGTCATCGCGGACGGGCGGCTGTACCGGGGCGCGACCGGAGGGGCGGGGGAGATCACCCACGTCCGCGTCGAGGCCGCCCAGGACACCCCGTGCTCCTGCGGCAACACGGGCTGCCTGGAGACGGTCGCCTCGGGCGCGGCACTGGTCAGGATCCTGCGGGAACGGGGCCTGCCGGTGGCGAGCACCGAGGACGTCGTACGCCTCGCCCTCGACGCCGACCCCGAAGCGACCCGCGCGGTCCGCCAGGCCGGCCGCTACCTCGGCCAGGTTCTCGCCGCCAACGTCAACTTCTTCAACCCCGACGCCGTGTACCTGGGCGGCATCCTCTCCACGCTGGAGCCGTTCGTCGCGGCCGTGCGAAGCCAGCTGTACGAGGGCTGCCATCCGCTGGTGACACAGCACCTGGTGATCGAGCGGACGTCGTTGGGCGCCGATGCCGGGTTGGCGGGGGCAGGCCAGTTCGCGCTGCAGCGGGCGCTGGCGCAGGCGATGAAGACGGTCACCGGAGGCTTGTAGGGGCGCGACCAGCCACGACGAACTCGCAGACAACAACGGATTTGGAGCAACCGTGCCTTCATCCCGCCCCGTAATCGCCATCGCAGGCCTCGGCATCGAGTCCTCGACGTTCTCTCCGGCCCGCACGCAAGCCCCCGCCTTCCACCCCCTGCGCGGTGCGGAAGTCCTCACCCGGTACCCCTTCCTGGCCCCGGGGCAGCCGTTGCGCGGGGCCGCAGACTGGCGAGGAACCCTCGTCGGCAAGGCACTGCCCGGCGGTACGGTGACGGCGGGCGCCTACGCCGAGCTGACCCGTGAACTACTCGACCGTCTCCGGGCACTGGGCCCCATCGACGGCCTCTGGTACGACATCCACGGCGCGATGACCGTCGAGGGCGTGGACGACGCCGAAGCCGAACTCCTGTGCCGCATAAGGGAGATCACCGGCCCCGACACGATCATCTCCGCCTCCATGGACCTGCACGGCAACGTCTCGCGGGAACTCGCCCATGCCACCGACCTGATCACCTGTTACCGCATGGCCCCGCACGAGGACGCGATGGAGACGAAGGAGCGGGCCGCCCGCAACCTCGTGCACCATCTCACCAGCGGCGCCGCCCGCCCGGTCAAGGCCTGGATCCCGGTCCCCGTACTCCTGGCCGGTGAACAGACCTCAACCCGGATCGAGCCGGCGAAGAGCGTCTACGCCGCCGTGGCGGAGGTGGAGGCGACCGACGGAGTCACGGACGCGGCGATCTGGGTCGGCTACGCGTGGGCGGACGAGCCCCGCAACCGGGCCGCGGTCGTCGTGACGGGCTCTTCCGCGGACGTGGTGACGACCGGTGCCGAACGGCTCGCCCGCGGCTTCTGGAAGGCCCGCCACGACTTCGACTTCGTCGCCCCGACCGGCACGCTCGAGGAGTGCCTGGACGCGGCGCTGGCCTCGCGGAAGCGGCCGTACTTCATCAGCGACACCGGCGACAACCCGACAGCGGGCGGCGCCGGCGACGTCACCTGGGGGCTCCAACAGGTGCTGGCCCGCCCGGAGTTCAAGGATCCCTTTGGCCCGGTGGTCATCTACGCCTCGCTCCCGGGCCCGGCCGCCGTCGACACGGCCGTAGAGGCCGGCGTCGGTGCAACGGTCACGGTGACCGCAGGTGCCGAGGTCGACGACCGTCACGCGGGCCCGCTCACGCTGACCGGTGTGGTCCACGCGATCCGGCACGGTGACCAGCACGCGGTGACCGAGGCGGTGCTGCGGGTGGGAAGCGTGTACGTGATCCTGACGCGCCTGAGAAAGCCGTACCACTGTGAACACGACTTCACGGACCTGGAGTTGGCGCCGCGCGAGGCGGATCTCGTCCTCGTCAAGATCGGGTATCTGGAGCCCGAGCTGTTCGCGATGGCCGCCGACTGGAAGATGGCCCTCACCCCGGGCGGCGTCGACCAGGACCTGCCGCGCCTCGGCCACCGGCGTATCCGCCGGCCGATGTTCCCCTTCGATCGCGAGATGCCCGACCCGGGCCTCACGGCTCGGCTGATCCCGTCCTCGGACGAGGAGTTGACCGGGCCGGACGAGTAAGGTGCGCCGCTAGTCGACCGCCGCGGCGATCAGCAGGTCCAGGAGGGCGATCAGCACGTCCCGGGACGACTCGCGTCGCCGTGCGTCGCACAACACCACCGGGACGCCCTCCGGGAGGGCGAGGGACTCCCTGATGTCCTCGGCCGGGTACGGGTGTTGGCCCTCGAAGCCGTTCACGGCGACGACGAAGGGGATGCGCCGGCGTTCGAAGAAGTCCACCGCGGCGAAGCTCGACTCCGGGCGCCGGACGTCGATGAGGACGACCGCGCCCAGGGCGCCGACGGCGAGGTCGTTCCACATGAACCAGAACCGCTGCTGGCCCGGGGTGCCGAAGAGGTAGAGCACGAGTTCGTCGCTGATGGTGATCCGGCCGAAGTCCATGGCCACGGTGGTGGCCCGTTTCTGCTCGATCCCGGCGAGGTCGTCGACGCCCAGGCCCGCGACGGTGAGGGGTTCTTCCGTGCGCAGCGGGGCGATCTCGCTGACCGACCCGACCATGGTGGTCTTGCCGACCCCGAAGCCCCCGGCGATGAGGATCTTGACGGTGTCGGGTGCGGTGGGAGTACCGGCTGTCTCGGTGGCGAGCGGGTCAGAGTCGGCCAAGGCCTTCCCTCACTTTCTGCAACAAATCCAGGTCCGGGGTGCGGGGCGAGACGGGGCGTGGAGGGTGCGCGGTGATGAGGCCCGCTTCCAGCAGATCGCAGAGCATGATCACGACCACGCTGACCGGGAGGTCGAGCAGCGCGGCCAGCTCCGCCACGGCGACCGGGCGGGCGCACCGGCGCAGGATGCGGGACTGCTCGGCCTGCGGGCGGGGGGCGAGTTCCGGTGGCGGGTCCACCGCGGTCACCGTCGTGATGAGGGTGAAATCGGCACGGCTGGGCCGCGTCCTTCCGCCGGTCAGGGCGAACGGTCGCACCAGCCTGCCCGCCGCATCGCTGTCGGTCACCTCACCCGCCGGTGGGGCCGATGCCGGCCCGTGGTGCCGCGCTGAGGTGCTCGCCGATCTTCTTCACCAGCATGTTCATCTGGTACGCCACGACGCCGACGTCGGCGTTCGGCCCGGTGAGCACGACGAGATGGGCGCCGGGCCCCGCGGAGGTGAGGATCAGGAAACTGTTGGCCATCTCGATGAGCGCCTGGCGCACCGGGCCGCCCCGGAAGTCCATGCTGACGCCCTTGCTCAGGCTCATCAGACCGGACGCGGTCGCCGCCAGCCGCTCGGCGTCGTCGCGCAGGAACCCGGTGGACTTGCTGACGACCAGCCCGTCCTCCGAGAGCACGACAGCCTGCGTCACGTCGGCGACCCGCTCCACGAGTCCGGTGAGCAACTGGTCCAGCTGGGTGTGCGTGGCGGGGGTGGGGCGTGTCATGGCGTGTCCTTCATGAGCGATCGATACGGGGACTACGAGCGGCGAGGGCCGCGTCGTGCGGGGTACCGGGGGGTGCGGCCTCGGCGGGGGCCGGCTCGGCGGCGGCACCGGTCGGCTGTTCCGGGTCTGCGGGGGCCGTTTCTTCGGGGGTGCCGGGAGGGTGCTGGTCGGCGGGGGCTGTTTCTTCGGGGGTGCCACGCAGGGGTTCGACGGCGGGAGTGTCCTTGGCAGCGTCCGGGTCGCCCGGAGCACTGGGGAGACCGTTCCGGTCGGTGGGGCTCGTTTCTTCGGGGGTGCCGAGCGGGGTTTCCCCGGCGGGGGCAGAGATCGCCGGGGTGCCGGGCAACCCGCCCTCGGGGGTGCCGAGCGGGTCGGTCCCGGTGCTGGTCGCCGTGGTCGCGTTCTCCGGGGTGTCGAGGACGTCGTCCTCGTCCCGGGCGCGGAGCGTCCCGAGCTGGAATCCGGCGAGCGAGGAGGCCGCGTGGTCCGCCGTGAACTCGTCGGCGTCGGCGTCCTCCTGCTCGCCGACGGCCGGGGCATCCTCCCTCAGCTCGGCAGCCAGACTGGTCTGCGGCACCCGCCGGGGGAGAGGCGCGAGCCCGTCGGGGCGGGCGGCGCCCACCGGACGCGACGCGCTCATCGCCGGGGCCGCCGAACCTCTCGCGTCCGCGGCCCCCGACCCGCCGGTCTGGTTTCCCGTGCCCGCGGTGGTCGAGGCGCCGGTCGGGCCTCCTGCGTCCGCGGCTCCCGGTAGTCGAGCAGGGTCTCCCGCGTCCGCCGACTCCGTCGTACGAGCCGAACCTGCCGCGTCCGCGGCCCCCCACAGGCCGGTCGGGTCTCCCGCGTCCGCGGTGGTCGAGGCGCCGGTCGGGCCTCCCGCGTCCGCGGCTCCCGGTAGTCGAGCAGGGTCTCCCGCGTCCGCCGACTCCGTCGTACGAGCCGAACCTGCCGCGTCCGCGGCCCCCCACACGCCAGTCGGGTCTCCCGGGCCCGCGGTGGTCGAGGCACCGGTCGGGTCTCCCGCGTCCGTGGTGGCCGACGCACCGGCCGGGTCTCCCGTGTCCGCTGACCCTGAGGCACCGTTCGGGGCTCCCGCGTCCGCGGCTCCCGGTACACCAGCCGGGCCCCCCGCCTCCGCCGACCCCGACGCACCAGCCAGGTCTCTCGCCTCCGCGGACCCCGTCGAGCGGGCCGTGCTCGCCGGCACCCTTGCTTCCGCCCCAAGCCCCATACGCGCCAAGGGCCTTGCGTTCCCGGCGTCTGTCGATCGGTCTCCGTTGGGCGTGCTCTCCACACGCCCCGGCCCCGTCGTGGCCCCGACACCGGCGACGGCTCCGACCAGGTTCTCCGCCTCGTCCTCCTCCCGTACGACGATCTCGTGCGGGAGGAGGACGATCGCCGTCGTTCCGCCGTACGGCGAGGACCGCAGCGTCACCTGGACGCCGTGGCGGTTGGCGAGGCGGGCGATGACGAACATGCCCAGGCGGAGGTCGTCGGCGAGGGCGACGACGTCGAACTTGGGGGCTTCGGCCAAGTGGGCGTTGAAGGAGGCGTATTCGTCCTCCGACATGCCAAGGCCCCGGTCCTCGACCTCGACGGCAAGACCCTTGGCGACCAGCCCCGCCCGTACCGAGACGGGACTCGGCGCGGGGGAGTACAGCGTGGCGTTCTCGATCAGCTCGGCCAGGAGGTGGATCACGTCCGCGACGGCGGGCGGCGCCAGGCAGACCTCCTCCTCCGTGTGCACCTCCACCCGCTGGTACTGGGCGACCTCACCCACCGCACTGCGCAGGATGTCGATCAGCGCGACCGGCTCGGTCCAGCTGCGCCGCGGCTGCCCGCCGCTGATGATGACCAGGTTCTCCTCGTACCGCCGCAACTGGCTGGCCGTGGAGTCCAGTTCGTACAGCCCCGCCAGCACGTCCGGGTCCTGGTGCTCGCGCTCCAGCGTGTCCAGCCGGCTGAGCTGGAGGTTGACCAGGTTCTGGCTCTGCCGCGCGATCCCGAGGATCACCTTCTGGAAACCCCGCCGGGTGTCGGCGAGTTCGACGGCGGTCACCACGGCCGTTCGCTGGGCCGCGTTGAACGCCTGGGCCACCTGCCCCAGTTCGTCCGAGCCGTAGTCCAACTCCGGTGCGGCCCGGTCCACATCGACCTTCTCGCCCCGGTCCAGCCGTGCGACCACGTCCGGCAGCCGCTCCTGGGCCAGACTCAGCGTGGCCTCCCGCAGGCCGCGCAGCCGCCGGGACAGCGAACGGGTGATCCGCCAGGACATGAAGAGGCACAGCAGCAGCGCGATGAGCCCGCCGGCACTCAGCGAGGCCGCCGTCAGCAGCTGCTCGTGCGCCTTGTCCGCGCTGCGGGTGAGCAGCCCGGACGTCTGCTGCCGGATCAGCGCGGTGTAACGGACGGACACCTTGTCCATCGCCGGCGTCCACCGCTTCCGCAGGTCCGGCAGGGCCACCTGTCCCGTCCCGGCGGCCGGACGCGCGGCGAGCACCTGGTCCTCGACGGCCGTCAGGGCCCGCCAGTCCGGGCTCGCCAAAATCCGCTCGGTCTGCGTCTTCGCGGTGCCGCTCAGCGCGGGCACGATCTGGTCCTCGACGAGCCACCGGCGCGTGTTCACCAGCTGGACGAACTGCTCCCAGGCCTTCTCGTCGAGATGCCCGGACGACCAGGCCAGGGTGAGCGCCACATCCTCCTGCGAGGTCAGCTCCGCCGCGTGTTCGATGGCGACGAGTGGTCCGGCCTGCGAGGTGAGGTCGCCGTCGTCGACCTGCGAGAGCTGCTGGAAGGCGTGTATCTGGTCGTCGATGATCGACGTGTACTGGTCGAGGGCCTGCTGGGCGGTGATGTCGGTGGGGTGGTCCACCTGGTCGCGGTAGTACTCCAGGCTGCCCACCGAGCCGAGCACCGAGTACAGCTGGTCGGCGATGCGCGCGGGCGCCTGCTGGATCTCGTCGGACTGCCGGACCAGCTTGGCGACCGCCGCGTCCGTGGCCGCGCGTTTCTCGTCCAGGGCGGCCCGGGAGCCGGGCACCTTGGCCAGCCAGGCGGCGGACACCGCGCGTTCCCCCTGCAGCGCGAGCGTGGCCTCGGTGCCCATCGCGCCGGTCGACCGGCTGAGCTCGGTTTGCGAGCGCAGCCGTAGGCCCTCCGAGAACAACTGCGTGGTCGTTACGCCCCACATGGCGGCGAGAGTGACGCTGGGCACCAGCGCCAGCATGATGAGGGAGAGACGTATGGAGCCGAGGCGGCGCCGGGCACCTGTCCGATCGGGCATGGTCGTCCTTGGGCGGTCAGGGAGAGCGGAGTGGGGTGTTCGGAGGCGAGTTGTCGTTCCGAAGGGAGGTCACCTCGTGCCGGCCGCGGCGAACTTCGCGACCGTGGCGACGTTCGTCCGGGTGACGAACGCGGGCCCGGTGAGGACGGGAGCCACACCGCCCCCGCTGACGTTGCCGTTGGTCCTGTACAGCCACAGGGAGTCCACCGCGAGGTAGCCCTGCAGATACGGCTGCTGGTCCACCGCGAACTGTACGTTCCCGGCGCGGATCGCCTTGACCAGGTCGTTGTTGAGGTCGAAGGTGGAGACCTGGGCCTTGCTTCCGGCCGCCTTCACCGATTCCACGGCGTCCAGAGCGAACTGCGCGCCGAGGGTGACGACTTCGTCGATGCCGGGGTCCTGCCGCAGCCGGGCCGTGAGCACGGTGTCCACGGCCTCGGGGTCGGTGCCCTCCACGTACAGGTTCTCGGTCTCGCCGCGGAACGTCTTCTTGAGACCGGCGCAGCGCGCTTCCAGGGCGACGTTGCCCCGCTCGTGGATGACGCACAGCGCGTGTTTGACCTTCAGGCCGTTCAGCTTGTCCCCGACGGCGGCGCCGGCCACGCTCTCGTCCTGGCCGAAGTACTCCAGCAGCCCCTGCGACTTCCAGGCGTCGATACCGGAGTTGAGACCCACCACCGGGATGCCGGCCGCCCGCGCCGCGGCCACCGGTGCCTTCATCGCGGCCGGCTTGGCCAGGGTGACCGCGATGCCGTCGACCCGGTCACTGATCGCGTCGCGCACCAGCTGGGCCTGGCCGGCCGGGTCGGAGTCGTTCGCGTATGTCAGATCGACCCCGTCCTTCGCGGCGGCGGCCTCGGCACCCTTCTGCACGAGCTCCCAGAAGGCGTCACCCTCGCCGCCGTGGGTGATCAGGGCGACCTTCAGCCCTGCGGCGTCCGCCCCCTCCGCCGCGCCCTTGCCCGACCCGAGGGAGGAGTCGCCGCTGGAGCATCCGGCGAGCAGCAGCAGGGCTACGGAGGTGAGGGCGGCCACGCGCAGGGATCTCGGGGGAGTCCGAGGTGGGGGAGGAGTGTTCATGGGAGCGGCACCTCGCTGTGCGGCCGAGCAGGCGGAACGCGAAAGGGTGGCCGGAACGCGGGTGCGTCGGCCGGTTTTACCTTCACTGGCCAGGAGCCAACCGCGTGTGACCGCCGGTAGTCAAGTGATCAGCCCCTTGTAATGACTTCTCGGTCCCGCATCGTAATGATCTTCACGTCTGCGGGCAGGAGGAGGTGGCGGTAGCGGGGTGGCGTTCATGGCCCCATCCTCGTCCCCCGCCGCATCACCCGCGTCACGGCTTGCGCCCCACCACCCCGTACATCGCGATGTCCGCGTCCCGGATCACCTCGGTGCCCGAGCCGTCCGGATGCCATTTGTGCACCTGGACGATGCCCGGCTCCACGATCTCCAGTCCCGTGAAGAACTCCGCGGCCTCGGCGAAGTCGCGCAGCCGCATCGGCATGTCCCGCGCGGCGTACTCCCGGGCCACCCGGCCGACCTCGTCCGGGGCGAACTCCGCGGTGCCGATGGACATCGCGAGGTGGCTCCCGGACGGCAGCGGGTCGAGGAGCCGGCGCACGATGCCGACGGCGTCGTCCTCGTCCGTCATGAAGTGCACGATCGCGATCACCAACAGCGCCACCGGTTGCGTGAGATCGAGCGTCGCCCGCAGCTCCGGCGCATCCAGGATGCTCGCCGGATCCCGCATGTCGGCCTCGATGTACGAAGTCCGGCCCTCGGGCGTGCCGTTGAGCAGGCCCTGGGACAGGCGCAGCACGAGCGGGTCGTTGTCGACGTACACCACCCGGGCGTCGGGGGACACCGACTGGGCGATCTCGTGGATGTTGGGGGAGGTGGGGATGCCGGTCCCGATGTCGAGGAACTGCCGTATCCCCGACTTCTCGGCGAGGTGGCGCACCGCGCGGTTCATGAAGTCGCGGTTGGCCCGCATGTGGACCGGCAGCGCGGGCCACTCCCGGACCATGGCATCGCCCGCCTCGCGGTCCGCCGGGTAGTGGTCCGCACCGCCGATGATGTAGTCGTAGATCCGCGCGGAGTGCGCGCTGCCGGTGTCGACGTCTCGCTCCATGCCCCTACCGTCCCACCGTCAACTGCCGTCCAATCCAGCATGGTTGAGGACGGTGTGGGTTTTCCTCGGTCAGGTGGGTGCTGGTCACGCAGTTCCCCGCGCCGACGCCGCACCAGTGCCCCCGCGATGTCCCGGGCCGACCGGGCGGCCACCGTCAGCGAACCAACCACTGGGCCGGTTGAACGGCACCCGCCCGCATGCCCCCATCCTCGCCCCTGTCCTCGCGCGGCCGCTGGCTATGATCATGTGAATGGGCTCGGAACCGACCATCGTCGCCACCTCCGGAGGACACCGCACCGGTGGTCGCACCATGGTGTCGTTCCACGCGCTGGTGCACCACGCCGTGGATCTGTCGGGCGCCCACGGTCGCAGGCCGCGCGTGATGTACGTCGGCACGGCCATCGGGGACGCCGAACACTTCACGGCGCGGATGCACGAGGCGGCCCGGGTGGCCGGCTTCGACCTCACCCCGCTCCAGCTCTTCCCCATGCCCAACCTGGACGACGTCGAGGGCACCGTCCTGGAGCAGGACGTGGTGTGGGTCATGGGCGGCTCGGTGGCGAACCTGCTCGCCGTGTGGCGGGTGCACGGCCTCGACCGCGTCATGCGCAGGGCCTGGGAGGCCGGGGTGGTGCTCAGCGGGGTCAGCGCGGGCTCCCTGTGCTGGTTCGAGGGCGGCACCACCGACTCGTACGGCCCCGAACTGCGCCCGCTCACCGACGCGTTGGGCTTCCTGCCGTACGGAAACGGCGTGCACTACGACAGCGACCCGGGCCGTCGCCCCCTGGTCCACCGGCTCGTCGCGGACGGCACCCTGCCCGCCACCCACTGCACGGACGACGGCGTGGGACTGGTCTACCGCGGCACCGAACTCGTCGAGGCCGTCACCGAGGTGCCCGGAAAGGGCGCCTACGTCGTCACTCGCGACGGCGGGACGGCGGTCGAGGAACGCGTCGAACCGCGCAGGCTGCCCGGCGTCTGACGGGCGGTGCCTGCGCGGTCCGGGCCCCGGGAGGGCGGGTGTGCGTTCCTGTGGAGGTGCGTGATCCCACGGGCGGGTGCGGTCGGTGCGGGCCCGGTTACTGGGCGGCCTGCGCTGTACCGGAGACCATTCCGGCCTGCGCCGTGTCGGTCGCGGGACCGGGCGGCCCCGGGTCGGTCCCCGCCTCCCGGGCCTGCTCGAGCGGCTCGTGGCGGCTCACCCGCCGGTCCTGGTCGGGCAGCCAGCCGAAGGTCAGCACGCTCCCCGCGACCCCCAGCAGGAGGCCGACCATGAAGCCGCCCAGGTTCGAGGTGACCCAGGTGGCCATGGAGATCAGGACGCCGGTGATCGAGTAGAACAGGCGCTGCTCGGGGCTGAACAGGATCAGCAGCCCCAGCAGCACCATCAGGGTCGGCAGGAGGTAGCCCGCCACCCCCTGCATGCCCACGTGCAGGATGACCTTCACCGAGGCCTTCATGGTGAGCAGGGTCCACGCCCCGCCCAGGGTGAGCCACAGTCCGCCGAAGAAGGGGCGCCCATACACCCAGCGGGTGAACGCGTCCTCGACGAGGACAGGCTGCTGTACGCCCTCGGACTCGGGTCCGCTCACCGGCTCCGGGCCCTCCATCAGCAACCCTTGCTGCTGAAGCTGAGCTTGAGGCCGGGCAGCTTGAACACAGCGGCCGTGGTGGCGTAGTTGGTCTGCCGCAGGTCGCCGATGTGCACGGTGTCGGCCTGCTGGCTGAAGACGCCGATCGGGCCCTTCACGCCCGCCTTGGTGAGGGTGCTGGCGTCGTTGCCGATCTCGATGTTGCCGAACGAGGCGTTACCGGTGAGCTCGGTCGAGTCAGTGGTCAGGTCGGTCGCCTCGACCTTCTTGTCTCCCTGGCCCGCCTTGATGAGCAGGTTGGTGCCGCCCAGGTCGACGCTCTGGCACAGCTTGGTGAGGGTCGCGCTCTTGATGGCGGAGGTGACGACCAGCACCTGTCCGCCGGTGTCGCCGGCGTTCGGGCTGTTGTCCGCCATGTTGTCGAGGCCGCCGAACTGCTCGAACCCGGTGCCGTCGAGACTCTCGGCGGTGACCGTGAAGGGCATGCCGGAGATGGCGAACTGGACACCGAGAGCACCCTCGGCGGTCAGGATCGCGAGACCCGCGGTGAGCGCGACGGCCGGCACGGCCATGATCGCGGCCCGGCGTCCCCGGACCCGTCCGCGTCTGGCAGGGCTGTCGGAGGCTTCGGGGGTGGAACCGCTTTCGTTGGTCTCAGAGGTGGTGCCGACGGACGAGGCCATGTGCTGCTCCCAGGGGCATAGTCAACGCAAGTGGGGCTCACGTGCGGATGTGCGGCTTCAGTGGCGTGTTGTCCTGGCGCGGACAGCGGCTGCGGCGCACGTCTCCTCCCAACCCCCGGCGGCTGCAAGGGCTTTCACGTACTCCGCAGTAGCGACTCGGAAGTTACCGGCGGTTACGGTCATGGGTCAAGCAACTTGTGAGTAAAGGGTGTTGATTATGTGGCAGTCGTGATCAACAACGTTCCCACCGGCAGGGAAATATCGTCGAACGATGATCAACTCCCTTGTTGCACCTTGACGTTGACGGATGATCAGGTCTACAACTCTCCCTGGCTTCCCCCGGATCCGTGGCGCCGGATCCAAGCCGTCGGGCGGCACCTGCCCGCGTTCCCGGACGATCTGTCCTCACGGGCTCTTCACCGCCCGAGTCCGACCCTCCACGGCACCCGAAACGGTCACTTCCCCCCTGGTCCGTACCGGGCTCGCCACCTCCCGCCCGGCCCGGCCGGAGCCCTCCCCCCATTGGGTATCCGGCCGGTCACCGGCCGGCTGCCGTTGCCGGTCCGTCACGTACGGAGAAGGCGTGACGGGTCGGCGACGGCGGACGCCGACCTGCGTCCGCGCCCCCCCCACACCCACCCTCACCTCAGGAAAGAGGCAACCCCGCATGCGTATGCGTTCTCTGCTCTCCCTCACCGCCGCTGCCGCCGCCTTCGCGCTTCCCGTGGCCGTGGCCGCGTCCGCCCCCGCCGCCGCGGCCGACGTCGCGGTTCTCACCACCGGCGGGCTCGGCGGCACCAACGTCGCCGAGGGCTCGGTCATCAGCGCTTCCCTGGCCGCCGGGACCACCGCGACCCTCTACTCCAGCTCGACGGGCACCAGCGGGATCAGCTGCTCGGCCTCCACGTTCACCGCCACGGTCGACGGCAACCCGACCGCCCCGGGCACCGCCACCGAGTCCCTGACCGGGCAGACCTTCAGCAACTGCACCTCGAACGTGGTCGGCGTCCTCGGCGTCACCAGCATCACGGTGAACAACCTGCCGTACACCACCGCCGTGTCCTCCGACGGTTCCGTCGCCGTGACCCCGGCGAGCGGTACCGCCATCCAGACCACCGTCGTGCTGCGCACCCTGCTGGGCAGCGTCAGCTGTGTCTACCAGGCGGCGTCCGGACTGTCCGGAACGGCCGACAACACCGACAACAGCATCACGTTCGCCAACCAGCAGTTCACCCGGACGTCCGGTTCCTCGCTGTGCCCCGCCAGCGGTTTCTGGACCGCGAAGTACAGCCCGGTGACCGCGAGCGGTGAGGCGGTCTACGTCAACTGAACTCCGTAACCGCGTAGTTCAGCGCCGGCGCAGACGAAGCGCCAGGGCGGCGCCCCCGGTGAGCACCAGCACCGCGGCGGCGCCGCCCGCCAGCATGGGCGCGGAAGGCCCGGAGGCGGGGTCGGCGTCTGCGGCCACCGGAGTGGAGTCGGGGACGGCGCCGCCCGCCGAACGGGCCACGGAAGGTGTCGGCGTGGGCGAGGCAGAGGTCGGCGCCGGGCTCCTGGCGGGCTGCTTCTCCGCCGCCTTCGAACGGGTCGGTGACGCGGCGGCGCTCGCCTCGCCCCCGCCCTTGTCGGCCGCTGCCGGGAACACCACGTCCGAGCACGAGTAGTACGTGTCCGCCGTACTGCTGTTCTGCCAGATCGTGTACAGCACCTGCCGGCCCGTCCGGTCCTTCGGCAGCGTCATCCTGATCCGGTACGCGCCGTCCGTCAGCGCCGGGTCCTTCACCTGAGCGAACGGCTGCTCCGGCAGATCGGACCACTTCAGCGGCTTCGACGGATCGTAGCCGGGCTCGGTGAGGTACATACGGAACGTGCCGGTGTGCGGGATCGTCGAGACGTACTTCATGGTCAGCGTCGCGCCAGGCGTCAGACGGGTCGACGGCCAGTCGGAGCGGGCCAGGTCGAGGCCCTGGTAGGCGGGCAGGCCGCCGCTGCACAGCTTGCCGTCGGGGATCGTCTGCCGGTCCCGGCCGTTCACGTTCGCGACCCGCAGGTTGTCCCACGCCGTGAAGGGCGAGCCGTTGGCCGCCACAGCGGCGCGGCATGCCGCCGTGCCCGAGGAGCCGCCGTCGGGGGAGCAGGCGAAGACCCGGCTGACCGGATCCGTGGGAGCGCCGTGGGCCTGCGCGGGCGCCGCCGCGAACAGGGTCAGCAGGAACGGGGACAGGGCGGCGACCGCCGCACTCGTGCGACGGGCGGTGGTCCAGGACATCCGGGCCATCCGGAACGCCTCCTCGGGCGGCGCGGGAACTACGGGCTTCCGTGCAGTACGGGAAAGCGGCCTCACGCGTTCACCGGCCTACCGGGTCGTCCGCCTCCTCTCAGAGACGGGCAAAGCGGCCGCCATCGGTCAACCGGCCACCGCAGAGGGTGCGTTCTCGGCCGGATCAAGGGTTTCCCCTGTATCCGCATGACCTGCTCTTTGCCTATCGTTCGACCACAGCTGACCCACAGGTAACCCCGAACGGGTCATGCGCCTCCTTCTGGCCGGCCGCCGCGCTCTTGGCTTCACCCCCCGCCGCTTCACCGACGAAGCGATTCGACTGCCGCTCCGCGCTGCCCGGAGCACGGCCACGAAAGGCAAGCCCTTGCGTACCTCCCCCTCCCTCCGGCGGAAGCTGATATCCGCCGCCGCCGTCTCCGCGGCGCTGCTCTCGGTCGGCACGGCCTCCGTCGCCGTCGCCCAGGACGCCCCCGCCCAGGAAGCCGCCGTCCCGGCCGCGCTCACCGAGGCCGCCCCCGGCATCCAGGCCGAGCGCCTCATCGTCGGATACCGGACCGGCGCCGCCGAGGCCACGTCGAACAAGGCCGCCGAGGCCGACGCCGCCGCCAAGGACGCCGACTTCCAGCGCAGACTCGGCACCGGGGCCGCTCTCGTCGACCTCGGCGCGGACCCCAGCAAGGCCGAAGTCGCCGACGCCGTCGCCGAGTTCACGGCGGACCCGCAGGTCGCCTACGTCGTACCGGACCGCCTGAACAAGCCGCAGGCCGACCCGAACGACACCGAGTACGCCAAGCAGTGGGATCTGTTCGAGTCCACCGCCGGTATGAACGTGCCGGGCGCCTGGCCGACGTCGACCGGCAGCGGCGTCACCGTCGCCGTCATCGACACGGGCTACGTCACCCACTCCGACCTCGCCGCCAACATCGTCGGCGGCTACGACTTCATCTCCGACACCGCGGTCTCGGTCGACGGCAACGGCCGTGACAGCAACCCGGCCGACCCGGGCGACTACTACGCGGCCAACGAGTGCGGCTCGGGCATCCCGGCCTCCAGCTCCTCCTGGCACGGCACGCACGTCGCCGGCACGATCGCCGCGGTCACGGGCAACGGTAAGGGTGTCGCGGGCATCGCGTACGGCGCGAAGATCTCCCCGGTGCGCGTCCTCGGCAAGTGCGGCGGCTACGACTCCGACATCATCGACGCCATCACCTGGGCGTCCGGCGGCACCGTCTCCGGCGTGCCCGCCAACACCAATGTCGCCAAGGTCATCAACATGAGCCTCGGCGGCGACGGCGCCTGCACCTCGGCGACCCAGACCGCCATCAACAACGCCGTCGGCCGCGGCACGACCGTCGTCGTGGCCGCCGGCAACGACAACGAGAACGTCTCCGGCCACTCGCCGGGCAACTGCAACAACATCATCTCGGTCGCCGCCACCAACCGCACCGGCGCCAAGGCCTCGTACTCCAACTACGGTTCCCTCGTGGACATCTCGGCGCCCGGCGGCCAGACCAGCACCGGCACCGCCAACGGCATCCTGTCCACGCTCAACTCCGGTGCCTCGACGCCGTCTTCGGAGTCGTACGCCTACTACCAGGGCACCAGCATGGCCACCCCGCACATCGCGGGCCTGGTCGCGCTGGTGAAGTCGGCGAACTCCTCGCTGACCCCGGCGCAGATCGAGACCGCCATCAAGAACAATGCCCGTCCGCTGCCGGGCGCCTGCTCGGGCGGTTGCGGCGCGGGCCTGGCGGACGCGGCGAAGACGGTCGCGGCCGTGAGCGGCGGCGGTACGACGACGGGGACGACCTTCTCCAGCACCACCGCCGTCGCCATCCCGGACAACGGCTCCGCGATCGAGTCCTCCATCGCCGTCAGCGGCCGCAGCGGCAACGCCCCCTCGGCCCTCCAGGTCGGCGTCGACATCACCCACACCTACCGCGGTGACCTGGCGATCAGCCTCGTCGCCCCGGACGGCTCGGTGTACAGCCTGAAGCCGGCGAGCTCCTCGGACTCCGCGGACAACGTCAACACCACCTACACCGTGAACGCCTCCTCCGAGACGGCCAACGGCACCTGGAAGCTCCGCGTCCAGGACACGGCGGCGCAGGACACGGGCACGCTCAACGGCTGGAGGCTGACCTTCTGAGCGAACTCCCCCGAACGGGTGGGCCGGCCGGTGCGGATGGGGCACCGGCCGGCCCGTCCTGCGTCCGCGCGGGTCCGGGAGGGCTACCTCCTCCACCCACCCGGAATCACGCTTCGGCGCCCACCAGTTCACCGCTCTCCACCGACGCCAGCACGCGGGCGCCGCGGTCGGGTCGGCTGTCGAGGCCGATCAGCAGTCCCGGCACCGCGATGCTCGGCAGCAGGTGAGCCCACATGACGGAGATCCGGTGCTCGAGGTCCTCCCGCCCGTGAAGTGCCCGTGACATCAGCTGAACCCCGGCGAACGCCCCCACCAGCAGATCCGCCGTGTCCGGCGGCTTCACCGTCGGCAGCAACTCGCCCTGGTCTCGAGCCTGTTGCAGCATCGCCAACAGATGCTCGCTCCACTGCCTGAACGGTCCCGTGTGATCGACACCGGGCGGGGCGCACTGGTCCACCGTCAGCCGGACGCTCCCCTTCAGCAAAGAGTTGGTCCGCAGCCGCTGCCCGAAGACGAACGTCATGTCGACGATCTCCTGCAACTTGCACGGATGCGGCGGTACGGCCCCCAGCGACAACTGCTCGTCGAGCACCGCCTGGGCCAGGGACTCCTTGGAGGGGAAGTGGAAATACAGGGCACCTTTGGTGACTTCGGCCCGCTCCAGCACCATCGCGATGGTGCTCGCGGCGTACCCGTGCTCGTCGAAGACGGCCCCCGCGGCCTCCACGATCGTCCTGCGTGTCCTGATGGCGCGCTCCTGTCTCGCCATAAGAACCCCTCCCATGCGCCGAGTTCGGATCCTGTCCGGTCTCGATCAGGTCACATTGAAAACAGACCGGAATCCCTCGTACTCTATCGCTCACCGGCACGGGCACCTCGCCGTCCGTCATCGCTTCGGAGGAACGAGGGGGAGACATGCCAGAGTTACGGCAGTTCACGCGGGCCCCGGCCGGGACAGGGGTGCTGACGGCGACCGTTCCCCGTGAATTCGTGCACCGCGTGGCCGTCGCGGAGGTCCTCCTCACCGGCTGGACCAGGACGGACGCCGACCGGTTCACCATCACCGCCCAGTGGCCGCGCACTCATCAGTTACACGTGTCCCCGGACGGCTCGGCGTACGAACCGCTGCTGGTTGCAGAAACGGTCCGCCAGTGCGGGGCGCTGCTCGCTCACGCGGCGTACGAGGTCCCGCTGGGTCATCAGTTCGTCCTGCGGGAACTGCGTGTCGACACCTGCCCAGAGCACCTGGCCGTCGGCGCCGCCCCCGCCGAGCCCGTCATCGACATCACGGTCGGAGAGGTCCGCCGCCGCGCCGGCCGCCCGTCCGCCCTGCGCTACGACGCCGTCGTACGCCTGGGCGGCGAACGGATCGCGACCGGCGGTATCGCCGTGACCTGGACGAACGAGTCCGTCTACCGCCGGCTGCGCGGGGGACGGACCGCCGACGTCGGTGCCCTGCGACTGCCCCAGCCGCCCCTCACGCTGCTGCCGCCCGACACGGTGGGGCGGGCCCTGGGCGCCGACGTACTCCTGTCGCCCGTGGGCCGCCCAGGACGCTGGCGGCTCCGCGTCGATACCGCACATCCTGTTTTCTTCGACCATCCGCTGGATCACATCCCCGGCATGCTCCTCCTGGAGGCCGCCCGCCAGGCCGTACGGGCGCACGGAGGTGACGAGAGCCGGGTGCCGGTGTCCTTCCACGCCGCCTTTCACCAGTACGCGGAGCTCGACCGGCCGGTCTGGATGGAAGTGAGCGCAGAGGGCGGCGACGACGTACAAGTCGTCGCGCTGCAGGGGGAGTCGCTGGTCTTCGAGTGCCGGGTGGGTGCCGTCGCAGGGTGAGTTATCTTGTACAGGGAGTAAGAAACAAACGGCATGACCCGTTCTTTTCCGCCACAGGAGTGTGCAGTCGATGCCGAGGCAGTTACGCGCTGAACAGACCCGAGCGACGATCCTCACCGCCGCCGCCGAGCTGTTCGACCGCCGTGGCTATGAATCGACCAGTCTCAGCGACATCGTCGAGCACGCCCAGGTCACCAAGGGCGCGCTGTACTTCCACTTCGCGGCGAAGGACGATCTCGCGCACGCGATCATGGAGATCCAGTCACGGACGTCGCGGCAGGTGGCGGGGGACGTGGACGCCCGGGGGTACACCTCGATGGAGGCGCTGGTCCGCATCACCTTCGGGATAGCACGGTTGTCGGTCGAGGGGCCGGTGCTCCGCGCCGGACTCCGGCTCGCCACGGGCGGGGTCGAGGTGCGGCCGCCGCTTCGGCATCCGTTCACGGAGTGGCTCGACCTGGCCACCGGGAAGCTGCTGGGCGCGGTCAAGGAGTCCGACCTCCATCCCGACACCGATGTGGACGCGGTGGCGCACTCGCTTGTCTGCTTCTTTGTCGGGACGCGGGTGGTGGGACGGCATCTGGAGCCGGTGGGCCGGCAGCCGCGGCGACTCGCCGAGATGTGGCACGTCATGATCCGGGGGCTGGTGCCGGTTCCTCGACGGGCGCGCTATCTGGCTCTTGTCAGCCAGCTGGAGCAGGAGTCGCGGAGCGGGTGAGCCCCGTTCCGGCCCGTGCCGGTGGGGGGCCTCAGCGCTGCGCTCCCCGGTGGCTACAGTCGGGGCATGTCTCCCAGCGCGGCTGTCATCCTCGGCAGTGCACCCGAGTCCTTTCCGTACAGCGTGCTCGCCGAGCGGCACCCCGCCATCATCGGGCAGGTGCGGGAGGCCTTTCCCTACGGGCCCGAGCAGCACCGGGCGCTTGACGCGCTGCTCGCCGGCTGCACCGAAGGAGTGATCGAGCCGCTCCCCGACGGGGCGTGGGGCGAGTGGGGAATCGACGACCACGTCGGGCAGTCCTGGTTCGACGTGCCGTGGCTGTGGTCCGAGAGCTACTTCTATCGGCGGCTCCTTGATGCCGTCGGCTACTTCGGGGACGGGCCCTGGCGTGGCATCGACCCCTTCCGGCCCTCCAAGCTCGCCGAACTCGACTCCCAGGAGACCGACCAGGAGCTGGCAGCTCTGGACGAACTCGCCTCCCGGACGGCCGAGGAGCAGGGGGCGGCTCTGCTGCACGGATCGTTGTGGGGGAACCGGGCCGACCTCGGATTCCGGCTCTCCGACGGTGAGGCCGAGAGGCGGGACGCCGTTCCGGATCTGGTCGCCGACGACAGCGACCGGCTCTGGTCGCTGCTCGACGGTACCGGCACTCTCTGCCTGATCGCCGACAACGCCGGACGTGAGCTGATTCCCGACCTGCTGCTGCTGGCTCACCTCCTGGAGCACGGTCGTATCGAGCGGGCCGTTCTGCACGTGAAGCCGTACCCCTACTACGTCTCCGACGCGACCACCGCCGACGTGGTCGACGCGCTGCGCCGGCTCGTGCGGGCGCCGGGGCGGGCCGCGGAGTACGGGCGCCGGTTGTGGGACGCCATGGCCGACGGACGGCTGAGTGTCCGTGCGCATGCCTTCTCCTGCGCTCCGCTGCCGTACGCGGACATGCCGGACGACCTTCGTGCGGAGATCGGCGGGGCCGCGCTGACGGTCCTGAAGGGAGACCTCAACTACCGGCGCCTGGTGGGGGATCGATGGTGGGCGCCGACCACCTCCTTCGCCGAGGTGACCGCGTACTTCCCGGGACCGGTCGCCGCCCTGCGCACCCTGAAGTCCGATGTGATCACCGGCCTCGACGACCGTACGGAGGCCGCGCTGGTCGAGGCGGAGGGGCAGCGCTGGCGGACCAGCGGCACCCATGCGCTCATCCAGGTCCGGCCCTGAGGAGCATAGGATGCCGACGAGTACAGGTGGGCTGCCATACGTCCCGCCGACGGGCAGCGAAAGAGGACGTCATTGACCCCGCGGTACCTGAGCAATCCAGGGGAGCCCGTCTACGACGTGGACGCACGGCGCTATGTCGACGTCACGGACGCCCGTGCCGAGGCCGACCTGCACGACGTGTTCACGGACATCTACCGCACCAACCGCTGGGGTTCCGACGAGACCCGCTCCGGACCGGGCTCCGAGCTGCAGCGCATGAAGCGGGTGATCGGCCAACTCAGCGCCCTCATCAAGGACTTGGATGTTCGCTCGGTGCTGGACGCGCCGTGCGGGGACTTCAACTGGATGCAGTACGTCGACCTGCACGGCGCCTCCTATCTCGGCGGGGACGTCGTCACGGAGCTCATCACGGCCAACCGCGCCGACCACC
The DNA here is from genome assembly GCF_031845645.1 of Streptomyces doebereineriae. Classification (NCBI taxonomy): domain Bacteria; kingdom Bacillati; phylum Actinomycetota; class Actinomycetes; order Kitasatosporales; family Streptomycetaceae; genus Streptomyces; species Streptomyces doebereineriae. The sequence goes on from NZ_JAVREZ010000006.1 coordinate 357,726, forward strand.
CCGGCCCGGGGCGCGAGTTCCAGCTGCTCGACTTCACGGCCCAGCCCGTGCCGCGCGTCGATCTCATCGTGTGCCGGGACGCCCTCGTGCACTTCTCCTACCAGCACGTGGTGGAGGCGCTGACCCGCTTCCGGGAGAGCGGTTCGCGCTATCTGCTCACCACGACCTTCTCCCGGACGCCCGCCAACACCGACATCGTGACCGGCTGGTGGCGCCCCATCGACCTGTGCAAGGAGCCCTTCGGCCTGCCCGAACCGCTGCGCGTCATCGGTGACGACGAGTCCGACGACTTCTACGACGACAAGGCGCTCGCGCTGTGGGACCTGCGGCAGATCCCCGCCCGTTTCCCGGGCTACGAGCCGGCGGTCGCCGAGTCGGGATCGCTCGGCGCCTGATCCCCGTCCCTGGAACGCAGACGGGCGAGGGCGTCCCGAGCGGCCAGGGTCCGCGGGTGCCGTAGCCCCAGCACTTCCTCACAGGTCTCCCGCACCTCCGTGAACTCCACCTCGGCCGCCGTGAGTTCACCCTTGAGACACAGCAGGTCTGCCAGGTTGTGCCGGACCGCCAGGGTCCCCGGGTGCCGTGGCCCCAGCGTCTGCACGCAGTCCGCGAGCACCGTCCGGTACTCCGCCTCCGCCTGCTCGACGTGCCCGCGCAGATGCAGGACGTGCGCGGCGCCGTGCCGTACGGACAGGGTCAGCAGGTGCTGTTCGCCGAGTACGGTCCGCCGGGCCTCGTACACCTCCCGGAACTCCTGTTCCGCCGCCGCGAACCGGCCCTGGTCCTTGAGCAGGTCGGCCAGGTTGTGCCGGACCGCGAGCGTGCCGGGGTGACGGGGGCCGAGCGTGTCCACGCAGTCCGCCAGGACCGTGCGGTACTCGGTCTCCGCCCGGTCGGTGCGGCCCCGCAGATGCAGGACGTGCGCGGCGCCGTGCCGTACCGAGAGGGTGAGCAGGTGCTGTTCGCCGAGCACCTCGCGGCGCGCCGCGTACACCTCCCTGAACTCCGCCTCCGCAGCCTCCAGTTGGCCGCGCTCCATCAGCAGGTCGGCCAGGTTGTGGCGGACCTCCAGGGTGTGCGGGTGCATGTCGCCGAGCAGTCTGCGCTGGACCTCGAAGACCTCCCGGAACTCCGTCTCCGCGTCGGTGGGCCAGCCTCGGTCCCTCAGCACGGTGGCCAGGCCGTGCCGGGCCGCCACGGTCTCCGGATGGTCCTCGCCGTAGGCGTCGGCGCGCAGCCCGAGCACCGTACGGAACTCGTGCTCGGCCTCCACGAGCAGGCCGCGGTCGCGCAGGACGTCCGCGAGGTCGTGGCGCACGGCGAGGGTGCTCGGGTGGCGCTCGCCCAGTACGTCCGCGCACACCTGGAGCGTCTCCCGCAGCTCCTGCTCCGCCTGCCGGAACATCCCGCGCTCGTGCAGCACCTGGGCCATCTCGTGCCGGGTGACCAGGGTGTCGGGGTGATTGGCGCCGAGCGTCTCCCGATAGGCGTCCAGGAGCAGGCGGTAGTCCTCCTCGGCCTCCGCGAGCAACCCTCGGTAGCGCGCCATCCAGGCCACGCCCTTGCGGGCCGCGAGGGTCCCGGGGTCGCGCTCGCCCAGCAGGGTCCGGCGGGTGGCGTGGACCGCGCGGTACTCGGTCGCCGCTTCGACCGGGCGGCCCCGGCCGTTGAGCAGGTTCGCGAGTGCGTACCGGGCGTCGGCGGTCTCGCCGGCCGCGTCGCCGAACAGGGCCCGGGTGTCCTCCAGCACCGTGCGCAGCAGCGACTCGGCCGCTGGCAGCCGACCGCGCAGATGGAGCAAGTGGGCGGCGGCGGACCGTACTTCGAGGGCGTCGGGGTCACGCGGACCGCACGCGAGCACCACCGGCTCGCAGGCCCCCAGCACCTCCTCCGCCCGGTCCAGCCAGCCCCTCTTGATCAGATGCCGGGACCCGGCCGCCGCCGCCCGCAGCGCCTTCGAGACGAGTTCGTCCTCCGCCTCGTACGGGTCGCCGATCAGGGCCAGCGGGGCGTCGCAGTGCGGCTGAAGCAGCCGCCAGCGCGGCCAGTCGCGCGGGTCGTCCTCGCTCAGCTCGGCGGTGGCGCACACGACCAGGTCGGCGACGACGGCCGCGTACTCCCTCATGTGCTCGGCGAGGTCCCGCTGGAGCCGGCCGGCGTCCCGCACGAGCGGGTGCATCAGCAGGGTGCGGGTGTGGTCGTCCCCGCCGGGCGGGGTGTGCAGCTCGACCAGACCGAAGTCGGCGAGCGAGGTGAGCGCGGTGTACAGCTCCTGGGGCGTGACACCGGGCAGCAGCGACGAGTCCGCGAGCCGGTCGGGGCGTAACAGGGCGAGCAGGGGTACCGGCGCCTCGCCCAGACAGCACAGCAGCCGCATCAGCGGCCGGGCCTGGACGATGCCCCGCCGCTCGAGGAGGTCCAGGGACAGCTCCCAGGTACCGGTCACCGGGACGGAGTAGTTGCTGCCCTGGCGCCCGTGCGGGCGCTCGTCGAGGAGTTCGGTGAAGCGCTCGTCGAGGGCCACGCGGTAGTCGGCGTACGTCCGCACGGTCGTCGTGCCCGGCCACGCGGGGAACGCCGAGGCCGCCGCGAGATGCGAGCCCGCGATGCGCAGCGCCAGGGGCAGCCCGCCGAGCCGCCGGGTCAGCAGCCGGGCGTCCTCACGGGAACCGGCCCGCTCCCCGGCGAGGTCCCACAGCACCTCGGTGGCGTCGTCCTCCTCCAGGGCGTCCACCGAGTGCAGCGTCGCCCACGGCCCCCAGGTCGTCGGGCTGCTGTCCCGGCTGGTGATCAGCACCAGGCCGGGCAGTTCCGCGGCGGGCCGGATCCAGCCCGTGCCCTCCGCCAACCGGCCGTAGGGAGCCAGGTGTTCGGGCTCGTCGGCGTTGTCCACCACGAGCAGCCAGGGGCTCGCGGTGTCGCACAGCCGCCGCCACAGCAGGTCGGTCGCGCTCGAACGCCCCGACCAGGCACGGTCGATGAGATCCGCGGGCGTGCCCAGCGCGGCCACCACCTCGCGCATCCCCGCACTCAGCGTGGCAGGGTTCTTCGCCGTCACCCACCACACGTCGACGTTCAGCGCGGCGGCGTGGGCGGCGATCTCCAGGGCGACCGTCGTCTTCCCGCTCCCGCCCATGCCGTGCAGCACCCGCACACCCGAAGTCGGCTTGCCCACGAGCTGTTTGAGCGTGTCCAGGAGCGGTTCACGGCCACGCACCCGGCGGTCGAGCCGGCCCAGGGGCGGCGCCACGGTCAGCGCACCAGGGGCCCGGACGGGCTCCACCGGGGCCGGGGGCTGCTGGACCTGGATGAAGACCGGGCGCGCGAAGCCCGAGAACTCCTGGACGAACTCGGTCAGCAGACCGGACAGCGCGGGGTCCCTGGACAGCAGAGCACGCAGGGTCGTGTCCAGATCGTCCCGCTGCTCACGCAGGATGACCTGCTGCCGCCCCGGCGGCGCGGCGTCCAGTTCCGCCCGCGCCCGCTCCAGCCGCTCCACATCCTCCCGCCGCAGGATCCGCGCGAGCCGATGCCTGGCCGCCTGCCAGGCATCCGTGGTCATCAGCCCGACCATCGTGCCCGCTGCGGCGGCAGCGGTCTGGGTGAACAACTCTGCCCCGAACACCGAGGACCCCCTGTCGGCACACACCTCGACGGCTACGTCCGAACCCCTCTCCCGTCTTCAGGTTCTCATGTCTCGCGGACCCGCAGGGACTTGATGCCGTCGATGAGGTTCGAGACCAGCCGTTCGGGCCTGGAAGAGGGCCACGAGGCAGACGTCGGATCCGGTGTGCGGGACAGGTCTGGCGTGTCGGGCGCCTCGAACGCCCGCTCGTCAAGGGATGAGAGGAGGCCGTCGCCTTGTTGCCCAGGTGCACCACCCTCTGCCCCTCACCCCAAGGGAGTCGCACCCCATGCGTCTGGGAGTCGCACCGCACCGCCTGTGGCCGGCGCACGAGGACGAACTCGACGGCGTCCTCGAAACCGCCCGTACCGCCGAGGAATTGGGCTTCGACCATCTCATCGCGAGCAGCCATCTGCTGGCGGGAGCGGTGGGTGTGACCCCGGATCCTCTGGTCCTGCTGTCCGCCGTGGCCGGGGCGACCACCCGGATCCGGCTGGTGACCAGCGTCCTGATCCTGCCCCTGTACCAGCCGGTCGTCGTCGCCCACCAGACGGCCACGCTCGACCGGCTGTCCGGCGGCCGGTTCACGCTCGGCGTCGGCACCGGCTGGGACACCGCCGAGTTCGCCGCCGCCGGGGTGCCGTTCAGCGGGCGGGGCAGGCGAGCCGACGAACAGCTGGACACCGTACGGAAGTTGTGGCGCGACGAGGCAGAGGTACGGCTCGGGGTGCGGCCGCGCACACCCGGGGGGCCGCCCGTGTGGGTCGGCGGACACAGCGACGCGGCCCTCAGGCGGGCGCTGCGGTACGGCGACGCGTGGCACGGCTCCGGGCTGGACGCGGCCGGAGTCCTCGAGGTGCGGGGCCGGTTGGCCGAGCTCGGGGAGAAGACGGGGCGGGATCCGGCCAACGCTCTGGAGCTCACGGAAGGCCTGATGGTCGTACCACCGGGCTTCGAGGCCGCCGTACAACCGCCCGGGCGGCGTCCGTTGGGCGGCGCGCATCCCACCGCCGAGCGGGTGCGCGAGGAGCTGGGGCAGCTGGCCGAAGCGGGGCTCACGGCCTGCTCGCTGTGGCTGCCGGTGGCCACCGAGGCGCTGCCCGACGCGCTCGGCTGGGTCGCGGAGGAGATCCTTCCGGCTTTCTCCCAAGAGTGACGATTCGGCTGACCTTGATGTAGTGATCATGTCAATCGATCGGTCATCATGCCCGGATGACGTGGGGACTGACGTTACGACCTTGGCGTTCGGGAAGCGGGAAGGCGGCGGCCGCCGCGGCCGCCCTCGCACTGGTGCTCACGGCCTGCGGCGGTGACGGAGACTCCACGTCCTCGGACGGCGGGCGCACGACGGTCAGGGTGGCCGCGCTGCCCCTGAGCGACTGTGCCATGCTCTACATCGCCCAGAACCGGGGGCTGTTCAAGAAGGAAGGCCTCGACGTCCGCGTCCAGCAGATCCAGCAGAGCCTCCAGGCGCTGCCCGCCCTGTCCAAGGGCCAGATCGACATGGTCGCGAGCGCGAACTACGTCACCTACTTCCAGGCCCAGGACCAGGGCACCCTCGACATCCGCATCGTCGCCGAGGCGATCAGGGCCGCGCCGCGCATGATGGACGTCCTGGTGCCGAAGGACTCGGACATCAAGACCCTCGCCGATCTCGCGGGCAAGAAGCTCGCCGTCAACGTCCTCAACAACGTCCAGTCGCTGACCTTCAACGAGATCCTGGCGAAACAGGGCGTCGGTCGGCCCGTCTACCGGCAGATCCCCTTCCCGCAGATGGGCGCCGCACTGGACAAGGGGCAGGTCGACGCCGTGCACGCGGTCGAGCCCTTCGACAGTTCCATCCAGGACGAGCTGGGGGCCAGGGTGCTGGTGGACGGGTCGTCCGCCCCCGTCGAGTCGATCCCGCTCAGCGGCTACATCACGACGGAGAGGTTCGCCGGGAAGAACGCCGACGCCCTCGCCCGGTTCCAACGGGCCCTGAAAGCGGCCGTCAAGCTCGCCGAAGCGGATCCGTCCCTGGTGCGTGAGGTGCTGCCGACGTACACCAAGGTCACCAAGGAGCAGGCGGAGAAGATCGACCTGCCGGTGTACCCGGCCACCATGGACGGAACGCAGCTCGCCCGGCTCACCGAGCTCATGGAGAAACAGAAGATGCTGAAGAAACCGATCGATCCCGCCACGTTGCTGGTGAAGTGAGCGGCGTTCGCCGGTGCGGGGCATGAGAGCGCGCCGTCGGCGCGGGGCATGAAGGGGCGGTGTCCGTGCGGCGGCTGAGGGTGCGTCAGGAGCCGTGGCTCGGGCTGCTCGGTGTGCTGCTCGCGTTCGGCGTGTGCGAGGCGGTGAGCCGGGCCGGCCTCGTCCGCCGCAGCTATCTGCCGCCCGCCACCGAAGTGCTCGGCCGTGCCGTGAAGTTGGCGGGGGACCCGGTCTTCCTCGACGGGATCGGAGTGACCCTGCGGGCCTGGGCGCTGGGGCTCGGCCTCGCCTGTGCGATCGCCGTACCACTCGGCCTGCTGCTGGGCAGCGTGCCGCTCGTCGACACCGCCACCCGGGCGATCGTGGAGTTGCTGCGGCCCCTGCCGTCCGTCGCCCTGATCCCCCTGGTCTCCCTGCTCCTCGGCTCCGGAACCGAGACCGAGGTCGCGCTGATCGCCTACGCCTCGGTGTGGCCGATCCTCTTCAACACCGTCTACGGCCTGGGCGAGACCGACCCCCTCGCCAAGGACACACTGCGCGCCTTCGGCTTCGGCCGCCTCGCGGTCCTGCTGCGCGCCGAACTCCCCGCCACCGCCCCCTTCATCGCCGCCGGCATCCGCATCTCCGCCGCAGTCGCCCTCATCCTCGCCGTCGCCACGGAGATCCTCTCCGGCTTCGGCGAAGGCCTCGGCATCTTCATCGCCCAGGCGGGCCTGGCCACCGACGGCACGAGGGACGTCCTGGCGGGTGTGGTGTGGGCGGGGACGCTGGGGCTCGTCGTCAACGGGGTGCTGGTGTGGGGCGAGCGACGGCTGTTTCCCTGGACGCCGGAACATCGGGAGGCCGCCGGGGGAGGGTCTCGGGTGTGAACGGGGAAGCGGACACCGCACCCCAGGGGAGCCCGGCGCCGGCCTCGCTCCCGACCCGCTCCCGCGCCGCCGCCCACTCCGCCCTCCTCCGGTGGCTGGTCCTCGTCCTGGCCGTCGGCGTATGGGAGTCGGCCACCCGTGTCCACGGCAGCGTCTACTTCCCGCCCCCGGACCGCATCGCCCGCCGCGTCCACGAGCTGTGGTTCGACGGGCCCGCCCGGCATCTCTTCCTCAGCTCGGCCGCGGTGGACGACATCCTGCCCAGCCTCGGCCGGATGGCCGCCGGGTTCGCGCTGGCGGCCGTCGCCGGGATCGTGCTGGGTGTCGCGGTCGGCCGCTCGCGGCGGGCGTACGCGCTGGCCAACCCCGTCCTTCAGTTCGCCCGGGCCGTCCCGCCGCCCGCCCTGGTCCCCGTCTTCGTCGTGGTCTTCGCGTTCGGCACCCCGATGCAGATCGCCTCGATCGCCTTCAGCGCCGTCTGGCCGGTGCTGATCAACACCGCGGCCGGCGTCCGCAACACCGACCCGCTGCGCCTCGACGTCGCCGCGGTCCTGCGCCTGAACACCGCCGAACGCCTCTGGTTCCTCGTCCTGCCCTCCGCCCTGCCCCGCATCTTCGCCGGACTGCGTCTGAGCCTTTCGCTCTCCCTCATCCTCATGGTGTTCTCGGAACTGCTGCCCGGCACCGCGAACGGCATCGGCTTCACGCTCACCGAAGCCCAGACCCGCTCCGACCTGCTCACCGTATGGGCGGCGCTGGTCCTGCTCGGCGCCCTCGGCTATCTGCTCAACACCGGACTGCTGGCCATCGAGAAACGACTGATCGGCAGGGGGAGGGCCACATGAGCCACGCGATGAGCACCCAGGAACAGGGGACCGACCGCATGCTCCAGCTCACCGCGGTCGGCCAGCACTACGGCGACCACCGCGTTCTGCACGACATCACCCTCACCGTTCCCGCGGGCCAACTCCTCTGCGTCGCCGGCCCGTCCGGCTGCGGCAAGTCCACCCTGCTGCGCACCATCGCCGGTCTCCTCCCCGCCCGCGAGGGCACGGTCACCATCGACGGCGCACCGGTCACCGGCGTTCCCGACAGCCTGGCCGTCGTCTTCCAGGACTACGGCCGCTCCCTCTTCCCCTGGCTCATGGTCCGCGACAACGTCGCCCTGCCGCTGCGCCGCCGCGGCCTCGCCCGGGCCGAACGGCGCGCAGAGGCGGACCGCATCCTCGACCGCGTCGGTCTGTCCGGCGCCGCCCGCCGCCACCCCTGGCAGCTCTCCGGCGGTATGCAGCAGCGCGTCGCCATCGCCCGTGCCCTCGTCTGCCGCCCCACCCTCCTCCTCATGGACGAACCCTTCGGCTCCCTGGACGCCCAGACCCGGGAGGAACTGGAGGACCTGCTCCTGGAGGTCCACCGCACCGACGGCACGACCATCGTGTTCGTCACCCACGACATCGACGAGAGCGTCTACGTCGGCGACCGCGTCGTCGTCCTCTCCCCGGGCCCCGGCTCGAGGATCGTCCGGGACCTGCCGGTCCGGCTCCCCGGGCGGCGGGACCAGATCGCCACCCGGGGACTGCCCGAGTTCGTCGCACTGCGGGCGGAGGTGGGGCGGGCGGTACGCAGCAGGGAGACGGATTGAGCGGGTGAAGTCTGCGTGCGTGGAGATCAACGCCACAAGTCCCGCCGAGAACTCCCGAGTTCGGTCCGGATTCACGCGATGGTGTGATCATGTGTGCCCCGGTGGATGCCTCCGGAGCGCCCTGGGTAGGGCCCGGCTCATGACGCAGCAGCCCTTCGAACTCCCGCACTTCTACATGCCGTACCCTGCGCGGCTGAACCCGCACGTCGACGAGGCACGCGCCCACTCCACCGTGTGGGCGCGCGAGATGGGCATGCTGGAGGGGTCCGGGATCTGGGAGCAGTCAGACCTCGACGCGCATGACTACGGCCTGCTCTGCGCCTACACACACCCCGACTGCGACGGACCCGCCCTCTCCCTCATCACCGACTGGTACGTGTGGGTGTTCTTCTTCGACGACCACTTCCTGGAGATCTTCAAGCGCACCCAGGACCGCGCCGGCGGCAAGGCCTACCTCGACCGGCTGCCGCTGTTCATGCCGATGGACCTGTCGACCCCGATGCCCGAGCCGGAGAACCCGGTCGAGGCCGGCCTCGCCGACCTGTGGGCGCGGACCGTGCCGTCGATGTCCGCCGACTGGCGCCGCCGCTTCGCCGTCGCCACCGAGCACCTGCTCAACGAGTCGCTGTGGGAGCTGTCCAACATCAACGAGGGGCGGATCGCCAACCCCGTCGAGTACATCGAGATGCGCCGCAAGGTCGGCGGCGCCCCCTGGTCGGCCGGTCTCGTGGAGTACGCGACGGCCGAGGTGCCGCCGTCCGTCGCCGGAACCCGACCCCTGCGCGTGCTGATGGAGACCTTCTCCGACGGCGTCCACCTGCGCAACGACCTGTTCTCCTACCAGCGCGAGGTCGAGGACGAGGGCGAACTCAGCAACGGCGTGCTCGTCCTGGAGACCTTCTTCGGCTGCACCACCCAGGAGGCCGCCGACACCGTCAACGACGTCCTCACCTCCCGCCTCCACCAGTTCGAGCACACCGCCCTCACCGAGGTCCCCGCGATCGCCCTGGAGAAAGGTCTCTCGCCGGGCGAGCTGACCGCCGTCGCCGCCTACACGCAAGGCCTCCAGGACTGGCAGTCCGGCGGCCACGAATGGCACATGCGCTCCAGCCGCTACATGAACGCCCGCGCCGAGACGACCTCCCCCTGGCAGACCCTGACCGGCCCCGGCACCTCGGCCGCCGACGTCGGCGCCCTGCTCGCCGCGGCCGGCGCCGAGCGGCTGCGCGCCCACACGCATGTGCCCTTCCAGAAGGTCGGTCCGTCCCTGCTGCCCGACTTCTACATGCCGTTCCAGAACGAACTCAGCCCGCACCTGCCCGGTGCCCGCCCCCGCCTCGCCGAGTGGACGCACCGCATGGGCATGCTCCAGGAGGGCGTCTGGGACGAGGACAAGCTCGCCGCCGCCGACCTCCCCCTGTGCGCGGCCGGCATCGACCCGGACGCGAGCCCCGAGGCCCTGGACCTGAGCTCCGACTGGCTCGCCTGGGGAACCTACGGCGACGACTACTACCCCCTCGTCTACGGCGGCCGCCGCGACCTCGCCGCCGCCCGCCTGACCACACAGCGTCTGTCGGACTGCATGCCCCTCGACGGCGAGCAGGTCCTCGTCCCCGTCAACGCCATGGAACGCGGTCTGATCGACCTGTGGGCCCGCACCACGGCCGAGATGACCCCCGACCAGCGGCGCACCCTCAAGGACGCCGTGAACGTGATGACCGAGAGCTGGGTCTGGGAGCTGGCCAACCAGATCCAGCACCGCGTCCCCGACCCGGTCGACTACCTGGAGATGCGGCGCGCCACCTTCGGCTCCGACCTCACCATGAGCTTGTGCCGGATGGGCCACGGCCCCGCCGTCCCGCCGGAGGTCTACCGCAGCGGACCGGTGCGCTCCCTGGAGAACGCCGCCGTCGACTACGCGTGCCTGGTCAACGACGTCTTCTCCTACCAGAAGGAGATCGAGTACGAGGGCGAGGTCCACAACGCGATCCTTGTCGTGCAGAACTTCTTCGGCATCGACTACCCGACCGCGCTGCGCGTCGTCCACGACCTGATGACCCAGCGCATGCAGCAGTTCGAGCATGTCGCCGCGCACGAACTGCCCGTCGTGTACGACGACTTCGGTCTCTCGGAGGAAGCGCGGGAGATCATGCGGGGCTATGTCGCCGACCTCCAGCACTGGATGGCGGGCATCCTGCACTGGCACCGCACGGTCGACCGCTACAAGGCGGACCACCTGGCCCGCCGCACCCACGGCTTCCTCCCGGACCGGCCGCCGGCGCTCCCCATGGCGGGTTGACAGCTGACTCTCGACCGCCTCGGACGTCACGACCGCTCGGGCTCTTCGACCGCCCGCGTGCCCGCCGGACGGCGGCTGCTCGCCCTCCCGGCTCGACGACGACAGGGGGTGGCCTGACTGCCGGAGCTTCAGCACGCCGCACGACGCAGACGCCCCGATCCCGACCGCCCGTGTTCAGTGCTGCGGGCGGTCCTGGAGGCCCGCGTGCAGGCGCCGCGCCCGGTCCGCCTGGACCGGCTCACCGAGCCGCTCGAAGTCGTCGGCGAGAGCGCTCAGTTCGCCGGTGTCCAGCCGGGTCGGATCATCGGCCCGGCGCAACAGGCTCTGGTCGAGCTCGATCGCGTCGAACCGGCGTATCAGCGCGACCAGGGCCAGGCTCGTCAGTCCCTGGTCCAGGGCCAGATCGGTCCAGGTGTACAGGGGTTCGCCGGCGGGGTCCCCGCCGAAGAACAGGTCGTCGGTTTCCTGGGCCCAGCGACGCAGCTCGGCCGGGCCCGCGTCGGGTCCGGGGATCTCGCTCAGCCCGCACGCCGTGTCGAAGTCCGTCACCCGCACCTCGTGCAGCAGAGGCAGGTCCTCCGCCCGGCCGTACAGCCCCACCAGCACGGCGGCCAGCCGCAGTTCGTCGGACATCGACGACCGCCTCTCGTACCGCAGCAACCGCCGCAGCAGTACAAGGTCCCCCTCGGCCCGGTCGAACTGCGCGGCCCGCAGCACGAGTCGACGCCGTACGGAATCCTCTGCCACCGCCTGCCACACCTCGCTCTCTCCCGCCCGCAGCGCGGCCAGATCCGCGCGGCCCTGCGCCAGGACCGGCTCCCACAGCGGCGGCGGGGGCGGACCGATCAGGTCGTAGGCCCTGCCCTCCTCCGCGTTGAGGAGCGTGTAATCGGGCTCCGTGCGCGCCAGCGCGGCATGCAGCATGCCCACCAGCTCGACCGGGGAGCGCTCGGGAAAGCCCAGGGCGGCGCGCAGCTCGGCGCGCTCCTCGTCGAGGGAGATCCCGCACTCCTCGCGGATCTCCCGCTCCACCTCGGCGACGTACGCGAGGATCTTCTCCTCACCGTCCTCCGGGGACAGCCGGGTGCAGTCGTGCCAGCCGGGCAGGCCGATCAGGACCTCCAGCGCCTCGTCGACACCGGAGCCGATGATCCCGGCCCCGCCCTCCGAGTCGGCGTACAGCACGGAGCCGTCCCCGCACACGAAATACGTACCACCGGCGTCGTCGCCCGCCATGACCTCCAGCGGGCCGCCCGAGGCGAGGAGGACCGGCTCGACGTGGCCGTGCTCGGCGCGGGCGAGGGAGAAGTTGAAGGGGAAGTCGGCGAGTTCGGCCAATCGGGGGTCCTGCCGGAGCAGCCCCAGGGCGTGATCGGTCATGTCACAGAACGTAACAGCCCCCACTGACAACGGGATTTCGTCGTTCCGTCGTGACCAGAACCAGCAGGAAAGGGAGTCGGCGGCGCCGGGCTTCGTCGTCATGCCCCCGGAGGCACTGAAGTTCGACCACGGCGGGGCCCACGGCGGCCACGGCGAGGGTCACGCAGACTGACGCACCCCGCGCCCGGCGTGCTCCACCGCGGCTCGCGCCAGGGCCCGGACGACCGGGTGCGGGCGCGAGCCGTCGCCGGACAGCTCCGGCTGGAACAGCGTGGCGAGGAAGAAGGGATGGCCCGGGAGTTCGGCGATCCGGACCTGGCCGCTCTCGTCGTGCCCGGAGAAGCGCAGGCCGTGTGCGCGCAGGGTGTCCAGATGGCGGGAGGGGCCGTAGGCGCAGAAGTAGCGCTCCACGGTCTGCTCGGAGCCGATCACCGACCGGGCGAGCGAGCCCGGCTCGACGTTCACCACGCCCGCGTGGTCGACGAGGGAACAGGCCAGCGGCTCGATGAGGAGGTCCTCGGCCTCGGGGTCGTTCTCGGCGTGCGCCGCCCGTGTCAGTCCGCAGACATCGCGGGCGTACTCCAGCAGGGCGTGCTGGAACCCGGCGCAGGTCCCGAGGAAGGGGATGCCCGCCTCGCGCGCGGTGCGGATCGCCGCGAGGGCACCCGCCTCACTGCGATACGGGCTGCCCGGCACCACCCACACCGCGTCGAACCCGCGTACGGCGTCGGCGTCCCCCGCGTCCTGGGACGGGATCCAGTAGGCGTCGAGCACGAGCCGGTCGCGCTCGACGAGGGCGTCCAGCAGGCCGGGGATCCGGGTGTGCGACACCACGTTGGGGGAGCGGTCTCCGACCAGGGCGATCCGGGCGGTCCGTGCCGCGTTCGTCGTCATGCCGTCATCCTTGTGGGCGGCCGAGGATCGTGTCCAACGATGATTACTGCACTCTTGATAAGCAGCTCTGATGCAATGCTGGGCGCATGGATCCGCACCTCCTGCGCACCTACGTCACCGTCGCCCGCCTCTCCTCCTTCTCCGAGGCCGCCCGCGAACTGGGCTACACCCAGTCGGCCGTGTCACAGCACATCGCGGCACTCGAACAGGACCTGGGCGCCACGCTGCTCACCCGCCGCCCCGTCGCCCCCACTGCGGCCGGCGGGCGGCTCCTCGAACACGCGGAGCCGCTGCTGCTGCGCCTGGACGCGGCCCGCGCGGACGTCGCCAGGACGGCGGCCGCGCCCGCACATGGACTGACCCTCGCGGCAGCGCCGACCGCACTCGGTCCGCGGATCCTCGCCGCGCTCCCGGCCGCGGGGGTGACCTTGCGGGTGACGGCCCGTGACGTGGTCCCCGCGGCCGTGGCCACCGGCACGGCCGACATCGGTCTGACCGACGGTCTGGTCGCCCCCAGTGATCCGCTGCGGCTTCCGGACGTGGCCCCGCTGATCACACGCGGCGTCGGAGAGGAACCCGTGTGCGTCCTGCTGCCCGACACGCATCCGCTGTCCCGGCGCACCGGACTGCGCCTCGGCGACCTCGCCGACGCCCGCTGGATCGACGCACCCGACACCGCTCTGCCGCTGGCCCACCTCCGCGCCGCGAACGGCGGTCACGGCTTTCGGTGCGCCTTGCGCTACGAGGGCACCGACGTGAGCGTCCTGACCGCCCTCGCCGCTGTCGGCCACGGCCTGGTCCTGCTGCCCCGGCCGGCGGCCACCGGTGTTCCGGGCACGGTCGCCGTGCCGATCGCCCATCCGCGGGTGGTGCACCGGACGGAACTGGTGTGCGCGGGCGCACCGGGCGGAGCCGCGGCGGACTTCCTCGACCTGCTGGTTCGGGCTGCTTCCCGCTCCTGACCCCCCGTCAGTCTCACTCGTTCGTGGCTCGTCGCGTGCCGGTGCGCCGGGTAGGCACCATCCGGTGGTGATCCAGCCGGAGGCGATCCATGGAACAGACTGCGTTGCGCCCCAAGCCGATGCCCGGTCAGGAACCGGGCGGAGGCAGGAAGTCCGGGTCCGCCCGGCGCCCGCACGCCGCGCGCCGGCGCGGACGCAGGCTCACGACCCTGCTGTTCGGCCTGTTCGTGGCGGCCGTCCTGGTGCTGACGGGGGTGGGCCTCGGCACGGTGGGCGTCACGGTGATCGGCATGAGCAGACTGGCCGAACTGCAACGGCAGGCGGGCGGGCCGGGAGTGCCGGGGCAGGCCGCCTCCGGCCCGGGCGCACCGGGCCAGGACGGGCAGCGCACCCGGACGGGCCCGTCCGTCCCGGAGTCCGCGAACCCCTCCGCATCGGCTCCGGCCCGCCGGCGGGCCCCCGTCACCGCGACCCTGGGGCTGGAGGCCGTGGACGCCGAGAAGTCGGGCGCGATGGTGGTCGGCGTCCACGTCCCGGGCCCGGGCTTCACAGCGGGCCTGGTCCGCGGCGACGTACTCCTCGTCGTCGGCCGTACCCGGATCGACACGGCCGCCGACCTGGCGCGAGCCGTCGCCGGCGCCCGCCCCGGCCGCGAGGTCGTGCTGACGGTCCGCCACCGCGGCGGCGGATATCAGCAGTTGACGGCCGTGCCGGGCGTCGTCACATGAACCCTCGTCAGGTGAACGCTCCTCACGCGCCCCGTGTTCACGTGACCACCCGGAAGTGCGTGGTGAGCCGTCCGTCGTCGTCCAGCACATGAAAGGCCAGACCGACCGGCGCGTCCCGGTCCGCGACCTGCTCGCCCTCCCAGGGCAGCCGCAGTGTCCAGGTCACCCCCGGCCCGACGACCAGCGGCCGCCCGGCGAACACGGTCGCCGCGGGCGTGTGCGCGTGACCGGTGATCAGTCCGGCGATCTCGGGACGCCGCTCCAGCAGCGCGGCCAGCCGCCCGGGTCCGTCCAGCTGGTACGAGTCGGGGAGCGGGTGGTGCAGCGCCACCGGCGGATGGTGGAAGGCCAACAGCGCCGGAAGGCTTCCGGTCAGTTCATCGAGGGTCGCCTCGATCCAGGTGTACGTCTCCTCGTCCAGCGCCCCTTCGTCACTGCCCGGGATGCTGGAGTCGCACATCAGCACCGCGCCGCCGTCGAAGACCTGCACGCTGTTCACCGGCCCGTCGTCCGCGGGCCGCCGCAGCATGGCCTTGCGGTACGGGGCCCGGCTGTCGTGGTTGCCCGGGCAGGTGAGCACCGGGAACGGCTGGTCGCCCTCGTGCAGTCCCAGAATCCGCGCGGCCTCCTCGTACTCCGCCTCGGCGCCGTGATCCGCGATGTCGCCGGTCACCAGCAGAGCGTCCACCTGCCCCGGCAACCGCCACAGCCGGTCACGCACCCGCTCGGCGCGCTCGGTCGCCCGTGCGCTCCCGTCGAGATGCAGATCGCTGATGTGCGCGAGTACCAGCACGACCGTACCCCCTCTTCTAATGGTTTGAGTTGATACAAGCATTAGCGCTAATGCTTGATCAAGTCCCTCTCGTTAATCAAGGGAAAACCACTGGTCCGGATCCGGCCGTCGGCGGCACGATGAGCCCATGCCGACCACGCTCATCGCCTTCCTGGGTGCCTGCACTCTCATCGCCGCGTCACCCGGGCCGAGCACCGTGCTGATCATCAAGCAGTCGCTGCACAGCAGACGCTCCGGCTTCCTGACCGTGCTCGGCAACGAGACCGGGGTGTTCATCTGGGGCGTCGTCGCCGCGCTGGGCCTGACCGCGCTGCTGACCGCCTCCGAGATCGCCTACGACGTGATGCGCATCGGCGGCGCCGTCGTGCTCGTCGCCTTCGGCATCCAGGCACTGCGGCAGGCGCGCCGCACCAAGGGGGCCGCGGCCGACGGCGGCTGGGAGAGCACCGGCAGGACCGGCTGGGCCGCCTACCGCGCGGGACTCCTGCTCAACCTCGCCAACCCCAAGGCGGCCGTCTTCGCCCTGTCCTTCCTGCCGCAGTTCGTCCCTGAGGGCGCCCCGCACCTGCTCACCATGGTCGGGCTCGCCGCGCTCTGGGCGGTCTACGAGGTCGGCTACTACGGCCTCTACGTGTGGTTCGTCGGCCGGTTGCGGGCCGTGCTGTCCCGCGCGGGCGTGCGCCGGCGTCTGGAACAGGTCTCCGGAGGCGTACTGCTGCTCCTCGGTGTCCGCATGGCCCTGGAGAGCTGACGCGGGGACCGGCACTCCGTACGGTCCGTCCGAAAGACGTGTCGACCGGCTCGCGCGCCCCTCGTCGTCCGGGCAGGATGCTGCCCTAAGACCCGCACCCGCCCAGGGAGGCCCGGATGACCGGCACCGCAGCGCCCTTCGCTGCCGACGACTACAGGGCGCGCATGGAGCGCGCGGCACGGTCGGCCGCCGAGGCCGGGCTCGCCGGTCTGCTCGTGGCCCCCGGCCCGGACCTGGTGTGGCTCACCGGCTACGCACCCACCGCCGTCACCGAACGGCTCACCCTGCTGGTCCTCGCCCCCGGACAGGACCCCGTCCTCGTCGTGCCCACCCTGGAGGCCCCGGACGCCGGCAAGGCGGCCGGCGCGAGCGCCCTGACCCTGCGGGACTGGACGGACGGCAAGGACCCCTACGCCGCCACCGCCGCCCTCCTGGACGCCGGCGGCCGGTTCGGCATCAGCGACAACGCCTGGGCCATGCACCTGCTGGGCCTGCAGAAGACGCTGCCCGGCACGTCGTACGCCTCCCTCACCGACGCCCTGCCGATGCTGCGGGCCGTCAAGGACACGGCGGAGCTGGAGCTGCTGGCGGCCGCGGGAGCGGCCGCCGACGCAACGTTCGAGGAGATCCGGAAGGTTCCCTTCGGTGGCCGCAGGGAGTCCGAGGTGGCCGCCGACCTCGCCGGACTGCTGCGCCGGTTCGGCCACTCCCAGGTCGACTTCACCATCGTCGCCTCGGGCCCGAACGGCGCCAACCCGCACCATGAGGTGGGCGACCGGGTCATCGAACGCGGCGACATGGTCGTTCTCGACTTCGGCGGCCTCAAGGACGGCTACGGCTCCGACACCTCCCGCACGGTCCACGTCGGGGAACCCACCGACGAGGAGCGCCGGGTGCACGATCTCGTGCGTGCGGCGCAGGAGGCGGGCTTCCGTGCGGTACGGCCCGGCGTGCCCTGCCAGGAGGTCGACCGGGCCGCCCGTGCGGTCATCGCCGACGCCGGCTACGGCGAGTACTTCATCCACCGCACCGGGCACGGCATCGGCGTCACCACACACGAACCGCCGTACATGATCGAGGGCGAGGAACAGCCCCTCGTCCCGGGCATGTGCTTCTCCGTGGAGCCCGGCGTCTATCTGCCGGGCCGCTTCGGGGTACGCATCGAGGACATCGTCACGGTCACCGAGGAAGGCGGCCGCAGGCTCAACGACACCACCCGCGAGATGGTCATAGTGGACTGACCGAACCCCAGGAGCCCCTCCACCCCCGAGCGACTACGGCGCGACCATGACCCAGGCACCGACACCCACCGCGGACACGGTCCGCCGACTGGTCCGTTCCCTGCTCAAGGACAGCACGCCCGGCGCGGGCGAGGCCGCCGGGCCCGAGGTCCGGCCCGTCGCCGAGGGTGGCGGGCACTCCACCTGGTGGGTCGGCACCCGCCATGTGCTGCGCCTCGCGGGCGACCGCGCGGCCTCCAGCCGCAGACGCCGTGAACCACGGCTGCGCGACCTGGTCCGCCCGCACGTCCCGGTCGCGGTGCCGACCAGCGTGGCGCAGGGCGAGTGGGCGCCCGGGCTGGCCTACACGCTCGACACCAAGGTGCCCGGCGGTTCGGCCGAGGAGCACGACGTCTCCGCCGTCGGCGAGGCCGACCTCGCCGGGCTGCTCACCGGGCTGCGCGAGGTGCCGGTACGGCAGGCCGAGGCGCTCGGCGTCCCACGTGTCGCCCCACGCTCCCTGGAGCGACTGCGCCGGGAGGCCGGCCGGGCCGCCGAACGCCTGCGCGCGGCCGACGAGTTCGATCCGGCCCGGCTCCAGCAACTCACCTCGCCGGCCGCGGTCCAGCTCGCCGCGCAGCCCGGCGGCGCGGTCCTCGTGCACCACGCCCTGACCGGCGAACACCTCGTGATCAGCGCCGACGGCCGGGTGCGCGGCGTCCTCGACTGGACCGCCACGGTGGTCGGCGACCCCGCCGAGGACATCGCGGGCCTCGCCCTCGCCGTCGGCTCGCCCGCCGCCGTGCGCGCCGCCACCCTCGCCGGCTACGGCGCCCGGCCCTGCCTGCGCGGCCTCTGGCTCGCCCGCTGCGACACCGTGATCCGCCTCGCCGCGGGGTTGGAGGGCCGCGATGCCGTCCCCCTGCCGCTCCTGCGCACCCGGCTGCTGCGCGCCTGGGAGGCGATCCTGCTGGAACGCGTCACGGAACTGCGGGACGAGGAGCCGGACGACGCGGAGTTGTAGGTGCGGAGTTGTAGGCGTCTCCACCTGGTCTTTTCCACCCTGCTTCCACCCCTGGGTCGAGGCGCGCGACCGTGCCGGAGCCGGACAGTCGAAGCATGACGATCTCCGACTGGCTCATCGACGTGGCCCTTCTCCTCGTGGTCTTCCGGCAGCTGCGCGAGGAAAGGCTGACGCTCCGCACCGTGCTGCTGCCGCTCGCACTGATCACCTGGGCGGGGACGGCCTACCTGCACGACATCCCCACCGCGGGCAACGACCTCGTGCTGGTCGGCGCGTTCGCCGGGACCGGCGTCGCCCTGGGACTGGCAGGAGGCTCGATCACCCGGGTCCGGTACACGGACGGACACATACGGGTCAAGGCGACCTTGGGCGCGGCGGCCCTGTGGGTGGTCAGCATGGGCTTTCGCCTCGGCTTCGCGGTCTGGTCCTCCCACCCCTCCGGAGGGGCGTCCGTCGCCCGCTTCTCCGCCGATCACGCCATCACCGGTCAGCAGGCGTGGGTGGCTGCCCTGGTCCTCATGGCCCTCGGGGAGGTCCTCTTCCGCCTCGGCGTGATCGTCGTCCGCGGCCTGCGCACACGCGCCCATCACCAATCGGCTCCCGTGTCCGCCCTCGCGTGAACCGGGGCGGCGAAGGGGGCTTCGTGAGGTCAGGCCTGAAGCAGCACCACGCACGACTCCCCGGGCACATGCAGCACCCCGTCCGCGCCCGGCGCCTCCACAGGCTCCCAGGCCGCGAGGACGGCGGCCTCTCGAGGGCCGAGGGGGATCGCCGCCGGCGACTTCGCGAGGTTCACGGCCACCCGGACGTCCCCGCGGCGGAAGGCGAGCCAGCGCTGGTCCGCGTCGTAAGCGACTTTGGTGTCGGCGAGGTCGGGGTCGGTGAGATCCGGCTGTTCGTGCCGCAGCGCGAGCAGCCGGCGGTACCAGGCGAGTACGCGCGCGTGAGGGTCGCGTTCGAGCTCGGACCAGTCGAGGCAGGAGCGGTCCCGGGTCGCCGGGTCCTGCGGGTCGGGCACGTCCTCCTCGGCCCAGCCGTGCTCCGCGAACTCCCGCCGCCTGCCCCGCCGTACGGCCTCGGCGAGCTCGGGGTCGGTGTGGTCGGTGAAGAACTGCCAGGGCGTGCCCGCCGCCCACTCCTCACCCATGAACAGCATGGGTGTGAAGGGCGCGGTCAGGGTGAGTGCCGCCGCACAGGCCACCAGGCCGGGGGAGAGCGAGGCCGCCAGCCGGTCGCCGACGGCGCGGTTGCCGACCTGGTCGTGGGTCTGGGAGTAACCGAGCAGCCGGTGCGCCGCCGCGCGCGTACGGTCCAGTGGGCGCCCATGGCTGCGGCCACGGAAGCTGGAATAGGTGCCGTCGTGGAAGTAGCCGCCGGTGAGAGTCTTGGCGAGCGCCGCCAGGGGCGCGCGGGCGAAGTCGGCGTAGTAGCCCTGGGACTCACCGGTCAGCGCGGTGTGCAGGGCGTGGTGGAAGTCGTCGTTCCACTGCGCGTGCAGCCCGAGACCGCCCTCCGCTCGGGCCGTGATGAGCCGCGGGTCGTTCAGGTCCGACTCGGCGACCAGGAACAGCGGCCGCCCCAGCTCGGCGGCGAGGCTGTCGACAGCTGTCGACAGCTCCTCCAGGAAGTGGCACGCGCGCGTGTCGGCGAGCGCGTGCACGGCGTCCAGGCGCAGCCCGTCGATCCGGTAGTCCCGCAGCCAGGAGAGCGCGCTGCCCAGCAGAAACGCGCGCACCTCGTCGGATCCGGGCGCGTCCAGATTGACCGCGGAACCCCAGGGCGTGTGGTGCGTGTCCGTGAAGTACGGTCCGAAGACGGGCAGATAGTTGCCCGACGGGCCCAGATGGTTGTGCACCACGTCCAGGACGACTCCCAGGCCCAGCTCATGCGCCCGGTCGACGAAACGCTTCAGGGCCTCGGGACCGCCGTAGGGCTCGTGCACGGCCCACAGCGAGACACCCTCGTAGCCCCAGCCGTGCCGCCCTGGGAAGGGGCACAGCGGCATCAACTCGACGTGCGTGACGCCGAGTTCGACGAGGTGGTCGAGTCGGGCGGCGGCCGCGTCCAGGGTGCCCTCGGGTGTGTAGGTGCCCACGTGCAGCTCGTAGAGGACCGCGCCCGGCAGCGGACGGCCCGCCCACCGCGTACGCCATGCGTACCGTTCGTGCTCGACGACCGCGCTGAGCCCGTCCGGGCCGTCCGGCTGACGGCGCGAGCGCGGATCGGGACGGACGGGGCCGTCGTCCAGCGCGAAGCCGTAGCGGGTGCCGTCCCCGGCCTCCGCCTCGCCCCGCCACCATCCCGGGCGTTCCGGATCGCGCTCCATCGCGCGTGTGGCGCCCTCGCAATGGAGCGTCACACGGCCGGCCTGCGGTGCCCACACCTCGAACTGCATGGACGGTCCCCTTCGTCTGCTCACCGTGATGTAGCCCGTCCATGGTGCGTCAAACGTGATCAATCCGCCTTTGAATCCTCTCCTTTGCGGCAGGTGTCGTCAGGTACGCGCCTGTGGCGGGCGTTGTCTCGTTTTCTGGACACCCGGGGTTCACTGCCCGACAATCACCAACGTGACGTCGTCCTTCGAGTTCAACACGTACCCCGCGCGGCTCTCCGACGCGGAGCGCGACAAGGTGCTGAAGGTGCTCCGTGACGGCGTCGCCATGGGCCGTCTGTCGCACGACACGTTCGTGCGCCGCATGGAGCTGGCCCTCATCGCGCGCCGGTCCGACGAACTCGCCGCGCTCACCGCGGACCTGCCCCAGGAGAGCCGTGTCTCCCGACTGGTGTTCGGCACCGTCGAGGCCGTCTCCGGCTTCACCGTACGGCTGCGCAGGGCGTGGCAGGCCGAGCGCCTGCCCAAGCTGCTGCTGCCGCACCCCGGCAGCGGCCACGCGCTGCGCATCGGCCGCGATCCGGCGAACGGCCTGCGGCTGACCCACGAGACGGTCTCCCGGGTCCATGCCGAACTCAGCCGGCAGGGCGGCATGTGGGTCCTGCGGGATCTCGGTTCCACCAACGGCACCACGGTCAACGGCCGACGGGTCATCGGTGCCGCCGTCGTCCGTGAGGGCGATCAGGTGGGGTTCGGCCGGATGGCCTTCCGGCTCGCGGTCAACTGAGCACAACCTCACCTCTGGCCTGGGATTTACGTGCCGTCGCGGCCCAAAACCCCAACCGTCGCGCGGTGTTGACGTACCCCTGAAGTCGTGACTGACTGTGCGTACACCATGCACACCAGGTGAACCGACGGCACCACATTGTGGAGGTGTGCCCTGCCGCCCCTCCTCCGCTACCCGACCGTCGACGAGCTCGGCGCACGGGCCGCAGCGCTCGTCGCCCGCCACCCCGCAGACGCCCGACTGCGCCGCGCCGGCACCTCCCGCGCGGGCAACTCCCTGTGGCTGCTCTCCGTCGGCCACGGCAGCCGCCAGGCCCTCGTCGTCGCCGGTCCGCACGCCAACGAGCCCGTGGGCGGCGGGACCGTCCTCAGGCTGGCCGAGCAGGCGCTGGCCGACCCCCGGCTCACCGTCGAGGCCGACGTCACCTGGAACCTCCTGCTCTGCCTCGACCCCGACGGCCTGCGCCGCAACGAGGGCTGGCTGCGCGGGCCGTACTCCCTCGACCGCTACTTCCGGAACTTCTTCCGGCCCGGCTTCGGCGAACAGCCGGAATGGCTGCCCGACGGCGCGGAGGCCGCCGCGCTTCCGGAGACCCGCACCCTCCTCGCCCTCCAGGACGAACTGCGGCCCTTCCTCCAGTGCTCCCTGCACGGCGTCGACGTCGGCGGTGGCTTCGTCGAACTCACCCGCGACCTGCCCGGCCTCGCCCGGCGCGTCGCCCACACGGCGGCCCGGCTGCGCATCCCCCGTGAGCTCGGCCCGTACGACACCCTGTACTGGCCGTGCCTCGGCCCCGCCGTCTACCGGATCCCGCCGCCCCGCCGCGGCGACCTCGCCGCCGCCATCACCGAGGCCGCCGTCGAGTCGACCTGGTACCACCCGCACCGGCACGGCACCGTGACCGCCGTCGTCGAGGCGCCCATGTGGGGCGTGGCCGCCGTCGAGGACGGCAGCACACCCGCCGACGCGGCCGCCGTGCTGCGCACCGTCAGCCACACGCTGCGCCGCGACACGCGGCTCCTGGAGGACGTCCTGGCGCGGATCCGCCCGCAGGTGTCGGACGCCCCGGACGCGGCCCGGCTGCTCGCCCCGATCGAGGACTATTTACTGGTCGGCCCCGGACTCGCCGACGCCTGGGACCCCGACGTCACCGACGGCGGCCGCCCGCTGCCCCCGCTCAGCACCGGCCACCTGGCCGCGCTGCGCATCGCCGGACGGCGCCTGGCCCTGCGCACGGCCGGGCTCCTGCACCAGCTCGTGACCCGCGCGGGCGCCGACCCGGCGGGCGCACTGCCGGAGCTGGACCGGCTCATCGACATCTGGTGCGCCGACTACCGCGACGGCTGTGGGGCGCGCTGGATCCCGGTCCCGCGCCAGATCGAGTACCAGTCGCGGGTGGTGCTCGCCGCCTTCGAACTCGCCGCGCGGCACGCACCCGCATGCTCCCGTTCGGGTGAGCCGGGGTGGGGTTCCGAGGCCGCCGTGCCGATGCATCGGGAATGACGTACATCAACACAGCGACGGCGGTACGGCGAGCGGCACGCGCGGGTCTGACGGTGGCGGCCGTCCTGCTCCTCGCCGCCGCGGCGCCCGCACCGACAGGGCCCTCCACGGGAGACCACCTCTTCCTCATGGTGACCAAGGGCGACGGCCGCTCCGGCGACACCCGCGGCACCCTCCTGCTGTGCGACCCGCCCCAGGGCCACGGCCGGGCCGCCGAGGCCTGCGCCCAACTCGCGGCCGTCGGCGGCGACATCGGTTCACTTCCGGCGGCCGTGGGCGTCTACTGCACGATGCTCTACGCGCCGGTCACCGCCCAGGCCAGCGGGGAGTGGAACGGCCGACCTGTCGAGTACCGGCAGACCTTCTCGAACGGATGTGTGATGGCGGCGCGGACCGGGGCGGTCTTCGCACTGGAGAGCTGAGGCGTGACGCGTGCCGCGGTGACGCACACGCGCGTGGAGCGACGTCGGCTCAGTCCGCCCGTGCACGCGCGTGCAGCGCCACCGCCACGACCGTGCGGGCCTGGTGCTCCACCTGGTGCTCCAAGGGCACCCAGCGGGCCCGGAAACGGTCCGCGAAGGCGTCGCTCCAGGCCTTGACGAGCTGTTCGAGACGCGGTGCCGCGCGGTCGTCGGCCTCCCGCAGGACCCGCAGCAGCATGGCCGCCGCCCGCAGCGGCAGTCGGCGGGAGAACGCGTCCACACTGCCGATGTACGCCCTCGTGTCGTCGGCGGGCCGGGTGCGGATCCAGTCCGCGGCCAGTCCCGGAACCAGCCCCAGGCTCCAGGTGGCGGCCCGCAGCAGCGGGCCGTCGGCGCCCTCCAGACGCGGCAGCGCATCCGCCAGCACCCGGTCCACCGCCCGCGACTGGCGCAGCAGCCGGCCCGCCAGCCGCCCCATCGCCGCTGCCGGCGCCGGATGCGGCGCCGGATCGTCCACCAGGTCGCTCGCCCACATCGGCACCTCCACCACTGCGGTCAGACCGCCGTAGCGGTGCGCGTGATACCAGGTGCTGCGCCGCGCGTCGTCCGGCATGCTCGGGTACGCCGCCCCCGCGCCCGGCGCCGGCATCACATGCACCCCGGGCCCGGACGCCGGCCAGCCCGCCGCGTCCGAGGCACCGGTCTCCACCGGGATGCGCAATTCCGCCGCGGACTTCGAGAACGGGTCGGCGAGGCCCGGCACGTCCTTCGTCAACTGCACCCAGCTGCCGCCCAGATCGGTGCCGTGCAGGGTCACCTGGAGGTAGGGGCGCAGTTCGTCGATCAGCCCGGTCAGGGCGCGGGTCTCGGGCGGCAGCCGATCGGGCGGCAGCATCGCGGGCGCCCACTCCGGCTGCTCCTCTCCGGCGGGCCGGAAGAAGCCGAGGTGGTAGTCGAAGAGGCTGCGCGGAGCCGGGGTGACATGGAGACTCGCCCCGTCCGGATCGGCGCACAGCAGGAAGTGCCAGGACGTGCCCGATCTCAACTCCCGCTCGGCCAGTACCCGTGCGGCCACCGCCAGGGCCGCCGGGCCGCCGGTCGGTTCGTTGGAGTGGGCGCCCGCGACCACCAGGACGGCCCGCCGGGCATGGCCGATCGACAAGACATGCAGGGGCCTGCCCGCTCGCGAGACACCCACCTGCCTCAGCCGGCAGACGTCTGGGCGCTGTGCGACCAACGCCCTCGCGGACAAAACCAGTTCGGTCACCGTGGGGTAGCGCAGCTCCGGCAGGAGACTCACCCCCGACACGTCCGACCGGCCTCGCATTTCGCAGTACCCCACGGTCTGGTTGAGCTGTCAAGCGCGCCATGGGGGAGCCTCCAGGGGGCGCCCGGATGTATTTGCCGGCAGCCGGTGGAGCCGTACGTGCCGACGGGGTTGCCCGCGCCCCCTCGGCCCGCAGCAGCGGAAGACCTGGCCGCGCCGGCCGCCCTCACCCCGACCTGGGTCAATCCGTGGCGACCCGCTCCAGCAGCGCCACCGGCGAGTCGCCCAAGAGCTCCTCCACGCGCGCGTCCCCGGAGAACTCCCGCTCCGGTACCAGCACATCGCGCCACACGCCCGGCGGCAGCGGCAGCACCGTCTCCCGCCAGCCGCCCGCCTCCGCCAGCCGCAGCGACAGCCGGGTCACCGCGGTGACCACCTCCCCGGAGCGCACGAACGCCGCACAGTGCGCCGCCGAGGGCCCCTCCGCGACCAGCGGCGCGTACGTCGCCGCGTCACCGAAGACGTCCGGCCGGCGTCGGCGCAGCCGCAGCGCCGCAGCCGTGAGCGCGCCCTTGTCGCCGGAGTCCTCCGGCGGGAACCGCACGGGCCGCCGGTTGTCCGGGTCCACCAGCGCCAGGTACGTGCCCTCCGTGCCCTGGTACACGTCGGGCACCCCGGGCATCGTCAGCTGCACCAGGGCCGTGCCCAGCACGTTCGCCCGGATGTGCGGCTCCAGCCGGCTCCGCAGCCCGGCCACCTGCTCGCCCTGCGGCCCGCACGGCCCGGCCGTGACGAACGCCGTCACCGCCTCCTCGTACGCCGGCTCCTGCTCCGTCCAGCTGGTGTACAGACCCGCCTCGCGCACATGCTTCAACAGTGCCTCCCGGACCCGTTCCGGAGCCGCTGGGCCGAGCCCGAACACCGTCTGCCAGGCCGCCCACGCCAGCTGCGCGTCCGGCACGCCGTCGCCGGTGCGGGTCACCTCGGCCAGCGTGTCCGCCCACCGCTCGGGGCACTCGGTGAGCACGGCCAGGGCCGCACGCACGTCGGCACTGCGCTTGGTGTCGTGTGTCGACACCACGGTCCCCGTCAGTGGCCAGTCGCGCTGCACGCGCGTGCAGTAGGCGTGGAACTCCTCGGGCGAGACCGCCGGGCTTCCGGGATTCCCGCCCACCTCGGTCGCCGACAGCAGCGGCACGTACCGGTAGAACGCCGTGTCCTCCACGGACTTGGCCCGCAGCGCCGACGCCGTCTGCGCGAACCGTGTCCGGAACTCCACATGGTCCGGCCCGTCACCGGCCCGCCCCAGCACCAGATCACGTACGACATCGACGGCGCCCGCCTCCTCGGGGATCACGAAGGCCAGCCGGGCCTCGGCCGCGGCCTCCTCGGTGACGACGGCGGCGGCGTCCGAGGAGCCGTAGGGCCGGTAGACCTCCATGCGCACCAGGAGTTCCTGGAGCGCGGTGCGCAGCGCCCAGGGCGCGCGGTCGCGCAGCGCAGGCTCCGGGGACGCGGCACACACGCGTGTCGCCACCCGGGTCAGCCGGTCGGTCTCGGCGGCCAGCTCGTGTGTGATCACCTTGTACGCCGCCCGCCGTGCCGTCGCGGCCCAGTCGCCGCCGCGGTCGGTCTGCGGGGCCGCGAACCGCCGGTACTGGCCGAGGAGTTCCCCGAACCCCGCCGGGTCCGTGAACAGCCCGTCGATGTGCCGCAGGGCGTCGTAGCCCGTGGTCCCCGCCATCGGCCAGTTGGCCGGCAGCTGCTCCCCGTCCGCCAGGATCTTCTCCACGACCGTCCAGCGCCCGCCGGTCGCCTCGTGCAGCCGCTGGAGGTACGTGTCGGGGTCGGCGAGGCCGTCGGGGTGGTCGACCCGCAGCCCGTCGACCACTCCCTCGTGCAGCAGCTGGAGGATCTTGGCGTGGGTGGCCTCGAAGACCTCCGGATCCTCGACGCGCACCCCGATCAGCTCCGAGATGCTGAAGAAACGCCGGTAGTTGAGCTCCGTACGGGCCAGCCGCCACCAGACCGGCCGGTACCACTGCGCGTCCAGGAGCTGGGGCAGCGGGAGCTCCTCGGTGCCCTCGCGGAGCGGGAACACGTGGTCGTAGTAGCGCAGCATCCCGCCGTCCACCGTGAGGTTGCCGAGCTCCGCGCCTACCGGGTGTCCCAGCACCGGCAGCAGTAGCTGACCGTCCTGTGCCTCCCAGTCGATGTCGAACCATCGCGCGTACGACGACTTCGGGCCCTCCCGCAGCACCTCCCACAGGGCGCGGTTGTGGCGCGGGGCCATCGCCATGTGGTTCGGCACGATGTCCATCACCAGACCGAGCCCGTGTTCCCGCGCGGTGCGCGACAGCGCCCGCAGCCCGTCCTCGCCGCCCAGTTCCTCGCGCACGTGCGCGTGGTCCACGACGTCATAGCCGTGCGCGGAACCGGGGACAGACTCCAGGACGGGGGACAGGTGCAGGTGCGAGACGCCGAGCGAGGCCAGGTACGGCACGGCCGCCGCCGCGGCCGTGAACGGGAACTCGGGCTGCAGCTGCAGCCGGTACGTGGCGGTCGGCACCGACGGGTCGGGTCGCTCAGATGTCATGCAGACCTACGTACCCGCCCTGCCGCCTTTCGTGTCATCGCGTGGTCCATGTGTGCGGGACGCGGACGTCGGAACGGGACCGTCCCGTCGTGACGCCGAGGGCTCGACGGGGCCGTGCCGTCCTGATGACAACGGCGCGACGGTACCGTCCCGTTCCGGCGCCGACGCAACGACGATACCGTCCCGTTCCGACGTTCGGCGGCACGACGGTACGGTCCCGTCCCCACGCCGACGGCGCATCCGGCCTCGTACCCCGGACGCGCCGAAAACGCTCCCCACACGCGCGTACCCGGTGACGGGCACACGAACACCCTGCTAGACGGGCCGTTGCAGCACCGTCATGCTGCGGTCCACCAGCGTCAGCCGATCCCCGGCCTGTACCTTCACCCCCGTGCCCGGCGGCACCCCGTCCGGGCGGGCGGTGTCGACCACGACCTGCCACTGCCGGCCGTGGTTGACCGGCACCACGAAGTCCAGCGTCTTGGGCGAGGCGTTGAACATCAGCAGGAACGAGTCGTCGGTGATCCGCTCCCCGCGGGGGCCGGGCTCGGAGATCGCGTTGCCGTTGAGGAAGGCCGTCAGTGCCGAGGCCTGCGCGCGGTCCCAGTCCCGTTGGGTCATCTCCTTGCCCTCGGGTGTGAACCAGGCGATGTCCGACAACTCGTCGTGGGTGCCCTCCACGGGCCGCCCGTGGAAGAAGCGGCGACGGCGGAAGACCGGGTGGTCCTTGCGCAGCCACACCATCGCGCGCGTGAAGGCCAGCAGTTCGGCGCCGAGCCCCGTTTCGCCGGAGGATTCGGGCCATTCGACCCAGGCCAGCTCGCTGTCCTGGCAGTAGGCGTTGTTGTTGCCGCGCTGCGTGCGCGCGACCTCGTCGCCGTGGCTGATCATCGGCACGCCCTGGGACAGCATCAGCGTGGCGATGAAGTTGCGCATCTGCCGGGCACGCAGCTCCCGCACCGCGGGGTCGTTCGTCTCGCCCTCCGCCCCGCAGTTCCAGGACCTGTTGTGGCTCTCGCCGTCGCGGTTGTCCTCCCCGTTGGCATCGTTGTGCTTGTCGTTGTACGAGACGAGGTCGTGCAGGGTGAACCCGTCGTGGCAGGTCACGAAGTTGATCGAGGCCAGCGGACGCCTTCCGTCGTCCTGGTACAGGTCGGAGGAACCGGTCAGCCGGGACGCGAACTCCGCGAGCGCGCGCGGCTCGCCCCGCCACAGGTCCCGTACGGTGTCGCGGTACTTGCCGTTCCACTCGGTCCACAGCGGCGGGAAGTTGCCCACCTGGTAGCCGCCCTCGCCGACGTCCCACGGTTCGGCGATCAGCTTCACCTGGGAGACCACCGGGTCCTGCTGCACCAGGTCGAAGAACGACGACAGCCGGTCCACCTCGTGGAACTGCCGGGCCAGGGTCGCCGCGAGGTCGAAGCGGAAGCCGTCGACATGCATCTCGGTGACCCAGTACCGCAGCGAGTCCATGATCAGCTGGAGTACGTGCGGGGACCGCATGAGCAGCGAGTTCCCGGTGCCCGTGGTGTCCATGTAGTACCGCTGGTCGTCGGTCAGGCGGTAGTACTGCGGGTTGTCGAGGCCCTTGAAGGACAGCGTCGGGCCCAGATGGTTGCCCTCGGCGGTGTGGTTGTAGACGACGTCCAGGATGACCTCGATCCCGGCTTCGTGCAGCGCCCTGACCGCCGACTTGAACTCCAGGACCTGCTGGCCGCGGTCGCCCCAGGAGGCGTACGCGTTGTGCGGGGCGAAGAAACCGATGGTGTTGTAGCCCCAGTAATTGTTCAGGCCCATGTCGACCAGGCGGTGGTCGTTCACGAACTGGTGGACGGGCATCAGCTCCAGGGTGGTGACACCGAGCTCCACCAGGTGCTCGATGATCGCGGGGTGCGCGAGGGCGGCGTAGGTGCCGCGCAGCTCCTCCGGCAGCCCCGGGTGGCTCATGGTGAGGCCCTTGACGTGCGCCTCGTAGATCACCGTCTCGTGGTAGCCGATCCGGGGCCGCCGGTCGTCGCCCCAGTCGAAGTACGGGTTGACCACGACCGACGTCATGGTGTGCGGCGCCGAGTCGAGATCGTTGCGCTTGTCGGGCGAGTCGAAGTGATAGCCGTACACCTCCTCGCCCCAGCGGATGGAGCCGCTGATCGCGCGCGCGTACGGGTCGAGCAGCAGCTTCGACGAGTTGCAGCGCAGGCCGCGCTCGGGAGCGTACGGGCCGTGCGCGCGGAAGCCGTAGCGCTGTCCGGGCATCACGCCCGGCAGGTACGCATGCCGGACGAACGCGTCGCTCTCGCGCAGTTCCACCGCCGTTTCCGAGCCGTCGTCGTGCAACAGACACAGCTCTACTCGGTCCGCGGCTTCGGTGAAGACCGCGAAGTTGGTGCCGGCGCCGTCGTACGTGGCACCGAGTGGATACGCCTCTCCAGGCCAGACCTGCATGGAACGACTCTTTCAGGTGTCCCGCGCCGCGTGTGGCGCCTTGGCCTCGAGTGTCCACGAAAGTGATGGAACCACCTATGACTTACGTCCCTCTTACCGATCGACCAGTGCCACAGGGCGATCACAGGATCGGCCTGGGCCGAACCATTGGGGCATACACGTACTCCCGGAGCTGCCCGGGGAGTAGGGGGAAGATGTGCGCAAGATAGTGCACCGCCACCTCGGGAAGGTGGTGGCAGGTGCGGCCATCGCGGTTGCCGGGACCGCCGTGATGATCGGGATCACCCTGCCCGGCACGGCGGGGGCGGACGACACGGGAGGCGGCAAGGCGGCCGCAGGACAGTCCGCGGCGCAGGCGGGACAGGGCGCGGACGGGGCCGTCGCGCCCGGGGTCGTCGAGCAGGCGCCGGCCGCCGAGGGCGAGAAGGGCAAGGGCCGCGACCCGCTCACCGACGACGAGATCCAGCGCGTCGAGCAGATCGCCGTGAACCCGCAGCTGCGCAATGCCAGTGAGGACGTCGAGGGCGACCGCGGCCCGGAACGGCTCACGGTCGACCTCGCCGACCCCAAGGTCGGCGAACTGGACGACCCGAACGCGCCCCGCCGCGCGGACGTGACGTTCTACGACTACCGGGACGACACCCTCGTCACCAGGACCGTCGACCTCGAGAGCGGCAAGGTCGTCGCGACCGGCACCCAGCACGGCGTTCAGCCGCCGCTGAGCAGCGCCGAGTACGCCGAGGCCGCGAGCCTTCTGATCGCCGACGCGCTGGGCGCGGACCTGAAGGCCGACTACAAGGACGCCACCGACAAGGAACTCACCGACCCCAACCAGCTGCTGCTCACCGGCGCGGTGTACCGGGCGGTTCCCGGCGGTCAGCCCGCCGCGCTCGACAAGTGCGGCGAGCACCGCTGTGTGCGGCTGTTCCCGAAGGTGAAGAACGGCCCCTGGATCGACGCCAGGGCCTTCGTGATCGACCTGAGCGCCCGCAAGGTCGCCAAGCTCGAGAGCTGACCGCCTCCCTCCGTCCACTTTTCCAACCCGCTACTTCCGCAGGGGAGTCATTTCTTCATGCGTGTCAACAGAATCAGCCGTGCCCGCAGGCACGCGGCCCTCGGTGTGTCCGTGGCCGCGCTGGCCGCCGGTGTCACGACCGGTGCGGGACCGGCCGCCGCCCAGCCGAAGGCCGCCCCGGCGGCCGCCGCCGAGTGCAGCGCCGCCTACAAGATCGAGCAGAAGCTCTCGAGCGGCACGACCTGGCGGATGTGCTGGCGCTACGACAGCAAGGCCGGGCTCGCCCTGGAGAACATCTCCTACCAGCCCAAGGGCGAGGCCTCGCCGATCAAGGTCCTCAACAGTGCCCGGCTCGGCCAGATCCACGTCCCCTACGACGACGGCAGCGTCGAGTACGACGACCTGACGGGCTTCGGCTTCGCGCAGGGCCTGATGAACCTGGACCCGGGCGAGTGTCCCGGCGGCACCATCAAGAGCGTCAAGGTCCCGGACTCCTGGGACCCGGACCACCCGAACGTCAACGGCCTGTGCACCACCACCCGCTCCCGCGGCCACGCCTACCGCATGCAGGGCAACAGCGCGAACAAGGTCTACCAGGCCCAGGGCAAGGACCTGCTCGTCTACTCGGTCAACCAGGTCGGCTGGTACGAGTACATGACCGAGTGGCGCTTCCAGGACGACGGCACCGTCACCATGAACCTCGGCGCGACCGGCAGCCTCTCCTACGAGGACTACGACGCCGGGGACGGCCGTGGCTGGCCGATCGGCAAGGGCCCCCGTGCCCAGGCCACCAGCCACAGCCACAACGCCTTCTGGCGCCTCGACTTCGCCCTCGACGGCTCCTCCAAGAACCGGGTCGAGCAGTACGACTCGACGGTCACCGCGGCCGCCCAGGGCCAGCAGGCCGCGACCGTCAAGACCACCCGCACCCCGGTCACCAAGGAACTCGCGGGCGACGCCAAGAGCTACCGCTGGTGGCGCATGGTCAGCGCGGTCGGCAAGAACAAGGACTGGCACCCGCGGTCGTACGAGATCGTCCCCGGTCCGAGCACGAAGTACCCGGGCCGCAGCTTCACCAAGCACGACATCTACGTCACCGAGTACAACCAGTGCGAGCAGTTCGCCAGCAACAACACCGGCAACTGCGGCACCGGAGCGGGCAAGTCCGTCGACAAGTGGGTCAACGGTCAGACCCTCACTCACCCCGTCGTCTGGATGAACGTGGGCTTCCACCACATCGCCCGGGACGAGGACCAGCAGCCCATGCCGGTCCACTGGCAGGGGTTCTCCATCGCCCCCAGGGACGTCACGGCTATGAATCCGCTCACTCCGGCCGAGCTCGCCGGGCAGAACGGCCACTGGGAGTTCGGTAGTTGAGAATGACCCTGTCCATCCGGCTGCACTGCCGACCGCTCCCGGAGTACCCTTCCTTGATCGTTGGCAAGGGGAGTGCTCGGGGGAGCGGAAGGCGGTGCGCGGGTGGGCTCGGGAGGGCTGGAGTTGCCCCCTGGTGACGAGGGTCACGAGGGGCACTCCACAGACGCCCCGCCCGGCACGGTGTCCCTGGCACGGCCGATGGACGCGGGAGCGACCATCGGGCCGGAGCTGGACTGGGACGCCGACGCCTGGCGCGAGGTACGCACGCGCGCACAGCGGGCCGGCCGGGCCTACATCTGGCTGAACCTCGTCGAACAGCGGCTGCGGGCCGTGGTGGCCGCTGTTCTGCGCCCCATCTACGAACCCGTCCACGGCCACGACGACTGGGTCGTCGCCGCCGCCGGGCCCGCCGGACAGGAGTGGGTGCAGCGCGCGGTCGCCGTCCGCGAAGTCAGCCGCCGCAAGGGCTACTTGCTCGACCCGGCCGACGACAACGTCCTCAGCTTCCTCACCCTGCCGCAGCTGCGCGAGCTGATGGTGCAGCACTGGCCCTGCTTCGAGCCCTACTTCGACGACCGACGCGATGTCGAACTGGCTCTGGACGAGCTGGAGGTGACGCGCAACGTCGTCTCCCGCAACCGGGCCCTGTCCGAGGCGGTCCTCGGCCAGGCCGAGCGCGCCTCCGCCAAGCTGCTGGAGATACTCGGCGCCGGCGGCGACGTGCCGTCCGCCCGCCGACTGCCCGTCGACGCGGTCGAGGACCTGGTCGGCGACCGGTACGCCGACGTGGTCGCCGTGCACACCGACCGGGTGCGGCTGCTGCGGCAGTTCCCCGCCGAGGACATCTTCGGCGGCGCCCGCCGCCTGGATGCCGTCGGCATCGGCCTCAACCTCCTCGTGCAGAACTTCTCCGGCCGCCGTCTGGTCCGTCTGGCCGAGGCCGGCTGCCGGGTGCGGCTGCTGTTCCTGAACCCGGCCTCCAGCGCCGTCAAGCGGCGCGAGCGGGAACTCGGCATGAAGCGCGGTGAGTTGAGCCGCGCGGTCGAGATGAACATCCTGCACATGCGCCGGGTGCGGTCGAGGTTGCGCGACCCGGGCGCCTTCGAGATCCAGGTCTACGACGACACCCCGCGCTTCACGGCCTACCTCGTGGACGGCGACGGCTCGGACGGCATCGCGGTCGTGCAGTCCTATCTGCGCCGGGCCAGAGGCATGGAGGCACCGGTCCTCGTGCTGCGCAACGGCCAACGGGTGGTCAAGCCGGGCGATGTGGACGACAGCGGCCTCTTCCCCACCTACCGCGAGGAGTTCGAGACGAACTGGGCGGATTCGCGGCCGGTGTCCTGAAGTGTTCCCGTGTTCTGAAGTGTCCCGGCCTCCCGAAGTGTCCGGATCGGCAAGCGGAATGCGGCCCTCTGATTGTCAGTGGCGCATGGGAAGGTGGAGACCACTGGGGGAAAGCACCACCAAGAAGGGGGACGGCCCATGGGCTGGCACCGAGAGCTGCTGATCGGCTTCGACCTGGAAACCACCGGCACCGATCCGCGCGAGGCGCGCATCGTCACGGGAGCCGTGATCGAGGTCAGGGACGGGCAGCCCATAGGGCGCCGGGAGTGGCTTGCGGACCCGGGCGTACAGATCCCGGCGGACGCCGTCGCGGTGCACGGCATCAGCAACGAACGGGCGGCCGCCGAGGGCCGTCCCGCCGACCAGGTCGCCGACGCCATCGCGGACGTCCTCGCGACCTACTGGAAGACGGGCGTCCCTGTCGTCGCGTACAACGCCGCCTTCGACCTGAGCCTGCTCTCCGCCGAACTGCGCCGGTACGGCCTGCCGTCCCTGCGCGAGCGCCTGGGCGGCCTCGACCCCGTCCCGGTCATCGACCCGTACACCATCGACCGCTCGGTGGACCGCTACCGGCGCGGCAAGCGCAACCTCGAAGCGGTCTGCACGGAGTACGGCGTCGCACTCGACGCCGCCCACGACGCCTCCGCCGACGCCCTCGCCGCGGCCCGGCTCGCCTGTGCGATAGCCGCGCGTCACCCCAAGGTCGCCGCCCTCGGCCCGGCGGAGCTGCACCGCCGCCAGATCGAGTGGTACGCGGAATGGGCGGCGGACTTCCAGAGCTTCCTGCGCCGCAAGGGCGACGCGACAGCGGTGATCGACGGCACCTGGCCGCTGCGCGAGCCTGCCGACGAGACGGTGTGAGAGAGCGTCACTCCGGCGCGGGACCCGCGATGGGCTCCACCCGTGGCTTCGCCAACCGCTGGTAGTCGGCCCCCGACAGACACAGCGAACGGTCGAGCCGGGCGGCGTTGAAGTACAGCCGGGGCTGGGCCACGACGTCCGGATCGGCGACGACCTCCAGTTCGGGATCGAAGCTGAACGGCAGCACCGTGCCGGGGATCGCGCGGGCCAGCCGCTCGGCGGTCTCCGCATCGCTGAACCCGACATAGCGCGCGGCGTACAGCGCCCGGATCGCGTCCAGGTCCACGCGCCGGTCCCCGGGGACGACCGCCAGGACGTTCCGGGTGGTGCGGCGGTCCACCTTGACCCGCAGCACGATGCACTTCGCGGCCTCGGAGGCGGGGTGTCCACGCAGCGCGCACACGGCGTCGGTGGTGCCCTCGGGCGCGTGGTCGATCAGCCGGTAGTCGACGGAGGAGGTGTCGAGCAGGGAGATCAGACGGTCGTAGGTGTCGTAGACGTCGTCGCCGGGCATCGGGTGTCCTCTTCGATGGGCTGAACTGTGGTGCGGGGCGTAGCCGTTGCGCGGTGGGCGCGTTCCACGGACTGCCCCCAGTAAGTGCCGGTGATCATCATGACCGCTCCGAGCCCGGTCAGTACGGTGAAGTGCTCACCGCCCAGGGCAACACCCACCGCGGCGGCCCAGATCGGTTCGGTGCCGAGCAGCAGGCTGGCCCGGCTGGCCGAGGTGCGCTGCACCGCCCAGGTCTGGGCGAGGAAGGCGAACACACTGCAGAACAGGGCGAGATAGAGCAGCTGTGCCCAGGTGGCCGGGCCGGCGTGGGCCAGGGTCGGAAGCTCGCGTGCGGCCGGGACGAGGAACAGGGCCGTGCCGACGAGGGTCTGCACGGTCGTGAGGTGCAGCGGCCGTATCGCCCGCCCCGCGGTGAGCCGGCCGACCAGCGCCATATGACCGGCCCGTACGACCGCGGCGGCGAGCATCAGCAGGTCCCCGAGGCGGGGTGCGTGGAAGCCGTTGCCCGCCATCAGGAGCCCGACGGCCAGGACGGACACACCGGCGGCGGCGTAGAAGGCGGGCGGCAGGCCGCCCCGGTGACCGGTGCGGTCGAGGAGGGGGGTGAGGACGATGGTCAGGCTGATGATGAGGCCGGCGTTGGCGGCGCTGGTGTGGGCGACGCCGTAGGTCTCGACGACGAGGACGGCGGCCTGGGTGAGGCCGAGGGGCACCCCCGCCCGCAGCTCCTCGCGGGTCCACCGGCGCGGCCCCCGCCCGGGGACGGCGACGACTCCCAGGCAGGCGAGCGCGGACAGGGCGTAGCGGGCGAAGAGCACCAGCAGGACGGGGAGAGCGGACGTCGCTGTCTGGGCGGAGAGATAACTCGAACCCCAGACGATCGCGACCAGCAGGAGTACCGCGTCGGTACGGCGGGCGTCGGACATGTCCCTACGGTCCACCAGGAACCCGATGAAGCCCAGATCCACTTTCTAAAACGATCTTTTAGTACTCCTACACTGTCGTGATGGACGAACGACAGCTGCGGATCCTGCGGGAGCTCGGCGAACTGGGCAGCGTCACCGCGGTCGCCGAGGCGATGCTGGTGACCCCGTCGGCGATCTCACAGCAACTGCGGCTGCTGCAGCGTTCGGCCAGGGTCCCGCTGACCGAGCGCGACGGCAGGCGGCTGGTGCTCACGGACGCCGGGCAGGCCCTGGCGGGCGCGGCCATCGACGTGGAGACGGCGCTGGCACGCGCGCGGCACACGGTCGAGGAGTTCGTGGACCGGCCCGAGGGCGAGGTCTCGGTGGCCGCCTTCCACAGTGCCGGCGCGGCCTTCTTCCCCCTGCTGCTGCGCGCACTCGCCCACCCCGGCGCCCCCGTGCCGAGGCTGGCCGACAAGGACGTGCCGCAGGAGGACTTCCCCCGCCTCACCCGGGAGTACGACATCGTCCTGGCCCACCGCCTCGACCATGCCCCGCCCTGGCCGCGCACGGTCGCGGTGACCACGCTGCTGCACGAACCTCTGGACGTGGCGATGCCCGCCGACCACCCCCTGGCGACCAAACGCCGGGTGACCCCGCATGACGTGGCCGGCGAGCCATGGATCACCGTGCACGACGGCTTCCCAGTCATGGCGACGGTCGAGGCGATCGCAGCGGCGGCGGGCCGACGCGTCCACCTGGCCCACCGCATCAACGAGTTCGCGGTGGCCGCGGAGGTGGTGGCCGCGGGCGGCGGCCTGGCACTGATGCCCCGCTGGACGACGCGCCGTCACCCGGCCCTGGCGTTGAGACCCCTGAGCGGCGTCCAGGCACGACGCCACATCGACGCCCTGTACCGCCCGGAGAGGACGGCAAGAAGGGCGGTGCACACGGTTGTGACGGAGCTCAGGAGGGCGGCACAAACAATCCGACGACCAGGGGACTGACCCAGGGGCGCGGGGAACTGCGCGACCAGCCACCTACCACCCGCACTCGCCCACCGGTCAGAACGAATACCACCGCACCGTCTCGTCACCGTCCCGCAGCGAAGCCACCCTGCGCTCGAACTCGGCCAGCGCTTGGGGATTGGTCGGCGCATGCTGCGAGACCCACGCACAACTGCCCGTCTCCCGGGCCCCGCGCAACACCGAACACCCCTCCCACTCCCGGACATCCCACCCGTACGCGGAGGTGAACGCGGCGTAGGCCTCCGCAGGCACCCCGTACCGGTCCCGCGACAGAGCCATCACCACCAGATCATGCTCACGTAGATCCGAGGAGAAGGTCTCCAGATCGACGAGAACCGGACCGTCGGGCCCCACGTGCACATTGCGGGGCAGCGCGTCCCCATGAATCGGCCCCGGCTCCAGATGAGGCGTCACCGCGGCCGCGGCCGCCGCGAAACCGTCCCGCCGCTCCCGGAGGTACGCCGCGTCGGCGGGGTCGATCGCGTCCCCCGCAAGCCTCAGCCACCGCTCCACACCACCCAGCAGCTCACGCGGCGGCAAGTCGAAGGACGGCTTCGGCAGCGCGTGCACGACCCGTAGCAGTTCGGCCAAATCCCGCGGCTCGGCGGGCCGTACGGCGTCGGGAAGCCGGTGCCACAGGGTCACCGGGTGCCCCTCCACCAACCGCGCCTTCGGCTCGGCCGCCCTCACGGCGGGCACCCCCGCCTCCGCGAGCCACACGGCGATGTCCAGTTCACGGCGTGCCCGGTCGAGGAGCTCGGCGTCGCGGCCCACCTTGACGACCAGGTCACCGGCGGCGAACACGGCGTTCTCGCCCAGGGCGAGCAGCCGGGCCCCGGGCAGCACTCCCGCCGCGGCCAGTACGTCCCGCGCCCGTGTCTCGTCCATCGTCCGGCCCTCCCGGTCCTGACATGTCACGCATGCCTGTGTATTGCCACCGCGAACGGCGTCGAGTTCACGCCATCGCCCGGCCAGTCTCGCATTCCCACAGGTGGGCCCGTGTGCGCGCTGCCTTGACGGCGCATACCCCCTTCACGACCATGACGGAGGCCCAGGCCAGGAGGGCCGGATCGTCACGAACCGTGCGAAGGAGCCGATGACGTGACCTTGGTGACCGCGACGGAGCGGTCGGCGCAGGGCGCACCGCGCGCCGAGGGGGACCGCCGGCCTCCCGACCGCGGGGCCTGGTTCCTGGTGCTGCCCGCGCTGATCCCGATCCTGGTGCTGAGCGTGGGACCCCTGCTGTACGGGATCCTGCTGGCCTTCACCGACGCCCAGTCGGGCCGGACCCGGGCCACCCAGTGGATCGGCGGCCTCAACTTCCAGGATCTGCTGCACGACACCCTGTTCTGGGAGTCGTTCCGGATCGGCCTGGTGTGGGCGGTCGGGGTGACCGTGCCGCAGTTCCTGCTGGCGCTCGGCCTCGCCCTTCTGCTCGACCAGGACCTCAGACTGCGCTGGCTCGCCCGCGCCCTCGCGATCATCCCCTGGGCCATGCCCGAGGTGGTCGTCGGAGTCATGTGGCGGCTGGTCTACAACCCGGACGCCGGGGTCCTCAACGAGACCCTCCGCAACCTCGGTCTCGGCGACGGCCGCGACTGGCTCAGCGGCCTGTCCACCGCTCTGCCCGCCGTGATCGTCGTGGGCGTCTGGGCCGGGATGCCCCAGACGACGGTCACCCTGCTCGCCGGCCTCCAGAACACCCCGCGCGAACTCCACGAGGCGGCCGCGATGGACGGCGCGGGCGCCTGGCGCCGATTCCGTACCGTCACCTGGCCTGCCCTCAGACCGGTGGCCCTCGCGATCACCGCCCTCAACTTCATCTGGAACTTCAACTCGTTCGCCCTGGTGTACGTACTGACCAGCGGCGGGCCCGGCGGCCGCACCCGGCTCCCCATGCTCTTCGCCTACGAAGAGGCCTTCCGCTACGGCCAGTTCGGCTACGCGGCCGCGATGGGCCTCGTGATGGTCGCTGTGATCTCCCTCCTCCTCGCCCTCTTCCTGGTGGGCCGGCTCAAGGCCCGAACGGGAGGTGACCAGGCATGAGGACCAGTGCCACCGGCCGCGTCGGCCAGTACGCCGCCCTCCTCGCCTATCTCGTCTTCCTCGCCTTTCCCTTCCTCTGGCTGGTCTCCACCGCCTTCAAGTCCCCGCGAGAACTGGGCAGTCTGCACCCCACCTGGATCCCGCGGGACCCCACCCTCGACAACTTCCGCCAGGCCTTCGACGAACAGCCCCTGCTGCGCGCCGCCGTAAACTCCCTGCTCGCCGCGTCCGCCGCCGCCGTGATCGCCGTACTGATCGCGACCCCGCTGGCGTACGTCATGGCACGCCACCGCACCCGGCTCGCGAAGGCCGCTACGGGCTGGGTGGTGGTCAGCCAGGCCTTCCCGCTCGTGCTGGTGATCATCCCGCTGTTCCTGGTCCTGAAGAACCTCCGGCTGATCAACTCCCTTGCCGGCCTGGTGCTGGTGTACGTCGTGTGGGCGCTGCCGTTCGCGCTGTGGATGCTCGTCGGATACGTCCGTGCCGTGCCGACCGAACTGGAGGAGGCGGCGGCCGTCGACGGCGCCGGGCGGCTGCGGACCCTGGTGTCGGTGACGGCGCCGCTGCTCGCGCCGGGGCTCGTGGCGACGGCACTGTTCGCGTTCATCACCGCGTGGAACGAGTTCTTCTTCGCGCTGGTGCTGCTGAAGACCTCCGACAAACAGACCCTGCCGGTCGTGCTCACCCACTTCATCGGCGCGGAGGGCGTCGCCGACCTCGGCCCACTGGCGGCGGCCGCCTTCCTCGCCACCCTTCCCTCACTGATCATCTTCGCGATCATCCAACGCCGTATCACGGGAGGCATGTTGGCCGGGGCGGTGAAGAGCTGATGCGCGCCCGATGGTTCGTCGGAGTCCTCCTCCTGCTCCTGGCCGGGTGCACCGGCACGAGCACGTCCGAGGACGGCCGTATCACCCTTCGCTTCCAGTCCCTCGCCTGGCAGGAGGAGTCCGTCGAGGCCAACAAGGCACTCGTGAAGGAGTGGAACGCGACGCATCCCGGCGTGAAGGTCGAGTATGTGCAGGGGAGTTGGGACAGCGTCCACGACCAGCTGCTCACCTCCTTCGAGGGCGGCGAGGCGCCGGACATCATCCATGACGCCTCCGACGACCTCGCGGACTTCGCCTACGGCGGCTACCTGGCGGATCTCAAGGACCTGCTGCCCCAGCGGCTGAAGTCGGACATCCCGCAACGGAGTTGGGAGACCACCACCTTCGGCGACGGGGTCTACGGCGTCCCCTTCCTCCAGGAGCCCCGTGTCCTCATAGCCAACGCCGAGTGGCTCAAGGAGTCCGGCGTCCGGATCCCCACCCCCGAACACCCGTGGAGCTGGGCGGAGTTCCGGCGGATCACCGAGGGGCTCAGCGGCGACGGCAAGTACGGCGCGGCCTGGCCGCTGAAGGAACCCGTCTCCGCGACCCTCAACCTGTCACTGTCGGCGGGCGGACGGCTCTTCCACCGGGGCGCCGATGGAAAGGTCACCATCCGCTTCGAGAAGGCCGACGAGACCGTGCCCCGCACGATCCACGACCAGGCGAACACCGACCGCAGCGCCTCGCCCACCACACTCGGCAGCGGCGGCTCCGACACCCTGCCCGGCTTCTTCGGCGGCAAGTACGCGATGGTCCCGCTCGGGTTCTCCTACCGTCAGCAGATCGCGCAGCAGGCGCCTAAGGGCTTCCAGTGGCAGGTCCTGCCCGCCCCCGCCGGCGCCGACGGGCTCACCCAGGGCGTCAGCCCGCAGACCCTGTCCGTCGCCGAGGACAGCCCCCACAAGAAAGAGGCCGCCGAGTTCATCGACTTCCTGCTCCGGCCGAAGAACATGGTCCGGCTGGCGCTGGGGGACTGGATGCTGCCCACGGGGACGCAGGCGCTCGCCGATCCGGCCCTCCACGTCACCAAGGACGGCTGGGCCACCGGCACCGCCCTGGCCGCCCACCTCACCACGGCTCCCGCGCAGTCCGTCCGCGGCTACCCGGAATGGAAGGACAAGGTCGCCACCCCCGCCTTCCAGGAGTACTACAGCGGTGCCATCGGCCTCGGTGAGCTGCGCAAACGCCTGGAGGACGACGGGAACCTGGTGCTGGCGCGCTACCAGCGCTGAGGTAATTCGGTTGTCGGCGTCGAGGGCCCGCGCCTAGCGTGCCCTCCGTGGGAGCCTTCAACGCGATCTACATCTCCGGTCTCGGCCGGGGCTGCACGCACTCCATCCGGATGCGCCGCGGCCCCGGAGCCCTGACCGGCCCGGGGCGCGACACCCTCTGACGCCTGCGCGTCCGCGCTTCTCTTTTCCCCAGTCTTCCGGTCGGGGCCTTCGTCTGCCCGTTTCCCGTCACGGAAGACAAGGACCACTGGCCATGGGCCGTCCCACCCGCGCTTCCCGCGCGCTCTCGCAGAACTTCCTCGCCGACCGCCGTGCCGCCGCACGCCTCGCCGGACTCGCCGTACCCCGACCCACCCCGCTGCTGCTCGAAGTCGGCGCGGGAAAAGGCGCGTTGACCGAGTTGCTCGCCCCGCGCTGCCGCCGTCTGCTCGCCTACGAGATCGACTCGCGGCTCGTTCCCCCACTCCGGGAGCGCTTCTCGGACGCCCCGCACGTGCAGGTGGTCGAGGGGGACTTCCTCGGCGCTCGACCGCCCCGCACGCCGTTCGCCGTCGCCGGCAACGTGCCCTTCTCGCGCACCGCGGACATCGTCGACTGGTGTCTGCGGGCCCCCGCACTCACCGACGCGACACTCCTCACCCAGCTCGAGTACGCCCGTAAGCGCACCGGGGACTACGGCGGTTGGACCCTGCTGACGGTTCTGAGCTGGCCCCGGTACGAATGGCGTCTGGTGGGCCGTGTCGGCCGGTACAGCTTCCGGCCCGTGCCGCGCGTGGACGCGGGGATCCTGCGGATCGAGCGCCGCCGGACGCCGCTGCTCGAACCCAGCGCTCAGTACAGCTGGCGACATCTGGTGGAGCTCGGGTTCTCGGGCGTCGGCGGCTCGTTGCGTGCGTCGCTGTGCCGGGCCCACCCCCGACGCCGGGTCGACGCCGCACTCCGCGTCGCCCGTCTCGACCGGGCCGTACTCGTAGGAGCGGTGTCGCCCGAGCAGTGGCTGCGACTGCACGCGGTGCTGGTGGCATGAGTGATATTCGTTTGCACGAGACGTCTCGTCTCGCCTAGCCTTCCTGACATGACCACTCGCTCGCACATCGCCATGTTCTCCATCGCCGCCCACGGCCACGTGAACCCCAGCCTCGAGGTGATCCGCGAGCTCGTGGCGCGCGGGCATCGGGTCACGTACGCCGTCCCGCCCCTGTTCGCCGAGAAGGTCGCCGAGACCGGTGCCGAGGTGAAGCCCTGGAACTCGACGCTTCCCGGCCCCGACGACGACCCGGCGGCCTGGGGCACCGAGCTGCTCGACCACGTGGAGCTCTTCCTGGCCGACGCGATCCAGGCCCTGCCACAGCAGGTCGAGGCGTACGCCGGAGACCAACCGGATCTCGTCCTGCACGACATCACCGCCTATCCGGCCCGCATCCTCGCCCACCGCTGGGGCGTGCCGGCGATCTCCCTCTCGCCGAACCTCGTCGCCTGGCGGGGCTACGAGGAGGAGGTCGCCGAGCCGATGTGGGCCGAGCCGAAGAAGACCGAGCGCGGGCAGGCCTATTACGCCCGGTTCCAGAGCTGGCTGGAGGAGAACGGGGTCGCCATGCACCCGGACACCTTCGTCGGCCGTCCCGACCGCTCTCTCGTGCTGATCCCGAAGGCCCTGCAGCCGAACGCCGACCGGGTCGACGAGAGCGTGTACACCTTCGTCGGCGCCTGTCAGGGCGACCGCGGCGCCGAGGGGGAGTGGCAGCGGCCGGCCGCGGCGGAGAAGGTGGCGCTGGTCTCGCTCGGCTCCTCGTTCACTCGGCGGCCCGACTTCTACAAGGAATGCGTCCGGGCCTTCGGTGACCTCCCCGGCTGGCACCTCGTCCTCCAGATCGGCAGGCACGTGGCCCCGGCCGAACTCGGCACCCTGCCGGACAACGTCGAAGTACGGTCCTGGGTACCGCAGTTGGCGGTCCTCAAGCAGGCCGACCTGTTCGTCACGCACGCCGGCGCGGGCGGGAGTCAGGAGGGACTGGCGACCGC
The DNA here is from genome assembly GCF_031845645.1 of Streptomyces doebereineriae. Classification (NCBI taxonomy): domain Bacteria; kingdom Bacillati; phylum Actinomycetota; class Actinomycetes; order Kitasatosporales; family Streptomycetaceae; genus Streptomyces; species Streptomyces doebereineriae. The sequence goes on from NZ_JAVREZ010000006.1 coordinate 400,677, forward strand.
CACGCCGATGATCGCCGTACCGCAGGCCGTGGACCAGTTCGGCAACGCGGACATGCTGCAAGGCCTCGGAGTCGCCCGCCGGATCGATACCGAAGAGGCGACTGCCGAGGCCCTGAAAGCGGCCGCCCTCGCGCTGGTCGACGATCCCGAAGTCGCCCGGAAGCTGAAGGAGATCCAGGCGGAGATGGCTCAGGAGGGCGGCACCCACAGGGCGGCCGACCTCATCGAGGCGGCACTGCCCGCATGAGTGAGGGCCCGTTGGTACCCCGGTCACCAACGGGCCCTCAGTACAAGGGGGGTTCAGCCTTCGCCGAGGAAGGCTCAGACCCTCAGCGGCTCACCCTCGTCGTCCCGCGCCGCGGGCGCCGCCACGGCGTCCGCGGCCTCGTCGTGGGTGAGGTCGGGCAGCCGGTTCAGCCACTTCGGCAGGTACCAGTTGCGCTCGCCGAGCAGCGCCATCACCGCCGGGAGCAGCACGCCCCGGATGATCGTCGCGTCGATGAGCACCGCGGCCGCGAGGCCCACGCCCATCTGCTTCATGGACTGCATGGACAGCGTCCCGAAGATCGCGAACACGGCGACCATGATGACGGCGGCGCTGGTGACGACACCGGCCGTGGTGACCACGCCGTGCTGGATCGCGTCCTTCGTCGTACGGCCCCGCAGGCGTGCCTCGCGGATCCGGGAGACCACGAACACGTGGTAGTCCATCGACAGGCCGAACAGGATCACGAAGAGGAACAGCGGGAGCCAGGTGATGATGGCGCCGACGCCCTCCGCGCCCACCAGCGAGGCGCCCCAGCCGTGCTGGAAGACGGCGACGAGGATGCCGTAAGCGGCGCCCACCGACAGCAGGTTGAGCACGATCGAGGTGATCGCGATCGTCAGCGAGCGGAACGACAGCAGCATCAGGACGAAGGCGAAGACCACCACGAACGCGAAGACCGGGACGACCGCTCCGGTCAGCTGGTCGTTGAAGTCCTTGGAGCCCGCCACCTGTCCGGTGATCGGTGCCTGGACACCGTCGATTTTGCCGAGCGTGGCCGGACGTACCTCGTCGCGCAACGTGTCCAGGCTCTGACCGGCCTTGTCGAAGTCGGAGCCGCCCACCAGCGGGACGTACACGAAGGCGAGGTTCTGCGCGTCGTGCAGCTTGATCTCGACCGGGCCCCGCGAGGCCCCCGAGGAGATCGCCCGCTCCTTGAACTCGGCCAGCGCGCCGGTGACTTCGGGTGCGTTGATGTCCGCCGCCTTGACGACCACCTCGGCCGGATCGGAACCGCCGGGGAAGGCGTCGTTGACCCGGTTGTACGTCTGCACGATCGGCAGCGAGTCGCCGAACTCCTGGTCCAGGGTGAGGTTCTGGGTCTTCATGCCGAGCGCGGGCGCCGCGATGGCGAGCAGCGCGCCGGCCGCGACCACGACCGAGACGACGGGCTTCGCGAGGACGCCCTTCAGAACGGCCGTCCAGAACCGGCTCTCCCGGTTGCCGCTCCGCTTGCGGCGCAGTCGGCTCTCCGGGTGCAGGAAGGGGATCTTGCCCTTCTCGACCCGCTCGCCCAGCAGCGAGAGCAGCGCGGGCAGCACGGTCACGGACCCGACCATGGCGACCGCCACGACCATCAGCGAGGCCAGGCCCATCGCCTCGAACTCGGCGAGCCCGGTGAACAGCATGCCCGCCATCGCCACGCACACCGTGACGCCCGAGACGATGATCGCGCGGCCGCTGGTGGCGGCGGCGATCCGCAGAGCGGTCTGCGGGTCCCGTCCGGCCTGTCGTTCCTCGCGCTCACGGCGCAGGTAGAACAGGCAGTAGTCGACGCCCACGGCCAGACCGACCAGCAGCATCACGGAGTTGGCGGTGTCGCTCATCGGCATCACATGGCTGACGACGCCCATCAGTCCTATGGTCGCCATGATGGCGCTGACGGCCAGGAGCACCGGCAGCAAGGCCGCGACCAGGGCGCCGAACGCGATGAGCAGGATACCGAGGGCCACCGGCACCGCGGAGAGCTCGGCCTTCTCGAAGTCGTCGCCGAACGCGTCGGAGAACGTCTTCATCATGCTGGCGCCGCCGATCTCCTCGATCCGCAGCGACTCGTGCTCCTTCTGCACCCCCTCGACGGCCTTCAGCACCGGCTCGACCCGGTCGCCGGCGGTGTCCGCCTCGCCGCGCATGTCGAACTGCACGAGCGCGCTGCGGCCGTCCTTCGAGATCGTGTTCGTGTCGTACGGCGACGTCACGTCCGTGACCTTGCCGGTGCCCTCGACCGCCTTCATGACCGCGGCGACGGCGGCCCTGAAGTCGGCGTCGGTCGCCTTGCCGCCGGCGTCCTTGGTCTGGATCAGCACCGTCTCACTGGCCGGCTCGTCGATCCCGGCGTCATCGATGATCTTCGCGGCGGTGTGGGTCTCCCCCTTCAGCTGGTCGCTGTCCTTGACGTCGACCCGGCCCGTCGCCGAGCCGAGCCCCATCGCCAGGACGACGAACAGCACCCAGATACCGACGGCAGCCCATCGGTGCCGCGCGCTCCAGCCACCGGCCCGGGCGGCCAGGCCCCGCACCCTTGTGTCTCCGTTCCCCATGACGGGCTTGCCCCCTTGAGAGCGGTGGCAGCCCCCTGCCGCCACCTTTCAATTCGAAGGTATGGGCCGGATAAGGCCGTCTCGTCGTGCTGCCCGGTGAGGTGAGCCGGGCACCGGCTCCTCCCAAGGGACCGCGCGCCCTCCGTACTGGGGAGGACCGTGACCCTTACATCTAACGGCCCTTGTGCGGGGCGATGATCGGGGTCCGCGCGCAGGCCGTCCTAGGGTGTGCGCATGACGACCACGTATGCGGCGCTGCTGCGCGGAATCAACGTCGGCGGCAGCAGGAAGGTCCCGATGGCCGACCTGCGCACGCTGATGGAAGACCTCGGACATGGCGGTGTACGCAGCTACCTCCAGAGCGGGCAGGCCGTGTTCACCGCCGACCACGGCGACGAGGAGACCCTGGCCGCCGAGCTCGCGGGCGCGATCCTGAAGCGGTTCGGCTTCGCGGTCGACGTGATCGTCCGCGACCACGCCTACCTGAAGGCCATCGCCGAGGCCTGCCCCTTCCCGGCCGCCGAGCTGGAGGCCAAACAGCTCCACGTCACCTACTTCTCCGCGCCCGTCGACGCGGACCGCTTCGCGGAGATCGACCGGGCCGCCTACCTCCCTGAGGAGTTCCGCCTCGGCGACCGCGCCCTGTACCTGTACGCCCCGGACGGCCTCGGCCGCTCCAAGCTCGCCGAGCACCTGTCCAAACCGAGACTGAACAAAGGCGTGATCGGCACCAGCCGCAACTGGAACACGGTCGTCAAGCTGGTGGAGATGACGGGTGACTGACCGCGATCCCGCCGTGGAGGCCGCCGTCCAGGGCGAGTTGCGGCTCCTGGACCCCGAGGTACGCGCCTCGCCCGAGCTGGTGGGCGCGCTGCTGCACCCCGAGTTCCACGAGTTCGGCGCCTCCGGGCGGCACTGGGACCGCGTGTCGATCATCGCCGCCCTCGCCGGGGCCTCGGATCAGGAGGCAGGGCCGATCGCGGCGTCCGGGATGAAGGGGGTCCGACTCGCGCCCGACGTCGTTCATCTCACCTTCGACACGGAGCACAACGGCGGCCGGGCACACCGCAGTTCACTGTGGCGGCGCACGCCGAGCGGGTGGCTGCTGTACTTCCACCAGGCGACGCCGTTCGCAGGATGACCCACCGGACGCTCGGCGGTCGGCACCGCTGTGCGAGGCTCCTCCCATGCGCTACATCATCATCGGGGCAGGGGCGGTCGGCGGGGCCGTCGGTGGGCGGCTGGCGGAGGCCGGGCACGAGGTCGTTCTGGTCGCGCGGGGCGCGCAGTACGCGGCGCTGAGAGACGGCGGACTGCGGCTGAGGGTGCCGGAGGGCGAGTTGACCTACCGGCTCCCGGTCGTGGAGGGTCCGGCCGGACTCGGCGTACTGCGCGCCGACGACGTGCTCGTCCTCGCCGTGAAGACCCAGGACACGGAAGGGGCCCTGGACGCGTGGGGTCCGGCACCGGTCGAGGGCGGCGGCACGGCGGCCGAGCGGCTGCCGCTGCTGTGCGCGCAGAACGGCGTGGAGGGGCAGCGCGTGGCCCTGCGGCGATTCCGGCAGGTGTACGGCGTCTGCGTCTGGCTGCCGGCGACCTTCGTGGAACCCGGGCTCGTGTCCGCCGCGGGCAGCCCGCTCACCGGCATCCTGCACCTGGGCGTGTACCCGCACGGCACGGACGAGACCGCCCGGCGGATCGCCGCCGACCTGGAGAAGTCGAGATTCGAGGCGCCGGTCGTGCCGGACCTCGCCCGCTGGCAGTACGCCAAGCTGCTGTCCAACCTCGCCAACGCCGTCGAGGCGGTCGCCGGCCCAGTCGAGGGCGAGGAGGCCCTGGCGCTCGTCGAGCGGGTACAGGCCGAGGGCGTGGCCGTGCTGGAGGCCGCCGGAATCGCGCACACGAGTCCCGAGGAACAGCGCGAGGTCCGCGGAGACAAGATCACCCTGCTGCCCCTCGACGACGCCCCACGCGGTGGCGGCTCCTCCTGGCAGTCCCTCACCCGTGGCACCGGCACCATCGAGGCCGACTACCTCAACGGCGAGATCGCCCTCCTCGGCCGCCTGCACGGTGTCCCGACCCCGCTGAACGACCTCCTCCAGCGGCTCGCCAACGCCTACGCCCGCGAACGCAGGGAGGCCGGATCGATGCCGGTGGGAGAGCTGGTACGGCTGGCCGACGAGGCCGTCACAGCCGTAAAAAAGCAGCCCTCAGGAAATCAGCGCTCCGGAAAGTAGCGCCGCCTCACGCACTCACCGGCAGCAGCACCCGCGCCGACGCGGTCTCGTACCGCCGCAGCAGCACCCGCGCCACCTCCGGCGCGGGCCCCAGCACCTCGGCCAGGACGTCCGCCTCGGCCGCGCCCCGCGCGATGCGGTCGGGCAGGAACCCCGGGGCGAGCACGTACGGCGCGACGGCCACCTTCGCGCAGCCGAGAGCCCGCAGCTCCCGCACCGCGTCCTCGGTGCGGGGCAGGGCCGCGGAGGCGAACGCAGGCCGCACGGCGCACCAACCGGTGTGCCGCCACTCCCGCGCGATGTCAGCGATCACTGCGATCGCCTCCGGGTCGGTGGACCCCGCCGAGGCCAGCACGACCCCGGTCGAGGACTTGTCGGCGGGCGTCAACCCCGCCTGGTACAGCCGCCGTTCGAGCGCCGACAGCAGCAGCGGCGACGGGCCGAGCACCTCGGCCTGCCGGATCCGCAGCTGCCGCGGCGCGTCCCGCAGTACCGCGGGGATGTCCGCCTTCGCATGGAACGCTCGCGTCAACAGCAGTGGCAGCGCTACGACGTCACGGACGCCCTCCGCCGCCAGGGACTCCAGCACCCCCTGCGCGGAAGGGATGTTGAAGTCCAGGAAGCCCGTCTCCACCCGTACGTCCGGGCGCAGCGAGCGCACCCGGCGTACGAGAGCGTGCACCGTCGCCGCATGCCGCGGGTCGCGGCTGCCGTGGGCGATGACCAGGAGAACGGGCTTCATGGGACTCAGCTCTTCACCAGCAGACCGCGGCTGCGCAGCACCCACCGCTCCAGCGGACTGAAGATCAGCAGGTCGATCGCGATGCCGACGAACAGGATGAGCAGGATCGCCTCGAACACCATGGCCATGTCGCTGTTGGTGCGGCCGTTCTCCAGCAGCTGGCCGAGGCCCACGCCCAGGTCGGGGAACTGCGCGATGATCTCCGCGGCCATCAGCGAGCGCCAGGAGAACGCCCAGCCCTGCTTGAGGCCCGCCACATAGCCGGGCAGCGCGGCAGGCAGCGTGATGTGCCAGATGCCCTTGATGCCCGTCGCACCCATCGTGCGGCCGGCCCGCAGGAACAGCGGCGGCACCTGGTCGACTCCGGAGACCAGTCCGTTGGCGATGGAGGGGACCGCGCCGAGCAGGATCACGGCGTACATCATGGAGTTGTTCAGGCCCAGCCAGATCACGGCCGGCGGCACCCACGCCACCGACGGCAGCGACTGGAGGCCGGACAGGATCGGGCCGATGGCCGCGCGGATGAACTTCACCCGGGCCACGATCAGGCCCAGCGGGGTGCCGATGAGCAGGGCGAAGAAGAAGCCCAGCAGACCGCGCGAGACGCTGGTCCAGATGTAGCCGAGCAGATCGCCCTGGAGCCAGGCCTCCTTGAACGTGGAGCCCACGGCCGCCGGCGACGGCAGCTTGGACGGGTCGTCGACGACCGGGTAGAGGAGCGCCCAGACGGCGAGGACCACCGCGAGCGCGATGACCGGCGGCAGGATCTTGTTGACGAGGGTCTGCCGGAGGGTCGGGCGGCCCGTGGCCTGGGTCTCCAGCGCGTCGAGGCCCGCCTCTACGCTCCCGGCGTCCTGGGCCGGTGTCGTGTCAGTGCTGGCCATGACGGCGGATCTCCCCACGCAGTTCTTCGGTGATCTCACGGGCCAGTTCGGCCACGGGCGCGTCCTCGATGCGGCGCGGCTGCGGGATGTCGACCGTCCACTCGCGCGCGATCCGGCCGGGGCGGGAGGACAGCAGGATCACGCGCTGCGCGAGCCGTACCGCCTCGCGCACGTTGTGCGTGACGAACAGGACGGAGAGCCCGGTCTCCGTCCAGATCCGGGTGATCTCGTCGTGCAGCACGTCCCGCGTGATGGCGTCGAGGGCCGCGAACGGCTCGTCCATCAGCATCAGATTGCTCTCCTGCCCCAGCGCGCGGGCCAGTGCCACGCGCTGGCGCATACCGCCCGACAGCTCGTGGACGCGCTTGCCGTACGCGCCCTTCAGCCGGACCAGTTCGAGCAGCTCCTCGGCCTTGTCGCGCCGCTCGGGCTTGGGAACTCCCCTGAGCTTCAGGGCGAGTTCGATGTTCTTGCCCGCGGTCAGCCACGGGAAGAGGGCGTGCTCCTGGAACATCAGGGCGGGGCGGCCGTCGGTCGTGATGGCGCCCGTGCTCGGCTGGTCCAGCCCCGCCACCAGGTTCAGCAGCGTGGACTTGCCGCAGCCCGAGGCCCCCAGGAGGGTGACGAACTCGCCCGGCGCGACATCGATGCTGATGTCGTCCAGGACGAGCTGCTGTCCACCCGGTCCCGCGAAGGACTTCGAGACGTGGTCGAGGCGTGCGGCGTACTCGACGGACTCGTCGGCCTTGGCGAGCGTCGTGGTCGTGGCCATGGTCGTCACCTCCTGGGAACTCTTCGGGGACCGGGTCAGCTGGTGCCGAGACCGGCGGCGTCGACCGGCGACTCGCCGTCGGCCTTGAGGACCTTGTTGAGGATCGTGAGGTCGTAGATCCCGTTCAGGTCGGGCTTCTTCAGCAGACCGGCCTTGACCGCGTGCTCAGCCTCCGTGTTGAGCGTGGCGGCCAGTGGGTCGTTGGTGAACTGGATCGACTTCCAGGCCGGGTCCAGGACCTCGGGCTTGAGCGCCTTGCCGGAGTCCGCCTCCAGCTGCTTGTTCGCCGCCGCCTTCGCCGCGTCCGGATTGGCGTTGATCCACTTGTTGGCTTCCACCGACGCCTTCAGGACGGCCTCGACCGCCTTCGGGTGCTCCTTGAGGAAGTCCTGCCGCACGATGATGTTCGTGATCACGAACTTCTTGTCCGGCCACAGCGACGCCTCGTCGAGCAGCACCTTGCCGCCCTCGGCGACCAGCTTCGACGCGGTCGGCTCCGGCACCCAGGCGCCGTCGATGGAACCGGCCTTGTAGGCGTCCGGCGTGATCTTGTTGTCCGTGCGGACGACGGTGACGTCACCCTTGCCGCTCTGTGCGTCGACCTTCCAGCCCTGGTCGGCGATCCAGTTGAGGAACGCCACGTCCTGCGTGTTGCCGAGCTGCGGGGTGGCGATCTTCTTGCCCTTGACGTCCTTGAGGGACTTGATCTTGTCCGGGTTGACGACCAGCTTCACACCGCCGGAGGCCGAACCCCCGATGATCTTCAGGCTCTTGCCGCCCGACTTGACGTAGCCGTTGATCGACGGGGAGGGGCCGATCCAGCCGATGTCGATCGACTTGGAGTTGAGCGCCTCGATCTCGGAAGGGCCGGCGTTGAAGGTCGCGTACGAGGCCTTGGTGGCCCCGAGCTCCTTCTGGAAGAAGCCCTTGTTCACCCCGACGAGCGCGGTGCCGTGGGTGAGGTTGCCGAAGTAGCCGATCTTGACGGAGTCGAGCCCGTCGATCTTCTTGGCCCCGGCGGCGACCTTGGCGGCGCCGTCGTCCTTCGCGTCGGAGCCGTAACCGCAGGCGGCGAGGGTGAGCAGCGGGAGCGCGGCGATGACCGCGAGACCGCGGCGAAGAGCGGATGTAGCAGGCACGGGAGGTGTTCCTCTCGGAGGCCCGGCGGTCACGGTCTTTCAGGTCGTGGCCGGGAGGTCGGCAGGTCTGCGTCTACGGCTGTGGGGGGACGGGGCGCGCAAGCGGTGCGCGTACGTCAGCGCACACATCGCGCCACTCCGCCCTGCCCGCTGCCGAGCGCGCCGCTGCCTACGCGGCCGCCCTCCTTCGCGAACGTGGAGTAGTAGTCGGTGGAGTTCATGTCAGAAGTCCCACCCGTCGTCCTCGGACTCGACCTTGACGGGCTCCGGGGACGCGAACGACTCGCCGACCATGCCCGCGGTGAGCGTGGTGCCGTCGTTCGGGTCGATGAGGATGAACGACCCGGTGCGCCGCGAGTCGGAGTAGGAGTCGACGGGCAGCGGCTCGGCGGTACGGATCTTCACCCGGCCGATGTCGTTGGCGACGAGCTGTCCCGGGTGCGGGTGCAGGGACAGATCGTCGAGCGTGAGGCGGGACGGGATGTCCTTGACGATCGCCTTGACCGTGCGGGTGCCGTGCTTGAGCAGCACCCGGTGGCCGACGGTCAGCGGGGCGTCGGCGACGTGGCACACGGTCGCCTCGATGTCCTGGGTGGTCGGCGGGGCGTCCTTGCTGGGCACCAGCAGGTCACCGCGCGAGATGTCGATGTCGTCCTCCAGGAGGATCGTCACCGACTGGGTCGTCCAGGCGACGTCGACCGGCTCACCGAGCAGGTCGATGCCGGCGATCTTCGTGGAACGGCCCGACGGCAGCACGGTGATCTGCTCACCGACATGGAAGGAACCGGCGGCGATCTGACCGGCGTAGCCCCGGTAGTCGGGGTGCTCGGCGGTCTGCGGCCGGATCACGTACTGCACGGGAAGGCGGGCGTGGCAGTGGCTCAGGTCGTGGGTGACCGGGACCGTCTCCAGGTGCTCCAGGACGGTCGGGCCGCCGTACCAGTCCATGTTCGCGGACGGCTCCACCACGTTGTCACCGGCGAGCGCCGAGATCGGGATCGCGGTGACCTCCGGGACACCCAGTTCGAGCGCGTACGCCGTGAACTCCTCGGCGATCGCGGCGAAGACGGGCTCGGCGTAGTCGACGAGGTCCATCTTGTTGACCGCGAGCACCACGTGCGGCACCCGCAGCAGCGCCGCGAGGGCGGCGTGCCGGCGGGTCTGCTCGACGACGCCGTTGCGGGCGTCGATGAGGATCACCGTCAGCTCGGCGGTGGAGGCACCCGTCACCATGTTGCGGGTGTACTGCACGTGGCCGGGCGTGTCGGCGAGGATGAACCGGCGCTTCGGCGTCGCGAAGTAGCGGTACGCGACGTCGATGGTGATGCCCTGCTCGCGCTCGGCGCGCAGCCCGTCCGTCAGCAGCGCGAGGTCCGGGCCCTCGGCACCCCGGCTCGCCGACGCACGCTCCACGGCCTCCAGCTGATCCGTGAGGATCGACTTGGAGTCGTGCAGCAGCCGGCCGACGAGCGTCGACTTGCCGTCGTCGACCGAACCGGCGGTCGCGAACCGCAGAAGGGTCGTCTCGGTGAGTTCCGTGGTGGTGCTCATGCTTAGAAGTACCCCTCGCGCTTACGGTCTTCCATCGCGGCCTCGGACATCTTGTCGTCGGCGCGGGTGGCGCCGCGCTCGGTGAGCCGGGAGGCGGCGATCTCCGTGATGACCTGCTCCAGCGTCAGGGCGTCGGAGTCGACGGCTCCCGTGCAGGACATGTCACCGACGGTCCGGTAGCGCACCAGGCGCTTCTCGACGGTCTCGCCGTCCTTGGGCCCGCCCCACTCGCCCGCCGTCAGCCACATGCCGCTGCGCGAGAACACCTCACGCTCGTGGGCGAAGTAGATCTCCGGGAGCTCGATGCCCTCGCGGGCGATGTACTGCCAGACGTCCAGCTCGGTCCAGTTGGACAGCGGGAAGACGCGGACGTGTTCGCCCGCGGCGTGGCGGCCGTTGTACAGGTTCCACAGTTCGGGCCGCTGGCGGCGCGGGTCCCACTGGGAGAACTCGTCCCGCAGCGAGAACACCCGCTCCTTGGCCCGGGCCTTCTCCTCGTCCCTGCGCCCACCGCCGAAGACGGCGTCGAACTTCTCCGCCTGGATCTTCTCGGTCAGTGGCAGCGTCTGGAGCGGATTGCGGGTGCCGTCCGGGCGCTCCTTGAGGACACCCCGGTCGATGTAGTCCTGCACGGAGGCGACATGGAGGCGCAGACCGTGCTGGGCGACCGTACGGTCCCGGTACTCCAGCACCTCGGGGAAGTTGTGCCCGGTGTCGACGTGCAGCAGCGAGAAGGGCACGGACGCCGGCGCGAACGCCTTCAGGGCGAGGTGCAGCATGACGATGGAGTCCTTGCCGCCGGAGAACAGGATCACCGGCCGCTCGAACTCACCCGCCACCTCACGGAAGATGTGCACCGCCTCGGACTCCAGCGCGTCCAGGTGGGACAGGGCGTACGGAGCCTCCGTGCCCTCCTCCACCTTGGTAACGGTGGTCGTCATGCCAGTCCCCTCTCGGTGAGCAGCGTGTGGACCGCCGCCGCGGACTCGTGGACGGTCTGGTTCTGCGACTCGATGCGCAGATCGGGCGACTCGGGCTCCTCGTAGGGGTCGTCGACCCCGGTCAGCCCGGAGAGCTCACCCGCGGCCTGCTTGGCGTACAGGCCCTTCACATCGCGTACGGAGCACACCTCGACCGGAGTCGCCACGTGGATCTCGAGGTAGGCCGCGCCGCTCTCCTGGTGACGCTTGCGCACCGCGTCACGGCTGTCGGAGTAGGGCGCGATGACCGGGACCAGCGCCTTCACGCCGTTGCGGGCGAGCAGTTCGGCGAGGAAGCCGATGCGCTGCACGTTGGTGTGCCGGTCCTCGCGGCTGAAGCCGAGGCCCGCCGAGATGAACTCGCGGATCTCGTCGCCGTCGAGCACCTCGACGAGGTGGCCCTCCTCGCGCAGCCGGCCGGCCAGCTCGTACGCGATGGTGGTCTTGCCGGCACTCGGCAGACCCGTGAGCCAGACGGTGGCTCCGGTCGTCACGTGCAACTCCTTGGTAGATGTCGTCATCCGTGCAGCCCGCACTCGGTCTTGGCGCTGCCCGCCCAGCGGCCGGCGCGCGCGTCCTCGCCCTCCAGGACACGGCGGGTGCAGGGGGCGCAGCCGACGGAGGCGTAGCCGTCCATGAGCAACGGGTTGGTGAGGACGCCGTGTTCCGCGACATACGCGTCCACGTCGTCCTGGGTCCAGCGGGCGATCGGGGAGACCTTGACCTTCTGCCGCTTCTCGTCCCAGCCGACCACCGGGGTGTTCGCCCGGGTCGGGGACTCGTCGCGGCGCAGACCGGTCGCCCAGGCCAGGTAGTCCTTCAGACCCCGCTCCAGCGGCTCGACCTTGCGCATCTTGCAGCACAGGTCGGGGTCGCGGTCGTGCAGCTTCGGGCCGAACTCGGCGTCCTGCTCGGCGACCGTCCGCGTCGGCGACAGCGTGATGACGTTGACGTCCATCACGGCCTCGACCGCGTCCCGGGTGCCGATGGTCTCCTCGAAGTGGTAGCCGGTGTCGAGGAAGACGACGTCCACGCCCTTGAGGACCCGGGACGCCAGGTGGGCCACCACCGCGTCCTCCATCGAGGAGGTCACGCAGAAGCGCTTGCCGAAGGTGTCGACCGCCCACTGGAGGATCTCCAGTGCCGAGGCGTCCTCCAGGTCGCGGCCCGCCTGCTCGGCGAGCGCCTTGAGATCCTCGGTCGTGCGCTCTTCCTGAATCGCGGTCATATCTGATCTCCCCCTGCGTCGGTGTGCCGAAGGCCCCGGGCGAGCAGCCCGAGGAACTTCAACTGGAATGCGCGGTTGCATGCCGCGCATTCCCAGGCGCCGTGAGACTGCTCGCTCGGACGGAGGTCCTCGTCGCCGCAGTAGGGGCAGTAGAAGGGGGCGGCCCGCTCGCTCACGACAGGGCCTCCTCGCTGGCACGCGAGGCCCAGGCGGCGAACCGCTCGCCCTCCTCGCGCTCGGCCTGGAACCGCTTCAGGACGCGCTCGACGTAGTCGGGCAGTTCCTCGGAGGTGACCTTCAGGCCACGCACCTTGCGGCCGAAGGCTGCCTCCAGGCCCAGCGCGCCGCCCAGGTGCACCTGGTAGCCCTCGACCTGCTCGCCCCGGTCGTTGAGGACCAGCTGGCCCTTGAGACCGATGTCCGCCACCTGGATACGGGCGCAGGCGTTCGGGCAGCCGTTGAGGTTGATGGTGAGCGGCTCGTCGAAGTCCGGGATCCGGCGCTCCAGTTCGTCGATCAGCTGCGAGCCGCGCGCCTTGGTCTCGACGATGGCGAGCTTGCAGTACTCGATGCCGGTGCAGGCCATGGTGCCGCGCCGGAACGGGGAGGGCTTGGCGGTGAGGTCGAGCGCCTCCAGAGCCTCGACGAGCGGCTGGACCTGCGCCTCCTCGACATCGAGGATGATCATCTTCTGCTCGACGGTGGTCCGGACCCGGCCCGAGCCGTGCGCCTCCGCGGCCTCGGCGATCTTCGTCAGCGTGGCGCCGTCGACACGGCCGACGCGCGGGGCGAAACCGACGTAGAACAGGCCGTCCTTCTGGCGGTGCACGCCGACGTGGTCGCGCCAGCGGCCCGAGGGCTCGGCGGGCGCGGGACCGTCGATCAGCTTGCGCTCGAGGTAGTCGTCCTCCAGGACCTGGCGGAACTTATCCGGGCCCCAGTCGGCGACGAGGAACTTCAGACGGGCCCGGGTGCGCAGGCGGCGGTAGCCCCAGTCGCGGAAGATGCCGACCACACCGGCCCACACCTCGGGCACCTCGTCCAGCGGAACCCAGGCGCCGAGCCGGACGCCGAGCTTCGGGTTGGTGGACAGACCGCCGCCGACCCACAGGTCGAAACCGGGGCCGTGCTCGGGGTGCTCGACGCCGACGAAGGCGATGTCGTTGATCTCGTGGACCACGTCGAGGAGCGGGGAGCCGGAGATCGCCGTCTTGAACTTGCGGGGCAGGTTGGAGAACTCCTTGCTGCCGATGTACCGCTCGTGGATCTCGTCGATCGCCCGGGAGCCGTCGATGATCTCGTCCTCGGCGATGCCGGCGACCGGCGAGCCGATGATCACACGCGGGGTGTCACCGCAGGCCTCGGTCGTGGAAAGGCCGACCGCCTCCAGGCGGTTCCAGATCTCCGGGACGTCCTCGATGCGGATCCAGTGGAGCTGGATGTTCTGCCGGTCGGTGACGTCGGCGCTGCCGCGCGCGAACTCCTCGGAGATCTCGCCGATCACCCGCAGCTGCTGGGTGGTGAGGCGTCCGCCGTCGATCCGCACCCGCAGCATGAAGTACTTGTCGTCCAGCTCCTCCGGCTCCAGGATCGCGGTCTTGCCGCCGTCGATCCCGGGCTTGCGCTGGGTGTAGAGGCCCCACCAGCGCATCCGGCCGCGCAGGTCGTTGGGGTCGATCGAGTCGAAGCCGCGCTTCGAGTAGATCGTCTCAATGCGTGTCCGCACATTGAGACCGTCGTCGTCCTTCTTGAACTGCTCGTTGCCGTTCAGCGGGGTGTGGTGCCCCGCGGCCCACTGACCCTCACCGCGGTGACGGCTCACCTTGCGGCGGGGCGCTGCGGCGGCAGGGTTCTGCGGGGTGGCGGCCATGGTTCTACGTCCTTCGGGACAGGCGGAAAGCGGCTCTTACCTGCGCGTACGGGCGCATGGGTGTACCTGCGCGTCATTGCGCGGGGAGGAGAACGAGAGGATGTGTCGGGTGACGCTGCGGCTCGTCAGCGCACCGGACAGATGGCGCTGGACATGCGGCCGAGGTCGACGTGCCGCCGACTCACCAAGGCAATCCCAGTTCCAGACATGACGGAAGCGTGTCACGGCGATCTGGACACAGTCCAGCTTTATCCACCATGTGGACACCCTTGTCTCGACAGGCGAGACCGGGGTGTCGTTGGTCACAAAGATCGCGGGGAGTCTTGTTCCCGCAGGTCAGGCCGGGTAGGCCCCGGGCCAGGGGCCGGGTGTGGGCGCCTCGGTCTCCTCCTCGACCTTGGTGTCGAAGAGCTGGAAGCCACGGCGCTGGTAGTTGCCCATCGCGTGCTCGCCGTCCTTGGAGCAGGTGTGCAGCCAGACCCGCTTGGTGTCGGTCAGTCCAGGCCAGCGGTCCGCGAGGTCCCAGGCGCGAGCGGCGCCGTAGGAGAGCAGGTGGCCGCCGATCCGCTTGCCGCGGAACGCCGGGATCAGGCCGAAGTACGCGATCTCCACTACGCCGTCGTCCTGCGGGGCGAGTTCGACGTAGCCGGCGGGGGTGCCGTGGTCGTAGGCCACCCACGTCTCCACGCCGGGGCGCTCCAGGTGCTCCTGCCACCGTGCGTACGTCCACGAGAGCCGGTCGGTCCAGTGGATGTCGCCGCCCACGGAGGCGTAGAGGTACCGGCTGAACTCGGGGGAGGGGACTTCCGCGCGATGGATGCGGACGTCGCGCTGCGGGGGTTCGGCCGGGAGGAGATCGGTCGGAGCGGTCTGTTCCAGGGACCACGTGGTCACGGGGATGTTCGGCATGCCGGTCAGGGAATCATCTAACCCAGAGATCTGTCGATCGAGGCCAGTGGCAGTGCGAACAGGACCCTGCCCGACTGGGACCACACATCGCCCGTCTGTTCCCAGTACGACAGGGACTCCGACTCCCCGCTCCAGCAGTTGCGGGTCTCGTCCGTGCCGCAGCGGGCGGCCTTCGCGGGGTCCTTCGGGTTCTGGCGCCACAGAGTGCCGTGGTCGCCCTCGGTGTGGGCCGCGCGGCCCAGGTACCACTGGGAGTCGTGCGACAGGACGGGGCCGGAGCCGGACGCCTTGGTGACGTACGCCTCGGCCACGCGCGCGTAGCCGCCGGTGTCCGTGGCAAGGAGGCCGGAGCGGGCGGGGGAGGTGCTGAAGTCGTAGCGCCACACCCGGGTCCCGGCGTCGCCGTCCCCGGAGACCCACTCGCTCGCGACCAGGCTGTCCGGGGCGGTGCTGCGGTCCAGGGACAGGTAGTCGGGGCGGGCGGCGCCCGTGTCGGCGCTCAGACGGTAGGAGGCGACCGCGGGCAGGACCCACTGCGCGCCGTGCGCCGACCATCCGCCGCGCACCTTGCCGACCGCGTCGCTGTCGACGGTGGCCCGCTGGACGCGGTTCATGTCGTAGACGTACAGCGCGTCGCCGCCGCCGTCGCCGTTCGCGCTGACCAGCAGCTTGTTCTGGTACCAGACCATGCCGGACACCTGGGAGACGAGGCCGCGGTAGTCGCGCCCGCCGTCGACCGGGACGGCGAGGAGGACCCAGGAGTAGGTGGGCCGGTTCATGTCGTCCGCGTCGACGAACGCGACCCGGGCCAGGCCCCCGTCCTGCGCCGCGGTGCCGGTGCGGCTCCACGCGGAGAGGATCACGCGGTGGGCACCCCACAGGCCGTCGTCGTCGGCGTCTCCGGAGGTGGTGACCGCCCCGGCCCGCCAGGAGCGGGTGTCGGCGGTGTCCCAGCAGTACGCGGCGGTGGCCTCCGGGGCCACGGGCAGCGCCCTGCGCTCGCCGGCCGTGCAGTCGATCGCGTCGCCCAGGCTCCGGTCGGCTGAGTCGAGGACGGCGGAGACGCCGGCCGGACGTCCCATCGCGGAGGAGAGCCGGTCGAGGGCGCTCTGCGGTACCCGGGATTCCTTCAGGCGCAGCGGGTCGGTCTCGGCGGCCGAGGTGAGCGGCTTCAGTGGCCCGGGATTGGCGGCGACCGTGGCCTGGGAGGCACTGATCATGGTGGCGGCGGCGGTCAGTGCGAGCGCGGTCCCGGCCAGGAAGGCGCGCAGCGCTTGGCCCCGCTTGCGCCTGCGGTGTCTGCCACGTTGCTTCATACCGTCCTCCCGAGGCGGGCCAACTGCGCCTGATGATCCGTACGTTGACCGAGGAGCAGGTGGGGTGGCCCGGAGAGGATGCTACGGCAGTAAGCGCCGCTGGGGGCGGAGACCGTGCAATTATGCGGAAGATGCGCCCAGATCGAGGGTTTTCACTCGGTCTCGGCGCCGGCCCGGGCCCCGAGCACGGCGGGGGCGGTCGAGTGGGGCAGCAGGTCACCGGGACGGCCCGGCAGCAGCACCTCGACCTCGGCGTCCTCGCAGAAACGATACGGCCGATGTTCCAGAAACGCCCCGAGATAGCGCCGTACCCGGGACATCTCCGCGCGCACGGTCACCGTACGGCCCGGATCGCCGAACATGTCCTCGGCCAGGCCCGCCGCACTGCGGCCCGAGCGGTGCAGGGCCAGCAGGTAGAGCAATTCGGCGTGCCGGGGGCTCAGTTCGTGGCTCCAGGTGCCCGCGCCGCCCGACACCGTCACCGTCCAGCGGCGCGGCTGTGCGAGGTCGAGGACGATCCGGGTGACGCCTTGCGGCTCCGGTTCGTCGGCGGCCCGGATCAACCAGCCGCCGGCCAGCGGCTCCAGCGCGCACAGACCGAGCGCCGGCAGCCACCGTCGGCCCGGCGAGAGGGACTTGGGCAGCGCGATCCGGTTCGGATACGGCATTCCGGTCACGGCCGCCGTCCAGCCGTCCCGGTCCACCACCAGGGCCCGGCCGCTGAGCCGGGCGAGCACCGGCGCCGCCACGGCCCGCAGTTGCTCCAGCGTGGTCAGATGCAGCTCGCGCAGCCGTGACTCGGCGAGCTTGGCCACCGAGTCGACCCAGGCGAGCGTCGCCGGGTGCATGGTGTCCAGCGGCCCGCTCACGTCGACCACGCCGATCAGCCGGCCGTCCCGCGGGTCCTTGATGGGGGCGCCGGTGCAGGTCCAGGAGGTCTGGGAGCGGACGAAGTGCTCGGAGGCGAAGACCTGGACGGGGCGGCGGACCACCACCGGGGTGCCGATGCCGTTCGTGCCGACGACGTCCTCCCGCCAGTCCGCGCCGAGTTCGAAGCCGGTGCCGTCGGCCTTGCGCAGCACGGGGGAGCTGCCCTCCCGCCACAGCACCCGGCCGTCCTCGTCGGCGACCACCATGATGTGGTGGGCGACGTCCGCGACCGACAGCAGCCCCTCCCGCAGGACCGGCAGGACGTGCCGGAGCGGGGTGCTCTCCCGGCGCCGCTGCACCTCCTCGGGCGCCAGCAGCCCTGACCGGAAGTCGTGGTCCGGGTCGACGCCGCCGCGCAGCATACGGGTCCAGGACTCCTCGATCACGGGGCGCGGAGCGATGGGCGCGGGCCGGCCGGACAGGGTGGCCGATCGGATGTCGTTCAGCACCCGCGCCGCACGTGCCGTGTCCGCGGTGGCTAGGTGGGTCACATGCGTCGGCGAGAGCGGCACTGGTCCTCCCGGTCTCGGGTCCATTGACTGTCCGTCTCATAGTGCCGGTCGTGTCTCGGGCAGGAACACAGTCCGCCCACAGACGCCAGGAAGTTGCAACCCCCTGCAACCCTGGTGGTGGGCTCCGGCTTGTTTGAAACTTGGGCGAACGCCGTCTCGCAGCGGCGTTCTTCGGCCTCCGAGGGCCGCAACGGGGGTGGTGCCGTGTCGGCGCAGCACCACCCCCGTTCAACAGGTGAACAGGTCAGTGCACCGGACGGGCTCTCTCCACCACCGACGCCAGGTCCAGGGTCGAGGGCAAGGTGCCGAAGGCGGATCCCGCGTCGCCGCCCAGGCGGGACGCGCAGAACGCGTCGGCCACCTCTGCGGGGGCGTGGCGGACGAGCAGGGAGCCCTGCAGGACGAGCGCGAGCCGTTCCGTCAGGTGGCGGGCCCGGCCCTCGATGCCCTCCAGATCGGCCAGTTCGGTGAAGAGGCTCTTTGTCGCCGCGTCCAGGCGGTGGTCGGCGCCCCGGGTTTGGCCGATCTCCAGGAGGTAGGCGTTCAGGGCCTGGGGTTCTCGCTGCAGGACCCTCAGGACGTCCAGGGCCTGGACGTTGCCCGCACCCTCCCAGATGGAGTTCAGCGGTGATTCGCGGACCAGGCGGGGCAGGCCCGACTCCTCCACGTAGCCGTTGCCGCCCAGGCATTCGGCGGCCTCCACCGTCAGCGGGGTGCAGCGCTTGGTGATCCAGTACTTCGCCGCCGGTACCGCGATCCTCAGGAAGGCCCGTTCCTGCTCGTCGCCCTTGTCGTAGGCGGCCGCCAGACGCAGGGCGAGGGTGGTCGCCGCCTCGGACTCCAGGGCCAGGTCGGCCAGGACGTTGCGCATCAGCGGCTTGTCGACGAGCTTGCCGCCGAAGGCCTCGCGGTGGGTGCAGTGGTGGATCGCCTGGGCGACGGCCTGGCGCATCAGGCCCGCCGAGCCCAGCACACAGTCGAGCCGGGTCGCCGCGACCATCTCGATGATGGTGCGGACCCCGCGCCCCTCGTCGCCCACCCGGCGCGCCCAGGTCCGGTCGAACTCGACCTCGGCGGAGGCGTTGGAACGGTTGCCGAGCTTGTCCTTGAGGCGCTGGAGGAGAAACGTGTTGCGGGTGCCGTCCTCCAGGACGCGCGGCACGAGGAAGCAGGTGAGCCCGCCCGGGGCCTGGGCGAGGACCAGGAAGCCGTCCGACATGGGCGCGGAGCAGAACCACTTGTGGCCGGTCAGCTCGTAGGTCTCGCCGTCGGGCAGGGGCCGTGCGGACGTGGTGTTGGCCCGGACGTCGCTGCCGCCCTGCTTCTCCGTCATGCCCATCCCGAACAGCGCCCCCGCCTTGAGGTGGGCGGGCCGCAGCTCGCGGTCGTAGACCATGGACGTCAGGCGGGGCTCCCACTCGGTGGCCAGGTCCGGGTCGGTGCGCAGGGCGGGGACCGCGGCGTGGGTCATCGACAGCGGACAGCAGTTGCCCGCGTCGACCTGCGTCCACAGGAGGAAGGCCGCCGCTCGCCGTACATGGCCCCCGGGGCGGACCCAGGCGGCGGTCAGGCCCGCCGAGACGCCCTTGCCGAGCACGCGGTGCCAGGCCGGATGGAACTCCACCTCGTCGATGCGGTGGCCGTGCCGGTCGTGGGTGCGCAGCCGGGGCGGGTTCTCGTTGGCCTGCAGGCCCCACTCCTGCACCTGCGCCGAACCGCAGGCCCGGCCGAGCGCCGCCAGCTCACCGTGGACCTCGTCGAGCAGGTCCGGGTCGAGATGCCGTTCCACGGCCGCTCGCAGGGCGCGGTCGGCGCTGTAGGCGTCGTAGCCGATCAGCGGTGGGGGCTGGTTGGTCACGGTGTGCGTACTGCCTGCCATTCTGCGAACGTACCCCGGGGTACCGCACGGGTCACCTCACGGACACGGCACGGGGGTGCTGCGGGGGGTGCCGGGTGCCTCGCGGGGAGGGCACCTCGCCGGTACGGCACGTGTCGGGCGGCTCGCGGGCTCAGCGCGGCACCCGGTCGCCTCAGGTGGGCGGGCCGGGTGCCGTGGTGGGAGGGGTAGGCAACTGCTCGCCGGGGAGCGTGCGTGGGGGCGATGCAGCTCGATCGTGTGATGGTCGGCTTTCGGGCTTGCGGTGTCCGGTGCAGGCCGGAGTAACGTGAGCTACGCGATCTGGGACGCCGAGCGCGGTGCCAGCGTGCGGGGCCCCTGCTCCACCAGCGAGATGGTTCAGGGCCTCCCCGTCGCCTCTGGCCGCGTTCATACGGCCAGGTCGTGAGGGACTCCGCCCTTCCGGGACCGGACCACGGACGGGATCCGTGTCGCCACCCGGTTGCGAGAGCGGACGACTAGTGCGCCCAAGACCGTTCGGGGCGTGCCAGTGAGCGGGACTTACTCCCGCTCACTGCCCAGGAACGGTCAGGCGAGGTGGGCCATCACCTCCGCCGGGTGGTGGACCGGGTCCGCCTCGGGCAGGCCGTGCGGCCAGCCGGGGCGGTACACCGTGTCGAGGTAGCGTTCGCCGAGGTCCGGCGCGATGGCGACCGCGGTGAGCCCGCGGCGGCCGTGCGCGGACAGCCACTGGTCGGCGCCGCTGACGACCGTGCCGGTGGAGCCGCCGAACAGGAAACCGCGGGCGGCCAGCCGGCGGCAGACCTGGAGGGTGTCCGGTTCCTCGACGAGCACCACGTCGTCGATGTACGACTTGTCGAGCAGCTGCGGCGGCACGCTGGTGCCGAGCCCCGGGATCATCCGCACGCCGGGCGGTCCGCCGAAGGTGATCGACCCGACGCTGTCGACGGCGACGATCCGCACCGGGCGCCGCCACTGCCAGAACCAGCGGGCGCAGCCCATCAGGGTCCCCGTGGTGCCGGCCCCGACGAACAGGACGTCCAGGTCGGGGAAGCGGCGCGCGATGTCCGGCGCGGTGGTGCGGTAGTGCGCCCGCCAGTTCCCCTCGTTGCTGTACTGGTTGAGCCACACGTACCGCTCGTCCGAGGCGCACAGCGCCCGCACGTAGGCGAGCCGGGCGCCCAGATAACCGTCGTGCAGATTCGGCTCCCTGACCACGTGCACCCGGGTGCCGAGTGCCTCCATCAGCCGGATCGTCACCAGGTTGCACCGTGAGTCGGTCACGCACAGGAACCGGTAGCCCCGGCTCGCCGCGATCACGCTCAGGGCCACCCCCAGGTTCCCCGACGACGACTCGACCAGGATCGACCCGGGCCGCAGGGTGCCGTCGCGCTCGGCGGCGTTCACCATCTCGCGGGCCGCCTTCAGCTTGATGGACCCGGCGAAGTTGAACCCCTCGCACTTCAGGAACAGCGGCAGCTCCAGCGCCGCTCGCAGGTCGACGTAGAGGTCGGACTCGTTGTACTCCGAAGGATCGGATATGACGGGCATGACGCCCCCCTCCTCATGCGCCACCGGTGGTTCAGCCGTACCGGCGCAGCTCGTTGAAGAACCCGTCGACGACGTTCAGTTCGCCGCGCCGGGCCAGTTCGTCGTGGACGAACCGGCCGACGGCGAGGTCGAGCACCCCCAGGCCGAAGGGGGAGAACACCACCGTCCGGTCCGTCGGGACGGTCACCCGTCCGGTCAGCACGTCGTCGAGCGTGCCGTCGATGAAGTCCCTGCTCCCCGTGAGCTGTTCGGCCAGATGCGGGGAGGTCTCGGCCTTGAGGCAGTGCTCGACGTCGTCGACGAAGTTGGCCGACGCGAGCAGGATCTCCGGGTCGAGATCGCGCAGGGAGACATGCAGGACCAGGGGGTGATGGCCGAACCACGACGGGTCGTGGACATGCGGTGTGCCGGCGACGGTGGCGAACACGACCAGGTCGCTGGAGCGGATGAGGGATTCGGCCGTGTCGTGCACGACGGCCTTCCCCGGTGCACCGGACCGCTCCAGATAGCCGCGGAACCCGTCGGCGCTCTCGGCGGACAGGTCGTGCACGCCCGTCTCCTCGAACTCCCAGCCGGTGGCGGTGAGATGGGTGTGGATGTAGCGGGCGATCAGCCCGGTGCCGATGAAGCCCACCCGGGTGGGGCGGCTCCGGCCCGCGCTGAGCTTCCCGGCCGCCAGCGCCGCCGACGACGCGGTGCGCGTCGCGCTGATGACGGAGCTCTCCAGGCAGGCGAACGGGTAGCCGGTCCCGGGGTCGTTGAGGATCAGCACGGCCGACGCGCGCGGCAGCCCGGACTTGATGTTCTCCGGGAAACTGGAGACCCACTTCAGGCCGTCCACCCTCAGCGGTCCGCCCAGTGACGCGGGCAGCGCGATGATCCGTGACGACGGGCGGTCCGGGAACCGCAGGAAGTACGACGGGGGGTTCACCGAGTCGCCCGCGCCGTGCAGCCGGTAGACGGCCTCGACGAGGTCCGCGATCTCCGGTTCCCTTCCGTGCAGGGCCTGTTGGACCTGTGCGCCGGTGACGAGCGCGAAGGTCGGTGCGCCGACGGTGCTCATACGCCGCTCACCTCGCCGTCGGTGCGCGACACCGGGTTGCCGAGCGCGGCCAGCACCTCGCGCGGTCCCTCGAAGGGCTCGCGGCTGTGTGCCGTACGGATGTTGTCGACGAGCAGCAGGTCCCCGTCCTGCCACGGCTCGCGCACGGTGTGGGCGTCGTACACCTCGTTGATCGTCCGTACGACGTCGGCGTCGATCGGATCGCCGTCGCCGAAGCGGGTGTTGAAGGGCAGCCCGTCGGCGCCGTACATGTCCACCAGGTATTCGTGCACTTCCGGCTCCATGGTCCACTCGTTGAGGAACGCGATCTGGTTGAACCAGCAGGGCAGGCCGGACTCCGGGTGCCGGAGCACCGCGCCGCGCCGCTGCCGGGTGTGCAGGGAGCCGTCGCTCCGCCAGGCGAACTCGATGGCGTGCCGGCGGCAGTAGCGCTCGACGGCGGCGCGGTCGCCCGTGCCGAACGCCTCCTCGACCGACGCGCCGATCTCCTCGTGGTACGAGCGGGTCAGCAGCCAGCCCTCGCGCTCGAAGCGGGAGACCAGCTCGCGGGGCAGGTCCCGCAGCACCGCCGACGCGTCGGCGAGCGCGGTCGCGCCCCCGGTCGCGGGCGCCTCCAGACAGGCGAACAGGAGCAGGCCCGGGAACTCCAGTCCGTAGCTGACCTCGTGGTGCATGCACATCTGCTGGTTCGGCGGCCACTTGGTCGTCGAGTACACGCCGTCCCCGTAGCTGCGCCGCGGCGCGAAGGGCTCACGGTCGGGCATCAGAGCGCTGGTCAGCCGCCGGAAGACGGCCTCGGTGGTCGCGGGGTCCGAAAGGCCCAGACCGCGCACCAGGACACAGCCGTGTTCGAGGACGAGGGCACGCAGCGGGCCGTGGTGCTCGACGGCCCAACTCGCCGGGTCGTCACCGGACTTGGCGTGCAGGATCGGCGGACTGTCCGGTGCCAGGTCCAGATGCGGAAGGAGATTCATGGATGACATCTCGGGGTTCCTTTCAGCGCTGCCGGTCGAGCAGGCCCGCCAGGTCCGCGAGGACCGGGTGGCGGACGACGTCCTTGAGGGTGATCGCCCGGTCGAGAGCGATCGCGAGACGCACGGCGGACAGTGAGGTGCCGCCGCGGTCGAAGAAGTGGTCGAGGCGGCCGATCCGGTCGGCGGGGACACCGAGGACCTCGGCCCAGGCATCCGCGAGCCGCCGCTCGCCGGCCGTGACCGGCTCGCCCGCCACAGCGGCGTCGAGGTCCTCGGCGAGCGCGGTGAGCGTCCGGCGGTCGGTCTTGCCGTTGGCCGTCAGCGGCAGGTGCTCCCGCCAGTGCACGACGG
Source organism: Streptomyces doebereineriae (assembly GCF_031845645.1). Lineage (NCBI taxonomy): Bacteria > Bacillati > Actinomycetota > Actinomycetes > Kitasatosporales > Streptomycetaceae > Streptomyces > Streptomyces doebereineriae. The sequence continues at coordinate 424,130 of NZ_JAVREZ010000006.1, forward strand.
TGGGCACCATGTAGTCCGGCAGCGACGCCGCCAGCCGTTCCCGCACCGCGTCCGCGCCCACCGGCTCGGGCCCGGCGCAGAACGCGGCGAGCTGCGTCCCCCGTACGACCACGACGGCCCCGTCACGCACCCCGGCCACCCGCAGCAGCGCGTTCTCGATCTCGCCGATCTCGACGCGGAACCCGCGGATCTTGATCTGGGTGTCCCGGCGGCCGAGGAACTCCAGTCGGCCGTCGGACCGCCAGCGCCCCACGTCACCGCTGCGGTAGAGCCGCTCGCCGGGTCGGTACGGGTCCTCCATGAAGGCGGCCGCGGTGCGCTCGGGGTCGTTGACGTACCCGCGCCCCACGCACACCCCGGAGAAGACGATCTCGCCCGGCGCGCCGAGCGGCACGGGCACCAGGTCCTCGTCGACGACGTACACGCGCACATTGCGCACCGGCCGCCCGAGCGGGACCCGGTCGCCGTCCGGCACCCGGTCCATGACCTCGTGGTTGGTGTCGTCGGAGGTCTCGGTCAGCCCGTAGGCGTTGGCGAGGCGGATGCCGGGCGCGGTGGTGAACCAGCGCTGCACCAGCTCCCGCTTCACCGCCTCGCCGGTCACCGACACACAGCGCAGGTCGGCCAGTTCGCGCGGCCGCTGCCCCAACTCCGCGAGCACGGCCTCCAGGTACGACGGCACGACCTGGAGCACGTTGACCCGCTCCCGGACCACCGTGTCCACGAACCGCGGCACGTCCAGGACGGTCTCCTGGTCGATGACCAGTGTCCGCCCGCCGACGACCGGCCCGGCGAGCAGCTGCCACAGGGAGATGTCGAAGCACTGCGGCGCGGTCTGCGCGACCACGTCGTCCTCGCCGATCCCCAGGTCCTCGACCTTGGCGAGCACGTGGTTGACGAAGCCGGCGTGCTCGCACATCGCGCCCTTGGGCTCGCCGGTGGAGCCGGACGTGAAGTAGATGTAGGCCAGCTGGTCCGCCGCGACCGGGATCCCGAGATCGCCGTCCGCGTGGCTCTCGGCGTACGCGGCGTCCACGAACAGGGTCGTGGCCGTCGTCCCGGAGAGCGAGCCGGTGCTGCCCCGCTCCGTGACGACGAGTTCGCAGCCCGCCCGGGACAGCGTCCTGGCCACCCGCTCGGCCGGGAAGTGCGGCTCGACGGGCAGATACACCCCGCCGGCCTTGAGCACGCCGAGCACGGCCGCCATCCAGTCCAGGTCGCGCTCCATGACGACGGCGACGACGCCCTCGGCCTCCAGGCCGCGGGCCAGCAGCGCCCGGCCGACCTGGTTGGCCCGGGAGTTGAGCTCGGCGTACGTCCACTGCCGCTCGCCCTGTACGGCGGCCACGGTGTCCGGGTGCTTGCCGGCCCGCTCCTCGAAGAGCTCGTGCACCCGCCGGTCCGGGAGTTCACGGACCGGACCCGCCAGCTCCTCCAGCTGGAAGCGGAGTTCCTCCTCGGACAGCAGGCTCCCGCGGTCCGGGTCGGTGAGCGCGGTGAGGTGGTAGCCGGCGATGCGGGCGGCTGCCTCGGTGTCGAAGGCACCGGTGCGGTGGCTCAGCCGCAGCGTGCCGTCGGTGACGGTGACCCGCAGCTCGTCGTCGAACGTGTCCTCCGCCTCGCCCGAGAGGGCGGCCAGCACCCTGGCGTGCGCCGTCAGCAGCGCGGCGGGATCGGTCGGTGTGCCCTCGGGCAACCGGACCGCGTACTCGGTGACGTCCGGTATCGGACCGGGCGTCGGGTGCGGAACTGTTTCCATGACTTTCTTCCCCCTGATTTCTTTGTGCGGGCGGTTCAGGCGCGTCGCAGTGCCACCGCCGGGTTCCCGCCCCAGTGCGCCCCCGCCGGCATCTCCTCGCCCTTCATCAGGAAGGCGTCGGCGCCGAGCACGGCGCCCTCGCCCATCGAGACGCCGTAGTGGACCAGCGCGCCCGCACCGATGGTGCAGCCGTCGCCGATGACGATGTGGTCGGACTTGAAGGTGCCGTCCTCCTGGGAGTGGGCCTGCACCTTGGAGTGGTGGCCGAGCGTGGTGTCGGTGCCGATCGCGACCAGCGTCCGCTCGGTGATGTAGCAGCCGTCGTCGAAGACCCGCCGGCCGATCCGCACGCCCAGCAGCCGCCAGATCAGGCTCTTGAACGGAGTGCCGTTGAACACGGCGAGATGCTCGTCCGGCACCTTCCACAGCCGCTCGTGCCACCAGAAGTACGGGTCGTAGATGGAGCACAGCCGCGGTGTCAGCGGCCGGAACCGGGTGATCACGCGCTCCACCAGCGCCCAGTAGCCGACGGTCACCGCGAGACCGGCCATCAGATAGCCGCCGAGGAGCAGGCCGCCGAGGGCGCTCTGACCGCCGTAGAGATCGACGGCCGCGAAGCCGAGCAGCGTCAGCAGGAACCAGTGCAGCCAGCGCAGGAACAGGAACAGCGCCATCGAGCGGGCGTTGAAGCGGTTCTTGCCGGACAGCCGGCGGCGCAGTTCGCCGCCCTCGCGCAGGTGGTCGAAGCGGGTGTCGCGCTCCACCGTGCGCGGGATCTCGAACGGCGGGGAGCCCAGCAGGCCCACGCCCTCCCGCAGTTCACCGTCGAGCGGGACCAGCACCTTGGTGGCGAGCAGGCAGTTGTCGCCGGTACGGCCGCCGACCGGGTAGGCGATGTGGTTGCCGAGGAAGTTGCGCGGCCCGATCGCCACCCGTGAGATGCGGAACGACGTGCTGGAGTACTCGGCGTTGAGGATCGAAAGCCCGTCGGCGACCATCGTGCCGCTGCCGACGGTGGCCAGGTACGGCGTCTCGTGCGACACCTCGGTGCCGAAGTTCGAGCCGGTCTGCTCGACGTGCGAGAGGTCGTAGCCGATGGACCGCAGGTAGGGGACGATGTACGAGCTGTCGCCGCACAGCCACTTGAAGAACTTGATGTTGGTCATGCGGGCGATCGCGCGCTGCACCGAGTAGTGGAAGCCGTACAGCGGATAGATCCGGTCCGCCTTCAGGGTCAGGTTCAGCAGCCGCGGCAGCACCGTCACGGTGACGAGGCCGAGGACCACGGAACCGACGAAGAGGGCGACGGACAGGGCCAGCGCCTCGGTGTAGAAGGCCGCCGACGCCCGTTCCTTCGCGTTCGGTTCGAGCAGCGGGTCCAGTGCCGGCACGAGGTCCATCACCAGGAAGGCGCCGCCGATGCCGAGCGGGACGTACACCAGCAGTGTCTGGAGCAGGGCCGCGAGGGCGTAGCCGGCCCGGCGCGGGGTGCCGCAGCGGGTGGCCGGGACACGGATGTGGTCGACGTCGGTGGGGCGGGCCGGGGAGCCGTGCCAGCGCTGCCCGGCGGGGACGGAGGCGCCGTCGTACAGCGCGGAGGAGTGGCCCAGCTGGCCGCCGTCGCCGATGGACGTGCCGATGTCGAGGACGGTCTTCTCGCCGACGAAGACGTCCCTGCCCAGGGTGACCGGTCCGGTGCGGATCCGGCCCGCGTGCGCCCGGTAGCCGAGGAACAGGGCGTCCTTGCGGATCACCGTGCCGGCGCCGACGGTCAGCAGGTCGGTGCAGACCGGCACCGAGTGGGACAGGATCGTGACGCCCGGGCCGATGCGGGCGCCGAGGGCCCGCAGGTAGAGGACGTACAGCGGGTTGCCGGTGAACAGGATCATCGGGTTGGCGTGCAGCAGTGCCTTCACGGTCCAGAAGCGGACGTAGGCGAGGCCCCACACCGGGAACTCCGTCTCCTTCCACCGGCCCACCAGCACCCACTTCGCCATCACGGGCAGGGTGCAGACGGCCAGGAACAGCGCGCCGCCGAAGATCAGCGAGCGCAGGTAGACGGACAGCACGCCGTCGCCGCCGGATATCCAGGCGTACCCCTCGGCGGTGGCGATCCCCGCGGCGAGGCAGTACAGGGCGAAGACGAGGAACTGCAGGATGCCGCACAGGACATAGCGGGCGGTGCTGCCCGGCGGCGGAGGCGGTTCGGCCGGCCGTGCGGGAACCGGTCCGGCGTCCGGGGCCTCGGCGAGAGCCGTGGCGAGACTGCGGATCGTCGGGTGACCGTAGATGTCCCTCATCGACACCGCCGGCAGATCGCCCCGCTTCCTGACCCGGGCGCAGAACTGCGCCATGACCAGGGAGTTGGCACCCAGATCGTCGAAGAAATGACTGTCGAGGGGCACTTGATCCGCCTTCACGACCCCGGCCAGCACCTCGGCGAAGACCTGGGCGGTGCCGTCCACCGGGGCGACTGTCGTGATCTCGCCGGGATTTACCACCACTTGAGCTCCTAGATCATTACTTTTGGTCTTTTGGACTATTCGATGTGCTTGCTAAGTCGGGCCGGGCTCTCCACCGGTTCCTGGGACGGCGTCGGTGTTACGGCCTCGCGACACCGCCGGGCCGCGCCTGCGACGACCGTTTCCAGCGGGCCACGTCCGACGTGCCGCCACGAGAGGGCGAAGAGGAGCGCTCCGGTCGTCATGACGGCGTAGAGGAGCCCGGGGGAGCCCGAGAGTGCGCCGGTGGCGAGAAGGAGCACGTGGGCGACGTACAGGGTCAGCGGCATGCTGCCCGCCGCCGCGAGCGGCGTGAGCGCCCGGGCGAGGAGGGCGCTCCTGGTCAGCAGCAGGGCGCCGCCGAGGACCGCCGTCGCCGAGCCCAGGGTGAGGAGCATGTCGAAGGGCGTGGTCGCGTGCGGCGCACGGGAGAGCAGCGCCCACCAGGTCTCGCCGTCGGGGCTGTCCCACAGAGCCTCGGCGCGGGAGGCGCCCGGGAACTCCGCGCGCCACAGGTGCCGGAGCCCGTCGTACCGGAACAGGACCAGGGACGACACCAGCCAGACACCGGCCACCAGCGCGAGACCGCCGCCGAAGAGCCGGGGTGCGGCCGCTCGTGACGTCAGGTCCATCCGGCCGAGGGCGAGTCCGGCGCACAGATAGGCGGTCCAGGCGAGCACCGGGTAGTCGCCGTGGACCAGCAGATCCGCCACCAGGCCGAGCGGGTCGGTGACCACGTCCTGGAGGGTGGGGTCGCCGTCGAAGGCGGGCTCCGGCAGTACGCCGCGCAGCGCGTGCACGGCGAACGGGGCGCCCACGGCCAGGGCCAGGGACAGGAACACCAGGGCGCGCGGAGCAAGACCCAGCAGCGGGATGGCGATCAGGAACAACAGGGCGTAGAACGCCAGGATCACGTCCACGTCCAGGTCCGCCGCGCGCGAGGCGTAGCCGAGCAGCAGCCCGATCAGCGCGATGACGCCGGCCCGTGCCGCCACCGCGGCGGCCGCGGGCCGCCCGGTCGCCGGCCGTCGCCCGCCGGTCGTGAAGGCCAGGCCGATCCCGGCCGTCACGGCGAACGTCGCCGAGGAACGCCCGCCCGCGAACATCCAGGCGGGTGTGACCGAGCCGGCCGCGCCGAACGCACCGAACACGTGAACGGAGAACATACCGAGCAGGGCGAGGCCCCGTGCCACATCGACTCCCACGATTCGCGGCACGGCATGCTTCGGCGCATACGGAACAGGCATGGAAATTCTCCAGAGAGGGATACGGCGGAATATCTCCCGCTGTTCACCACACAGCGGAAAATCATGAAGAAGAACCCCCGTGGTTCCGGTGTGCCGGAAGAAAGAGAAGTGCCGTGAGGCACGGAATGAAATAGGAGAAGGAGCGGTTCGGTCTGTGCCTGAAGTGACCACGCGGTGGGGACGGGGTGGCCTGCTCGAGCCTTGGTCAGGGCCCTGAGAATGCAATCCGAATTGTTTCGACGGGCTCATGAACGGGTCAAGCGCGTTTCGGTCAATGGCGGTTTCTTGCTGGTCGGCCGTTCGTCGGCGGTATGTGCAGTTCATGCCGTTCGGCGGCGTCACCGGGGAACTCACCCGAGGGGCGGTGCATATGCCGTCCGGCATTCCGCTTCTCAAGCGCGCGAAATCCGGCCACCGGGTTCATGACAGAAAAGGGGTTCGATTTCCTTGACGATTTCCTCGGGATTGCTCGGCGTTTTCCGAGGTATGACGGAACCGAACACGAGCGGGCGTTCTCCGCACGGGTGTGCCCAGGACCCGGACCGGGGGATGAGTGCACGCTGCCATGGCGGATACCTTTAGGTCGTGCAGGCAGCAAGCGAATCCCCTCAGCGGCCCTCCGGCCGGCTCCACCGGGCCCGTGCCCTCTACCGGAACGTCTCGAAGCGCAGGACCGCCTGGCTGCTGCTCAAGGACACCGTCAACTCGTGCATCGAGTACCGCATCCTGGGGCTCGCCGCCGAGGCCGCGTTCTTCTCGCTGCTGTCCGTGCCGCCGCTGCTGCTCAGCCTCATCGGACTGCTCGGCTACGTCGACGACTGGACCGGCACCGACAGCATCAGCAGCCTCGAGGCCAACATCCTGGACGCCGCGCGCACGGTCCTGTCCGACAAGGGCGTACGGCAGATCGCGCAGCCGATCCTCGACGACGTGATGAAGGGCGGCAGGCCCGACGTCATCTCCGTCGGCTTCCTGTTCGCCCTGTGGTCCGGGTCGCGCGCGGTGAACGTCTTCATCGACACCATCACCGTCATGTACGGCCTCGACGGGGTCCGCGGCATCGTCAAGACCCGGCTTGTGGCGTTCGCGCTGTTCATCGCGGCCCTGCTGATCGGCTCGGTGGCACTGCCCCTCATGGTGGCGGGGCCGGACGCGGTGGTGCGGATCGTGCCCTGGTCGGCGACGGTGGTACAGGTCCTGTACTGGCCCGTGGTGATCATCCTGTCCATCGCCTTCCTGACCACGCTGTACCACCTGTCGGTACCGGTGCGCTCACCATGGATCGAGGACGTCCCCGGCGCGCTGGTGGCGCTCGCCATGTGGGTGCTGGGCAGCTTCCTGCTCCGGATCTACCTCCAGAGCACGATCGAGGGCGCGACGATCTACGGCTCGCTGGCCGCGGCCGTGGCGGTGCTCCTGTGGATCGGGGTGTCGGCCTTCGCGGTCCTCGTGGGCGCCGCGGTGAACGCCGCGATCGACCGCGTGTGGCCCGCGGCGGCGACGGCCGCGGCGCGCGCGGCGAACGAGCGGGTGCGGGAGGCGCAGGTCGCGCAGTACGTCGCCCGGACGGCCGCACTCCACGACACCGAAACCGACCCCGAGGACCCCGACATGCCCTCGGAGTTCCCGGAGAGGTGGTCGCGCTTCCTGCCGCCGGAGGATGTGACGTCGCGGCTGCGGACGCACGCGAAGACGACGCACCCCCCGCAGAAGCCGGAGGACTCCTGAAGGGGGTGCGTCCACTGACCGGGGCCGGGGTCAGACCTTCCACGTACCCGCGGCCGCCGCCTCCCCAGCGAAGTCGGCGAAGTCCCGTGCCTCCCGGCCGAGAACCTCCCGCACCCCCTCCGACAGATACGCGTTGCGCCCGTCCAGCAGCTGCGCGAACGCCTCCACCAGCGCCTCCGCCTCCTTGACCGGCACCCCGAACCCGACCAGGTCCTCCCCGTACTGCTGAGGCGACACCGCCCGGTACGTCAGTTCCCGCCCCGTCGCCTTCGCGATCTCCGCGACCGCCTCGCCGAAGGTCAGCAGCCGAGATCCCGAGACGGCGACCGTCTCTCCGGCATAGCGGTCTCCCGACACCAGCACGGCCGCCACCACGTCCCCGATGTCCCGCACGTCCACGAACGGCTCCCGCACCTCACCCGCCGGAAACACCAACTCCCCGCTCAGCCGAAGCCCTTCCACCAACGGCCCCTCGCTGAAGTTCTGCGCGAACCACGCGGCCCGTACGACCGTCCAGTCGGCCCCCGACGCGTGCAGCGCCTCCTCCGCGTCCCGCGCCCGGTCCTGCCCCCGCGACGACAGCAGCACCAGCCGCCGTACGCCGACCCCCACCGCCTCCCGCGCGACCGCCCCGATCGCCTCTGCGGCCCCCGGGGCGCCGATGTCCGAGGGGTACACCAGGTACGCCGCGTCCGCGCCCCGCAACACCTGCGCCCACGTCGACCGGTCCTGCCAGTCGAAGCCCTGGGCCCGCGAGGCCGCCCGGACCGTCAGCCCCGCCGCCTCCGCGGACTGCGCCACCCGGCTGCCCGTACGACCGGAGGCACCGGTCACCACCACCGTCATGTTCCGCGCGTTCTGTGTCATGCCGTCGAGTCAACTGCCGTCCGCCGCAAGGGACCATCGCTGAACGGCTCATTCCCATGCGCGCGCGTCTACGCTGGCCGTATGGACGCTCTGGCAGGCCTGCTGGAAGGACCGCGGGCGCGTGGCGCCTTCATGATCCGTGCGTGTTTCGACCCGCCGTGGGCGGTGCGGGTGGAGGACCGGGCGCCGTTGACGGTCATGCTGATGGTCCGTGGCGACGCCTGGATCGTGCCCGACTCGGGCGAGCGGATCCGGCTGCGCCCCGGCGACCTCGCCATCGCCCGCGGCCCCGACCCCTACACCTGCGCCGACGACCCCGGTACGGCCCCGCAGGCACTGATCCTGCCCGGCGCGGAGTGCAGCTACCCCGACGGGCGGGCCCTGAACGGCTCCATGGACCTCGGGGTGCGCACCTGGGGCGACCGGCTCGACGGGGAGACGGTGGTCCTCATCGGGACGTATCTGATGGAGGGCGAGATCAGCAACCGGCTCCTGGACGCGCTGCCGCCGCTGCTGTCGCTCACCACCGACGTGTGGGAGTGCCCGCTGACCCCGCTCCTCATGGAGGAGATCGTGCGCGACGAGCCGGGGCAGGAGGTCGTCCTGGACCGGATGCTGGACCTGCTGGTCATCGCGGCGCTCCGGGCCTGGTTCTCCCGGCCCGAGGCGGAGGCTCCCGCCTGGTACGCGGCGCTGGCGGATCCTGTCGTGGGGCGGGTGCTGCGGCTGGTGCAGGACGATCCCGCGCATCCGTGGACGGTGGCGTCCCTGGCGGCCAAGGCCGGCGTCTCGCGGGCCGCGCTCGCTCGGCGCTTCACCGAGCTGGTGGGCGAGCCGGTGATGACGTATCTGACCGGATGGCGGCTGGCGTTGGCGGCGGATCTGCTGCGGGGGAGTCCTTCGACGCTCGAGGCGATCGCCCGACAGGTGGGGTACGGAAGCGCGTTCGCGCTGTCCAGTGCGTTCAAGAGGGGGTACGGGGTCAGTCCGCAGGAGTTTCGGGTGCGGGCCGGCGGGGGCTGATCGTAGCCTGGGGATATGTACACGGAACGGACGTCCCGGCTTGCCGGTGCCGTCATCTGGACCGGTGACGGGGCCGGACGTGTGCTGCCCGACGGATGCATGGATCTGCTCTGGAACGAAGGACGGCTGCTCGTCGCCGGGCCGGACACACAGGCGTACGTCACCGGCGGCGCCCCGAGCAACTGGGCAGGCGTGCGCTTCTACCCGGGGACCGCGCCCGCCTTCCTGGGTGTGCCCGCCCATGAACTGCGTGACCGTCGCGTCGAGTTGGCCGATCTCTGGCCTGCTTCAGAGGTACGGCGGCTGCGGAGCCGTATGAAGAAGGCCCCCGACCCCGCCACGGCACTCGAAGAGATCGCCCTGGAGCGTGCCGCCCCTCCCGACCCCGTCCTGCACGCCCTCGTGACCGCCCTCGACGCGGGCCGCCCCGTCGCCGTGACGGCCGATGAACTCGGTCTGGGGGCACGGCAGTTGCATCGATGGTCGCTCGAGGCGTTCGGGTACGGGCCGAAGACGCTGGCCCGGATTCTGCGGCTGCGGCGGGCTCTCGTGCTGGCCGGGGCCGGGGTGCCGTTCGCGGAGACGGCGGTGCGAAGCGGGTTCGCGGATCAGGCCCATCTCGCGCGGGACGTGAAGGAGCTGGCGGGCGTGCCGCTCGGGCGGCTACTCGCCGCCGGCTAGCGGGGCGTACAGGTCGACGCCGTTGCCGTCGGGGTCGTGCAGCGAGGCGTACCGCTGCCCCCACTCGGCGTTCCACGGCTTGAGCTCACCGTGGAACCCCTCGCCCACCAGCTCCTCGTACACCGCGTCGACCTCGGCCGGGCTGTCGCACCGCAGCGCGAGCCCGGTCCGGCTGCCGCCGGCCGGTGCCCGCCATCCGGGGTGGAAGGAGCGGACCGTCTCCTCGGTGTCGAGCATCAGCCGCACACCGCCCGGCAGTTCGGCCTCCGCATGCGGCTGCGTCTGCGACCCTTCGGGGAACGGGAACCCGAGCCGACGGTAGAAGGCGACGGAGGCGGCCATGTCGGAGGCCACCAGACCGATGGCATCGAATCGTGGAGTCATGCCGCCACCGTAGGCAGCGCACGGACGCCTGGTCTTGAAGGAATCGGACACGTCAGCCGAAGAGCACCTGCCCCCGCGGAGTGTCGAGCGTGAAGGCGAGACCGACCGGGCCCTCGGAGACGGGGAGCTCGGCGTCGAGGGCGGCGAGGAGGGGCTGGATCTCGTCCGGGGCCGGGGCGGTCGCGGTCAGGGAGAGCAGGGGAGTGGCGGGAAGGCCCGAGGCCGTCGGGTGGGGGGAGGTGCCCCAGTCGATGAGGAAGGGGACCAGGCCGGAGGGATGCTGGGTGTCGCCGTCCGTGAGGCGCCATTCCAGCAGGGTCCCGTCGGGTCTGCGGCGGCTCATCGGCCGGATCTCGCCGGGGTCGTAACCGCGGGCCCGGGCGGTCGCGACCGCCGCGTCCAGGTCGGACGGGCCGATCGCCCAGGTCACCGTGCGGGCGGTGGCGAGCGTATCGACGTCGAAGGGGCGCGGCCCCATCGGCTCCGGCTGCTCCGGATCCGGGCCGATGATCTCCAGATAGGCGGTGCCGCCCAGCGACACGAGGTGGTTGCGGGTACCGAGACCGACGTGCACACCACCGGGCGCGGGGGTCACGCCGGTGCGCCGGGTGAAGTCGGCGACCGTCGCCGCCAGGTCCGGGGTCGCGAGGACGAGATGATCCAGCCGTGCGGGAATCGCGTTCACCGCGCCGAGGCTACGCACCGCGACCCGCCCGATGGAACACCTGTACGGCGACACACCGCCCAGTCCCGGCCGTGGCGCGTCCCGGTCCGTCCCAGCAGGTCCCCGTACGGCCCGCGCTTCCGGACCACACCGCCGTACGCGGGACGGACCGTCCCCCGCCGGTCCCGGGACTTCGGCAGGTCTCGCCGTGCGCACCTCAGGCTGTGAGGCTGTGCCGTGCCAAGCGAATCGAGCCGCCCCAGGGGGAACCACGGGGGGAACCACGGCGGTTCGGAAAGGGAGACTTCCATGAGCATGCGCAAGCGGGCCGTCGCGATGGCGACGGCAGCGTTGCTGGGCGCCGGCAGCTTCGGCCTCGCCGTGGCGCCGACGGCCAGTGCGGCCTCGTACCACGGCATCGACGGCAACGGTGTGGTCAGCGACGACTGGCAGGACGAGGAGAACCTGGGCGTCGACGACTACGCCGACAGCAACGCCACGGCCCTGTGGCAGTCCGTCCTGTACGCGGACGGCGCCAAGTGGCAGGACGAGGACGGGGACTGGCACAACTACTCCAAGAGCCAGATCGACGGCTCCTTCGGCCCGGAGACCGAGTCGGCCACGCAGTGGTGGCAGGAGCGCTACGGCCTCACCGACAACGACGGCGTGGTCACCGACCAGACCTGGGAGTTCGCCCAGCAGTGGCTCCACGGCCCGGTCTCGGGCGGCGGGGTCCGCTACGACGGCGACAAGCGGGACGTCGACTTCAAGCGGGTCAGCGGCAAGTACCGGGTGAAGCTCAAGGGCACCGGCCCCTGGCGGATCGCGTACTACGACCAGGTCGGCTGACCGCCGCCGACGGGGGAGCGGGCGGCCGTACGGTCACCCGCCCCTCGACGGCCACGCCCACAGCACCCCCGCCACCAGCAGCACGATGACGGCGAACGCGGCCAGCGCCGCCGTACGCCATCGCCGGTACTCGAGGCCGGGACCCGCCGGCACCGCCCCCTCGGGCACCACCTCCGGCGCCACGGCGGCCACCACCGTGCCGTACGGCCAGACCGGGGCGGCCAGGTCCCACAGCGCCAGCAGCCGCGCCTGATCCGCGCCCGCCACCCGGCACAGCGCCTCCACCGCCCCGCGCGGCGGCTGCTTGGCCCCGCTGAGATACCGCTGCCAGGACGACTTGCTGTACGCCGTGCGCCGGGCCAGCTCGGCGAGGCTCAGATCCGTACGGTCCTTGAGCCGGCGCAGCTGCTCGACGAGATGCCGTGCCTCCCTCGGAAGTGAGTCCGGCAGCGGCCGCCAGCGCGTCATGGTCGTCCCCCAACTGCTCGCCGCCGCCCTCGTCGGGGCGGCGGCCCCCTCCCCGCCGCAACGTTCGACGCCCGTCCGCCCCGGTCAGTTCCCGCCGCCCACGGATGACCGAAGGTGAACGAAACCGGTGGTCAGTGGCACATGCAGCCGGTACGAGGGGGTCCGGGCCGACCGGGGGAGGCGTACGCCGGGGCACGGGGCGGGTCGACGCGATTCAGCCGGTCGGCGGGGCCGTGCTCGCCCGCTCCACCAATCGCGTCGACAGCTCGGTCCGGGTGCTCTCCGGGCGGTCGCCCTCCATCATGCGGACCAGCAGGCGCAGGGCCGTCGCCGCCATCTCCGACAGGGGCTGACGGACCGTGGTGAGGGCCGGGGTGGTCCAGCGGGCCTCGGGCAGGTCGTCGAAGCCCACGACGCTGATGTCGTCCGGGACGCGCAGGCCCCGTTCGGCCAGGGCCTCGTACACGCCGAGGGCCATGCGGTCGGAGCAGACGAAGACCGCGGTGGGCGGTTCGGGCAGGTCCAGGAGTTCCAGCGTGCGGCGGTGGGCCGCGCTCTCGTCGAAGCCGGCGTGGCGGATGTACTCGGGCCGCTGCCGTATCCCCGCCGCCGCGAGCGCGGAACGGTAGCCCGCCACGCGCGCGCTGCTGCACATCTTGCGCTGGTGGCCTGCGACGACCGCGATGCGTTCGTGCCCCAGCGCCAGCAGGTGCTCGGTCGCCGTCACCCCGCCCTGCCAGTTCGCCGCGCCCACCGAGACGACGCCCGGCGGCGGCTCCAGGACCGGGTCGATCAGGACGTACGGGATGCGGTGCTGGTCCAGCCAGCTGTACTGCGACGACGTCAGCTCGGCCAGGTTGAACAGCACCCCGGAGGAGCCGCGCGCGGTGAGCTTGTCCAGCCAGCCGCGCTCCGGGCGCCCGCCCCGGGTACGGTTCGGCCCGGCCGAGACGACCACCTCGAGCCCCGCGTCGTGGGCGGCCGCCTCCACCCCGTGCAGCACCGCCCCCGACCAGGACGTCTCCAGCGAGTGCACGACCAGGTCGACCAGCCCCGACGACTTCGCCGCGTCGAACCTCGGTCTGCGGACGTAGCCGAGCCGGTCCAGTGCCTCGGTGACCCGGCGGCGGGTCTCGGGGGCCACGTCCTCCCGTCCGTTGACCACCTTGGAGGCGGTCGGTACCGACACGCCCGCCTCCCGGGCCACGACCGCCAGCGTGGGACCGGCTGCCACGCTCGCACTCCCCGTGCGGACCATCGGGAACCACCTCTCCGGCCCGCCCGAGGGCCATGAAAGTTTTCGACCAGCGCGGAAACAGTAAGCGCTTCCTACCCTAGGTTCGCCCGGTGAAGTCGGGAAGAGGTCGGGCTTCGCGGGTCTTGATGTCCCCTTACTTTCGAAACGTCGAAACACTACCCGCAGCTCAGGCGGAACCCGGTGAAGTCGGCCGTAAAGGCCGCGCCGACCAGGTCCACTGCGTGGATTCCAGCCATCGCGCCTGTGAACCGGAGCTTGGATCCGTGGTCGTCGGAGAGGCGGGTGAAGTCCAGTTCCGGGCCGACGGGGGCCCGTACGCCGTGCGCGCCCAGGGACCAGAAACGAGCCACCCCGTCCTCCACGGTGACGCCGATCGTGAAGGCGCTTTCCATGTGGACGTCGACCACGGCCACCTGCCGGGTGCTGCCCTCGTCCCGCTCGACCAGGCTGAGCACGGTCCGTCCGCCGCCGCCCCGCCACTGCTGGCCCCGCTGCTCCTCGCCCTCGGGCTCCGCCCAGGTCAGGTCGAGGGCCAGATAGGACTCGGTGTTGTACCAGAGCACCAGACCGGCGGCCTGGGTGAACGTGGTCGGCCGGGCCTCCACGGTGACCTGGGCCTCCGCCCGGTGCTCGGTGATCCGCTGCGCCAGCAGACTGTGCGCCCACCACGACTCGGGCCCGTGCCGCCCACGCAACCGAATCCAGCCAGGCCGGGCGGCGGTGTTCGCCCAGGAGGGATCGGGCGCGGCCCGGAGAGTACTCCAGGGCCAGCCCAACCGACCGGCCGAGGGCGCGGGTTGCTCCGACGATTGGGGGTGCGGTGGTATGGCGGGCTGGATCGCCGGGTGCGGTTCTGGTTCTGCCGGGGTGTTGGGGTGGGCGGGGGCCCCGGGGCGTGCTGGGGCGCCGGGCTGGGTCTGTGGCCTTGGGCGTGTCGGTGTGCCGGTCTGGGCCTGTGGCCCGGGGTGGGTCGGTGTGCCGGTCTGGGCCTGCGGCCCGGGATGCGCGGGTGTGCCGGTCTGGGCCTGTGGCCCGGGGTGGGTCGGTGTGCCGGTCTGGGCCTGCGGCCCGGGGTGGGTCGGTGTGCCGGTCCGGGCCTGCGGCCCGGGGTGGGGCGGTGCGGCGGGCTGGGACTCTGGCCGGGGGTGCGCCGGTGCGGCGGTCTCGTCCTCCCGTTGCGGGTGGGTCGATACGTCGACCTCGATCGCAGGATGCGGACCCCCGTGCCGCAGCCTCGGCCAGCCCTCCGCATCCCACGTCACCGCCTGGATCGCCGTCTCACGGCCGAGTGGGCAGCGCGGGCCGTTCGGTGTGTTCAGGGGGCGGGCCGTGAGGTGGCTCAATACCCAGCTGCCGTCGGGGAGTTGGACCAGTTCGCCGTGGCCGGCCTTCTGCAGGGGCAGCGAAGGGTCGTCCCGGGACGTCAGCAGCGGCCGGGAGTCCAGCTTGTACGGGCCGGTGAGCTCCCGGCTGCGGGCCACCAGTACCCCGTGCTCGAAACCGGTGCCGCCCTCGGCGAGGACGAGGTGGTACCAGCCGTCCTTGTGGACCAACTTCGGTCCCTCGACGAGCCGTTCGTGCTGGAGCAGCAGGTGCGTGTCACCGACGGGCGCCAGCGTCTCCCGGTCCAGCTCCGTCAGCACGATCCCCGCGAAGCGCCGGCCGCCGGGGCGGTGGTCGTTCTGGAGGTTGAGCAGCCAAAGCCGCCCCCCGTCATGGAAGAGCGCGGGGTCGAAGCCATGGCTCGCGATCCGCCGCGGTGCCGTCCACTCGCCGGTCGCCTCCGTGGCCGTGGAGAAAGCCGCCGTAGAGACATACGTGTCCGTGTCGAAGTACGGCGTTCCGACCGAGCGGACGATCGAGTAGACCACCCAGAACCGCTCGCCGTCCCAGCTCAGCGAGGGTGCCCAGATGCCGCCCGAATCGGGCACGCCCGCAAGGGAGCCGCCCGGGACGGCGCCCTCGACATGGCCCGCGTACTCCCAGTGCGCGAGGTCGCGCGAGCGGTGCAGCGGGATCGTCGGGAACCACTCGAAGGAGCTGGTCGCCACGTAGTACCAGTCGCCGACGCGGACCATCGACGGGTCGGGGGCGAAGCCCCGGATCACCGGGTTGTGCAGCAGGGTCACTTGAGGGCTCCGAGGGTGACTCCGGAACGCCAGTAACGGCGCATCGCGACCATCATGATCGCCATCGGGACGATGGACAGCAGGGCGCCCGTGAGGACCAGGCTGGTGAGGTCGACGCCGGACTCCAGGCGTTTGCCGGACCAGTTGTAGAGACCGATGTTGAGCGTCCAGTTGTTCTCGCCGCGCAGCACGGTCAGTGGCAGGAAGAAGGCGTTCCAGGTGTTCACGAAGGCCAGCAGGAACACCGTCGCGCCACCCGTGGTCATCATCCGCAGCACGATGCTGAAGAAGATCCTGAGCTCTCCGGCACCGTCGATACGAGCCGCCTCCAGGAGCTCGAAGGGGATCGTGGCCTCGGTGTACACCTTGGCGAGGTACACGCTGAACGGGTTGATCAGACAGGGGATCAGCATCGCCCAGGGCGTGTCCACCAGGCCGATCTCCGAGAACAGCAGGTACAGCGGCAGGGTGAGCAGCGCGATCGGGATCAGGAAGGAACCGACCACGCACGCGAAGACGAGGTTGCGGCCCGGGAAGTCGAAGCGCGCGAGACCGTAACCGGTTGCCAGCGCCAGCAACGTGCCACCCAGCGAGCCGACACCGGCGTAGAGGAAGGAATTCGCCGTCCAGCGCAGGAAGATGCCGTGCTCGTAGGTGAACAGCTGATGCAGGTTGTCCCACAGATGCCAGCCGGAGAACCACAGTCCGTTGGACTGGTAGAGCCCGGTGCGGTCCTTGGTGGAGGCGACGATCAGCCACCACACCGGAAAGAGGCTGTACACGCTCGCCAGGGACAGCCCGACGAGCAGAAACCGCTGCCCGCCCCGCGAACGGGCCGCAGGATCGGGCTCGGTGAGCCGACGGACGGGCCGGGTCTTCGTGGGTTCCTCGATGAGGGTCATCAGTCGGTCTCCTTCGAGGTGAACCGGTAGAACAGGAAGGAGGCGACGCCGAGGATCAGGGCGAGCAGCACCGAAAGGGCCGCCGCGTAGTGGTAGTTGCCGGCGTTGAACGCCTGGTTGTAGATGATCATGATCGGGGTGAAGGAGTCGCTGACCGTCTGCGGGGTGACGTTCCGGAAGAGCGCGGGCTCGTTGAAGATCTGGAGCATCTGGATGATGGAGAGCATCCCCGTCAGCACCAACGCCCCCCGCACGAACGGGATCTTGATGCTGCGGGCGATCCGCAGCTCGGAGGCCCCGTCGAGCCGCGCCGCCTCGAACAGGTCGCGGGGCACGCCCTGGAGCGCCGAGTAGATGATGACCATGTTGTAGCCGATGCCGTGCCAGGTCAGCAGGTTGCCGATGGACGGCCACACCATCGAGGGCGCGAAGAAGTTCCAGGAGAACCCGAAGACCTCGCCGAGTGGGGTCAGCGGGCCCACGTCCGGGCTGTAGAGGTTCAGCCACACGATCGCGGCGACCACACCGGGGATCATGTACGGCACCAGCAGCAGAATCCGGAACCGACCGGCCATCCGGGAGCTGAGCGCGTCCAGGAACAGGGCGAGGACGAGACTGACCAGCAGCATGATCGGGATCTGCACGCAGGCGAACAGCACCACCCGCAGCACGGAGCCCATGAACGCCGAGTCGGTCAGCCCCTGTTGGTAGTTGTCCAGACCGGAGAACTCGTCGGTCGTGCCACCGAGCCCCAGCCCGGAGGACTGCGACCGGTACAGCGACTGGTAGACGGCGTACCCGATCGGCAGCAGGTACAGGAAGACGAAGCCGAGCTGGAAGGGCACCGTGAAGGCGGCACCCTTCCAGCGCAGAGAGCGAATCATCAGCAGTAGCCCTCAGCCTCTAGCCCTTGACGCTGATGCCGCGGGACTTCAGGTCATTGACCGTCCACTCCTGCATGTGGGCGAGGAGCTGGGTCACCGTCTGCTCCTTGCTGACCACCTTGGCCCAGCCGGCCTGCATCTCGGTGAACATCGCGGTCCAGTTCGGCCCGAAGGTCCAGTCGGTGGTGACGGTCTTCAGGCTGTCCTTCACGACCTGCTGACCCGCCTGGTAGTTGGAGCCGAGCAGTTTCTCCGAGACCGCCTCGGGCACGTACGAGTCACTGTCGGCCAGCGCCGGCATCACGCCGTTGCCCGTCTCCGGGTTCGCCATCGTCTTGACCGCGGCGGTGTTCGTGGACATCCACAGCGCGGCCTCGGCGGCCTGCTCCTGGTTCTTGCACCCCTTGGTCACCAGCGTCACACTGCCGGTCAGGTTGGTGCCCGCCGGGGTCTTGGCGGCCTCACCGGTGAACGTCGGCCAGGGCGACAGCCCCCAGTCGCCGAAGGACTTGGTGAAGTTCTGCACCATGCCGGCCATCTGCCACGTCGAGATCTGCCGGGTGGCGGTCCCGCCGTTGTCGTAGTTGCGCTGTACGGCGGCGTAGTCGGCGAACGACAGCTTGGAGTTGAGGTCGTTGTCGATGATCTCCTGGATCACCTTGGCGGCCTTCAGCGTGCCCGCGTCCTGGAAGTCCACCTTCCAGGAGTTGCCGTCGATGGAGTACCAGTGCGCCCCGGCCTGCATGGCCAGCACCTCGAGCGTGCTGGGGTCCTCACCGGCGTAGTTGGTGATCTTGATGCCGTGCTTCTTCAGCTCCTTGCCCGCGGCGATGAACTCGTCCCAGGTCGTCGGTGCCTTGATGCCGTACTTCTTGAAGATGTCGGTGCGGTAGATGGTGAAGTTCGGCGACGAACTGGTCGGCACGCCGTACGACTTGCCCTGCACCTGCGCGCTCGCCCACGACCCGGTGTTGAACTTGCCCTTCTCGCCCTCGACGTACTGGCTGATGTCGGCGAGCGCGCCCTGCGCCACCCAACTGGTGACGTATTCGGCGGTGTTCTGGACCAGACAGGGCGCGTTGCCCGCCTTGACCGCGTTGGTCAGCTGCTTCTGCATGGTCAGCTGGTCGGTGACCTTCGTGTACTTCAGCTGGATGTTCTTGTGCGAGGCGTTGAACGCTTTGACGACGGCGTCCTGGCCGTTGGCCCAACCCCAGAAGGGGAGGGTGACGGGCCCCGACGACTGCGAGTCGCCGGAATCGTCCGACCCGCCGCACGCGGTGAGCAGACCTGACAACGCGAGTCCCGCAACGGCGACGCGGGCGAACCTTCTCCGGGGGCTGCTGAAGTTCATCTGACCGTGTTCCTTCGGAAAGTAGGGCGTCTCGGAGAGGAGAGAGGGGGATCGGCGGCTCGGTGTCGGCCGGAAACGGCGGCCGGAAGTTTCATCGGCTCGCGGTTGCGGGGGGTCGGCCCAGCAGAAGCTGTAGTAACCGGTTGCTGGGACGGTAGGCCGACGGTCCCGTGGTTAGCAAGAGGTAGACGGCAATTTGTTACGCCGGTTTGTCCGTGGGGTTAGGCCCGCGTGCGGGGCACGCGACCGCACGACACCTGACGTAGGGCCAGCTCAGAGGCCTATGGGCGCGACGAACGCAAGACCCGGCGGGCCACCGAGGCGGCCCGGCCGGACCCTGATGATCTGTGGAAACCGTTTACGAAACGATCTCTTTCTTCTGTTGCTAGCGGGGTTGTGCGGGCGGTCGTACGGAGTGCCGTACGACGACATGGGTGCCCAGCACCAGATGGTCCCCGTCGGCCCCCTTGCGTCGCGCCCCGCCCCCCTCACGCCGATCGGCGACGGCCCGCAGGGCGACCCGTCCCATCTCCTCGTAGGGCACGTGGACGGTGGTGAGCTGCGGGGTGAGCTGGGAGGCGAGCGGGATGTCGTCGTACCCGACGATCGACACGTCCTCGGGCACCCGCAGCCCGGCCGCGCGCAAGGCCTGCATGGCTCCGGCGGCGACGACGTCGGTCCCGGCGAGGACGGCGGTGAAGTCGAGTCCGTCGCGCAGACATTCCTCGACGGCCGCGTACCCGTGCTCGTAGTCGTAGGGCCCGTGCCGCACCATGGTGGCCTCGAACGGCACGCCGTACGCCTCGAAGGCGCGCCGGGCCCCGTTCAACCGCCCCTGGGCAGTGGTGAGTTCGGCATGCCCCGGTAGTACGAGCACCTTCCGGTGCCCGGCCGACAGCAGATGGCTGGCCATGGCGTAGGCGCCACCCTCGTTGTCGTAGTCGACGGTCGTGGCCGGCACGGCACCTTCCAGCGGGGGCCGTCCCACGAGCACGAGATGCGACCCGGCAGCGTCCAGGGAACGGGCGAAGCGGGCCATACGCAGCTGGTACTCGTCGTAGTCGTAGGCGCCGCCGAGCAGCACCACGGCCGCGACCCCCTGCTGGCGCATGAGGTTGACGAGGGCGAGCTCGCGCTCGGGATCGTCCCCGGTGGTCCCCACGAGGGAGAGCCAGCCGCGCAGTGTCGCGGCGCCTTCAACCCCCTTGGCCACATGGGCGAACGCGGCACCGGTGATGTTGTTGATGAGGATCGCGACGGTGGGTGTGCCGCCCCCGGCGAGTGACCGGGCGTGCGCGTTGGTGACGTAGTCCAGGTCGCGCACGACCTTCATCACCTTGCGGCGCAGGTCCTCGGAGACCGGATAGTTCCCGGACAGCACACGCGACACACTGGCCACGGACACCCCGGCCCGCTCGGCCACGTCCCGGATGGTGGCCCGTCCGACGTCCCCGGACGCCTTGCGCTGACTCACCCTTGCGGCTCCTTAACGGTAGTGGCCCGGACCCAGGGTCCGGAAACCGTATCCCATTGTTACTCCAGCACGATTCCGACGGCGTTGGTCACCAGCGATCGGTGAGTGCCCACCAACATGCACTGCACCCCGGACACCGGCCGTGAGGGAGCCGGAGGGGGCGCGTCGGTGTCGAGAGGCCGAACGCGCGGAGGCGCGCAGCGCCGAGCACGATCGGTCGCTCGACACCGACTGAGGCGCCCCCGGAGGCGACCGAACCAAGGTGGTGCGGGCAAGTGCGGTGACCCGGGGGCAGGTGATAAAGCCGGGGTGACTGAAGTGACCGGGGCCATCTCAAGCTGCCCGAGCCGTATGCAGTGAGCCGGGGGCAGGTGATAAAGCCGGGGCGAACGCAGTGACCCGGGGCCATCTCAAGCCGCCCGAGCCGTATGCAGTGACCCGGGGGCAGGTGCTACAGCCGGGGTGACTGGAGTGACCCGGGAGCAGGTCACAAGGCCGGCGTGCCTGCAGCGCCCCGGGCCCACCCTCAAGCCACCCGAGCCATATCCGCATACCGCACCTCATGCTCCAACCCCACCCCCGCCACCACCCGTTCCAGCTCCTCCACCACGATCCGCCCGAGCCGCTCCAGCTCGTTGCCGAGCGACCCGGCGATGTGCGGGGTGAGAAACACGTTGGGCAGCCGGTACAGCGGCGACCCCGCGGGCAGCGGCTCGGGCTCGGTGACGTCGAGCACCGCACGCAGCCGCCCGGAGACCAGCTCGTCGGTCAGCGCGTCGGGATCGACCAGCGCTCCCCGGGAGGTGTTGATGAGCACACCCCCGTCCCGGATCAACCCGAGCCGGGCTCTGTCGAGCATCCGATAGGTGTCCGGAATGTCGGGTGCATGCAGCGAAACGATGTCGCTGTGCCTCAACAGGTCGTCCAGCGAGAGGAGTTCGGCTCCCAGCGCGGCGGCCTCCGCGGGACTCACGTACGGGTCGTGCAGCAGGACCGTGAAGTCGAACGGCCGCAGCAGCTCCAGCAGCCGCCGCCCCACTCTGGACGCCCCGATGACCCCCACCCGCCGCCCCACGTTCCCCATGCCCGCGGTCTCGGCGGGCGGCGGGTACGCATGCGTGGTCCGGAACCGTTCCCGGTGTTCGAAGGTCTCCTTCCCGCACAGCAGGATCATCGCGAGCGTGTACTCCGCGACCGGCAGCGCGTTGCCGGTGACCGCGCTGGAGACGGTGATCCCGCGTTCCCACACGGCGTCGCCGACGAGGGAGCGGACGGAGCCCGCGGCGTGCAGGACGGTCCGCAGCCGGGGCGCGGCGGTGAGGACGCCGGCGTCGAGGTGGGGGCATCCCCAGCCGGTGATCAACACCTCGGCCCCGGCCAGGGCGTCCGCCGCGACGGGGTCGGTGAAGTCCTGGACGACGAGCGCGGGGTCGAGGCCGGCGGCCTCGCTCAGCCGGGTCATCAGGGGTGGCGGGAAGAGCAGGGGAAGGTGCACGGGATCCATCGCGAACACGGCCCTGGGTGGCTGAGGGCTGGGCATGTCACTCCTGAGGCACTGAGTGGAAACAGTTTCTGAAAACGTCTTCTACAGCAGATCTACCGTAGGTCTGGCCTCCAGGGGTGGTCAATCGCTGAAGTGGCCTGGATGACAACCGGTTTCTTCACCGGGTCCATGTCGGCGAGGTTACACAGTCTTTTCGAAAGTTCGTCAAGCCTCTTGACGCCGTTTCCAGCCAGGGCCGAAGCTCTGCCCCACGCGGCAACCGGTTGTCTACCGGCCACCGCGCCCCATGAACGGACAGATCAGGAGGTGGTGCGCCGTGCGCCCACATGCCGGTGCCGCGGTGAGCCGCCGCCGTTTTCTCTCCCTTTCCGCCGGCGGTGCCGTGGCGGGGGCGGCGGCGCTGAGCGGCTGTGCGATGCGGGTGTCGAGCGCGGTCGGCGGCTCCGGCGAGACCGTCACGGTCATGGCCAAGGCCGACGACATCTCGCCGGAGCTGATCAAGCAGGCCCAGAAGGACATCGGCGTCAAGATCAACACGGTGCTGTACAGCACCAGCAAGCTGATCGCGATGATGACCAACGGCAACCCGCCCGACCTGGTGCGCGGTGTCGGCGCTGTGGACGCCCCGTACTACGCGGCCCGGGGCGTGATGGAGGACCTGGACCCGTACTTCGCGAAGAGCAGCGTCCTCAGGCCGGCCGACCTGGACCCGGTCAACGACCTGTGGCGCTACGACGGCCGTACCCAGGGCAAAGGCCCGCGCTACGGCATGGCGAAGGACTTCTCCCAGGACTCGATGTTCTGGTACAACACCGCGCTGTTCGACCAGGCGGACGTCGACTACCCGCCCGAGCTGGACCCGGTCACCTACGAGGAGTGGCTGGACAAGGCCAAACGGCTCACCCGCCGCAAGAACGGCCAGACCACCGTGTTCGGCGGCAGCTACAACGGCGTGCTCACGCCCAGCCTGCTGGCGAGCCTCACCGTGGCCGCCGGCGGGAACCTCTTCACCGACGACTACTCCCGGGTCGACTTCACCACCCCCGAAGCCCGCAAGGCACTCGGCTGGTACATCGACTACTGCCGGACCAAGGTCGGGCCCAGCATCATCCAGCCCGACCCCAACACCTGGGACGGGCCCACCTTCCAGGCGAACCGGCTCGCCATGTCGAACTCGGGCTACTGGCTCGGCGGCCTGATCAACGCGGACAAGAAGCTCGCGCCGCTCTCCCGGCTCGCTCCCGCGCCATACTTCGAGGGCGGCCGACGGATCAGTCCCTGCCAGGCCGGCACCGGCTTCTGGATCCCGAGCAAGTCCCACCACAAGGACGCCGCCTGGCGGGTCTTCGAGTGGTTCTTCGGCGAGGCACCGGCCAAGGCGCGCGCCTCCGGCGGCTGGGGCATCCCGACCCTGAAATCGCTGCGCCCGCTGATGCCCGCTCAAGAGGGCTACCAGAAGCGGGTGTTGACGGTGCAGGAGGCCGAGCTGAAGCACTACTCCGTGATCGCCTTCACGCCGTACGCCACCGCGGACTCGCTCCTCGCCCTCTTCAACCAGATCGCCCCGGCCGCCATGAACGGCGACACCTCCGTCGACACCCTCGCGGGGCGCCTGAACTCGGCCATGAACGATCAGCTCAAGCGCGGTAAGGAGCAGGTGGGATGACGGTCGATCAGATTGCCTCGGTCACGGACCGGCGTGGTTCCGCACCGGCGGCGGGGCCGTCCACCTCCCGGCCGCGCACCTCCATCGCCACCCGCAGGCACCGGGCGTTCTACATGTTCGCCTCGCCCTGGATCATCGGCTTCGCGCTGCTGACCATCGCGCCGATGGCGTACGCGCTGTGGCTGAGCTTCACCACCTTCGACGGCATCTCGCCCCGCTGGCACTACGTCGGATTCGGCAACTACCGCGAGCTGTTCTCCGACTCGCAGACCTGGAAGTCGCTGGGTCGCACGGGCCTGTTCGCGATCACCTCGGTGCCCCTGTCGATCATCGCCGGACTCGGGCTCGCCGTACTGGTGAACCGGCCGCTCAAGGCACGTGGGCTGTTCCGCACCCTGCTCTATCTGCCGGCGGTGGTGCCTCCGGTGGGCGCGGGGATCGCGTTCAAGCAGCTCTTCGACCAGAACTCCGGTGCCGCGAACGGGGTGCTGAACCTCTTCGGCATCGACGCCCTCGGCTGGCTCGCCGACCCCTACGCCCGCTACGTACTGATCATGACGGTGCTCTGGACCGCCGGAAACATCATGATCATCTCACTGGCCGGGCTCCAGGACATCCCCCGCGAGCTCCTCGAAGCGGCCCGTATCGACGGCGCGAGCGCCTGGCGGAGCTTCCGCAGTATCACGGTGCCGCTGCTGTCGCCGGTGCTGCTCTTCCAGACCGTGACCGGGGTCATCGCCTCGGTGCAGACCATCATGCCGCTGCTGCTGGCCCCCGACCCGACCCCGGCCGGCATCACCGCGCTCCCGCAGTCCAACTACCTCTACATGATGCACGTGTTCGCGGAGTACTTCGCGTTCGGCCGCTACGGCTACGCCTCCGCGCTGCTGTGGGTGCTCTTCGTCCTGATCCTCGTCGCGACCGGAGTGATCTTCAAGGCCACGTCCGGCGTGGTGTTCTACAACGTCGACCCGGAGGCGAAGAAGTGACCGCCACCAGCCTCACCCCGAAGCGCGGCCCGCGCCTGAGCGTCAACCGCCTCGTCCTGTACACGGTCCTCGTCGCGATCACCGGCCTGTTCCTGGGCCCCTTCGGCTGGCTGGTCATCTCCGGCCTCAAGACCCCGGCCGAACTGGCGGCCTCGCCGGTGCACTGGCTGCCCGACCATGTGCAGTGGCACAACGTCGCCGACGCCTACAACCTCATCGACTTCCTGGGCTATGCCCGCAACTCCCTGATCATCGCGCTCATCTACGCCACCCTCGTGACGCTCAGCTCCGCCTGGGTCGGCTTCGGCTTCGCCCGCCTCGAAGCCCCCGGCAAGAAGACCCTGTTCGGCATCCTGCTCGGCTCGATGATGCTGCCCCAGATGATCACTCTGCTGCCGACCTACCTGATCTTCGCCAAGCTCGGCATGGTCGACACGTACTGGCCGTGGGTGCTGTGGGGCCTGTCCTCCGCCCCCTATCTGGTCTTCCTCTTCCGGCAGTTCTTCGCGGGGCTGCCCCGGGAACTGGAGGAGGCCGCGATCGTCGACGGCTGCGGCTACTCGGCCATCTTCTGGCGGATCTTCCTCCCGCAGTCCTGGCCGGTCCTCTCCGCGAGCTTCGTGATCGCCTTCACCTGGACCTGGGGCGACTACATCGCCCCGCAGCTCCTGCTGTCCACGGACCGCACCACCCTCGCGGTCGCCGTCATGTCCACCTACGTCACCTCGGCCGGCACCCCCGTCACCAACCTCCAGGCCGCGGCCTCGGTGATGTACGTCGTGCCGATCCTGCTGATCTTCCTCGTCGCCCAGCGCGGTTTCGTCGCCGGCATGTCGACGACCGGCCTCAAGTAGCCGTCCCCGTACCCCTGTTCACAAGGAGTTCCGAATGAACACGCCGTTGTCCCGCCGTACGGCTCTCCAGGCGGCCGGCGCCACCGTGCTCGCCGCCGGCCTCACCAACCTCACGGCCGCGGCGGCCCGGGCCGACGACACCGCCGCCGTCACGCCGGAGCTGGTCACCTACCCCCGCCCGTCCGCCATGCCGACCAACACCAGCTTCAAGGTGCGGGTCCGTACCGCCCCCGACGGCGAGTGGCAGACCCTCGACATCTGGCGGCCCCAGCTGGGCGAGATCAACCCCACCACCGGGTCCAGCAAGACCTACAACTCCTCGCTGGCGTACTTCGACTTCCAGGGCTCCGTCGAGGTCGAGGTCACCTACCTCAAGGGCGGCACCACCAAGGTCCGGGTGCGGCCGGACTCCTACGGCATCACGCCCGAGGTGCTCGGTGACACCCTGCGCTTCACGCTCGACCAGCCGCGCAACCTCGTCGTGCAGATCAACGACGACATCTTCGACTGTCTCCACCTGTTCGCCCGCGCGATCGAGAAGAAGAAGCCCGCGCAGGACGACCCGGACGTCCTCTACTACGGCCCCGGCGTCCACACCACCGCCGACGGCACCCTGCTCGTCCCGTCCGGCAAGACCGTGTACCTCGACGGCGGCGCCGTCCTCAAGGCGACCGTGATCTTCCGGAACGTGGAGCACGCCGGGATCGCCGGCCGTGGCGTGCTCGCCGGGACCGCGGGCGGCGGGGCCCTCGTGGAGAGTTCGCGGAACATCTCCATCGGCGCCGTCACCGTGCTCAACCCGAACGGCTACGCCGTCCAGCTGGGCGAGGCCACCGGCGTCACCATCAAGGGTCTCGGCTCCTTCAGCTCCAAGGGCTGGGGCGACGGCATCGACGTCTTCTGCTCCAGCAACGTCGTCATCGACGGCGTCTTCATGCGCAACTCCGACGACTGCATCGCCATCTACACCCACCGCTGGGACTACTACGGCGACACCACCGACGTCACCGTCCGCAACTCCACGCTCTGGGCGGACGTAGCCCACCCCATCAACGTCGGCACCCACGGCAACACCGACAACCCCGAGGCACTGAAGAACCTGCGCTTCAAGAACCTCGACATCCTCGACCACCGCGAACCGCAGATGAACTACCAGGGCTGCATCGCCCTCAACCCCGGCGACTCCAACCTGATCAAGAACGTCCGCATCGAGGACGTGCGGATCGAGGACTTCCGCTGGGGCCAGGTCATCTACATGAAGGTCATGTACAACACGAAGTACAACACCTCGGTCGGCCGCGGCATCGAGAACGTCTACGTCAAGAACCTCAGCTACACGGGCACGAACGCCAAGCCGTCGCTCTTCCTCGGCTACGACGCCCACCACGCCATCAAGGACGTCACCTTCGAGAACCTGGTCATCAACGGGCTCGTCGTCGCCGACTCGATGAAGAAGCCGAGCTGGTACTACACCACGGACACGATCCAGTGGTTCTCCAACGAGCACGTGACGAACCTCAAGTTCATCACCACCGCCGAGGCCGAGGCGGCCGCCGCGTCATGAGCACCGTGCCCCAGAGAACCATCGCTCCGAGCCGCCGGGGCTTCCTCGGCGGCACGGCCGCCCTGCTGCTGGTGGCGGGCGCGAGCGGACTGCTCGCGCCCGGCACCGCCCGGGCCGCCGACCAGAAGTCCGGCAGCCGTGCCTTCACGCACCCGGGCCTGCTGCACGGCGCCGACGACCTCGCCCGCATGAAGGCCGCGGTCGCCGCCAGGCAGTCCCCCGTCTACGACGGCTACCTGGCGTTCGCCGCCCACGCGCGCTCCCAGTCGACGTACCCGATCCAGAACACCGGCCAGATCACCTCCTGGGGCCGCGGCCCCACCAACTTCCAGAACCAGGCCGTCGCCGACTCGGCCGCCGCCTACCAGAACGCCCTCATGTGGGCGGTCACGGGCAACCGCGCCAACGCCGACAAGGCACGCGACCTCCTCAACGCCTGGTCGGCCTCCCTCACGACGATCACGGGCGCCGACGGCCCGCTCGGTGCCGGGCTCCAGGCCTTCAAGTTCGTCAACGCGGCCGAACTGCTGCGCCACACCGGCTACGACGGCTGGGCGGACGCGGACATCGCCCGCTGCGAGCGGTCCTTCCTGGACGTCTGGTATCCGGCCGTCTCCGGCTACATGCTCTACGCCAACGGCAACTGGGACCTGACGGCCCTTCAGACCATCCTGGCCATCGGCGTGTTCTGCGAGGAGCCGACCCTCTTCGAGGACGCCCTGCGCTTCGCCGCGGCCGGCGCCGGCAACGGCTCCATCGCCCACCGCATCGTCACCGACGCGGGCCAGGGCCAGGAGGCCGGCCGCGACCAGGGCCACGAACAGCTCGCCGTCGGCCTGACCGGGGACATCGCCCAGGTCGCCTGGAACCAGGGCGTCGACCTGTGGGGCTACGACAACAACCGGATCCTCGCCAACTTCGAGTACGCGGCCCGCTACAACCTCGGGGGCGACGTCCCCTTCACCCCCGACCTCGACCGCACCGGCAAGTACATCAAGACGACCGTCTCAGCGACCGGCCGCGGCACCCTCCCGCCGGTCTACGAGATGGCCTACGCCCACTACGCCGGTGTCCGCGGCCTCGACACCCCGTACACCGAGGCGGCCGTCTTCCGCGGCACCGGCGGCGCCCGGGTCGTCGAGGGCAGCAACGACGACCTGCCGAGCTGGGGGACCTTCGCCTACGCGGGAACCACGGCACCCGCGCAGAGCGTGCCGGCCCCACCCGCGGGGGTCACGGCGGCGGGCGACCGCACCCACGTCACCGTGAACTGGCTGCCGTCCACCTGGGCCACCGGTTACACCGTCCGTCGCGCCACACGCCCCGAAGGGCCGTACGAGAAGCTCGCCACCGGCATCGGCAAGCCGGCGTACACCGACGACCGGGTGCGCGCGGGACGGACGTACCACTACACCGTCAGCGCCACCAACTCCCAGGGCCACAGCGGTGATTCGGCCCCCGTCTCCGCCACCGCCGGTCTCCCCGAGCCCTGGTCGACCCAGGACATCGGGGATGTCAGGATCCCCGGTTCGGCCGTCTTCGACGGTGAGCGGTTCGTGCTCGAGGCGAGCGGCAGCGCCGACACCCATCGGCTCGTCCATCTGCCGCTGCGCGGCGACGGCTCGGTCACCGCGCGGATCGTGTGGCCGCTGAGCTCGCAGTACTCCAAGATCGGCGTCAGCCTCCGCGACTCACTCGACACGGACGCGGCCCACGCGGCCATGGTGATCCAGGGACTGCCGCTGCACACCTGGAGCGGAGTGTGGACCGTACGGCCCGCCCGGGGAGCGGATGTCTCCGCGACCGGCAGCACACCGGTCCCGCCCTCGCAGCAGACGGCGATCACCACGAGCGCCTCCTTCCCGATCTCCAGCCTCGGTGCCCTGCCCGAGTCGGCGACACCGCTGGAGGCCCCGTACGTCGAGGGCGCGGGCGACGGCTACCGGCTGCGCACGCCCTACTGGGTGCGGGTGACCCGCAAGGGCCGCCGCTGCACCGGGGCGATCTCCCCGGACGGCATCCGCTGGACCGAAGTCGGCTCCACCGAGGTCGAGTTGGGTCGCACCGCGTACGCGGGCCTCCTCCTCACCTCCTGCCTCGGAGTCGACGCGGACTACGCCGAGACCGGCACCGGCGCCTTCGACAACGTCACCGTGGTCTCCACCTCCGCAGGCGAGGTCTGGTCCGTTCCCGAGCCCGCCCGCACGGCAGGGGACCTGCGGGCGACGACCGGCGCCGACGCCGTCGAGCTGGCCTGGACGGACCCGGACCTCTCCGCCCGCTACAAGGTCCTGCGCGCCACGGACTCCGACGGCCCGTACGTCACCCTCGCGACCGGCGTCGGCCCGGTCGGCTCCGGCACCCGCATCCAGTACGCGGACGCCACCGGCAAGCCGGGGACGGCGTACCACTACGCCGTTGCGAAGACGAACACGGCCGGGCGCGGCCCGCTCTCGGCACCCTCCTCCGCGGTGATGCCGACCCCCTCCCAGCCCGAACTCACCTCCGCGACCAAGGCGTTCACGAACAAGGGAGTCTCCTTCCGGCACCTTCTGCGGGCCTCCCACGAGCCCGTACGGTTCACCGCCACCGGTCTCCCCGACGGTCTTCGCGTCGACAGGCGCACCGGCCTGATCCACGGAACCCCGCGCGAGACCGGCGAGTTCACCGTCACCACCACCGCAGGGAACGCGGCGGGCGACGGCACCGGAACCCTCACCCTCACCGTCGGCACACCCCCGCCGGCCCCCTGGACGTACGGCGACCTCGGCGACGTGGTCCTCGACGACCGCGCCTTCGGAACGCTGGGCGTGGCCGCGATCCTCACCCCCGGCAGCACCGCCCACGAGGACGGGACCTTCGTGGTGCGCGGCGCGGGTGTGGACCTGACCGTCAACAACCAGGGAATGACAGGACAGTTCGTACGGCGGCCCGTCACCGGTGACTGCGAGGTCACCGCCCGGCTGGTCTCCCGCACCGGAGCCACCGCCGACCGCGTCGGGCTGCTGATGGCGAAGTCGCTGTCACCGTTCGACCAGGCGGCCGGAGTGATCGTCACCGGCGGCACCACTGCGCAGCTGATGCTGCGCAAAACCGTCGCCGGCGCCTCCGCCTTCTCCGGCAGCGGCGCCGTCCGACTCCCCGCACTGCTGCGGTTGAAGCGCACCGGGACCGTCTTCACCGCATCCTTCTCCGGCGACGACGGCGTCACCTGGACCGACCTCGCCTCCGGTGAGATCCCCGGCTTCGGTGACGCCCCCTTCCACGTCGGCCTGGTGGCCTGCTCCCGCAGTCCGCTGGCCCTCGTCACCTCCGAGTTCGACGAGGTGAGCATCACTCCCATCTGATTCCCCCCACGGAACGGAGATGCACCGAATGAGCCGCACTTCCCCCCACCAGCACCTCCCGCACACCGAGTTGAGCCGCCGCGGTCTGCTGAGGACCGCGGGCGGTCTCGGCGCCGCCCTCGCCCTGGGTGGCGGCGCCCTCGCCACGAGCATGGCCACCACGGCCGACGCGGCGCCCTCGACCTGGACCCACCCCGGCATGCTGCACAGCGCCGGCGACATCAACCGGGCCAAGGTCAGGGTCGCCGCGGGCACCGACCCCTGGCTGTCCGGCTGGAACAA
Organism: Streptomyces doebereineriae; assembly: GCF_031845645.1. Taxonomy (NCBI): domain Bacteria; kingdom Bacillati; phylum Actinomycetota; class Actinomycetes; order Kitasatosporales; family Streptomycetaceae; genus Streptomyces; species Streptomyces doebereineriae. The sequence continues at coordinate 454,508 of NZ_JAVREZ010000006.1, forward strand.
GCTGGTCGCCAACTCCCACTCCCAGTCCACCTGGACCAACCGGGCCACGGCGACCATCATCCGCGGCGGCACCGGCGAGAACTACTCCCTGCTCTTCAACGACATCGCGGCCGCCTACCAGAACGCGCTGCGCTGGCAGGTCGGCGGCACCGAGGCCAACGCAGTCTGCGCCGCGAACATCCTCAACGCCTGGTCGAAGACGCTCACTTCGGTCACCGGCAACGCGGACCGGTTCCTCGCGGCCGGCATCTACGGCTGGCAGTTCGCCAACGCCTGCGAACTGATGCGCGGCTACAGCGGCTTCGACCTCGCCGCCGCCCAGGACATGCTCGCCAAGGTCTTCTACCCGCTCAACAACAGCTTCCTGACCAACCACAACGACGCCTGCATCACCAACTACTGGGCCAACTGGGACCTGTGCAACATGGCCTCGGTCCTGGCCATCGGGATCCTCAACCAGGACAGCGCCAAGTACGACCAGGCGGTCACCTACTTCAAGTCCGGCGCGGGCAACGGCTCGATCGCCCACGCGGTGCCGTACCTGTACACCGACTCAGCCGGCTACGCGCTGGGCCAGTGGCAGGAGTCCGGCCGCGACCAGGGGCACACCGTCATGGGCATGGGCCAGATGGGCGCCATCTGCGAGATGGCCTGGAACCAGGGCGACGACCTCTACTCGTACGACAGCCGCCGCTTCATGAAGGGCGCCCAGTACGTCGCGAAGTACAACCTCGGCCAGGACGTCCCCTTCACCACCTACAACTGGGGCACCGGGCAGAACTGCGCCGCCTCGTCCCAGACCGTGGTCTCCTCCGCCTCCAGGGGCCAGATCCGCCCGGTCTGGGCGATGCTCCACTTCCACTACAACCGGCGCCTGGGCCTCGACGACAAGTACATCTCGCAGATGTACTACGACCTCGTCGCCCCCGAGGGGGGTGGCGGCGACTACGGCACCACCAGCGGCGGCTTCGACCAGCTGGGCTTCGGCACCCTGATGTACGCCAAGTAGCGGCCTCACCGCGCTCTGCACCGGAATACCGAGCCGAAATGTGGTGCTCTGTTGTTCACGGTGCAGTAGCGCGGTGAGGAGGCTGGTGGACGTATGACAGCAGTCCAGACAGACCCCGTGGTCAGCACGCCGTACGGAGCCGTACGCGGTCGGCGCGAGCACGGGGTCGCGGTCTTTCGGGGCATCCCCTACGCGGCCCCGCCCTTCGGCCCCCGCCGCTTCCGGCCCCCCGTGCCGCCCGAGCCCTGGGACGGTGTGCGCGAGGCGGCCGACTTCGGGCCGACGGCGCCGAAACCGCCGTACTCCGACGCCTTCGCGCAGTACCTGTCCGACCCGTTCGTGCCGGGCGACGACTGCCTCAACCTCAACGTGTGGACGCCGGAGCCGGGCCCGGGGGCCCGGCTCCCGGTTCTGGTGTGGCTGCACGGTGGGGCCCTGACCAGGGGATCCTCCGCAGTGCCCGTGTACGACGGGCTCGCCTTCGCCCGGGACGGCGTCGTGTTCGTCTCGGTCAACTACCGGCTCGGTGTGGAGGGCTACGGCCTCTTCCCGGACGCCCCCGCCAACCCCGGCCTGCGCGACCAGCTCGCCGCCCTGCGCTGGGTGCACGAGTCGATCGCGGCCTTCGGCGGCGACCCCGGCCGTATCACCGTGGCGGGGCAGTCGGCCGGTGCGATCAGCATCGGTGCCCTGCTGGCCGCCCCGCAGGCCCAGGGCCTGTTCCGGCGCGCGGTGCTGCAGAGCGGGCCGCCCGAGGCGAGCGACCGCGACAAGGTACGGCGGATGGTGCGCCGGATGGCCACCCGGCTGAAGGTCCCCGCCACCGCCGCGGCCTTCGCCGAGGTCGACCGTGAGCTGCTGCTGCGCACCCAGGCCGAGGTGGGCCGCCTGAGCAGCCCGGTCCTGGGCGGCCCCGCCTTCGGGATCGTGGTCGACGACGACCTCGTGCCGCGTGATCCGCTGGAGGCGCTGGTCGAGGGCTCGGCGGCGCGCGGGGTCGAGCTGATGCTGGGCTGGACCAGCGACGAGTACCGCCTCTGGCTCGTTCCCGGCGGCCTCCTGGAGCGCGTCGACCGGCTCGGCCCGGTCGCCCTCGCCGGTGCCATGGCCCGCTGCCACTGCGGCTCCGAGGTGGTCCGCGGCTACCGCGCGCTGCATCCCGACGCCGGTACCGCCGACATCGTCGGCCAGATGGTCACCGACCACCTGCTGCGCATCCCCCTGCACCGCCTCGCCGAGGCCCGCCCGGGGTCGTCGTACGTCTACGAGTTCGCCTGGCCCTCCCACCGCCCGGACCTCGGTGCCTGCCACGCCCTCGAACTGGGCTTCGTCTTCGACACCGGCGCCGCTCCCGAGTCCGCCAAGCTCGCCGGCGAGGGCGCCCCGACCGAGCTCGCCGACGCCATGCACGGGGCGTGGGTGCGCTTCGCCGCCGACGGCGACCCCGGCTGGCGGCCCTGGGACGCCACCCACCCCGTCCAGATCTTCGGCAAGGGCGATCCGTACGTGGAGTCCGGCCCTCGGGACCACGATTTCGCGGTGTGGACGGCGGACACGACCACGCCGGAGACGGCCCCTGTGAAGGAACCGGCGGAGGGCTGGCCGGCGCGGACCGCGGAGCTCCGGTCGGTCGTACGGCGGCTGCGACGCACCGGACTGGCGCGGCGGCACTGAGCGCGCGGGCCCCCCTCTCTCAGGTGCCGGTCGCCGTGACCGAGTCCCGGACCACCACATGGGTGCCGAGCAGAAGGTGCTCGGCCGGGTCCTCCGCCGTACGGCCGAGCGCGGTGCGTACGGCGAGTCGGCCCAGTTCCTCGTAGGGGACGTGGACGGTGGTGAGCGCCGGGTGGAGGTCCCGGGCGAAGGGGATGTCGTCGTAGCCGGCCAGGGAGACGTCACCGGGGACGTCGAGACCGGCTTCGTGCAGGGCGGTCAGGGCGCCCGCCGCGACCATGTCCGTCGCGGCGACCACGGCTGTGAACTCCAGGCCCTCCTTCAGGGCCCGGCGCATCAGGCGGTGACCGGAGTCGCGGGTGAAGTCGCCGTTCAGGACCAGCGCGGGATCGGGGTCGAGGCCGCGCCCGCGGTGGGCGGCGAGATAGCCGCGCTCACGGCCCTGTGCGGTGGTGTGGTCCGCCTTGCCGCCGAGGAACAGGACCCGCCGGTGGCCCTGGGACAGGACGTGGGCGACGAGCGCGTAGGCGCCGCCCTCGTTGTCGTACTCGATGACCGTGACCGGGGCCCCGGGGCCGAGCGGCGGCCGTCCGCACAACACCAGGCGGGAGCCGGCGGAGGAGAGCGAGTCGGCCATACGGCGGGTGCGTTCGCGGTACTCCACGGTGTCGGCGGCGCCGCCCACCAGGATCACGGCGGCGGCGCGCTGGGCCCGCATCATCTCCACGAACTCCAGTTCGTGCTCGACGTCGCCCTCCGTGCTGCACACCAGACACAGATGGCCCAGCCGGTTCGCCTCGCGTTCCACGCCGTGGGCCATCAGGGCGAACGACGGGCCGGTGATGTCCTCGAGCACGAACGCGAGCGTGGGCGTGCCGACGCCCGCGATCGCCTTCGCGCGCGCGTCGGCGACGTAGTCCATCTCGCGCACGGCCCGCATCACGCGCGTGCGTGTCGCCGCGCTCACCGGATACACCCCGCCGAGCACCCGCGACACGGTCGACGCGGACACCCCGGCCCGCGCGGCGACATCCCGGATCGTGCTCCGGCTCGCGTCCTCACTCTTCCTGGTCATCCCTGCCTCGCCCCCTGGGAACAGCGGCAACACGGACGGAAACCGGTTCCCGAGCGGAGGCTAGCAGGGGCAGAGGGGCGGGGTTAAGAGGTGGGCGCGCAGCGCCCTAGGGGCGCGGGGAACTGCGCGAGCAACCACAACGGCGGCCGCACCCGCAAGATTCCTGAACCCCTACGGCGAAAGGCGCACCGCACCAGCTAACGCAGAGCCCCCGCGATCCCCGAGATCGCCCCCGGCCCCACCCGGCAGCACCCTCCGACCAGCCGTGCCCCGGCCGCCTGCCAGCCGCGCACCTCCTCCGGCGCGAACGACGAGCTGCCCTCCCACGCGCGCGTGCCGGCATTCCAGGACTCGCCGCTGTTGGGGTACACCACGACCGGCTTGCCGGTGACCCGCGCGGCCGTCTCGACCGCGTGGTCCACGTCCTCCGGGACACAGCAGTTGACGCCGACCGCCATGACCTCGTCCACCTCGGCGGCCAGGGCGAACGCCTCCTCCAGGGGCTGACCGGCCCGGGTGCGGTCGCCGGCGACGGAGTAGGAGAGCCAGGCCGGGACACCGAGACCACGGATCGCGCGCAGCAGCGCCTGCGCCTCATCGCTGTCGGGGATCGTCTCCAGGGCCAGGACGTCGGGTCCGGCCGCCGCGAGCACCTCGAGCCGGGGCCGGTGGAAGGCCTCCAGCTCGGCCACGCTCAGGCCGTACCGGCCCCGGTACTCCGAGCCGTCCGCGAGCATCGCGCCGTACGGCCCGACCGAGGCCGCCACATACAGCGGCCGCCGGACCCCCTTCGCCCACGCCTGCCGCGTCGCCTCGCGCGCCAGCCCGACGCTGAGGGCGAGCAGTTCCGCCGCCCGCTCGCGCTCGATCCCGCGCTTGGCGAACCCCTCGAAGGTGGCCTGGTAGCTGGACGTGATCGCCACGTCCGCGCCCGCCTCGTAGTAGGCGAGATGCGCCTCGGTGATCGCCTCGGGCCGCTCCGCGAGCAGCCGCGCCGACCACAGCTCGTCGCTCAGATCGTGCCCGGCGGACTCCAGCTGGTTGGACATCCCGCCGTCGAGGACGACAGGGCCCGCCGCGAGGATGTCGGCGAGGGGGCGGGCGAGGGCGTCGGGGACTTCCGGGGTGTCGCTGGTCATGCCTCGACGCTAGCCGAAGGGACGGGACTGAGCCGCAGCCGTCCGGTACGCGAACACCGGGACCGGCATGTGGGCCTGCTGAAGGGCGCCGCAGAGCCCCGGCGCCGATCAGTGCGCCGCGTGCCGTCCGCTCTCACGTCGCTTGCCGCGCCTGCGCACGGTCGGCGGGACCACCAGCCCGCCGAGCAGACCCAGCGCCAGGATGTACGGCCACCAGCCCAGCCCCTCCGTCTCCGCTCCCGTCGTGCGAGGTGCCGCTGCCGGAGCCTGCGACGCGGTATCGGCACGGACGCTCGGCGAGGCGCTCGCCGTGACCGCGGTCAGTGCGACGTCGTTGCCGTCGCCGCCCCGATAGGTGATCCGGTACGTCGTGTCGGCGAGCTTGAGCCGCGTGCCCTCCTTCAGGCCCTTGAAGGCGCCCGTGGTCTTCGACGTGCCCTTGTTCTCCAGCACGGTGATCCCGCGGCCGGGGTCGGTGCCGACTGCCGAGAAGTCGAGCTCACCGGCCAGCCGTACCGGGCCCGTCACCTTCAACGGGCCGTTTCCCAGGACCAGTTCACCCTTCGAGGTCTGCTTGTAGCCGCCGGAAACGGTGAGTCCGCCCGCGACCACACCCTCGTTGGTGACCGCTCCCTTCACCGCGCCCTTGCCGGACAGCGAGGAGACCACGCGAAGGCCTGCCGTGCCCGCGTCCAGCCGTGCGGCCGTCGAGGTGAGCCGGATCCCCCTGCTGCGGGCCAGAGTTGCTCCGCCCCGCAGGGCGAGCGTGCCCTTGCGGACCGTCGTCGTCCCCGTGTACGTCACCGCGCTTCCGGTCAGTGTCGTCGTCGCCCTGCCCGCCTGGGTGAGGGAGCCGCTGCCGCTGATCCGGGGCAGGGTCAGGGGCTTGGCCGTGTTGCCGAGGATCAGCGAGCCGTTGTTCACGACCTTGTAGAGACCGCCCCCGGTGTAGAGCCCGCCGTCGCCCCCCGCCTTGCCGCTGCCGAGGCGGAGCACGGCGCCCTTCTCGACGGTCGTGGAGCCGTCGTAGTACTGGACGGCCGCGAAGGTGACGTCGTTGCCCTTCGTCCCCTTGATGACGATGTCACCCGCGCCGGGCGCGGACAGGGTGTCGTGGAAGCGGCCACCGCCGATGGGGGCGCCAAGGGTCACCGGCCCGTTGTAGTCGAAGGTCAGCAGGGAACGGGAGCGCGCCGCCAGCAGGTTGATGTACACCGTCTTCGCCGTGCCCGGCATGAAGATCCTGCTGGTCGTCCCGTCGCCCCACTGGACGTTCGCGCCCTTGATGTTGGTGCCGCGCTTGTTGACGTTCTTGGTGGCCGGCGTCCAGTTCAGGGCGGGATCGCTGAGCGAGGGGTCGGTGTCGCCGCCCTGGTTCGACCAGCTGTACTGGCCGGTGAGGACCACCTTGCTGCCCGGCCGGGACTGGACGTTGATGTCGCTGCCGTACTCGCGCTGGTAGAAGTCCATCCGCTGGGTGACGGTCTGGCCCAGCGGGGTGTCCACGGTCCAGGTGCCCTGGTTGAGCACCTTGCGTACGCCTGGCAGCGAGGTCGCGTACTCGGGCCGCCCGGCGTTGGCCTGCGTGCCGTTGTCGATGACCCCGGAGAACGGTCCTGACGTCAGGTCCCAGGTGCCCCAGAGGAAGCGTGGCTGGGTGATCAGGCCGGAGCCGCTGACGGTGCCCAGGTTGTAGGCGCTCTTCAGGGACAGCCGCAGGGTGCCGTCGACCCGGATGTTGTCCTGGTTCAGCCGGAACGCCGGGGTGTTGTACGGGAAGTGGCCGATCAGGCCCGTCGTCCCGCCGTTGCCGTACTGGAGGGTCGCTCCGCGTTCGACCGTGACCGCGGGCGGGTCCGGGCGGGTCGTGGTGACGTACGGGTGGTTGCCGCCCGGCGTCCGCACGGACTGCCGTCGGCGGGACCCGGGCAGCGTGAAGTCGCTGTCCCTGGTCAGGACCAGCGTCCCGCTGCCGCGCACGGTGAGTGTGCCCTCGCCGCGGAACACCCCGTCGTACGTCGTCGTCCCCGCGGGCACGGTGACGACGGTGTCGCCGGTCAGGGTGACGTCCCGGTCCGCGAGGACGTCGGCCGTGACGTCACGGGAACCGGCGGCCGACGCCGGGGGAGCGGTGACCAGGAGGGCGGCCGCCGCCGCCAGGGCTCCGGCCGCGGCTGCTGTCTTGTGGAAATGGCTGTGCACATGACCGGAGACGGGCGAGGCGCGGGCCGATAACAGAAAACCGAAAACAGAAAGCGCCTTCTTTTGGTCACGTCCGACCCGTTGACCTCCTGGTTCCCCAGCCTTACCTTTCGGCTGTTCGCAATAACAACAGATGTTCTCAATATCGAACATCTCTCTCAGGACACCCCACTCCGAGAGGCAGTCCGTATGAGCCGCGCCCCCGACGTCCCCCACCGACGACTGCTGCTGAAAGGTGCCCTGGCCGCGGGCGCCCTGGCCGCGACCCCCACAGTCGCCCAAGCCGCACCGCGCCCGAAGAAGGCCGCCCCCCTCGTGAACCCGCTCGTCCGCAACCGCGCGGACCCGTACATCCACCGTCACTCCGACGGCTTCTACTACTTCACGGCCACCGCACCCGAGTACGACCGCATCATCCTGCGCCGCTCCCGCACCCTGGGCGGCCTCGCGACCGCCGACGAGTCCGTCATCTGGACCAAGCACCCGACCGGTGTCATGGGCGCCCACATCTGGGCGCCGGAGATCCACCGCGTCGGCGGCAAGTGGTACATCTACTTCGCCTCCGCGCCCGCCGAGAGCGTGTGGGACATCCGTATCTGGGTCCTGGAGAACGCCAACCCCAATCCCTTCAAGGGGACTTGGGTGGAGCGGGGCCAGATCAGGACCGCCTGGGAGACCTTCTCCCTGGACGCCACCACCTTCACCCACCGCGGCAGCCGCTACCTCGCCTGGGCCCAGCACGAGCCCGGCCTGGACAACAACACCGGCATCTTCCTGTCGAGGATGGCGAACCCCTGGACCCTGACTGGTCCTCAGATCAGGCTCTCCACCCCGGAGTACGACTGGGAGTGCATCGGCTACAAGGTCAACGAGGGCCCCTCGGTCATCGCCCGCAACGGCCGGCTCTTCATGTCCTACTCGGCGAGCGCGACCGACTGGCACTACTGCATGGGTCTGCTCACGGTCGACGCGGACGCCGACCTCATGAACCCGGCGAGCTGGTCCAAGTCGCCGACCCCGGTTTTCACCAGCAACGACACCACCAAGCAGTACGGCCCCGGCCACAACTGCTTCACCGTCGCCGAGGACGGTCGCAGTGACGTCCTCGTCTATCACGCCCGCCAGTACAAGGAGATCGTCGGCGACCCGCTGAACGACCCCAACCGCCACACCCGCGTCCAGAAGCTCGGCTGGCACGCGGACGGCACCCCGAACTTCGGCATACCGGTGGCGGACACCGCCACGGACACGGAGGTTGCGTCATGAGACGTGCTTACGCGGTACTGCTCGCCCTGTGTCTGGCCCTGGCCGGCGCCCTGGTGACCGCCGGACCGGCCCAGGCCGCTCCGCTGACGATCCCCAACGGCGTCCAGTTCACGGACACGTCGGGCAACGCCCTGCACGCCCACGGCGGCGGGGTCATCAAGGTCGGCTCCTACTACTACTGGTTCGGCGAGGACCGCAACTCCGACAACACCTTCCGGTACGTGGACGCCTACCGCTCCACCGACCTGAAGAACTGGGAGTTCAGGAACCACGTCCTGACCCAGTCCAGCGCCTCGGAGCTCGCCACCGCCTACATCGAGCGGCCCAAGGTCGTCTACAACGCGTCCACCGGCAAGTTCGTGATGTGGATGCACAAGGAGAACGGCACCGACTACAGCGAGGCCCGCGCCGCCGTCGCCGTCTCCTCCACGGTCGACGGGAGCTACACCTACCAGGGCAGCTTCCGCCCGCTGGGCGACAACATGTCCCGCGACATCACGACGTTCGTCGACACCGACGGCACCGGCTACATGGTCTCGGCGGCCAACGAGAACTACGACCTGCACATCTACCGGCTCACCGCCGACTACACGGGCATCGACAGCCTGGTCGCCAACCCGTGGGTCGGCGGACACCGCGAGGCCCCGGCCCTGTTCAAGCGGGGCGGCGTCTACTTCATGCTGACGTCGGGCGCCACCGGCTGGAGCGCCAACCAGCAGCAGTACGCCACCGCCACCTCCCTCGCCGGACCGTGGACCTCGATGGCGAACGTCGGTGACTCCACGACCTACAACTCGCAGACCGCCTACGTCCTTCCGGTGCAGGGGACTTCGGGCACCTCGTACCTCTACATGGGCGACCGCTGGGGCAACTCCTTCGGCGGGACCGTCAACGACTCCCGTTACGTGTGGCTGCCGTTGACCTTCCCCACCTCCACCACGATGTCCATGTCCTGGTACCCCCAGATCACGATCGACGCGGCGGCCGGGACGATCGGCGGCACCAGCGCCACGTACAACACGCTGGTCTCCCGCAACAGCGGCAAGTGCGCGGACGTGGCCGGCCAGTCGCTGTGGCAGGGCATCGCGATCAGCCAGTACACCTGCAACGGCGGCGCCAACCAGAAGTGGTGGTTCAAGGACCTCGGCACCGGCTACTACCAGCTGGTCGGCCGCGGCAGCTCCCTGTGCCTCCAGGAGAACGCCACGAACGTCACCCAGGAGAACTGCGGGAGCGCGACCACCCAGCAGTGGTCGGTGGTCACTTCGGGCTCGTACGTGAACATCAAGGCCAGGGCCTCCGGGGAGTGCCTGGACGTGAACGGCGCGTCCACCGCCAACTCCGCCGCGATCATCACATACGCGTGCAACGGAGCGACCAACCAGCAGTGGACGCGCGGGACCTGACGTCAGGCCAGCAGATCGATCGCGTCGATCGATGTGCCCGCACTGAGGAAGGACGTCGACCCCGAACCGCTCGCCACGTAGATCTTCAGCGTGTTGTAGGCGCTGGTGTCCGTCAGCCAGGCGGACGCCGGCACGCTGTAGGTGAACGTGTAGTTGTTGCCCCGGTACGAGCCCACGGTCAGCGACCGGGTGCTCGGCTGGGTGGGCGGGGAGGGGACGGCGGAGGTCCAGGTGTCGTTGACGACGACCTGCGGGCGGCCGTTCGCGTAGGCCGTCGTCACACCGATGCGCAGGGTGTGCGCGGCGGCGGCCTGGGCGGCCGTCAGCTTGAAGTAGACGATGATGCCGCTGTTGACGTCCTTCCACAGGTAGCAGGGGAAGCCCGAGGTCTCGGTGCCGCTGCCGATGACGACGTTGCCGGTCCAGGAGGAGGCACGGACGTCGGACGGGTGTGCGTACGTCATCAGGTCGGCGTTCTTGAAGCCGCTGGGCGTGCCGTTCCAGTCGTTGATGCGCCAGATCGTGCCCGCGTTGCTCGGGTCGTTCGAGGACGGGATCGTGATGGAGTTGAGGGTGGTCGTGCCGCCCGCGCTGACGCTCACCGAGCCGGTGTAGACGGCGAGTTCACCCTTGAAGACGGTCAGCGTGTACGTCCCCGGCAGCACACCCCCGATGGAGAAGTAGCCGTCCGAGGACCGCGCCGAACCCCAGTACTGGGCCGCGGAGTTGGCGAGCCCGACCGTGTAGGCGTACGCCGTGTTCCGGCCGGTGATGCCGACGCCGGCGACCTTGCCCCGGCCGCTCGCGGGGACGTAGCCCGAGATGCCGAGCGAGTCCGCCCACGAGGTGGTGAGGGTGCCGGGGTACAGCGAGGAGGAGGGGGCGCCGCCGTCGGTGAAGGCGATGACGTAGGGGCCCTGGAGGCCGAAGCGCTGGGCCTCCGTCTGGTTCTCGCCGTAGTACAGGATCTCGTACAGGCCGCCGCCGTCCGCGCTCTGGTGGCGCAGGAGGGAGCGGTAGAACGGGCCGCCGGAGGCCTTCTCGTGGTTGGAGCGCACGATGTACAGGCCGACGCTGCCGGTGGTCCAGCCGACGTAGTTGTAGTCGATGACCCGCGCCTTCGCGTAGTGCTTGGAGCGGGTCTGGCCGTCGGACTTCGCGAAGACGTCCTGGGCCTCGATGGTGGTGGGCGCGTAGGTGTACGAGTCGGGTTCGTCGTTGAGGAACTTGCCCGCGTTGACGCGCAGGATGTAGCGGGTCGCCGAGACCGAGTCGTCGGCCTTGTTGGTCCACAGGTAGACGTTGTTCTCGCCGCTGCGGGCCGCGTAGTAGTGCTTCAGCGTGCCGTACGCGACCGAGATCAGGATCGTCGTACCGGACTGCTTGATGCTCACGGTGGACGTGCCGAGGCCGGACTCGATGTGCGAGTTCTTGCCGCCGTAGCCCTGGTACTGCGTGCCCTTGTAGACCAGCGAGGTCAGATCGCCGTTGGTCTTGCTGACTTTGAAGACGAGGCTCGCGCCGGTGTCGACGACGTAGTTGGAGCCGTCGTCGCTCCAGCCGAAGCTCGCGGCGGACGCGGTCTCGGCGAGCGGCCCGGCGAGCGCGGCCGTCCCTGCGGCGGCCGCGGTGCCAAGGACGAAGGTACGGCGTCCGACCGGTCTGTTCACGGTGGATTCGGACATGTGGGGGTGCCTCCTCCGGGAGGTGTGGGGGTGGTGCGGGTGCTTTGGAGAGTGACAGTTGAATCGATTTCGCGAAAGGGCTTTCGCTCGCTGGAAGTTGGCAATCTTGTGAAAACGGTTCAAGGTCTAGAAAGCGCTTGCAGATGGCGGTACGGTCCGGCGCCAGGTGTTGTCCCTCTGACGGAGGAACCACGAATGAGACGTTTCAACCTCGCCGTGCTGGCGGCGGTGGCGCTGGCCTCGGGCCTGACGGCCGTACCGGCGCAGGCACACACCGGACGTCCGCCGGGCATCGAGAACTGCACCGCGTCCGGCTGCCACTTCGACGTCCCGCCGGGCACGTACGACGTGAAGGTGCTGCTCGGCGGTGACGCGGAGTCGCACACCGCGATCAGCGGCGAGACCCGGCGTTCACTGCTGCCGGAGACGGCGGTCGCGGCCGGCGAGCGGGCCTCCCGCAGCTTCACCGTGAACGTCCGCACCCCGGAGGGCGAGCCCACCGGCCCCGACGGCACGCCCGGCCTGGACCTCGCGCTGGGCGGCTCGGCCCCCGCGCTCGCCGGCATCAAGGTCACCCCCGCCCGGCACACCCGCCAGATCCTCCTGGTCGGCGACTCCACGGTCTGCGACCAGCCCGGCGACCCGTACTCCGGCTGGGGCCAGCAACTGCCCCAGTACCTGCGCAAGGGCGTGTCCGTGGCCAACTACGCCGACTCCGGCGAGAGCACGGTGACGTATCTGTCCGAGCCGCGCCTGTGGGCCACGGTCCAGCCGCTGATCCGTCCCGGCGACCTCGTCCTCGTCCAACTCGCCCACAACGACAAGACGACCGACGAGGCGACGTACCGGGCGAACCTGGAGACACTGGTCGCGGGTGTGAGGGAGAAAGGCGGGAACCCTGTCCTCGTGACGCCCATCGTGCGACGCTGGTTCAACTCGGACGGCACGCTGAACAACGGGACGGCCCTGCTGGTCAACGGCCTCGGGGTGGACCATCCCGCGGTGATCCGCTCGGTGGCCGCAGCAGAGGACGTCCCGCTGATCGACCTGACGGCGAAGACGAAGACGCTGGTGGAGTCCTTGGGAGTGGAGGGCTCGAAGGCGATCTACCTCTACAACGAGAAAAGGGACAACACCCACACCTCCGTACACGGCGCCACCGTGTACGCGGGCCTGGTCCGCGACGAACTCGTCGCACGGAGGCTGGTGCCCGCAGGGCTGGTGCGGGTGGGATAGACGCCTGGGGCGTCCCGACCGGAACCGGGGCGCCCCAGGTCTGTGATGTGAGCCGAAGAAAGAGAACCGATGCAGCTGCCTCCTGAGGACCGCACCCTCAGTCCGTACACCGGCTACACGCGCGCCCACTGGGAGGCCGCGGCCGACGCCCTGCTCGCCGCGGTGGAGCCGTACGCCACCGAGGACCGTGCCCTCTACCACTTCCCCGGCGACCGGCAGAGCTGGTCCGGCCGGCTCTCCGACGGCCTGGAGGGCTACGCCCGTACGCTCCTGCTGGCGGCCCTCCGTCAGGACGGGCCCGCACTGGAGCGGTACGCGGACGGGCTCGCCGCCGGAGTCTCGGGAGTCTGGCCCCATATCGAGGACCGCAGCCAGCCGTTGGTGGAGGCGGCGTCGATCGCGTTCGCGCTGCGGATCACGAAGCCGCTGCTCTGGGACCGGCTGGACGACGCCGTACGGCAACGCGCCGCGGCCTGGCTCGGCGACGCGCTGACCGCGGAGGCCTGGCCCTGCAACTGGGAGCTCTTCCCGGTCACGGTCGCCGGCTTCCTGGCGTCGGCCGGGTATGAGCCGGACGCCTCCCGCAAGGCGATCGACCGCGGCCTTGAGCGCATCGAGCAGTGGTACGTCGGCGAGGGCTGGTACACCGACGGCGACGGCCGCAAGTTCGACTACTACAACGGCTGGGCCATGCACCTCTACCCGGTGCTGCACGCCTGGCTGGCCCAGGACGACCAGTTGGCGGACCTGTACGGCGGCCGCCTCTCCCGCCATCTCGAGGACTACGCCCGCCTGTTCGGCGCCGACGGTGCCCCGATGCACCAGGGCCGCTCCCTGACGTACCGCTTCGCGACGACGGCCCCGCTGTGGCTGGGCGCACTGACGGGCCACACCCCGCTGGCCCCGGGCGAGACCCGGCGGCTGGCCTCCGGAGCCCTCAAGTACTTCCTGGACCGGGGGTCGGTGGACTCCCACGGCCTGCTCACCCTCGGCTGGCACGGCCCCGACCCCGCTGTCCTGCAGGGCTATTCGGGACCGGCGTCCCCGTACTGGGCGAGCAAGGGCTTCCTCGGCCTGCTCCTCCCGGCGGACCACGAGGTGTGGACGGCGGTGGAGGAGCCGGGCCCGGCCGAAAGCTCCGACGCGGTCACCTCGATCACCGCCCCCAACTGGCTCCTGCAGTCCACGAGTTCAGACGGCCTCGTCCGCCTCCACAACCACGGCAGCGAGGACGTCCGCTACGACCCGTACTACACCCGTCTCGCCTACTCCACGGTGACGGAGCCCGCGACGTCGTACGACAACAGCGTGATCGTGGGCGGCGATCCGAGCCGTACGGAGATCGTGCCGTTGGGGGTGGGGGAGGGGTGGGCCGCCTCTCGGCACACGGCGGCCGGAGGTACGCGCGTTTCCAGTGTCGTGCTCGCCCGGGGAGCCGTGGAGGTGCGCGCCTTCCTCGTCGCCGGAGCCGAGCCCGGGACGTCGGTGCGGGTGACCGGGTGGGCCCCCCGGGAGGGCGTGCGGGCCGAACTGCTGCCCGCCGTGGGCCTCGACGACGAGCTGAGCGGGGTGACCGGGGAGGGGGACACGTTGTTCGTCGCGCTGGCCCGGCTCACCGGTGACGCGGATGCCGTGCCGTTGGAGGAGACGGTCACGGTACGGGCAGGAGGGGCCGATGAGTTGACGGTGGTGTGGAGCGGGGGCCCCGAGGCGCGGGTTCGGCTGAACGGCTCCGGAGTGGAAATCACCGCCGGGGACTGAGCCGCCTCGGGCAGTATGAGGATCATGAGTGGCGGAGACGAACTGGTCGAACTGCTGGGCCGGGCCGGGCTGGAGGTCGTGGGGGAGCGGCGGGTCGAGGAGGTGCCGCCGCCTCCGGTCGTGTGGCGGCATGTCATCGGGGGCCAGACGGTGCCGACCGTGGCGGTCGCGGACGACCGGCCGGATCTGGTCGCCGAACTCAACGCGCAGTGGCACCGGTTGGCGTCCGACGCGGGAATCTTCGGTGGCGACGGGGTGTTCCTCATCGACTTCTCCGGTAACCAGGGCCGGAGTTGGGTGCGGGTCCGGCTCACCGACGGCTGGGATCTCGCCGGAGTCCTGGGTCCTCGACCCGGGCAGCCGGAGTTCCTCACGCTGTCCCTGGACGGGGACGCGATGGTGGGCGCCACGACCGAGGAGTACGCGGTCTGGCTCGTCGCGGTCGACCGGCTGAGGGAGCGCCATGAGGAGGCCGCACGGGCGGCCGGAGCGGAGACACCGGAGGAGCGGGCGGCCGCGTGGGAGACGCTGTTCCGGGGACCGCAGGCCCGCGGGCAACTGCTCGACGCGTGGGCGAGCGGGCTCTCGCTCAACCCGGCGACTCCGAAGGAGCTGCGGTCCAAGCTGTGGGAGAGGTCCCACTACGGGATGTACAGCGCCCTGCCGACGGAGGCGGTGGACGCAGCACTGGCCCATCCGGACTGGCAAGTGCGGTCCCGGGCAGCTGAGGTGCAACCGAACATCACGCCCGAGCAATGGTCCCGCGTACTCCTCGGCGAGCAGAACGCACGGCAACGGTGGGTCCTCACCCTGCTGGCCGCCGAGCGCCGGGCCGAAGTCCCCGTGGACACCTGCCGGACGCTCGCCGCCGACCCGTCCGCCCGCGTGCGCTCCGAGGCGGCCGGTCTCAAGGGCCTGCCCGCCTCGGTGTTGGTTGCCCTGTCCGCCGATCCCGACGGCGGCGTGCGGTATGCGGCCTGCAAGTCTGCCTGGCCGCACCTCGACACCTCGGCGCGGCACCGGCTGCTGAACGACTCCGAGGACAAGGTGCGAGCGGAGGCACTGCTGCTGCACCACCAGGACCACCCGATGCCCCGCTCGGTGTACGAGGCCGAGGGGGTCGGGACCCGCGCGCTGGAGACCTGCCTGCTGGAGCGCGGCCTCGCCGAGCACCTGGCGAGGAACGGGCAGCCGGGTGAGCGCGGTTCCCTCGCCCAGAACCCCCGCCTGGACCCTGATCTGGTGGCCCTTCTCGGCGAGGACCGCGATGCCGGTGTCCGCTTCGTGGTGTCCCGCCGCGCCGACCTCACCGAGGAGCAACGCGCCGGCATCCTCTACGACTTCGATCCGGCCGGCCACTATTTCCCGCTCGACTGGGTCGTCGCCCTCCACGACGACCGGGACGCCATGCGCCGCCTGGCGGCCTCCTCCCACCCCCTGGTCCGCAGAAGCGTCGCCCGAGCCCGGCACCTCCCGCCGGACGCCGTGGCCCTTCTCGCCGACGACGAGGACCGCGTCGTCCAGCTCTTCCTCGCCGAGTCCTGCGACGACGCGCCTGCCGACATGCTCATGCGGGTGTGGCAGTGGTGGGACGGCAGCCTCACGAGCCCCGACCGGCCGCGCGGCCACCCCAACTTCCCCCGCCACGACCTCCTGCGCTACGCCGACGACCCGAACCCGCGCATGCGCCGACTGGCCCTCGACGACCCGGAGTCCACGCCCGAGCTGGTCGAACGGCTCAGCCGGGACAGGAGCGAAGAGGTCCGCCGCCGGGCCGTGACCGACCCGCGGCTCTCTCCGGCGGCCGCGGCACGACTGCTGGAAAACCCGCACGAACACATCCGCAGTGCGGCCGCTCGCCACCCCCACCTGCCGGCCCGCATCCTCGTCCAGCTGCTGCGGCAGGGAACCGGCTCCGCGGAGACCGCCGCCCGGAACCCGGCCCTGCCGGTGGAGGTCATGCGGCGCATGGTCGAGCGGCTCGGAGCACTCAGGGCTTGAGGCGGGCGATCCGCAGGCTCGTCGAGGTCGGTGACGTGCCCGTCAGCGGCTTCGTGTACGACGGTGTCACCGGGACGTACGCCCAGGCCAGCGTGCCGTCCTTCTGGACCGCGATGCCGCCGGTGATCCGCGCCGACACCACCTTGTCCGCGCTCTGGAACTTGCCGTTCCAGTCGATGAGCCGGAAGTGCGTGCCCGTGAAGGTGCCGGTGCAGGTGCCGCTCGCGCACTTGGCGTTCTTCAGGGACTCCCAGGACACGAGAAGGCGGTTCTTGCCGTACGGCGCCACGTGCACGTTCACATGCTCGGTGCCCGGCGCGTTCGTGAGGTAAACGGCCTTGCCCGGGCCGGAGTTGCGGTTCTTCAGAAAGGCCACCGCCACCTGGTGGGTGCTGGTCCTCGGCTTGACCGTCCAGCCGCGGCCGCTCGAGTCGTCCGGGTTCTTCTTCGCGGACGCGGCACCGCGCGAGGCGAAGGCGGTCGCGTAACGGCCCGTCGAGGACTTCACCAGGTCGCCGGTGCGGCCGGGGAACGTACCGCCGCAGTACCCCGCCCAGCACTGCTCGCGCTGCACCACCGGAGCCACGTCCGGGGCGCCGATGCCCGTCGACACGAACAGTCCCGAACGCCAGTCGTCGAAGCAGAGGGAGGTGAAGTCGCCGGTGGTCTCGGCGTGCAGCGCTATGCCTTCGTTGTGGCTGCATCCCCAGCCCCAACCCCCGCTGAGCTTCGCGCCCTTGGCGCTGACGTACGACAGCTTGTCGCCGAAGTGGCCGTCCGCGAAGCCGCCCGCGCCGTGCACGACGTAGTAGGCGCCGTACTTCTTGCCGTTCCAGGTGAGTTGGCCGTCGAGGGTGGGCGAGGTGTCGTGGGAGGCGGTGCCGGTGAGCGTCGTCCGGAAGGTCTGCTTGCCGTTCGTGTACCGGACGATCGCGGCCGCCGTCTCCTTCCACTTGTTGTTGTCGGCGACCCGGGTGAGCAGCGCGAAGCCGTCGTTGTGCGCGACCAGACCGCCGACCTCCTTCGCCCCCTTGACGACGGTGTCCGTGCCGGAGCGCTTTCCGGCGGACGTCAGCGGGGTGACGTGGATGCCGTCCGAGGCGGGCCAGGCGACGCGCAGGGTGCCGTTCGGTGCCGCCGCCGTCGCCGTCCGCGTCCACTCGCGGGTGTTGTTGTAACCGGCGGACAAATAGGGGAACTTGGCGGCCAGGGTCACGGCCGTGGTGGCGGGGGTGAGCGTGGGAGCGGTGGCCGCGCCGGCGGTGGCGTACCAGGCGCCGACGAGCGCGGCCGTCGCGGCGAGACCGGCGACGACGGGCTTACGGGCGGCGCGGACCCGGCGGTGGCCGGTGCGAGGGAGGTCGCGAGCGGTGTCGCGAGCAGTGCCTCGGGGGGTGTCGGCGTCGCGCGGTGTGCGTCTTGCGGAAGTCATACCTCCAGGTCGCCGCAGGCGGTGCGAACGTTGCCGCCGATCTTGCGGCGGTCGACCGGGACCCCGAGAATCCCCGCATGACCTCCACCATCCGCCATGTGACCATCGACTGCGCCGACGCCTACGCGGTGGCCGAATTCTGGTCCCAGGCCCTCGGACAGCCGCTGCACGAGCAGGACCGGCCGGGCGACGAGGAGGCACTGATCGAGGACGCGGGCCTGCTCTTCGTCACCGTCCCGGAGACCAAGACCGTCAAGAACCGCCTCCACTTCGACCTTCAGCCCCAGGACCGCACCCGCGACGAGGAGGTCGCCCGCCTCCTCACCCTGGGCGCCACGCTCATCGACGACCAGCGCACGGGCGACGGCATGGGCTGGGTGGTCCTGGCCGACCCGGAGGGCAACGAGTTCTGCGTGGAGCGGAGTGCGGCGGAACGGGAGAACTGAGGCCGGCCCCGCCCGGCCCCTCGGGGTCACCACACTTCGGCCGGTGCCGAAGCAACACCCGCCTAGCGTGCCCGCATGACCGAACACCCGCAGCAGACGCCCGACCATGCCGTGACCGGCATGGTCCACCACGTGCTGGTCCTGGCCGAGACCTGGACCGCCTGGGACGGCGAGCCCGTCCATGTCGACGACCGTGTCTACACGCCGCACAAGGCGATCCGCCGGGTCGCCGACCATCTGGTCGACCACCTCGCCGAGTTGGAGGCGCGGCTCGCGGGCGAGACCCCGCAGCCCGACGACTGGCACGCGTCCACGACGACCACCGCGGCCGACCTCGCGCCCTTCACCCAGGAGGACCTGGACGAGGCCCGCAGCCGTCTCACCCGGCTCGCCCGCATCTGGGCCAACCGCCTCGGCGCCCTCACCGAGCACCAGCTCGACCACTCACCCGGCGAGGGCTGGACCTTCCGCGAACTCGCCCTGCACCTCAGGGGATCCACGTACTACGCCGACGCGCTCGGCGACCTGTCATGACCGCACGCCGGTCCCGAGCAGCGTCCGCGTGAGCCGGTCGGCGAAGTCCACCGGGTGCTGGAGGATGCCGAGATGACCGCCGGGAAACTCGACGAAGTCGGCCTGTTGCGCCTTCGCGAGGAACTCGGCGGTGCGATGAAGGAGTTGACCTCGGGAGTCGGTGCCCGCGGCGACGGTGAGGCGGGCCTGCGGGGGGCCCGCCTCGGGGACGTACGCCGTGAAGGGCCCAAGGACATGTGCGAGGGAGAGCGCCATCGGACTCATCAACTCCTCCTCGCGAGTCAAGGGTTGGCCCTCAGGGAGTTCCCCCGCCGCCCGGTCCTCCAGTACGGCGGTCATCAGGGCGCCCGCCGCCGCGATCCCCTTGGCCCGGTACACGGCGCAGATCTCCTGGAACGCGGCCTGCTGCCGCGCCCCGTCCGGCAGCACCCCCACACACGGCGGCTCGTGCGCGACGACGTGCCGCAGCCGCTCCGGGCGCCGGGCGAGCAGATCGAGCGCGGCGATGGCTCCGGCGCTGGTGCCGAGGACGTACGCCGACCCGTCCCCCGGGAGCGTCGCGTCGAGCACCCGCCGCGCCCCGTCGCTCCAGTCCTGGACCCGCTGGTCCTCGACGGGTTCACCGAGGCGGCCGTGGGCGAGGCCGAGGGGGTCGTACGTGACGACGGTGAAGTGCCCGGCGAGCGACTCCGTCATCGGTCCGAGGCCCATCGGGTGTCCGGCGCCGCCGGGGAGCAGCAGCAGTAAGGGGCCGTGGCCGGTGATGTCGTAGTGCGGGTCAGTCATCGGTGTTCTCCTCTTGGGGCCAGTTCTCGAGTGCCACATGCAGGGCGTCGACCGCCCTGTCCCAGGACTTCTGTACGTCGCGGGGGTCGCCGAAGCCGCCCGCCGACTCCAGGGCGCAGTAACCGTGGAAGGCGGCGCGCAACAGGCGTACCGCGTCGGTGAGATCGGGTTCGGCGAGGCCGTAGGCCCGGAGCATGCCGTAGGTGATCTCGACGGTGCGGTGGAGCGCGGGGGTGCCGGCGATCAGCGACTGGTCGATCCGGATCTGTGTGGCCGCGTACCGCCCCGGCCGCTCCAGCGCGTACGCCCGGTAGGCGCCGGCGAAGGCGACCAGCGCGTCCTTTCCGGCCCGCCCCGCCACCGCGACGGCGATCCGGTCGATCATCTCTCCGCCGGCGAGCAGGGCGATCCGGGTGCGCAGGTCCTGGAGGCTCCTGACGTGCGAGTAGAGGCTCGCGTCCTTCACGCCGAAGCGTTTGGCGAGGGCGGCCAGGGTGATGTTCTCGAAGCCGATGTCGTCGGCGAGGTCGGCGGCGGCCTCGGTGAGGCGGTCGGCGGTGAGGCCTGCGCGGGGGACCATGCGTGCTCCGTAAAACCTGTGCGTGCTCCGTAAACCTAGGACTCCTAGGTACATTACTGGACCTCATAGGAAAAGGCCCCGGATTTTTGCGGTCCGGGGCCTGGGCATGCGGCGGTCGGGAGATCAGGAAGCCGTGAAGGCCGTGCGGAGCGTGCTGACCGCCTGGGCGATGGCGGCCTCGGCGGCGTGGGTCTCGCGCAGCGCGTTCAGCATCACGAAGTCGTGGATGATGCCCTGGTAACGGACCGCGGTGACCGGGACGCCGGCCTCGCGCAGCCTGTTCGCGTACGCCTCGCCCTCGTCGCGCAGGACGTCCGCCTCGGCGGTGATGACCAGAGCCGGGGGCAGGTCACGCAGCTGGTCGACGGAGGCGCGCAGGGGGCTCGCGGTGATCTCTGCACGCTGCTTCTCGTCGGTCGTGTACTGGTCCCAGAACCACTGCATGGCATCGCGGCGCAGGAAGTACCCCTCGGCGAACTGGCGGTAGGAGCCGGTGTCGAAGCTCGCGTCGGTGACCGGGTAGAAGAGGACCTGCTGGACGAGCGGGACGTCCCCGCGCTCCTTGGCCATCAGGGTCAGCGCGGCGGTCATGTTGCCGCCGACGGAGTCCCCGGCCACGGCGATGCGCGTGGCGTCCAGGCCCTTGGCCGCGCCCTGCTCCACGACCCACCGGGCGACCGTGTAGTTCTGCTCGACGGCGACCGGGTAGCGCGCCTCGGGGGAGAGGTCGTACTCCGGGAAGACGACCGCGGCGCCGGTGCCGACGGCGAGTTCCCGGACCAGCCGGTCGTGCGTGTGGGCGTTGCCGAAGACCCAGCCCGCGCCGTGGAGGTAGATCACCACGGGGAGGGTGCCGGTGGCGCCCGCGGGCTTCACGATCCGCGTCCGAACGCTGCCGGTCGGGCCGCCCTGGACGGTCACCCACTCCTCGTCGACGGCGGGCTTGGCGATCTCACCCGACTGCACCTCGTCGACCGTCTTGCGGCCCTCGGCGGGGCCCAGGTCGAAGAGGTACGGCGGGTTCGCGGTGGCCTCGGCGAAGGCCTGGGCGGCGGGTTCCAGTACGGGGCGGGGGGTGCTGTCGGTCATGACGATCTCCTCGGATCGGGTGCCGGGGACGCGCTCAGTCTGCGGGTTCGGCCGAGTGGCGGCATGTCGAGAATAGTAGCGCGCTATTCAGTCGTGCACAACTTATTAGGGGTCGATAGAATCGAGAGGACTCGAAGCCGTACGGTGGAGGGCCCGGCGAAGGGAGCCGTTCCGTGAGTACATCCGCAGGCAGCAGGGCCGAGCAGACCCTGCTCCTGGACGACCAGCTGTGCTTCGCGCTCTACGCGGCGTCGCGAGCGGTCACCGCGCGCTATCGCCCGCTCCTCGACGAACTCGGGCTGACCTATCCCCAGTACCTCGTGATGCTGGTGCTCTGGGAGCAGGACTCGATCTCCGTGCGCGATCTGGGTACGGCCCTCCAGCTCGAGTCCAGCACGCTGTCACCGCTGCTGAAGCGACTGGAGGCGGCCGAGCTGCTGCGCCGCGAACGCCGGCCGGAAGACGAACGCTCGGTGGCCATCCGGCTCACCGAGGAGGGGGCCGCACTGCGGGAGCGGGCTCGGGCGGTGCCGTCGGCGATGGGGGACGCCATGGGGCTGACGCCGGAGCAGGATGCCGTGGTGAAGCAGCTGCTGCGGTTGATCACGAGCAATGTGGGGGCGGGCTGAGGGTTCCGGCCCGGCGGACAGCCGACGTCGTTGGCGCGGCAGATGAGGAGCTGATCGCCGACGGACCCGGGGGCCGGAGGGGGAGGTGCTGGACCTGCGTAGGGGTGGCCGCCCGGGCGACGTGATGGCGTACACCGCGTGGGTGTCCGTGCTCTGCCCCGCGAGGGTGCCCACGCGTCGATCGGTCCGGAGGTCCCACGGCTCCAGAGTGCCCATGTTGTCGCAAGGACCGCGTGCGCCACCAGGCCTCCGGCAACTCCGCCGTCCCGCAGCGCGGAACCGGATGGAGTCTCCAGCTGACTGGCCCGTAGAAGGTTTGCTCGCACACATCGCGGGACAGGGCGAGAGCACCTTCCGCGTCGTCGACGTCTGGGAGTCCGAGGAGGCCCTTAACCGCTTCGCCGAGATCCTCGTTCCGATCCTCCGTGAGGCAGGTGTCGAGGGCGACCCGGAGGTGTATCCGGCACTCACATTTGTGTCCGCCGAGTGCTGTGACCGCGAACCTTTGCCGGGTTGCTCGTTGTGCTGTTGACGGCTTCAGCCGGGCGTGGGAGGCGGGATGGCACCACCGGTGAGAGTTCGTGATCTGTCTGAGCAGGAGGGGCAGCGGCTGCAGCAGATCGTGCGGCGGGGCAGTACCAGCTCGGTGCGGTTCAGGAGGGCGATGATGCACCTGGCCTCGGCCAGCGGCAGCACGGTCCAGGTGATCGCACGCTTGGTCCAGGCGGACGAGGACACCGGCCGCGACGTGATCCACCGCTTCAACGAGATCGGGCTCGCATGCCTGGACCCTCGCTGGGCGGGAGGCCGTCCCCGCCTGCTCGACCGTGACGACGAGGACTTCGTCGTGGCAACGGCCACCACCCGCCCGACCAAGCTCGGTAAGCCCTTCACCCGCTGGTCGATCCGCAAGCTCGCCGATCACCTGCGGCGCAACATAACCAGGCCGCGGGCCCCTGATCAGGCAACGAGTGACACCGGTTCCGGATTCGCTTGCCCGAGGATGACATCACCGATTGATGGCCGCTGCTTGATCATCTCTTTGATGTGGGGCTCGTAAGATCACCGGCGACCACTTGAAAGTTGATCTTTAGGGGGAACGTCCAGGTCGGGACGCCTTCGCAGTGTTGCCACCGTGGCCTCCATAGTGCTGCTTCCGCTCTTCGGCCCGCTTGCCGGTTCCGCGCAGGCGGTGGACACCGACTGCCCGCACGACGGATACATCACCAACGGTGACGTCTGCACCAAGCTGACCAACGGCACGCTGTACCTGCACCAGACCTCCAACGGTGACTACATCGACGTCGAGTACGGCAAGAGCGGAGGGTCGGCCGTCTCCTGCAAGCTCGGTTACCTGCGCAGCGGTACTAACCACTGGAGCGCGACGAAGACATGCAGCACTTCGTTGCAGCAGAGCGCGACGTGGAGCGTGTCGGCGAGCTGCAAGCCCGATGTCGGCCTGCTGTACGCGAACTCCACCACGTATCAGACGCCGCCCACCAAGAGCTGCTGGCGGCAAGCGGTTCACGGTCCGGGCCAGTCTTCGCCCGGACCGTGTTCCCCCGCCGGACCGTGTTCCCCCACACACAACGGAGCTCTTGTGCTGGAAGCCGTCTTCCGAGGACAGTCGGCCTTCATTCTCATCGCGCTGCTCATCACCGCCGGAAGCGGCCTCGCAGCGGTCCGGTTCGCCGCACGGCAGTCCGACCGGCCGGCCCTGGTCGGGCTTTGGGTGTCGTCCGTCATCAGTGTCCTCTGCCTGACCCTGTGGTCAGCGGGGGGCTCTCAGATCGCTCGCAACTGCACCGTCAACTTGAGCCTGCTGGAGCCGTTCACCACGGAACAGGGGCTCCTCAACGCCGCCATGTTCGTCCCCGTCGGGCTGACCGGGGCACTCGTGACCCGGCGCCTGCTGCCCGCCGCCGTGGCCGGCGCGGTGCTGTCGGCCGTGATCGAGACGGTCCAGGGAGCAGTCCCCGCCATCGGCAGGGCCTGCGACACCAGCGACCTCGTGGCCAACTCGGCCGGCGCACTGGCCGGCGCGGTCTGCGGCCGGCTCCTGATCGGCTTCGTCGCGCGCACTCTGGAACCGTGGACCTTCCGCGCGCGGCCCACAGCCATGGCTACTGCCGTCTGCGCGGCGGCACTCGCAGTCGCCTGGACCGGGTACATCCAGCCGGACGAGGTGGCGGCCACGCAGGCCGTGGGCTCTGCGAACGCACAGCAGCGACGGGCCGTCGAGACCGCCGTGTCCACGGCGTTCGGCCACTACTACGCCATCAAGGGTGTCCAGTACATGGCATCGCCGGGCGAGGACAAGGGCACCGTCGTGGCCAACCTTCCTGTGGGCTTCCTCCAGTTGACCTGGCCCGACCGCGCGGACGTCACGGCGAGCCTCGACATGTCCGACAAGGGCACGGAGTCCGGCTACCCGGTGCAGGGCGTCACCACCCACCCCCGCACCGCCACCCAGGCCAAGGCCATCGCCGTAACCTACGCCGGGCGCCACTACCCGTGGGCTGAGCCAGACAGCACGATCGAGGTCTCCGGGGTCGGGGACCACGCGACGCTCGGCTGGCTGGTGAGCTTCCGCCGCTACCGCGACAAGGTCCTCATGCCCATGCGCCTCGACATCCAGGTCGACCGCGCGGGCCGTATCTCCCAGCTCTCCGCCCGCGCTGCACAGGACGTGCAAGTGCCCGAGGTAGTCATCTCCCGGGCTGCCGCGGCACGTGCGGCCCTGAAGGCGTCCCCCCACTGCGCCAAGACGGCCAAGACGACAGTCGGCGAACTCTTGGCCGTACGCCACCATGACACCTGGGCGGCTGTCTGGCGGACGCTCGTGACCTGTGGTTCCTCCACCACCGTGATCAACGTGAACGCCCAGTCGGGAACGGCGTCCAGCCCGCCTGACACATGAGAATGAGCCCGGTATTCCCGAGCTTGGTCAAGGCGGTGTTCAGAGGTCGTTTTCCCCCTTTGTTTCATCCTGGTATGCGCAGTTGGTCGAGTGATGTCGGGTCGCGCCAGGAGATGGTGTTCTCGCCGGTGAGGCGGCGGGCCATGAGGTCGGTCATGGCGAGGTGGATCATGGCTTCGGAGCGGACAGGGAGGGTCTCGTAGTCTCGCGCCAGACGGCGGTGCAACATCAGCCAGCCGTAGGTCCGCTCGACCGTCCACCGCTTCGGGATCGGGGTGAAGTCCCTGACCCCGAGGGTGCGTTGGACGATCTCCATGTCGATGCCGAGGGTGGCGGCGTGCTCGACGAAATGCCCTGCGATAGCCGCCGTCGACCCAGACCTTGCGGATCGAGGCGTGAGTGGTGGCGACGTGGTGGATCAGTTGGGTGCCGGCCACGGAGTCCTGGACACTGGCTGCGGTGACCAGCACCGCGAGGAGGAGGCCGAGGGTGTCGGTGACGATGCTGCGCTTGCGTCCGACGATCTTCTTGCCCGCATCTGTCCCCTGGTTCGTGGCGGGGATGCTGGTGGCGGTTTTCACGCTCTGCGCGTCGATCACGCAGGCGGACGGTTCGGCGTTCCGTCCCTCTCGCTGTCGCACCAACTCCCGTAGCAAGCCGTTGAGTTGGGCGAAGATGCCGTCGGGCTGCCATTTGGCGAAGTAGCCGTAGACCGTGTTCCAGTTCGGGAAGTCGTGAGGCAGGTAGCGCCACTGCACCCCGGTGCGGTCCACGTAGAGGATCGCGTTCATGATGCTCGGGCGGCCGGCCGAAGTCCAGGGCCCGGCCGCGGCGCTCGAAGCGCCACGCGGACAGGACCGGCTCGATCAACTCCCAGCGGGCATCGGACAGATCACTTGGATACGAACGTCGGTCGGCCATGTCCTGGACGTACCGCCGGTCCAGGGCGTGCGCCCAGGCGTGCATCTTGCCTGGCGGAAGCACGGAGAAGGATCCGGGCGTCCTGGAATGAGACAGGCGTAAGCCGACTCGCACCCCAGACGTCACACCATCCGCCGCAGGAAGCAAGACCATCTCGGTGGCCTCACTCGCACCAGCTCATCGGAGGGTGCAAAAGCGGAGCTATCGCCGCACTAGAGATGAAAACCACCTCTCAGTAGCTGTTGTCGTTCCGATCGTGAGGGGTTCGCGTCGAACGGGAGTCTCGGTCGGGTGGTTGCCGTCGGCTGTGGGCATGAAGGCCGACCCAAGGCTCTGTGGCCATAGCAGAAACATCATCGAAACCGGCGGCGACTTCTACCGCCTCGCGTATACCCAGGCCCAGCTGGGCGGCGGCTGACCGATGACCCGCAGAGGGATCACAGGATCGCGAACGACGCTCGATGCTGCCACCTTGTTTCCGTTGTGGACCATCAGATCGACCGACGACACGCGGGCAGTGACGGGAAGACGGCTGCGAAGGCCGGCCTCGGCCTCCTCCAGCACGGCATCGTCTTGCCCCTGGGCGATGGTTCAGATGCGGGACGACCTCTAGCCACCGTCACTTGGCGGGGAGAACCCCGACTGGGCTCTGGTGCACCGCATTTGGGCCGCCATGGTGAGCCTGCCGGGGGGCCCTCCGGGTTCGAGGTCGCTGCCAGGACGCCGCAGCTCTGAGTCACCCTCGCCGCGTTGCAGGATGGAGCTATCGTCAAGACTTGTGGGTCAGTGATCAGAACCAGTTGATCGTGTCCTTCAGGAGGCGGGCGAGCTTCGCCCGCTTCGTCCCGTTCGCTTGCCAGGTTTCCTCGGCTTGAACGCTGGCGGTTGTGACTCCAGCCTGGCCGGCTGGGTTCTCCGCCGGTATCAGACGGCGGTTGGCGATGAGCATCCCGACGCGGATGAGCGTGACGCCCAGGCGACGGGCGGCTTCTGGCTGCGACATCCAGCAGCGTCATCGACGGTGTCCACCTTGAGCAGAACGTAGCTGCGGTTGCTCCGCGACCACGGCCACCCCGGCCGGTGCCTTTCGTACATCACTCCGCCGCCTTCGGCCGCTCGACGAGGAGACCGCGACGTCGAGTACGGCGTCGGTGGACGGCGGGTTTTCCAAGACCGCACACTGCTCGAGCGGGAGGCCCCACAGGTCGGGTGCCATCAGGAGTTCGGCGAGGTGGCGCACGTTGTTGCGTACGGCGGGCAGGTCGTCGAGATGGTCATAGTGGTCCACGCCGATCAGGACCGCCCGGGATCTCGCGGGGTCGGGCAGGTCCATCAGTCGTTCCCGGAGTCGTCGTTCCTGGCATCGTCGCCGTCGCTTCCGGCGTTGTCGCCGTCAGGCCCGAGGTCGCTGCCACTGCTGCTGGACCGTAGTTCCACGATCCGCCGTACCGACTCCTCCGAACCATCCGTCAGAGTGACCGACTCGCCGTCGACGATGATCACCACCTGGACCTGCCTGGCATTGGCACGCCCCTGACGCCACGTGGCATAGGAGACCGCGAAGCTGGCCAAGGCGATACCCTGGCCTATCACCTCGATGACCTCGGCCGCACCCATGGCGCCGCCGGTCTGCCGTGGTGGCCGCAGCCGCACTTCGGCATAGCGCCGCAGCTCGGCGTCCTGCCGGAACCAGCGATACAGATCGGTCAGCGTGACCCCACCGTCGTCCGCCGGGACCCTGACTTCGACCTCCATGGCACTCCCCCGTGCTGTTTCCCACACTCGGGCGCGAGCTCACGATAGAGCTAACGAAGACTACCCGAGCGCCCAACTGACCACTTGATCCAGAAGTTTGGATCCTCCGGCCCGCCCGCCTGCGCCCTCTCTTCGGGCCGGTGATCGACTCCCCGATCACACGCGAGGCGGGATCACGTTGGCCGGTCCGGGGTCGGCAAGGCGAGCTTCGAGGTCAGCGACGCGTCGGTCCTGGAAGCGGAGGTTGGAGCCGGCGGCCTTGAGCCGTTCGTCGAGGGTGCGGCTGGCGGGGGTGAACTGGCGGACTCGTTGATTGAGGGTGGTGTTCTTGGTGGTGATCCGCTGGATGGCTTCCTCGGTCCACTACGGGCCCGGCGAAGACCAGAGAGGCCGCGCGCGACGGCTGCCACCGCGCCCTTCAGGTGGACGTAGTGCTCGGCCATGCGGTCGGAGACCTGGCCGAGGTAGCGGCGGATGGCCCCGAGACGGTGCCGGACGATGCGCCCGCGGGACATCGGTACCGCGCGGTTGGCGCTGTTCAACGCCTGCGATGCCTTGGGCGGCGTGATCACGAAGTAGACAAACGCACAGCAGCAGGCACAAGAAGATCGCCGATGCCGGGGCCAGCCAGAGGGTGATGTACAGCCAGTCCCGCAGCGTCGTGGGCGTCCGGCTGAGGCAGAGGCACTCCATCAAGATCAGGGCCAGCAGGTAGAGCCCCAGCAGTTTCTGCCACCATCTGAACTCGACCATCACGACCGGGGGTCGGGGCGGAGGGCCTGCGCGATCGTGGCGAGCCGCGCGGTCTGCTCAAGGCGGTCGTCCGTGATGCTTCGTCGCCACGGCCAGACTCATGTTCCAGCGGACCCGTTCCAGGTAGAAGGCGCGCATCTCTTCGTCGCTGACCGGAGCTCTCCGTCCTGCGCCGCCGTCTGGACGTGGCGGTGGGTGATGAGGCAGACGTTCACGGACGGGATCCGCCTCCTGATCGCCTGCCAGCAGCGCGGATTCAGGACAGGTGGGGTGCCACGGCACCGGCCACCAGACCGCACCGCAGATAACTGCTCATGGTGTGGAAGTCCAGAGCGCCGATGTGGTACTCGTGATGGCTGTCCACATCGAAACGGTCGCCCAGACGTCTCGGCACCGCGACGAGATCACCGGGATCGGCGATGTTCACCCAGCGGTCCAGGCTGGGCGGGCGCATGCCCCGGCCGCCAGAGGGAGCAGGATCCAAAGCATCGAACACCCCTCCCGGCAGGCCGAGCGGCGAGCCGAGGGTGACGAGGAGTTCCACCTGCGGCAGTGCGAAGGCGTGCAGCGCTTCGTAGGCGACCACTGAGCCGAGAGAGTGGGCGACGACGACGGTGGCTCCAGAAGCTCGTACGGTCTCCGCGACCGCCTCGCGAGCAGCCGAGCGGCGAGCTGGCGAGGTGAGGTAGACGTACACCTCCGGCATCAGCGCGATCGCAATCCGCGCGAGCAGGTCCGCCGAGATGCCCTGGCGTCGCGCGAACCAGTCAAGGGCTTGTCTTACCGGCATCGTCCCCCAAGCCTGGCCCTCAGGGGGTTCGGCCGGTAGGCCTGCGGCCTGCAACCACGAGATGACGAGGGCGGCTTCTGGCGCACTCAGCTCCTCGATTCTCGTCGCGGCGGACTGGACCTCGTCGTCGTTGAGAAGATGTGCATAGTAGGCGGGTTGAACGTGTGGTGCCGGGATGTGCCCAAGTCCCGCAGCGCCATAGCCCTCGGCGAGGCACGGTGACCACTCCGCAGCGAGTTCGGCAGTGGCCTCGGGAACTGGGACGCCGGGGCGCCAGTTCTGTACGCCATGGACCATGACTACCGAGTGTTGTGTCATGCGTCTTCTTCCCCCCGTGCCTCTTCCTGTGGCTCGTCGTTGGCCTGTGACCAGCTGAAATACGAAATGCGGGAGCCGGACGCGGCGAGGACTCCACGCGGTGAGACGGCGATCGGCCCCATTTGATCGGGGACTTCGACCTGCGTGAGCATCTTCGCTCCGTCGAACGGATCCCAGACCCGGATGGTTCCGTTGCGGGAAGCCGTCACGACGTGGAAGGAGTCTTCGCTTGGCATCGTATGTATGGAGTGCAGGATTTTGTCGGGGTTGTGGAACGAGAACACGATGTGACGACTGATGAGATCCCGGCCTACGACCAACCCGTCGGCGAATCCACTGACCAATACCGGAGTTTCCTGGTGGCACTCCATTGCCGTCGCTGCCGGTTCGCCAGACACGCGGAAGCTCAGCGTCCGGACGCCGTCGTGGACCTCCATCACGGCCGGCAGGTTCGAGTCGCCGCCTGGATCGGGAGGAGAGCTGTATACGGCGACGGCGGTGAGCGGGCCCACGTCGCCGATGGCATGGCACACGCCCGGTTGAACGTGGGTAAACAGCAGCACGCGCTGCGGCTCGGCCGCGTCGACCACCGTGTTGATGCCGTGCGAGTCGTGGGCAGCAACAGCGCTCGTGCCCCGGTAGGTGTGCCAGGAGAGCTTCTTCGGATAGAGATCCCACATCCCGCTGCGGGTAACGACGCCGTTGGTGAGATTCACGGCCCAGCCCGTTCTCTGCCCGGTGCTGACGATGGCGGTCGGCACGCCGTCCACCACACCCGCCGCGGCTGTGACGGCGCCGCGGAACCGTCCGGAGGACAGGCACAGGCCGTCCTCCGTGTCCCAGGTGTGCAGGACGCCGTCTTCGCTCAGGCTCAGTGCGAACTGGCGCCCGCGATGGCTCGTCAGGGCGACGGAGACTACCCGGCTGTCGTGACCGTCCCACTGGGCGAGCCGTCCCGCGGTGTCGAGACGGTTGAGTACCTCGGCCTCGAAGTCGCGTGATTCGGCGAGTGCCAGGAGCCTGGAGCCGTCACTGCCCAGCGCCCGGATCCGGGTCCCTTCCGGGTAAGGGTGACGCTGGCTGTGCCGGGTCCCGTCCACCACAGACCTGATCTCTACCTGTCCGTCGCTCGTGGTGGCGACATGTTCCTCGCCGTTGAGGTCGAGCAGGGCGACAGGCTGGTCCGATCCCAGAGTGGCCGTCAGTTCGCGTATGCGACCGTCGTCGAGACTAAGCACGCGGATACCGTCGTCGGCGCAGGTCACGATATGCCGACCACTCCGCTTGCGGCTGGGCAGCACCTTTCGTACGGAGGCGGTGTGCATCTTCCAGCTGCGATGGCCCGTGCCGTCGGCATTCCACAACTCGAGGGTGCCGCCAACAGTGCCCGCGAGCACCGTCGGCGTGCCGTCCAAGTCGGCGATCGCGATCGCCGTGTACGGGGATGCGGCGGCGGTGGGGAAGGTAGTGACCCGCAGATCCTCGCCGGAGAGGGACGGAGGCAGGGAGAACACAGTGATGTCTTGCTTGCCGCACGCAGCCACCACTGGATGCCCCCCCACGGTGCCGACGGCGACGGCGACCGGCTTATTGGGCAGGGTGAGCCATTGAATGTTGTCGTTTGTGTTCAGATTCCACAGGCGTAGCGACCGCTTGCCGGAACTGATGGCCATCAGTGTGGCCTCGCCGACGACTCCTACCGCGAACACCGGCCGTCGTTTGCCCGAACCAGCCTTTTGGACCGCCAGCGATGCACCGTCCAGGGCGTCGCGGATCCACACGTGTCCGTCAGCATGCGTCGTCACGGCCACAGGGCCGTCGGACGCCGTTGCCAGCTCGGCCTGCTCCGCGAAGCGTCTGGTGTCTTTGAGGGCGCGGGTTCGCGACCCCCATTGCAGGGTCAGTGGAGCCGGCGAGTGATTGTTCGTTCCGCGGAGTGCGTCGAGAGCCCGCACCAGCCAGTCTTCGTTCCAGACGACCGCGTTGTGGCGCAGCCACTCCCAGCGGATCCATGGGTCGTCCTGCGGGGAGAGTGCCGGAGCGATGATCTCGGCGATGTGCCGCGCCCGCAGGGATCGGGTGTCACGCAGCCGGGCTCGCAGGGCGGTGGGATCTGAATGCACCAGGAAAGCAGCCGACTTGAGGAGACCGTCGAGCTGTCCTGCGGCTGCCGCGTGCTGGGCTGCGTGCCGTTGGACGTAGGGAAGGGCGAGATCCCAGGCTGGCTCACCTGCCGCGTCGCGACCGGAAACCGTGCCCAGGACAGCGTGCCAGACCGCGCGGCGGTCCGAGGAGGCCGGCGCCAGATGGTCGGCCAGGCTCTGGTGGAAGAAGCGGTAAAGCCTGCGTCCATCGATGTCAATGGCTGACCGAATGTAGAAGGATGCGGCTTCGATGGCGTCTCGGGTGTCGTCCAGGTTAGGTACTTCGTCCGCGTCAGCGGTGAGCCGCCCGGCCACCGCGTGAATAACCTCCAGCGGCATTCCCTCGCCCAGCCCGTGGGCGAGGGCTGAGAGCACGGACCGGATGGTCGACCGCTGGCGGGTCAGTACGCCGAGGTGGAGGTCGAGCATGCCGGGCAGGTCCTCGGGGACGCGCCGGACGGCTTCCTCAACCGTTAGCGAACCGTCATGCTCCGTGAGGTAGTGGGCGAAGAGCGAAGCGAGCAAGAAGCCACCCCGGTGGCGCACGGTGGTCAGCCGCTGGGCCACAGCCTGGGCCAGCTCCAACCGCGCCTCGGTGCTCCCCGGGCCCGTGTAGGCCGGGGCCTGCTCCAGCAGGTCCGCGAGGTAGTTACTCAGTTCCTTCGTGCGTTTGGGACCGGACGTCTTGTCGAGGTTAATGACCGACATTCGCGCGTGCGGCGACGCCTTCCTGGGGTCGCCGCTCAGTTCGGGGAAACGGTCCCACCACGGGCGGACACCGACGACGACTTTGCACACAGGAGCACCGTCACCGCGGTCACTCGATGCCGTGGCGAGCGGTAGCAGAACCGTGCTGAGCAGTTCCTTGTCGAGGGACGCCTCGTCGAGAGCATCGACAATGACGACTGCGGGTGGCAGGGGAGGCGGCACTTCGATGGGCTCATATGGATCACTTTCTTTGCTCTTGTCCGGATGTTCTGCCGCGTTCTTCTCCGCCTCCTCCCGCCTTTCCTCTGCCGCTTTCCTGACCCGATCCCTGTCTGCGACGGCCCCCCGCAACCTTGTCAACACCTCGTCCGCACTCCAGCCCCGCAACGGTGCCTGCCCTAGACCCAGTTGCTCCGCTATGGAGGCCAGAACGGCAGCGGGATCCCGCTGCCGTGCGTGCACCGCCGCGACCATCGACCGGCGCTCTACACGGAGATGGCGGGGCACACGGTCGCGGATCGATCCGGAGACCTCCTCCAACTGCTCGTGTGCGAGGCACGTGAGGACGCCGAGGAGCGCTGACTTGCCGGAGCCGGGGCTGCCGGTGACCACCATGAGCCGAGCGGCCTGGTCATCCTCCAGCCACTCCTTGAGCCGCCGAAGCTGGGGACGGCGGCCGGTGAAGAAGCAGCGACGGGTGACGTTTTGCTGGTGAGGGGCTCCGGAGGCACGGGACACGAAGTGCACGACATCGAGGGCGGGGTCGGCCGCGGAGGCGAACTGCCACAGGCCGTTCTCCATCTGCTGCCGGTATCGTCCCGCCGGCGTCTCCCGATAGCCGGGGTTCTCGAAGAATGGCGGTACGGGTCCGTCGGCCTCCGCGTGCGCCGTGCGCAAAACGCGCTGCGGTGGTTTGTCTTCGGCCGCAAGCAGCCGGGCAAGCTCCCGGTCGATCTCCCGCGCGAAGGTCTCCACCGGTACATGCCTCATGGCGGGGGAGAGATCCAGCCAGCCTGCCTTGAGCCGGGTCAGCACGGAACCAGTGGCCCGGGAAAAACGCGCACCGTACGCCTTGCTGTCGTCCGCGCAGGCGGCGATCACCCAGGCCCGACGCCGGTCGGCCGACAACCCGTGCAACCACTGCTGCATGGGGGCCCGGCCGGAGCCGCACACGTCGAGAAGAAACAGCACCGGCGGACCACCATCGGTGCTCTCCACCTGCTTCAACCACTGGTCTACGTCCGCGGCCGTCCAGGCTGGGCGCTCCGGATCGGTGTTGGTGGCCGCGAGGAACAGTGAATTGGCGGTAGAGCCGCTAATGCCGTGTCCCAGGAACTGCACGATAAGAGCCGAGCCCGTGCGCGCACACGCCTCGTAGGCATCCCGCCACTCCCGCTGCAAGTCGTCATGAGACAGGTCCATCCGGGGACTTCCAGCGGTGAGCGACACCCCCGGGTGGCTGCCGAGTGCAGCGGTCAGTTCGGCGGCGATCCCTGGCGCGGAGGGAAGCGGTCGCAGGGCGACTGGTGTGACTCCCTCTACCGCTTTCCTGCCGCCCGCCGAGTAGCTCATTCCGACGACGAGCGCGTTGACCACGTAACCCTCCCTGACGTGATGTCACGGAGCTTAGGGGAGATGCTACGGAGACCGGTCAGGTTTCTCCTATTGCCATCCACAGCAACTGTGGCGTGGTAACCGGGCCGGCCTGATTATTGATCTCAGTGGTGACCTGCTGCCCTTTCCCAATCATACTGCGGGCCGCTGAGACGGCTGGCGCAGAGGAGTACGTCACCACTCCCCAGGCGCACCGACGGAGTCACGCAGTCGTACCTCGGTGCCGATCGGGAACGCCTCGGGCTGCTTTCCATCGAGGAGCGCCTGGAGGGGCCTTCCATGCCTGTGCGCAGCCTTGAGATGACGGAGACCATCCGCAGGCTGGAGCAGGAGCTCTCCGTCCTGTGCCGCCAGGTCCGCCTCGTGCAGCAGGAACCGGAGACAGAGACACCCCAGACTGTGCAGGCGGGACAGGGTGTTGCCCGCCCGCAACACCGACCGCGGCGGCCCCGCCCACAGCCCATCTGGCCTGCCAGGCTCCTTACCGACCAGCTCGCCGCCCTCGCTGATCTGCTGTCGGTGCTTCAGGCGAAACTCCTACTGGCCATTCAGCGCCGCCTCACGCCAACGGCGTACGCGTACGACGACCACGTACCGCCCGTTGCCTGCTCGCCGTGCGGTGTGATCCGCATGGCGTCACCGCTGGTTCCACGGGGGGCCTGAACTCGCTCTGCATCTCGGCACCCCAAGTCCTTCCTGGGCGTTGGCGGCCTGATCCCACGGACCAGGCACCCGCCCGGTCACCGAATGTGGAGATCAAGTTGAAGAGCAGCATCGAGGCCATCGTGTCCCTCACCATTGACAATCCGACCCTGGCGGCCCTGCTGACCGTGGTCATCTTGGTCGTCGGCCTGCCGTTCACCATGTGGCTGTCTGGCCTCGTCAGGGACTTCTGGTCCCCGAAAGATCGGGGCCGCGCGCCGTATGGCCGGCCGTGTGTGCCAGCAGCTCGGCGAGCGGCTATCCGGCACGAACCAGCTCCGTACTTCGCGGGTGGCAGCGAAAGGTGGATACGGCGCCAACGCGCAGTTGTCTGGCCCCGCGGCTATCGGCGGTCATCTCGTTTACGCTCGCTGCGCCGCAGTGCGCGACGTTGCTTTCCTGGCAGGGTGGCGGCCAACTCGCCCACCAGGGAGACGTCGTGGCAATCGCCATCTTGGCTGCCCCGGCACCACCACACCGGTGGGCCGACCGCGTCCGTTTCGCCCTGGTACCAGTCGCCAGTGGTCCCTGCGGAACGAGGGTGCATTCCGATCTTGTGTTCCGAGCAGATCGGCCAGACCCGCCAGAGCAACTCCATGATGGTCGACTGCGCCGCATCTGCGACCGCAGTCAGGACCGTCGTCGCATCGTCCGGCTCTGGTGGGTCGCCCTCCTCCAGGTCGCACGCATTCGCCGAATTGCCGTGCCAACGGCCGTCGGGCAGCGCCACGTAGACCTGACCCATGTCGATTCCGCTCGGGGGCAAAGGCTGCCGAGGCGGGTCAACCATCAGTATCAGTGCTTCTTGATCCGGCAGGGTCGCCATCAGGTCGCGATTGACCGCAGCGAATGCGGCCTCCAGCTTCGGCCATTGACCGGGCTCGGCCGGCCTGGGATCCGGGAGATGCTGCCAGTCATGACCAGGACCGATGCTGAAATGCGAGGAGTAGCTCACCGGGGCATCGTCTCAGTCACCCCGTACTCCTCGGAGGGCATCGAGTCCCATTCAGTATTCGCGCCGTCGCGCGTCACCATGAACAACGGACGCGATCGGAGGACCTGCCCGACTGGTTGCCCGCGCATCACCACCCCGGAATCATCCGGTCCTTCGTAGCCCTCGGGTGTGTAGCGAAAGGGCACGTCCATTGCCTCGGCATACGCGATGGCGTCGCTCTCCAGCTCCGACAGGTCCCTCCCGACCAGCGGGAGTCCGTCGTACGCAACCTGGGGACCGTGCACGGCGTCAACAGCGATGCAGAACAGCCCCGCAACTTGGCTCACATAGGCCGTGACGGCAGGCAGTGAGGGGGCCACACCGCGACGGTGGACTTCGACCTTCCAAGTCGGCGAGAAGATCGCGTGGTCCGGTGCACACTCGCTGACCTTCGTCTGGCCGAGCATCTCAGCCGCTTCAACCACTTCGTCGACGGTCATACCGAACCGGAGCGGTCCGACGCCGACACTCGGCGAATAGGACCACTCGTCCCGTTCGGCGACTCCGGTCTTGAACGCCATAGACGCTCCTCTGGAGACACCTGAGACTTGCCACCGCCCATCATGCCAATCGCCAGCAGACTGCCAGGTGCCGCCGAGCTCGCGCAGATCACTCAGCGCGAGCCCTGTACGCGACGGCCTGGTCGTTCTTGACTTCTCCGGGACTCATGAGCGGCCGCCTATGAAACGCCCGGGCTCGGTCCGACGGCGGCCTGGCTCCGGTTGCTGCGTCATCGCCCGGCCGAGACCACCCCCAGCATGCAGCCGCCGCAGCCCCTCGATACCGTCCCGCAGCAACTCAGCTCGAGGAGCTCGTGGGACCAACGCCCTGTGAAAGAATATCGACATCCGGAATGGAATGGTGAGTTCATGCTGTCGTTTGAGCAACTCAATTTCGGCAGGATTGAATTTTTGACGGGTCTCTCTGAGGCTACCTCACGACTTCATGACCCGCCTGTCGAGGGTTCATATATCTACACCAGGGACATTGGGCTGAACTTAACGACTCGAGTGATCGACGGAAGGGCCGCCAGCGCCTGGTTTCCCACTCAGATAGAGCGTTGGCGTAGCCCGGATGGATCCGGTCGCCTCGTGCGCAGAAATTACCCTCCCGAGTTTGTCTCAGTTGGTGCAGCCCGACTGCGGGAAGCAGATGCGGAACACGATGTACAGGTCGTGGATCGCCGGGTTCGTCCTGGAGAGTTCAGCACGCTCCAGGACGTATGGGAAGGCGTCATGCCTTTATCCGACGATCCCGACGACCTTTCTCGGCAGCTTATCTCCGTGAGTGGTGGAAGCGCGCGGGCTCTGCTTGGAGTCGTGAAAGACATCTATTATGATCTGGGGATTTTGGGGGCGTCACTACGTGCCGCGATTTTGCGTGTGCTGGCAGGTGTGGATGGCCTGATCCTTGCGGGAAGGGCTTCAGATGAATCCGGCCGCACGGTTTTCGGCGTCTCTGCTCCAGTGGACGGCCAGGGGGCGCAGTTCACTCTGCTTCTGGATCCGGCGACAGGGGAATTGAATGGGCACCAAGAAGTCCTGGTGAAGCGTGCCGGGAAACTTGACCTGGAGCCACCCGGGCTTCTCTCCTACGGCGAGCGGCAGGCATGGGGAAGGACTAGGGACACTGGATCGCGGCCTTGAGTAACAGCAGACAGGGCCCCTGGGAACATTTCTGTCAGGGATCGGAAAAAAGCACCGTAGTTTCTCCGGCGTTGAGAGGCCTACTGATGCCTCGTGCACTTGGGCAGGCGCATGCCTCGAAGAAGCGGGCCGAATCGTTGTGGGAGGAGCCGACGTAGGAGGACAGGGAGTTCGGGGCCTCAGTCCAGATCTTGTGGACGGTGTCGTCCCAGACGGTGACCTCCAGGAATCCGGTGTTGACCCAGGACGAGGTCTTGTTGGCGAAGCTCCACTGCTCGAAGTCCATGACGTCGTCACAGTGCGGGTCGCTCCACTGCAGACGGCGGCCTGCGACGTTCTCGTTCCAGTCCCGGTTCTTGTAGAAGCAGTACCAGCGCACGACGGTGCCCCGCGGGCACCCGTGGTAGTCGGCCGCGGGCAGCGGCGGGACAGCGGCCGCGCCATGGGAGCGCGCAGCACCCTCCAGCTTGGCGTAGACGGCCTGGAGCTGCGGGCTGTCGGGGGGGGGGGGTCTGCTTGGCGCCGGGCAGGGGGAGAACCATCACGGCCTTGCCGCCGCGCCAGGCGATCTCGTTCGAACTGATCTGCACCCCGCCAGGCTCGGAATGGGAGATCGTGTCGTCGATCTCCCGCTGGAGTAAGCCGCGGTCGGCGGTGCTGAGTGCCTCGACCTGGGGTCTGCCATCAGCGGCCGGCGGGCGGCCACCGGCTTTCGACCGCGAGGACTACAAGGCTCGGCATGCAGTCGAATGTGGAGTCAACCGCCTCAAGCGGCACAGGGCCGTGGCGACCCGGTACGACTGTGAGGATGTGGGGGTGCCGCCTCGGGTGGTGGTCTGGCCCGCGATACGACTGGCCTTGGTGCCTTGAGTTTGATCTGCCGACCACTGTCTGAGGCGGCGCATGCTGCCGCCGGACCGGTGGGCGTCTCCCGATAGGGGCCTTCGCGACAGGCACCGTCACAGTCCTGACCGTCACACTCGGCCCGGCGTCGGCCGGTGTTCCCGAGACGTCAGGAGACAGTCGACCGTGACCAGCATGACCCAGCACACCCGCGCGGAAGTGGTGCTCGGGGTGGACACCCACAAGGACATCCACGCAGCCGCGGTAGTCACCAGTACCGGAGCACTGCTGGACAGTCGCACGTTCCCCACCACGAGGGAGGGATACTGCCAACTCCTGTCCTGGGCCTGCTCCTTCGGGAAGTTACAGCGGGCCGGCGTGGAGTGCACGGGCTCCTACGGAGCCGCACTGACCCGCTACCTGCTCAGCAAGGGCCTCACGGTCACCGAGGTCAACCAGCCGGACAACGCCGCCGACGCGGCAAGACCGAAGCGATCGACGCTGCAGCAGCGGCTCACGCCGTTCTGTCTGGCCGCGCCACCGCCGCCGCCAGGACCACCAACGGCCCGGTGGAGACCATCCGGTTGTTCAAGATGGCCAAGACATCCGCGATCAAGTCCCGTTCGCAGGCCATCAACCAGCTCAAGGCCTTCCAGGTTGCCGCAGACCCGACCCTGCGTGAGTCACTGGCCGACCTGAGCAACCCCAAGCTCATCCGGCGCTGCAGTGAGCTGAGCCCCGGCGAGGGACCCGGCCCTGAGGCCGCCGCCCGACACACGCTCCGTCTCCTGGCCAGGCGCATCCTGCATCTCACCGACGAGATCAGCGACCTCACCAAACAAATCACTTCGGCCATCGGCGTCTGCGCGCCCAAACTCCTCGATGTCTACGGCGTCGGCCCCGACACCGCTGCCGCGTTACTGACAGCGGCCGGGGACAACCCGCAACGGATGGGCAGCGAGGCGTCCTTCGCCGCTCTCTGCGGCGCGAGCCCCGTCGAAGCCTCCTCCGGCAAGACCCAGCGCCGCAGACTCAACCGCGGCGGCGACCGCCAGGCCAACTCCGCCCTCTACACAATCGTCCTGGCCCGGATGCGCTGGGATACCCGCACCCGCGCCTACATCGAACGCCGAGTCTGCGAAGGCAAGACACGCCGCGAAGCCATACGCTGCCTCAAACGCTACGTCGCCCGCGAGATCTACCAGGCGATCGTCACGCTCCGACCGAATATGGACAAGCCAAGAGCAGCTGCTTGACATCCATAGGGGCATCAAGCTCGCCGTCCGCTACGAAGCCAATGTCCAGATCGCCGCCATCAACGACTGGCTCTGAGCCCGTGAGTCAAACGGACTGTCGGCCGGGTCAGTATCCGATGGCCTCCCGGAGAAGCAGCACGGTGCCGCGCCCTGGGCGGGGTTCCGCATTGAGGATGAGCAGGCGGTTGACGGCACTGGGCATCCGGTACACCGCCTGGGCTCGGGCGTTCTCCAGCGGAAGGGCGTGCTCCTCGATGCGGCGCAGGGCTGTGCTCAGGTCGGGCACCACCTTCTGCGCGCCGACGATCCAGACCGCGTGGGCGGCGCCGCCCGCGTTGGCGGGGAGTTGGCTGCCGCTGCCCGAGGCAAGAACGAGCGAGCCGGTCTCGGTGACCGCGGCGACGCTGTTGACGACGAATTCGGGGCTGGCGACCAGCCTTCGGATCTCGTCGGCGCCGGTGGCACGGTCGATGGCCAGGATGCGCGGCCTGATGGCGTCGTACTGGCCGCTGGCGTTGATGTCCTCGTCGATGCCGGACAGTCGGAGCGTCTCGCTGGCTCCGGTGAGTACGCTGGCGCCCTCGGGGACCAGGTCCTTGATGCGGACGCGCGCTTCTGCGGCGTCGTCGAGGATCTCGGCGGCGAAGCCGTTGGCACGCAGCGCAGCGGCCACCCCCTCCAGTTGTTCGGCCGTCGCCGGGTCGGTGAAGGACGTGGCCGGAGCCGGGGGGGCCGTGGCGTGTGCCCGTTCGGTCCTGGAGCCCTGCGCAGCGTGGGGCGCCGTGCCCGCCAGCGGGGAGGTGTCGAGGTACCTGACCTCGTACACCCGCTCGGCGAACCTCCAGCCTTCCTCGGTGCGCTGGTAACGGTCGTGGTAGACGGCGTAGTTCAGACCCTCGCGTCCGTCGAGGGTGCGCGCGAGTTCTTCGATGTAGGCGCGGCCGGTCGCGGTGTCGCCGTCGAGCCGGATCGTGCCGGGGTGTGTGTTCTGTATAAAGAAGTCCCACTGGCTCTGCAGCCGCTCGCCCCCGGCGAGGATCTCCTCGCGGCCGATCTGCTCTACGGGGATGTTAGGCATGCGCAGAGCGCCGTCCGGTGTGAACAGCGACGCCAGGCGAGGTCGGTCGCGCATCATCACCGCGTCGGTGAACTCGCTGCGCAGTGCCTCGATCTCGACGCGGTCCGCGATGGTCCGGAAGTCGTTCATCAAAGTCCCCTCTCTGTTT
Source organism: Streptomyces doebereineriae (assembly GCF_031845645.1). NCBI lineage: Bacteria > Bacillati > Actinomycetota > Actinomycetes > Kitasatosporales > Streptomycetaceae > Streptomyces > Streptomyces doebereineriae. Next base: position 495,048 of record NZ_JAVREZ010000006.1, read on the forward strand.
TCCGTCTCGCTGTCGCCCTCACCGGTACGACACCGTTACGACAACGCAGCGCTTCGGAATGTGAGGTGGCGCGTCGGCCTCACATTCCTGTGCGCTGCCTTGTCGTAGGGGGTAGCGGCACAGAAGCGAGCGAGGGAGACGGCCAGACCATGACCACGAGAACCGAGCCCGGGGACGGTCGGAGCGATCCGGACCTCAGCGCGATCATGAGTGAGCGGCGCCAGCTGATCAACCTCGGCTATCGACTCCTCGGGTCCCTTGCCGACGCCGAGGACGTCGTGCAGGAGACCTACGCCCGCTGGTACGCCATGTCCGCACCCGAGCAGCAGGCCATCGAGTCGCCTGGCGCCTGGCTGATGACGGTCGCCAGCCGCATTTGCCTGAACCTGCTTGGCTCGGCGCGGGCCAGGCGGGAGACGTATGTGGGCGACTGGATCCCGGAACCGCTGCCCGAGCCCACGGAGTGGATCACCGGGCGCTCCGGCGCCGGCGGGACCGACCCGGCCGACCGGGTCACCCTCGACGAGTCGGTGACGATGGCCTTCCTGGTCGTCCTCGATTCGATGACGCCGGCCGAGCGCGTCGCGTTCGTCCTGCACGACGTCTTCCGCTACCCGTTCGGTGAGGTCGCCGAGGTCGTCGGCCGCACTCCGGCGGCGTGCCGTCAACTGGCCTCGTCCGCCCGCCGGCGCATCCGCAGCGCGCAGAGGCCGGCGGGCCCGAGTGCCGGGCAGGCCGGCATCGTCAGGCAGTTCAGAACGGCGTGGGAGGCCAAGGACATCGACGCTCTGATCAGTCTGCTTGACCCCGACGCCGTTGCGACCGCCGACGGCGGCGGGCTGGCCGTCACCCACCTGCACCCGATCGTGGGCGGTGAGCAGATCGCATGCGCCTACGCCGAGATCGCCCGTGTGTCGGGCGGCCACACAACGTTCCTGGAGTGCACGGTCAACGGCCTGCCCGGCTTGGTGACACGGCAGGACGGCAACCTCTCGACCGTGTTCGCGTTCGAGATCGTGGATGACCGGATCAGGCACATCTGGGCGGTGAGAAACCCCGAGAAGCTCCGGCCCTGGCGGATCAGCTGAGGAGCGATCCGAGACACCGCAGCGATCGGATCGTGGCCAGTACCAACCCGCACCGAGCCCATATCTCAAACACGCCCTAACGACCTCGTGCACAGTTGGCCGTGGCTCGGCCGCGGGTAGCTCGTTGTACTGGGCATGATGGGGGCTGGGGCGCGCGAATTGATCGTGGCGGATTACCGGATCACCGGGTTGTCGCCGACGGTGATCGCTGAACTCGTCGCTGAAATAGGACCGTTGTGGCACACACAGCATCAGGTACCCCTGACGGCTCGGCCGCGGCGACGGGCGGTAGGGGCCGGGGCGAAGTTCTCGGGGACTGGCGTTGCCAGAACCGCGCGCCCGTCGCACCGGCCGATCGGAGTGGCTTCCTCCTGGGCAGACCAACGCAAAGACGGGTGCGAATACCTCTCGGCAACCGCAAAGCAGCGCTACGAAAGAGACGCGAACTACCGGCCGCCGGAGCTCAAGCGCTATCTCAGCCAGGGGGAAGTACGCCTCGAGCCTGTACCCTTGCCCACCCTCGATGGTGATGCAGCAGGAGCGGATCAGACCCCTCCGACAATTCCCTAGTCTCCTTCAGCGAGGGCCCCGGCCCTCGTCTTCCCAGCTGCAGGACCGACGTCGCTGCGACAGGTTGTTGCGGCTGCCGCCCGCCGTAGTTCGAGCAGGCCACACGAGCGAACGTGTTGTTCGACGCGTGGCGCTTGGCGGCCGCCGCGACGTCGTATCGGGCCTTGCCCTCGGCTTCTGGCGTACTCGCTAATGGCGGCCTGGATGGCCGCGGCTGTATCTCGCCAGTCCTCCCAGGTCGTACGCGGTGGCCTGCTTGTCGTCCAGTCACCTTCCTGGGTGGAGGTAGGCCGTTCTCGTCTCGCAAGGCGAGGACCTGAGCGTGCACCTGGTCAGCTGAAGCTGCTTCTCCACGAGTTCTTCGAAGGTGTGTGCCACCGGCGCAGATCCTACGTAGGGATCGGCGCGGTGACGGGAGTCAACGCCGTCATGGCGAGGGCCCGCGGCAGCGATGCATCGACATGTCTGCCGTATCGCCTCGGCCGGGTATACACAGCTGATGTGAGGATGACCAAGGAGTTCGCAACCACGGTTGCTGCTGTAGCCCCTGTGATCCTGCTGGTGGCTACAGTCGAGATGAACAGAACTAGAGACGAGATCCGCGAGGTCTCTCGGCGAGACGCAGAGATGAGCCACATCGTGGCGGGCCTGTTCGCGGGTGGTGTTCAGCCCACGAGAGAAGATTATGAGGATGCGCGTCGACGGTTGCGGGAGTTGCGAATGGGCAAAGGCAAGCGGCTCTTGATCGTGCTGTACACGCTCTCTGCGACACTGATCGGTGGAGTGCTTGCCGCTGCGGAGATTGCATCTCTTCGTTGGTTGGCTGAGGGAGGGCAAGACGCGGCTGGAGCGACTGCAGCCTTCTGCTACTTCGCGTTGGTTGGATCGTTCCTCTGGGTCTGGGCAGTGGCAGCCGTCCGCTATCTTCGTGCGGCCCACACCTCACGTCCGCGGCGTGAGGCGTGGTGGTTCATCCGGTACTGGTCGCTCCGTTGGACCTTCCGGCGGAGCGCGTGAGACGGAACGTCCAGCGGACCGAACTCTTTAGACGTCATTTCAGTTGGTGTGATCTTGCGGCACTCTGGGGTGATGACTGCTGCGCTTGTCGAACGGTTGGCGCCGGAAGAGCTTTGGGAGTTGTTCCAGCGGGTGGTCCCCGCCGGAACCGGAACGCCAGCAGGGCGGAGGGCACCGTCGACGAGGGGACCGCGAGGTGCTTGCTGCGATCATCTTCGTGGCCGCCTCCGGCTGCACGTGGAATCAACTGCCACCCGGATTCGGCCTGTCCGGCGTCACCGCCTTCCGCCGGTTCACCGAGTCTGGCGCTGCAGCAGAAGGGCGTGGCTGACGACCGTACCCGCCAAGCGTGGTCGCAGCGGGTGGCTGCCCGCGCCGACCCATTGCGCGAGACTGATCCGGCGCTTGCGGCTCAGGTAGCGGTGGCCTCCGGGCGGTTCGCCGACACTCCCGCGGCCCGCAGCGCCGTCCTCAGCTCCCACGGCACGCCGACCGCTACTCGGCTTCCGGCCTTCGCGGCGACGGTCACCGGCCTCGCGCTCGGCGCGGACGACACGATCCTGGCGACCGCAGATGCCACCGACGGTTTGCGGCTGAGGGACCTGACGGCCGGGTACGCCCCGGTCAAGGCCGTCGGCGTCATGCCGCCCTCGCCCATCGAGGCCCTGGCGTTCGCCGGACGCACCCTGGTGACCGCCCACCAGGACGGCCTCGTGCGGACCTGGCTGGTGACCGACGCCCGCACCCTCGCCACACCGGCTGAGGTCTACCGGCACGATGGTGTCAGGGCGTTGGCGATCTCCGCAGACGGTCGCACCATCGCCTCCGTGGACCAGCGCGGGGGCGTCCGGGTGGACCTGGCGGGTGGCGGTGCACCGATCGCGCTGTCGGTGGGATCTCGCCCCGCGGGAGTGGCACTGTCCGCCGCGGGCGACCTGCTCGCCTCGGGTGACGCGCGCGGGCCGCGTGCGTGGCGATTGCACGCCGGAGGCGCCGAGACGATGGAGCTCGGTGACCAGTTCGAGGCGAAGAGCGTGGCGGTACGTCCGGACGGACGGGAGATGGCCTTCGGCGGCGACGACCACCGGGTGTGGCTGTGGACCTCGGCGGGCTCCTCCCCGAAGCGGCCGCAGCAGCACCAGGAGGACGTGTCGGCCGTCGCCTACACACGATCCGGCACATTGGTGACCGGGTCGGTCGACCGCGACGTGCTGGTGTGGCGAGGCGGGCACGTCATCGAGACATTGCGGCATCCTGACACCGTGCTGAACGTCCGTCCGTCCGGCCGGTTCGTCGTGACCCGGGCCGCCGACAACGTCGTACGGATCTGGCGGCTCCCCTCACCGGCGGTGGAGGCGGGGCAGGGAAGACTCGGGCAGCTGAACCTCGGCTACACCCCTTGGGGCAGGCATGAGGAGCAGGCTACTCGCGCCGGGCGAGGTCCTCGGGGGATGGGCTGTGCAAGCTCTGCCGCGAGGAAGCCGCCGCGCTATCCGCTGCCTCCGCACCCGCGGCCGCGTCCCTCCCTGCGAGCCCCGAGACGGCTGAGCCGCAGACCTGCTCGGGCCGGGACGGAGACGGGCTGTGCGGCCGTACGCCCCTGCCGAACCGCAGTGAATGATCTGGTTTCGAGTCGGACCACTGACCTGCGGCGACCAGTTCAGTTGAGACGCGGGGGTGCCGGGAATCTCGAGTGATGTGGTCCTGGGCGGGTGGACGCCGGATGCTGTCTCAATTGATCTGGTCCGGCTCTGCTGTTTCAGTGGCCGTGCCGTGGCGTAACAGTGGCTCATCACCCACTGTTACCCGTGCCTATTACGTCTGGTACTTACGCCTGCTGCTCAAGCCTGTTCCTCATGCCTGTGACTTGTGCTGACGCCTCGGCCGTCTTGGGGCCACCCGCTCCGCTGTCGGCGGTGGCCGAAGAGGAGGCGGTCCCCGGGTCCAGGGCGTCGCGGACGGCGGTCAGGATGTCCTCGGTGTCGGCGCCGAGCGCTCGGGCGGCGGAGGTGAAGTCCCGGGCCAGAGTAGCGAGTTGGTCGGCATCGTGCGCGTGCGGCTCGGACGGGAGTGCCGCTACCCGGGTGCCCGCGCCACGGCGGGTGCGGATCAGCTCGGTGGCCTCCAGCTCGCGGTAAGCGCGGGCCACGGTGCCCGGCGCCAGACCGAGGTCGGCGGCGAGCTGGCGTACGGTCGGCAGGCGCTCGCCCTCGGCCAGCCGGCCGGTGCGGATCAACGCGGCCAGCTGGGCGCGGATCTGCTCGTACGGCGGTACCTGGCTAGTGGTGTCGACGCGGACGGCGGGGTCACTCATCGTCGAAAGTCCCATCGTCGGCTGCCTCGTCGTCGACCGCCCGGGGTGGCACCACGGTGATCAGAGACCATCCGAAGGTGAACAGGCTCAGCAGGCCCAGGGGGCAGATCACCACGATGGTGGCGGCGCCCAGCGGGCCGGCGCAGGCATTCTCCGTCAGAGCGACGAAGATCATCAGAACAACGAGCAGCACCTGGCTCGACACCAGCAGCCCCCAGGCTCCGGTGATCGCCCACGCGCGGTCACGGCGCTGCTGGTCGTTGCCCGGGCCGTGTGCGATACGGCGCAGGGCCCAGACGCAGGCGGGGGTTCCGACCGCGAGGGCGGCGAACATCGGGCCGCTGTAGTACAGGCCCGGCCAGGGGCCGAGGGAAGTGCGTATTCCTTCGCAGGTGACGGTCATGACACGCCCTGCTCTGCCTATCCGGCCGGGGTCGGAGGATGCCGTGACCACACCGATCACCAGCAGGGTGGCGAGGGAGGCCGCCTGCAGGAGAAGCAGGGGCGTCATACGGGGCGGCACGTGGGCTCGGGCCAGGCGCGGGGCGAGACTCGCGGTGCGTACGCCGGACGCCTGTACGTCGTCGACGTCGTCTGGCTCGGGTGATCGCAGTCCGGCTGTGGATGGTGCGAGTGGGCGTGGGTGAGCCCGGCGGGCGAGGGCCGCGCGCCAAGACGACCCCCGGCGTGGTGATCGTGTCGGCGAGGCACTGGTGCTCGGCGAGCGCGGTGAAGTCACATGGCTTCCGAAGAAGAGCGGTCATAGCTAGTACTACAGCCGAAGATCGGGTCGTGACCTGGGCTGACATCTCGGGAATGGGCGGACACGGCACAGCCACCGTGTCGGGGCCGTCCGAAGACGTGTAGGCGAGCGGGCGTGCGCTGTTTCCTGACGGCGACGGACCCGGCGCCGCAGGCTGGCGATAGCGTGGAACCGAGACTCGAGCGATGAGGAGGGCGCGTGCGATTCGCGCTTGACGCACTGTTCGCTGACGTGCCTGCGGAGCGATCCCTGCTGCTCCTGTGAGACACACAGCCCGTTTCCCAAGGTGGGCGAGGCGCGGTGTGAGGTGTGGGCCGAGGGCCTGCGGCGACGGGGCCCGCTGCTCCTGGTCGTGCTGCTCGCCGTGGTGTGCTGGCTGTGTCACTTCCCCTGGATGTCGTTTCGACTTGAGTTTGGGAGTCACCTGGCGCGCGTTTTCGTGATCAATGGCGATGGGAATCGATGTCACTGTGCCGCTGCGTCAGTGCCTGCCTGCGGGCCCGGATTCTCCAAGTCCCGCCGGCGTCCTTTCGGCCTGAGATGTCCTGTCAGGCACTGTTTCGGTCGCCCTGACCAGTCTCTTACGCTCAGCGCCGGGCAGTCGGCGGGTCCTGGTTACCGATCTTCGATGGGGAACGCGCCGGTGCGGGGAAGGTCTTGTTCGGCCCAGGCGCCCATGGTGGCCAGCACGACCTCGAGTCGTGCGCCTGCCGGGGTGAGTTCGTACTCCACGCGGGGCGGGATCTCCGGATAGGCCGTGCGGGTGACCAGCCCTAGGAGTACGAATCGTCGTAGTCGTGAGGACAGGGTCTTGGGGCTGATCCCCGGAAGCCCGGCGCGCAGCTCGGTGAAGCGTTTCGGGCCGGTCAGCAGCTCCCGCACGATCAGCGTCGCCCAGGGCCCGTCCAGCACGGTCAGGAACCGGGCGATCGGACATTCCGGCAAGGGGTGATCCAGCTCACTCATGTTCTCCCCATTAGTTCATTTGAGGGAACTGATTCCCTCAGGGAACCATAGCCGGAGGAGCCCGCGCCCCACACGATGGAGGACCTCATGACCGCGATCAGTACGGCCAACACCGCGAGCGAGATGGTGCGCTCGGCCACGAGCACCGCGTTGCGGGTCGCCGCGCGTGAGCTGGAGCTCTATGACACCGGGGACGTCGCCGGGGCGGATGAGGTGTTCGCCCCGGATCTGATCGACCACAACCCCGCTGGTGACGCTGCCTCGGGCATCGACGGCATGCGAGCGCTGATCGCCGCGACCCGCGTCGGATTCAGCGACAGGCAGCACCGGATCCTGTTCCAGGAGGAGCTCCCCGGCGGCTGGGTCGTCCTTCATTGGCGGATGACCGCGACCCACACCGGAGACGCCTTCGGGTTCCCCGCCAGCGGCAACCCGGTAGATATCAACGGCCAGGACATCATGCGCATTGTTGACGGCAAGATCACCGAGATCTACCACGTCGAAGAAATGCTCAAGCTCACCCAACAGATCAGCAGCGGCGCGCAGCCGGCCTGAAGATCGTGACCTTCTCGGACCACACCTGCCCCGAGCCCTGCGGCAGCAGCACCCCCACCGTCCCACGCAAGCCCTTGGCTGACGTCAAAACAGACCGTCATCGCAATACTCAGTCAGCAGGTGACTCCCACAGTCACGTCGGAACAACTCCCTCCCGCGGTTACAAAGCCAGTGTGCAGCGAGTTGCAGCACGAGTGCGTGGCGGACGTCGTGGTTGGGGTGCTGCTCGTGGTCCTGGTCGTGGTCCCTGAGTTGCCGCAGAGCGGTGTCGTGGGTGCAGCGCAGGATTTGCATGGGCCAGGCGGCACACGGGTGCTGCACGGGTAGCAGCCCGGCCCGGCCGGTGCAGCACGGCCGGCTGCTGCACGCCCCTCGGGCCATGCTGCCCCACGGTCGGCGCCCGCTGCTTTGCGACAGCCAGAACAGCGGTGGGCCCGGCCTGCGGCTGGATTAGGCGTCGATGATGCTGCATGCCTTGGTAACGCGCTCTCGGGTGCGGGTGACATCGGCCTCGGTGTAGACGGTGTTGTGACGCACCAGCTCCTGGTAGGTGCGCACGGCTGATTCACCGATCCGTTCGACCACTTCGCGGACATCGGTGATCCCGTCGAGTGCACCGCCACCAATGTCCACCCGTAGGGCCTGAGACCCGAATTCCCGCACCAGGCCTGCACTGAGCAGGACGTAGCGGGATCGGGCGTCGGCGTTCAGGGCAATCCGTTCCCTGGCCAGGGGCGGGCTCGGGGACGTGAATTGGCTCGGGTCCGTGAGGCAGGAGTACACGGCGGTGGGACGAGCGTTCGTGGGGTCCAGCCGGCCGTACACCTGGCAGGCCTGGAGCGCGCACAGCCAGGCCATCGAGACTTCGCCGGTCTTTACACGGAGCTCAGCCAGGTTGTAGTAGACGGAGCCCAATACCGCTTGGTCCTGGTCGCCTTCTCCCGCCTGGGCGACCCTGACCGCATGGCGGTTGGCCTTCCCATAGTGGCGCAGGGCAAGGGCCCACTGGCCGCGAGCGATCGCGTCGTCGCCGAGCCGGATGGCGCCGGTGACCGTCCGTCGTTCGCCATTGAGCGATCGCCAGCGCATCGAACCCCCTCGTTGTGGCGTGGACCGCTCGGACGAGGACCGTGCAACCCCGCGGGTCATACGGCGTGCCGCTGAGGTTATCCCCCGCATCGGTGTTGCGGCGAGGCCGCCGAGCAGGAGATGTGCCAGCGCACTGCGTGGCAGCTGACCGGCTATCTGCTGCTCGATGCCGCCGACCGGTACCGCATCGACACGGTCGGCCTCTACCTGTCCCCGCTCCGGGGTCCTCGCCTCCTGGCCCGTCGACGACTTCCTCGCCCTGCTGGGCGCCTGCCGCCGCGACCTCGCCGAGCTGCGCGGCGTGTTCGGCGAACTGCTCGCCGGATGCCGGGGCCGGGCCGACGCCGGGTACTTCGGCACCGAGGAGGAGACCGAACGCGTCCAGCAGCTGCTGGAGCGCCTGTCGCCAGTCGCCGGGCCCGGCTGCTGCCCGGTGTGCATCCAGGCCCTGCCCGAGTCCACTGGTCGGCCACGGAAGTTCTGCACCACCTGGTGCCGTGACCGGGACAAGGTCCTCCGGCGCCGCGGACTGCTCCCTGCCGGTCCGCGCACGCTGCTTCCCGCCCCGCGCAAGCAGAACTGGAGCTTCCCGACGACGCGGAGATGTGAGCCTCGCTGCCGCGCGCGCACCCCGGCCCGGCCGTAGCCACGCCCGCAGTGCTCAGGCAGGACGCCGAAGTACTGCCCGAACGCTGTCGAGGCCCCTGAGAAGCGTGGTTGAGACGTCAGACATCGCGATCAACAGCTCAGGTGCCTCGCTCGTTGCGCTTCGTAGACCGTCACCCGATCGGTGACCAACTCGAAGAAGCTCACGTGAGGTTGGAGAGGGCTCCGCGTCTCGGCGGCGGGGACGCGTCCCCGCCGCCTACGTCGCAGGCGTCATCGCCGTTGTCGATTCCTCATTCATTCTTGACTGAATCCAGGGCGTCCACCGTAAGCAACGTTGCCCGCCGACGGCTCGGGGGATATTCCTTTGCGCATTTTTTGAGTGAGTGCCGTGGAATATTTGCTTACATGATCATTAAGGTCGCCTTAATTCGGATGCTTTCGCCATTTTCATGGCACGTCCTCATTCGTCATAGGGGGGTCCTATGTTGCTTGCCCGACACACCAGACACAGACGTGTTTCCTGGGCTGTCGTCTTCTTCACGGTGTTCGCTTGCTTCGGTCTGGCCAGCAGCACCCAAGCGAGTGCCACCACTGCGAGTGGTGACTTCTCCGCGATCTCGCCCTCGGCCACGATCGTCGATACGCGTTCGGGTCTCGGCGTCAGCGCCGCGCTCGGTGCGGCGTCCACCAATGTCTTTCACTGGGGGAGGGCGGCGTTCCCAGTTCCGGGGTATCGGCTGTGTCTCTGGACATCACTGCGGCCAACGCCACCTCGTCCGGCAGTTACCTGGAGCTGTGGCCCGACGGCACCACCAGGCCCTACCCGGCATCCGCCATCGATTTCTCCAGCAGCGCAGACGTCAGCAACTCAGCGATTGTCGCTGTCGGTTCGGATGGAAAGGTCGACGTCTCCAATTCCAGCGGCACCGCTGACCTCATCGTGAACGTCAACGGCTACTTCACCTCTGACGGCGACGCGACCTTCCCCGGCGGATACGTTCCGGTCACCCAGTCCCGGCTCGTCGACACCCGAAACGGCACAGGTGCCCCCCAGGCGCAGATCGCGCCCGGCGGAACCCTGAACGTTCAGATCGACGGTGCGGACGGCATAACTGACGAGGGATCGGTCTATGCCAATATCACCGTTCCTGTCCCCCGGCAGTTCCGGAACCCTCTACGCCTACGCCACCGGAGGATCGGCAGGTCAACCCGTCGTTGACTACAAGAGTGTCACCACGTCGCAGGGGGCAGTGATCCCCGTAGGCGCAAACGGGCAGATCACCCTGAAGAACGGATCGTCCACTCAGTCCGTCGACGTAGTCCTCGACGTCTATGGCTACTTCACTCAAGCGTCCTCCGGTGACGGGGTCTTTACCGCGGCCCAAGGCCGGCTGCTTGACACCCGCACCTCCACTGCCATCCCGGCCGACAGCAGCGTCAGCGTCATGGTGGCGGGCAACGACGGCATCCCTGCGTCCTTCGGCGCGGCCGTGCTCAACCTGACCACGACCGGGCAGCAGAACTCCGGCTACCTGCGCGTGTGGCCAACCGGACAGCCGATGCCGTCGACCACCTGGTGGGCAACTTCCAGGCGAACACCTCCACCGCCGACCTGGTGATCGCACAGCCCGGTGACCAGGGCGCAGTGAGCATCTACAACGCCAGCGGTGGCACCATCCAGCTCATCGTCGACCTGCAGGGCTGGTTCTCCCTCGACGGCAACGACGACAGCGGCGCCCTGACAACGCAACCGCCGGTTGATCCCCCGGAGACAGATCTGACCGACGCGCCCACGGACCCTGCGGCCGCCTCCTCCGAGCCTGCCCTTCCCACCGACGCGCCGACCGGCATCGCACCCGCAGGCGTGTACTGCGACACCGCGGGCGGCGTTTACAAGCCCACCTCGCTTGGCGGCAAGTACATCCACTCCTTCGGCCCCTGGCAGTCCAACTACAACGGCACCACCCACAACGAGACCACCACGTTCACTGCTGAGGCATCGGGGACCGCCGGCATCAGCTTGACCGGATCGGTGAAGGTCTCGGCAAACGAACTCATCGCACGCCAAGAAGCAACCTATGGAATCAACTTTTCCGTATCGCTCACCGCGAAACTGGGGAATTCGATAACCGCGATCATCCCGCCGCACAAGACCCTCAACGGCAAGTACGGTGTCTGGCGACGGCGAATAACAGGCACTAGCTACATCCTGTACAGCAACTGCACGCGCTCCGCGTCCTCGACCGTCATCTCTTACACGTCCTACACCGTCGGCTGGTACACATGGCAAACCTGACAAGGGCACGCGTTGCAGCGGTGATTGTCCTAGCAGTGAGCGTTCCCCTCGTAGCGGGCTGCACAACGCATGACAGCCAGACCTCATCGCAAAACGTCCCGAACGCGTCCCCGACCCCGTCCCATCCGACTCCGCCCATCGATGTGACAAGAACGCCACCGGACATCTCCGGCTCGACCAAAACATTCGTTCGCCTGGCCGACCGAACAGGGTCGGAAGAGGTGACAGTGATCCCAAGCATCAAGGCAGGGACCATCGCCGTGGCAACCGAATGCGCCGGCGAGGGAAAGACGATCATCATGGTCGGGAAATTGACCACCTACACCATCCCCTGCACGACCACACCCTCGACGACCTACAACGAGATCGGGCTGGGCAGCAGCAAGCAACACGTCCTCATCACGGTCACGGCCGGCGCCGGAATCCACTGGGGCTTGTCAGTCGGATGGCGGCCGGGACACGAACGCCCGTCCTGACCCAGGCCATCCCCGGCCCCAGGCCGCCCCGGAAGCCTCCGGGGCGGCCTGGGCCGCTGCTCACTATCTGGACGTCGGTTCCTAGATCCGGTGTGGCGCGAAGCGGGCCCGGAAGACCAAGAACCCGACCGAATGCCGTCCTGGCGGACCAGCACCGAGACGTCTCGCACGCGAGACACTCACCCAGCCGCCGCGGCCGCGCTGGACTACGGACTGTCCCCAACGAGCCTTGATCGCCGTTTCCAGCCGTACGAAAGACGATACGGAGCTGAGCCGACTCCGAAAGGCCATTTTTGATGGTTGAATCTCGCTGTTTCGTCCGATCATCGAGATCTTTTTCGAGCTTTACGGACGCTGAGCACTCCTGCGCTGTCGTCCTCGGCGGGAACGCAGGCCGTACCTGGGGCAAGTGGGCTGGCCTTCCTCGTCAGAAGCCAGCAGGGCCGATCGGCGGCTGACCCGGCGCTGCGCCCTCCTGGTGGCGACCGGCTATGGCTGCGGCGAGCGCCAGAAGCGCCTCCACTTGAGCCATCTGCAAGCGGTAGTCAGGCTGGACTGTTCCTCCCATGGCACCTCTCAGCGGCGTCAAGAGTTCGATGGCGGCTTGCTCGTGCTCTTCGTAGCTGGCCATGCATGTCTCCAGGTCAATTGGTGCGGCGCGGCACGCTACCGCGCGATCAACGGAGCGGCTCCGGGGCCGTGATCTTAGGGGCTCGCTCCAAAGCGGCTGTCCAGAGCCGTGGAGTTGATCGCCTCAGCCCACACGATCCCATGGGGCGAGTAGGGTGATTGCTGCATCCCCTAGCCGTCCCTGACTTTCCGTTCTCTTGTTGGCTGGTGGGTCATAGAGGAAGGGCCTCTTGGTAGCTCGCGGTTGTCGAGTCCAGCGAGGCTGTCTCGCCCATCGGTTCGGGAACGCGGCCGACCGGCCAGAGCGCCGACCCCGGTACGGCTCGGACATGAGCGATACGGAGTGGGCACTGGTGCGGGATCTGCTGCCGGTTCCGGGATGGCTGGCGGGCCGAGGCGGCCGTCCGGAGGGCTACTGCCACCGGCAGATGATCGACGCGGTGCGCTACCTCGTCGACAAATGGCGACTTCGGGGGAGCGGGTCGCCGACCGGGCCAGGTGCCGTGAGTCCTTCTCGTCAGGCCTTCCTGCGCCGCACGAAGAACACCAGCGCGCCACCGATCAGCAGGGCGCCCGCGCCCACCGCGCCGGCGACGGGCAGCGCACTGCTGCTGCCCGTGCTGGCGAGCGAGCCGGTCACGGCCGCGTCGGCGACCGTCCGGGAGCGGACGTCGTTGCCGTTGTCGCCCGTGCCGGCGGGGGACGCGGAGGCCGAGGCGGTGGCGGTGTCGGCGTCCTCGACCTCGACGGTGACGGGCGCGGTGTTGTTGGCCTGGTTGTCGTCGAACTCCAGGGTGTTGTCGTACGCCGTGGTCGCCTTGGCCGTACCGGTGGTGGTGTCGGCACCATCACGGATCTCCAGGCCGAAGCGGAAGGTACGGGTGTCCCCGACCTCGAATCCGGTGTCCAGAGGGTTGCAGACGTACTGCGGCGCGCCGGGGGTCTGCTCGCCGTTGCCCATCTGCGCGTCGGCGATCCACACGCTGCACTGCCTGGGGATCTCCACGGCCCTGGTGCCGGTGGGGACGGTGAACAGCAGCGCCGGCTGGTCGTCGCTGTAGTTGTTGTCCATGCGGGCGGGGCCCTCGTTGCTCAACGAGAGGTCCACGTGCACCAGGTCGCCCGGCGCGCCCTCGGCGGTGTCGCCGCCCGCGGCCATGTCGGCGGAGTTGTCGGCCAGCACGTACTGCCTGCCGATCTTCGTGCCGGAGGTGTCCGCGGCTCCGGCAGCGACCAGGGAGAGCTTCGGACCGCTCCCCGACGGCGCCTCGGCGCCCGACAGGGGCAGGGCCTCGCGGCGGACGAACTCGTGGAGGGCCTGGTGGGTCACCTCCAGGTCCAGCGGCTGGTCCAGCCGGTAGCTCTTGCCGGGCTCGACGACCGTGTCGAAGGTGCACAGGGCCTGCTCGGAGGGGCCGCCGTACGGGTCTGGGGAGACCGAGGAGTAGGCGCAGTTGGAGAACCGGTCGGCGTACGCGAGGCCTCGGGTGGTGAGCACCTTCAGCTGGACCCCGTCGGCGGGCACGATGCCGGTGTTGCTGATGATGACCGGCGTCCCGATCGTGGTCCCCGGCTTGTCGCCCTTGCGGTCGGCCAACTTGTTCACCGTCAACTCGGCGGAGCCCACCGTCATTTGGACGGGGGTGGAGACCACCGTGCCGTTGGACGACGTGCCCTTCATGATCACCGTGCCGGTGGTGCCGCGCGGCGTGCCGGGCTTGGGGTTGATGTTCGCGATGCCGCCGGGGGTATCGCCCTCGGCAACCTCCGCGAGGGTGGGCCATGTGTAGACGTCGTCAGCAGCTTGCGGTTGACGATGAGCCAGCTTTTGACGTTGGTCAGGTCCATGCTGATGGTGACGTCCTTCGCGACACCGGGCCCGTCGTTGCGGAGCAGCCAGCTCACCTGTGACGGAGCATCGCTTGGTGGGATGGGCAACGCGATCTTGTCCTGGCGCATCTTGATGTGCACGATCGGACCGTCCGCGGACTGCGCGGGATGTCGCGGGCAGCCATGCGACGACGACGGCCGCGACGGCGGTCAGCACGGCCCCCGCCATGCGTCGGCGGTTGATCATCCTGGGTCCCTTACCCGCGGAGCGTGTCTCGCTCCGCCCAGCCACTCAGACATCCGGCGGCCACCGAGGGTTGCCCCCGAGTTCTACCGGCCGCCCGTCAGATACGCCGAGACGACGACGTTCGCGGAGTAACCGCGGCTCGGCCGGTCGAAGGCGCAGCCGCAGGTGATCAGGCGCAGTTCGGCGCGGCAGCGGACGTGCGCCTGGCGCCCAGCAGCCCGCAACCGCGTCAAACGCTGACTGCCCTGCCCTGCCCTGCCCCGGCCCGGCGGAGCCCTGTGCCGGCCAGTCCCAACAGGAGGGGCTCGGTCAGGCGGGAGGTCATCTCGATGTAGGTGCCAGCGGCGGTCAGGCCGGAGGAGCGGGCCACCACCGAGTTGAGGGTCGGCGTCACCTGGGTCGTCGAAAGATCCTTCGCCTGGCTTCTGCGCAGCCGGCGCCTGGTCCGTGACTACGAACGACGCACCGACACCAGCGAGGCCGTCATCCTGTGGTCGATGACCATGCTCATGAGCCACCGCCTGGCCGCCCAGCGCCAGCAGCGTCCTGCTCCGGCACGGGCAGCATGTACCTGCCCGGCTTCTCCTCGACCAGCCAGCCCCGCTCCACCAGCCGTTTCAGCCGTGCCCTCGCTCCCTCGACACGGGAAGCGGAGGCGCTGTCCCAGCCCAGCACCACCGCCGCCCGCCGGGCACCCAACCCCTCTCCTCACACGGGAGTCGGGCTCGCCCGGCCTCCCCGCCCGGACGGACTAGGCGTACTCCCGTCGCACCACGTCCCGCGATGCCCGGGGCGCGGGCGCGGTCGCAGAAAGTCGTTTCCGTGCCGGTGGCGGCGGCCCTAAGGTTGCCCAGGTTGTCCGGGACCTGGGGAGGGGCATGGCGTACGAGGCGCGGCGTGACGGGGAGCCCGATGGCCGTACGGCTTCCCCGTCGTCCGACGACAAGCCGCGCCCGCTGTGGCGGCAACGGGACTTCGCCGTCTTCTGGGCCGCCCAGACCCTCTCCGTCCTCGGCGACTCCTTCGCCCTGATCGCCCTGCCCCTGCTGGTGCTGGAGGCCACGGGCTCCCTCGCGCGGATGGGGCTGCTGACGGCGGTGGGCGGGGCGGCCGCGGTCGTGGCGGCCGTGTTCGCCGGGGTCGTGGTGGACCGGGTCGACCGGCGCCGGCTGCTGATCGGCTGTGACCTGGTGCGCCTGGTGCTGTACGGCGTGATCCCGGTGGTGTGGCTGTTCGGGCCGCAGGTCTGGCTGCTGTACGCGGTCCTGCCGCTGTGCGAGGCCGTCGGCACACTGTTCGCCGTCGGCTACGTCACCGTCGTACGGAGTCTCGTCGGGACCGGCCAACTGACCGAGGCCAACGGGCGGTTGAACGCGACCGCAGCTGCGGCCGGCGTACTGGGCCCGCTGTGCGCGGGCATGGTGGCCGCCTGGACCGGGCCGGCCGCCGCCGTCGGGGTGAACGCCGCGAGCTTCGGGGTGTCCGCGGTGTGCACGGCCTTCGTGCGGTTCCGGGCGCGGCCCGTCGGAGCCGACGGCGAACGCACAGGCCTCTGGCGGGACTTGCGGACCGGAGTGACCTTCCTGCGCGGCCATCCCGTCCTGCGTACGCTCACCGCGCTGCTGTTCGTCTTCAGCTTCCTCACCTTCGGCCTGAACGACCTGATCATCTACCACCTCAAGCACGACCTGGGCCACGGCGACGACACGGTCGGCACCGTCATGGCCGTCGGCGCACTCGGAACGATCACCGGCGCCCTGCTGGTGGCCCGGGCCCGCCGCCGGCTCGGCTTCGGCGTGACCTGGACGGCCGCGGTCGCGGTGTGCGGGCTCGCCTTCGCCGGCATGGGCTGGGCGCGGGACGTGCCCGTCGTCGCGGCCCTGAGCGCCGCCTTCCTGGCCTGCGTCGCCGTGGCGGGCACCTGCTCCATGTCCCTACGCCAGGAGGTCACCCCGGAACCGCTCCTGGGCCGTGTCACCGCCGCCTTCTGGACCCTGCACTACTCAGCGGCCCCGATCGGCGCGGCCGTCCTCACCTGGGCGGCGGAGCACCACGGCACGGCCCCGGTCGGTGTGGCCGCCGGCGCGTGCTGCGTACTGATCGCGATCACGGCCCTGTTCACCCCCGTCCGGCGGGCCTGAGACCGCGTCCTCCGGGCAGGGCCCGCGTCACCCGTTCACCCCCGCATAATGCCGAAGACTCCACCCCCACAGCACCCGCGACCCCAGGTACGCCACCACGCCCAGCAGTGGCGACACCGCCGCCAGCCAGTACGGGACGCCGGTGTCGTGGCCGTGGCCGGTCAGGACCGCTGCCGGGAAGTAGGCGACGAAGGCGAGGGGGAGGCCGTAGGTGAGGAGACCGCCGACCGCCTTCGGGAGGACGTTGAGGGGATAGCTGCCGAAGGTGCCGAGGAGTTCCTCCAGCCAGCGGCTCCAGTAGTCGGCGGCCGGGAAGCGCAGCGCCGCGCAGGTGATCGCCGTGAAGAGGGCCGCCTCCAGGAACATGCCCCCGATGATGGCGGCGATCAGATAGGAGACGCGGCCCGGTGTCCAGTCCAGCTGGCTGCGGCTCAGTGCGCCGACCATCAGGCCCACCGCGACCGTCAGGTCGCCGATCGCGTTCGTGGGGAAGAAGGCCAGCTGGAGTTGGCGGTACACCGGCATCGGGCGGGTCAGGTAGATGTCGATCCTGCCCTCCTGGATCTGCCGGCCCGCGCCGTGCACCCGGCCCAGCAACAGGACGAACAGTCCGTGCGCGAGCATCCTCGTCGCCGGGATCAGCAGGACCTCCGAGCTGTCCCAGCCGCCCATCCCGGTGAACCGGGTCAGCAGCACCGTGGCGAACACGATCACCGACACCTGCCAGATCGCGCCGATCGCGATCATCAGCAGGAACTCGGTGCGGTACTCCAGCTGGGCACGGAAGTTGAGACGCGTGACGCGCCACGCGATCCGCATGCCGTTCACTGGCCTCAGCCTCCTTGGGAGATGACGCGGCGGGCGGCCCGCCGCCACAGGAAACGGGTGAACAGGAAGAGCGCCACCACCCAGAACGCCTGGATCGCCAGCTGCTCGAAGGCGTCGGAGAGCGGGATGCGCCCGATGTAGAGGGACAGCGGCACGCTCAACGTGGCCTGGAACGGCAGGAATGTGCTCAGCGTGATGAACCAGTCCGGGAAGAACCACAGCGGCGCGTACACACCGGACAGCAGGTTCTGCGCGAAGATCAGGATCAGCATCGCCGCGTTGTTGCGGACCGTCCAGAAGCACAGCTGGTCCAGGGTGAGCAGCACGAAGTACAGGACGCACTGGCCGAGCAGCAGACTCAGCGCGAACACCCCCGCCACCGCGGCCGACCTGGGCGGATCCACCACCCCGGCCGTGAGACAGACCAGGTAGCCGCCGAGCGCCCACGCGAAGCCGTACACCTGCTCGCCGAGAGCGCGCAGCGCGTGGTAGCGCTGGGGCGGCAGCGGGCGCAGATACCAGTAGACGATCGTGCCGAAGTGCATGTGCTGGAGCACGGTGTCCCGGCCCGCGTACTGGTCCAACTCCCTGAGGCGGGAGGCGAGTACGGCCAGCACGGCGTACGTGACGGCCTGGCCCTCGGTGAGGCCCGCGGTGGTGCCGGTGTGTGAGTACAGGCCGTGCCACAGGGAAGCCACCAGGACCACCTGGACGGCCAGGCGGACCAGGACGGCCGTCATCCGGGGCGGCGCGTGCAGCTCGCCGAGCGGGGTGACGCGGGCGGCGCGCCAGCCGTGCAGGACGGCCATGTCAGACCGCCTCGGCGTGGACGTAGGCCGCCCGCATCACGTCTTCGAGGTCGGCCTCGTCGATGGCGACGCCCGTCACCTCGTACCGCTCGATGACCGCCTTCAGCGCCTGGTGCACGGTGGGGGAGTCCGGTCCGTCGGGGCTCTCGGGGCCGAACACGACCTGGGGACCCTCCTTGCGCAGCACCGCGATGCCCGGCAGCGGGACGACGTCCGTGTGCGCGTCGGCGAGGGTCGCGCGGACCTGCCAGGTGGAGCCGAACCTGCGGCGGATCTCGTCGAGGCTGCCGTCGAGGACGAGCCGGCCGTGGTTGATCAGGACGACCCGCTCGGCGAGCCGCTCGACCTCGGTCATGTCGTGGGTGGTCAGCAGGACCGTACGGCCGCGTTCCTCCACCTGGTGGCGCAGGAACTCCCGCACCTGCTCCTTGACCACCACGTCCATGCCGATGGTCGGCTCGTCGAGGAAGACGACCGGCGGGTCGTGCAGCAGCGCGGCGGCCAGGTCGCAGCGCACCCGTTGGCCCAGGGAGAGGTGGCGCACCCGGGTGTCCCAGAACGTGGAGAGTTCCAGGATGTCGTCGAACTCCTTGAGGCGCGCGGCGTGTTCGGCCTTCGGCACCTCGTAGATGTCCCTGAGGATCGAGAACGACTCGCGCACCGGCAGGTCCCACCACAGCTGGGTGCGCTGCCCGAACACCGCCCCGATGTTACGGGCGTTGCGTTCGCGATCCTGGTACGGCACCACGCCCGCCACCCGGGCCTCGCCGGAGGTGGGCGTGAGGATGCCGGTGAGCACCTTGATGGTGGTGGACTTGCCGGCGCCGTTCGGGCCGAGCAGCGCGAGGAGTTCGCCGGGCGCCACGTCGAAGGTGATGTCCGAGACGGCGTGCTTGGCGACCCGCTCCGGGTTGACCAGGGAGCGAAGGGTGCCGGCGAGGCCGGGGCGACGGACGGTGGTATGGAAGGTGCGGGACAGGCCGCGAACCTCGATGCTTCCGGGCACGCTGTGAACTCCCTTGTTGCGAACAAGAGTTGCGGCCGGTCGGCTTGGAAGGCCGACCGGCCGCGGGTACACCATGACCGTCGCAGAATCTCGATCACATTGGCAATGGATTAATCCACTGGTGAATTGGACTAATCGATCACCGGGAAAGCACCGAGAAGACGAACGAGAACTCCGCCGGCTCGGCCCGCAGGTGGTACTGCGGCAGCGGGCCCGGTCCGCAGGACTGCGAGCCGATGCCGTGGTGGCCGTGGTCGAGGTTGACCCAGACCGTGTCACCGGGGGTGAGGTCGGTGAGATGGGCGGCCGCGTCCAGCTGCTCGGTCGTCCAGCGCCGGGCGGTGAACGAGAACTCCGGGTCGCCCTCGATGCGCAGACCGCCGAGCTCCACCCAGCGGACGTCGGCGCGGGCGCCGTTCTCCTGCGGGCGCAGATACGGCGTCTGCAGCTCGTCCACGCTCGCCTGCCAGCGCCCGACCATGGACGCCTTCCTGGTGTCCGGGTAGGCCTCGCCGGGCCCGCCGCCGTACCACTTCACCTGGTCGGCCTCGGGGAGCCCGAGCCGGATGCCGAGCCGGGGCAGCGGCTGGGTCCACTCGCCCTCGGGGCCCACGGACACCGTCAGGCGAAGCCGCGAGCCGTCCGAGGTCCAGCGGTAGACCACACCCAGGCCCACCTCACGGGCCGCGGGCGCCACCCGGGTCCGGACCGTCAGTGCGTCCTCGCCGAGTTCCACCGAGGACAGGCGGTGCCGCATCCTGTGCAGGCCCAGGGTCCGCCACAGAGAGCTGTAGCGGATGCCGGAGGCCCACTCCGTGCCCTCGTCGTTGTCGGTCGTCGCCCGCCACACGTCCAGACGCGGGCTCTCGACGGCGACCCCGCCGATCGCCTTGAGCGCACCGGTACGGCCGTCGAAGGAGGCCGGACCCAGGGTGATCAGCTTCTCGCCGCGCACCGGCCGGTCGGTGGGCGCGACGGAGGGCCGTACCCCTGAGGAAGCCGGGAACTGGCCCCACGCGACGACGTGGTCCTTCGGCGCCCAGGCCGTGTCGGACGCCAGCAGCGCCCGCACCGTCCACTGCGCCTCCGCGGCCTCGTGCGCGGGCGGCTCCGGCAGCTTCAGGTCCGCCGACTCCCCGGGTGCCAGCGCCGGCACCGAGAGCGTGCCGGCCTCGACCGTCTCGCCGTCCACCTGGTACGACCACTCGAAGGCGAGCCCGGACAGGTCGGCGAAGTCGTACGTGTTGGTGACCCGTACGGTGCCGTCGGCGCCGTCGATGCGGACCGGCTCGATGACCTTCTTGTACTCGATCAGGCCGGGGGAGGGTGTGCGGTCCGGGAAGATCAGGCCGTCGCAGACGAAGTTGCCGTCGTGCAGCTCCTCGCCGAAGTCGCCGCCGTAGGCGTAACCGAGCTCGGCGTGCTTGACGCCGTGGTCGATCCACTCCCAGATGAAGCCGCCCTGGAGACGGTCGTACTTCTCGAAGAGCTCCTGGTAGTCGGCGATGCCACCGGGGCCGTTGCCCATGGCGTGGCCGTACTCGCACTGGATGAAGGGGAGTCCGCGGCGCTTGTGGGTGCCGCCGTCCAGCTCCTTGCCGATCTGCTCGACCTCGGCGTGGTTCGCGTACATCCGCGAATACACGTCGGTGTCCCGGCAGTTCCAGTCGCCTTCGTAGTGCACCAGGCGCGAGGAGTCACGGGCGTGGATCCACTCGGCCATCGCGGTCAGGCCGCGGCCGGTGCCGGCCTCGTTGCCCAGCGACCAGAAGACGATCGAGGGGTGGTTCTTGTCGCGTTCGACCATGCGGGCCGCCCGGTCCAGGAGGGCCGGGGTCCAGCGGTCGTCGTCGACGGGGTTGTCGCGCCAGTCCTGCTCGGTGAAGCCGTGGGTCTCCAGGTCGCACTCGTCGATGACCCACAGGCCGTACTCGTCGCACAGGTCCAGGAAGGCCGGGTGCGGCGGGTAGTGCGAGGTGCGCACGGCGTTGATGTTGTGCCGCTTCATCAGCAGCACGTCCTCGCGCATGGTCTCCAGGTCGAGGGTGCGGCCCTTCTCGGGGTGCCACTCGTGCCGGTTGACGCCCTTGAACAGGACCGCCTTGCCGTTGACCTTGATCAGACCGTCTTCGAGGACGACCGTACGGAAGCCGATCCTGAGCGGGACCCGCTCGCCCTCGGTGACCAGCTCGCCGTCGTAGAGCCGGGGGCTCTCGGCGCTCCACGGTGCCACCAGGGTGGTCGCCGGCTCGCCGGTGGCGACATCGATGTCGAGGGCGGGCACGAGCACCCGGCCGTCGACGTCGGAGTCGACACGCAGGGTGCCCTCGCCCGTGAGGTGGTCGTAGGAGGCGTGCACGAAGAAGTCGAGGACGCCGCCCGCCGGGCGGTGCAGCAGGGTCACCTCGCGGAAGATGCCCGGCAGCCACCACTGGTCCTGGTCCTCCAGGTAGGACCCGGCCGACCACTGGTGCACCCGGACCGCGAGGACGTTGCCCTTCGGCTTCAGCAGATGGCCGACCGCGAACTCGTGCGCGAGGCGGGAGCCCTTGAACTCGCCGATGTCCGTGCCGTTGAGCCAGACCCGGGCGCAGGACTCGACACCGTCGAACCGGATGACCGCACCGCCGTCGGCGGGCCAGTCCTCCGGCAGGTCGAAGACGCGCAGGTGGTCACCGGTCGGGTTCTCGGTGGGGACGTGCGGCGGGTCCACCGGGAAGGGGTAGAGATGGTTGGTGTAGATGGGCAGCCCGAAGGCCCCGTCTCCCTGGAGGACCCAGTGCCCGGGGACCGTGACCTCGGCCCAGCCGTCGGCGTCGTATCCCTCCTCGGCGAAGGAGTCGTCCTCGGCGTCGGCGGTCGCCGAGAGCCTAAAGCGCCAGGCGCCGTCGAGGGGCAGGGCCTTCGCGTCGGAGGAGGCGTACCAGGCGCGGGGCGGGAGGGCCCCGCTGCCGGGTGAGACGTCCTCGACGTAGT
The DNA here is from genome assembly GCF_031845645.1 of Streptomyces doebereineriae. Classification (NCBI taxonomy): domain Bacteria; kingdom Bacillati; phylum Actinomycetota; class Actinomycetes; order Kitasatosporales; family Streptomycetaceae; genus Streptomyces; species Streptomyces doebereineriae. The sequence goes on from NZ_JAVREZ010000006.1 coordinate 517,258, forward strand.
CGAAAGCGCTGGTCGTGCGGAAAGACATCGGTCTCCAGGTCCTGAGAGAGGTGTCAGCCCTTGATGCCGGTCTGCGCGATCCCCTGGACCAGCCAGCGCTGGAGGAAGAGGAACACGAACACCAGGGGCAGGATGGAAACGGCGGCGGCCATGAAGATCAGGTGGAAGTTCACGGTCTGGTTGGTCATGAAGGAGGAGAGCGCGATCTGGACGGTCCAGGAACTCGGGTCCTGACCCATGACCAGGGGCCACAGGAAGGAGTTCCAGGCGCTGATGAACGTGATCGTGGCGATGGCCGCGAAGAAGTTCAGCGAGTTGGGTACGACGATCCGCCAGTACGCGCCCCAGTAGCCGAGCCCGTCCACGCGTGCCGCCTCCTCCAGCTCCTTCGGGAATCCCAGGAAGTACTGCCGGAACAGGAAGCAGGTGAAGCCGCTGAACAGGCCGGGGATGATCAGACCACGATACGTGTCCACCCAGCCGAGGGACGAGACCAGTACGAAGCTGGGCACGAAGGTCACGGCCGTCGGGACCATCAGGGTCGCCAGGACGGCGTAGAAGACCTTGTTGGCGTGCTTGTAGGGGATGCGGGCCAGACCGTAGCCGGCCAGGGAGCACACCAGGAGGGTGCCCAGGGTGGTCGAGACGGCGACGACCAGCGAGTTCACCATGGAGCGGCCGAACTCGACCGTGGGGTCGTGGAACAGTTCGGAGATGTTGCCCCACTGGAACGAGGGCAGCACCTTCCAGTTCTCGCCCGTGATCTCGAGATCCGTGGAGAGGGCGTTGCGGACGATCAGGTAGAAGGGGATCAGGAACAGCAGGGCGGCGATGCCGACGGCTGCGTACAGTCCCGCGTTGCCGAGGACGTCCCGGCCCTTCCTGCGCTGCTTGCCGAGCTGAGGTGCGGTGGTGGTCACTTGCCCTCCTCCCCCCTTCCGAAGCCCATGAACTTGCCCTGGATCAGGGTGACGAGGCAGATGAGCAGCGACAGGATGACCGCGCCCGCGCTGCCGGCGCCGTAGTCCTGGCTGGTGCCGAGGGCCGCCTTGTAGAGCTCCATGAGCGGTGTCTGGGCCCAGGTCGCCTTCTGGCCGATGATGTTGAAGAACTCGTCGAACGCCTGGTACGCGGCAATGAGCAGCAGCAGGATCACGGCGGTCGAGGTGGCGCGCAGTTGCGGCAGCGTGATGTACCGGAAGGTCTGCCAGCCCGGCTTGGCGCCGTCGATGGCCGCGGCCTCGTACAGCTCGCCCGGGATGTTCTGCAGCGCCGCCAGGAACAGGATCATGTAGAAGCCGGACTGGATCCACAGACGCAGGCTCACGATGACCACCCAATACCAGGGCGGGCTGGGGTTGGCCAGATAGGCGATGTTCTCGACGCCGAACCAGCCGAGGACGGTGTTCATCAGACCGAAGCGGACGCCGCTGAAGATGGACATCTTCCAGATCAGCGCGGCGGCCACGTAGGAGACGGCGGTCGGCAGGAAGAACACCGAGCGGAAGAACGCCCGCATGAACCGCAGCCGGTGCACCAGCAGCGCCAGACCCAGCGACAGCGCCCAGGTGGTCGGCACGATGAACGCGGCGAACACGCTGAACGTCAGCAGTGAGTCGGGGAAGTTGCTGTTGGTCAGGATCTGCTTGTAGTTGTCGAAGCCGATGAAGTGGCTCGGTGTGACGGTGTACCGCGCGTCGAAGAAGCTGAGCCAGACGCTCCAGAAGATCGGCACGAAGACGAAGATCACCAGGCCGATGAGGAAGGGCCCGGTGAAGAGCCAGAAGTTGAAGGTGGGGTTGCCCCGCAGGCCCCGCCTCGGCCGGGCCGGGGAGGCCTTGGCCGGGGCGGGCTGGGCGACCCCGCGCGTGGTGGTGGTCGACATGTCGTGGGGTTCCCTGCGGCCTATCCGAACAGCTTCTTGAGTTCGACGTTGACCTTCTTGTCGCAGGTGTCGAGCGCCGACTCCGGGTTGCCGTTCTTACGGATGGAGGAGGCGATCACCTCGGCGAACGCGGTCTGCATCGTCTGGTCGTAGGCGATGTTGTCGAAGTGGCCGTAGTCGGTGAAGAGCTTCACGCCCTCGGCGGGCAGGCCCGTCTTGAGCTTGGTCGCCGAGTTGGCGATCGAGGTGCGCGGCGGGATGTGGAAGCCGTACGAGGTGGCCCAGTCCTCCTGGTACTGCTTCTGGTCGATCCACAGCCACTTGACGTATTCCTTGGCGGCCTCGACGTTCTTGCCCTTGGCGTTGACGAAGATCGACCAGCCGCCGTTGTAGACGGACTGCTTGCCGGCGGACCCGATCTTCGGGAACGGGAAGATGCCGAGGTCGTCGCCGAGCGCCTGCTGCATCGCCGGCATGGACCACATGCCGCCCCACTGCATGGCACACAGACCCTGGTTGAGCGAGGACGGGTCCCAGAAGTCGGTCGGGGCGTCGAGGAGCACGTCACCGCTGGTGAACAGCTGGCGCAGCTGCTTGAGGCCCTCGACGACGCCGTCCGTGTGGTAGGCGATCTCGTTCTTCTCGTTGATGGTGTCGGCACCGGCGGACCAGATGATGACGTTCTGGATCGCGGTGAAGTCGTTGCCGAGGAAGGCGCCCTTGACCTTGCTGGTGGTGAGCTTGGCGGCGGCCTCGATCAGCTCTTCCAGCGTGGTGGGGACCTCGACCTTGGCCTTCTCGAACATCGACTTGCGGTAGTAGAAGAACTGCGGGTCGTCGATCATCCGTATCCCGTAGATCTTCCCGTCGACCGTGTGGGACTTGATGTCGTTCGGGTTGAAGTCGTCCTTGACCGGGTCGATCAGGTCGGTCAGGTCCGCCACCTGGCCGCTCTTGACGAGCTGCAGCTGCGGGTGGAACTCGAAGACGTCGGGCGCCTTCTTGGTGAGCAGGGCCGCGAAGAGCGCGGACTCGAAGTTGTCGCCCGTGATCCAGTTGGTGCTCACGTTGGCCTTCTTGTACGCGGCCGCGTACTTCTTGATGGCCTGCTCCGTGCCCGCCTCGCCGTAGGCGTGGAAGTACTGGGTGAGCGCCTCGCCCGATCCTCCGCTGCTCCGCCCGGTGTTCCCGCCGCACGCGGCCAGTCCGCCGGCGGCGGCCAGGCCCATCGCGGCCTGCAGAACGTTTCGACGGTTCCAGTTGGTGTTGCTCAATGCCGACATGCTGACGTCCTTGTCTCGAATACGGCTGCGGCTCTGTGCCATGGCTCTGCGGCTCAGCGCCAGGTGGCTCAAATGGACCTGCGGTGCGGGACGTTAACCTTCGGCTAAGGCTTCGGCAAGGGGTTGGACGAAGTCTGCACGAAGCGTTGTGTGGCGTTCGGGATACCGGACGCCCCGGGGTCACGGGCCGCCGCACCAGCGGCCCGCAACCCCCTTGCAGATGTGACGTGTTACTGCTTGAACCAGGCCTGGTTGGTCCCGCCGTTGCAGGACCACAGGCCGACCTTGCTGCCCTCGGCCGTCGCCTGTCCGCCGACGTCCAGGCAGGTGCCGGACGCCTCGCTGACGACTTGGCCGTTGGAGTTCAGCAGCCATTGCCGGCTGCCGTCACGGGTCGCTTCCGGGCTCGTCGTGAGCCCCGAACTCCCCGCAGTCAGATAGCCGTTCACGCCCTTCAGGCGGCCCTTCGCGTCGTACGACCACACCTGCTCGGACCCGCCCGTGCAGCTGCTGATCACCGCACCCGAGGCGTTCGCGGTCAGGCATTTGCCGGACTGCTTGCCCTGGAGCGCGCCCGTGACCGCCGAAGTGCCGTGGCCCTTCTGGTCGAGGACGTACGTCGTGATGGACCGGGCCGGCAGGGTCGCCGAGGCTGTGCCGCCCTTGACCGACGGCTTCGCCACGTTCGCCCAGCTCTCGGTCGCCGAGGTCCGTACGGCCTTGCTCGCGCGGACCGGCGCCTTGCTGTTGAAGTGCAGCTTTACCGCGGTGTCGGTGGTGTTGTGGTTGTTGACCACGACGACCCACTTGCCGTGGTCGTCGTACGTCGACACCTCGACGCCGTCCGGTACACCGGTCACGTTGTGGGCGACCGAGCCCGGCCGGACGAACTTGCTGTACTGGCCGAGCGCGTAGTAGCGCTTGGTGTAGTACAGGGTCTGGTTGCCGTTGGTGGCGTAGTTCGGGTCGTAGTAGATCAGGCCGTCGTTCCAGCCCTCGGCGTTCTTCGCGAGGGGGTCGGAGCCGATCTGCTCCGACAGGGCGACCCACCACTGGAACGCCGAGTCGTGCGCGGTCGCGAAGTCCTTGTAGATGATCCGGGAGAGGTTCAGACCACCGTCGATCGTGGGGTCGTACTCCTGCGCCCAGCCCGTGCCGCCGTTGCCGAAGCAGCAGATCTCCGTGGACCAGGACTGCTTGCCGACCGACTTGGACGTCTCGTAGATCTTCGCCCGCTGGTCGTCGCCCGGATTGTTGTACGTGTGGTGGGCGAGCTTGTCGACGTACTGGGCGGTGTCCGGCTGCGAGATCCACTGCGGGACCTCGGTGTTGAAGCTCACCGTGCTACTGGACTCGTCCGCGATGATGCCGGTCCTCTGACCCCGGGCCTGCTGCTCGGCGCCCAACGCCCGCACGATGTCGTCGCGTTGGTCGACCGGCACCAGCATGCCCTCCTGGCCGCAGTCGCCGAAGCTGTTGGTCGGCTCGTTGAAGGGGCTGATGTAGTCGAACCGCACGCCCTGTTTGACGAAGTGGTCCGTGACGTCCGCGACGTAGTCCGCGAAGTCCTGCGTGTTCTCAGCCTTCAGATAGCCGCCGCAGCTCTTGGCGTTGGTCTTCCACTGCGCGGGCGCGCTGTTGACGAAGGCGATCAGGTCCTTCACGCCGTACTTGGCGGCCGCGTACAGGAAGGTACGGCCCGCCTTGTCCTTGCTCCAGTCGTACGACCCGTCGTCCTTCAGGAAGTCCTCGGGAGCGCGCGGCGCGTAGGTCACGCCGGTGCCGCCACCGCCGATGTTGTAGCGGTAACTGCTCAGCGCCAGGCCGTCCTTGGAGAACAGCAGCTTGGACACCCGGGCCTGGACCTTCGGGTCGAAGTTCTTCAGGTCGTTGACCCACCAGGCGCCCGAGGCACCGATGTTGTCGATGGTCTGGGCGGCGTGCGGGGACACCTCGGCCACCGTGGGGGTGGCGGCCGAGGCGGGCGGGGCGGATATCAGGGGTCCCGCGACAGCGAACGCGGCTGCGGCTGTCAGCAGGGCCGATCTCGTGCGGTGGGGGTTGCCAGCTGCTCTCCGGGGAGCGCGCACGTGGTTTACCTCGATCGTGTGATGGTCGGCTTCTGGGCTTGCGGTGTGCTGGGCCGTTCGGGCTACGGTGATCGTGCGATCTGGGACGCCGGGTACGGCGCCAGCGTGCGGGGCCCCCGTCTCCACCGGAGCGATGGTTCGGGGCCTCCCCGTCGCCTCTGGCCGTACCCAACTGGCCAGATCGTGAGGGAACTGGCCTCCCGGGATCGGACCACGGACAGGATCCGTGTCGCTGCCTCGGGGTCGAGTACGCCGGGGACCTGGGGGTACCTCCCACGCCCTTAAGGCAGTGGGGGAGCGCCCAAGACCGTTCGGGGCGTGCGGCAGAGCGGGCTCATTCCTGCTCCGTCCAGAGGAACGGTGAGACACGTGCATCCCTTCCGTCGTCATGAAGGTGGTGCGGTACGGCTCCTAGCGGGGGTCGTGCGTCTTCGTCCTTGCCGGGGTGGTGCGTTTCGCAGACCTCTGCCCGACCGACTGGAGCGCCCCTTCGAGCGCGAACGTCGCCGCGCCCAGACACGCCGGGTCCGTCGGGATCGGGGAGAGGACGATCTCGGTGGCGGCCATCGGCCGGGGCAGCGCGTGCCGGGCGACGGCCTCGCGCACCTCCGCGACCAGGGGCTCGCCGAGGGCGGCCGCGACCCAGCTGCTGAGCACGACCACCTCGGGGTTGAACAGGTTGACCAGGTGCGCGATGGAGGCGCCCAGATAACGGGCGGTGTGCCGGACGACCCTGACCGCCACCGGGTCCTGGGTGAGCATCCCCTGGGCCAGCGCGGCGATCGTCGCCGTCTGGTCGCCCGGGTGCAGCAGCTCGCTGTCGGGGCTCAGCTCGCGCAGGTTCAGCATGATCCCGGGCGCGCCCACGTACGTCTCCACACAGCCGTGGTTGCCGCAGCGGCACAGGCGTCCGTCCAGGACGATCGTGTTGTGGCCCCACTCGCCGGCGCTGTTGGAGACACCGCGATGCAGTGCGCCGCCCAGGACGAGCCCGGCGCCCACGCCGGTCCCGAGGGTGACCACCACGGCGTTCCCGCTCCCGCGCGCCGCCCCGAACCACAGCTCGGCCACGGCGACGGCACGCAGCGGGTTGTCCAGGTAGAGCGGGTAGGCGATGTACTCGGAGAGCAGGTCGACCAGCGGCACGTCGTGCCAGTCCCAGTTGGGCGCGTACTCCGAGATGCCGGTGGCGCGGTCCACCTGCCCCGGCACGCTCACGCCGACACCGAGCACCCGGGCGCCCTCGATCCCGGCCTGCGTGACCACCGAGCCGACGGCGGCGGCGACATGGCCGACCAGCTGCTCGGGGAGGCTCTCGCCGGGGCGGACGTCCTCCTCGGCGCGGGCCAGCACGTTCAGCGCGAGGTCGAACAGCTCGACATGGACGTACGTCTCCGCGATGTCCACGCCGATCAACGCGCCCCCCGACGCGTTGACCGCCACGAGCCCCCGGGGGCGCCCGCCTGCCGATTCCTCGAACCCGACCTCCGTGATCATGCGGAGGTCGAGCAGCTCGCCCACGAGCGTGGCGACCGTGGCCAGGCTCAGCCCGGTGGCCGCCGCCAGCTCCTGCCGGGAGGTGGGCGACTCGGCGATGATCTGGCGCAACACCTCGTAGCGGTTCGCGGTGCGGATGTCACGTGATGTGCGCTTCATCGGGGCCGGCCCCCATCCCTTCGCTCATGCCGGGACGACAGTGGCACCGGCGCGGCGCAAGATTATGGGCTGCGGGGGACTTTGTACAAGGGGTTAGGAAAGGGGCTTTATAAAGTCAGTCGGCGAGTACGGTCCGGACGAAGGCGTTGGCGAATTTTCCCTCGGGGTCCAGCTCACGCGCCAGCTTCCGGAAGTCGCCGAGCCTCGGGTAGCGCTCGCGCAGCAGGTCCGCGGGCGTGGTGAAGACCTTCCCCCAGTGCGGCCGCGCGTCGAAGGGGTCCAGCGCCTCCTCCAGCCGGTGCACCACCGGCAGGACGGCCGCGGTGTCCTCGATCCAGGTGAAGTGCAAGGCCACGGTGTCCCGGCCGTAGGAGGGGCTCAGCCACTGCTCGTCGGCGGCCACGGTCCGCACCTCGCAGATCTGGAGCACCCCGGCGACCGTCTCCCGGATGCCGTCCACCGCGTGCAGCGCCTCGACGGCGTGCTCGCGCGGCAGCAGGTACTCCGACTGGAGCTCCGTTCCGCTGCTCGGCGTGAACTCGGCCCGGAAGTGCGGCAGCCGGTCCTGCCAGGGGCCCGCCACCCCGAACTGCTCGGTGCAGTTGACCCCGGGCATCCCCGGCACCGGGTGCATCTTCTCGGTGGCGGGCGCGGCCCAGGGGAAGTCGGCGAGCGGCTGGTCCGTCCGCCGCTTGACCCATGCCTGCCGGAAGCCCGGCGCCCGCCAGTCGGTGAACAGGCTGACGCTGTACGCCGAGGCCATGACCGTCCCGAAGGTCGCCGAGTCCAGCCCGGTGAGGGGGAGTTCGGTGAAGACGTACTGCTCCACGTCGAAGGAGGGCACGAGGTCCAGGGTGAGCGCGGTGACGACACCGAGCGCGCCCAGCGAGGTGACCGCCCCGCCGAAGCGCGGGTCGTCCCGGCCGATGGCCAGCACGGAGCCGTCCGCGGTGATCAGCTCCACCTCGCGCACGGCCGACGAGAGCGGACCGTTGCCCACGCCCGAGCCGTGGGTGCCGGTCGCCACCGAGCCGGCCACGGAAATGTGCGGCAGTGAAGCCATGTTGGGCAGCGCGAGACCGTGGGTGTACACCACGCGGGCGAGTTCGGCGTAGCGGACGCCGCCCGAGACCCGTACCGTACGGGCCGCCGTGTCCACGTCGATCACCGGCGGCAGGTCGGCGATCGACAGCAGCACGCCCTCGGGGCCGGGCTCGGCGATCTCGTTGAAGGAGTGCCCGCTGCCCAGCACCCGCACGCTCGCGCTGCCCGCCACCAGGGCGGCGACCCCGTCGAGCGAGTACGGCCGGTGCAGTTCCTTGGCGGAGTAGGTGATGTTCCCCGCCCAGTTGGTGATCGTCTCCGACATGTCCGTCGTTCCTCCCGGAAGTGTGTATGCGTTGACCCTCTCATTTGTCGGGGCCTACCGTAGAGAGCGGTTACTACAAGCTTTCCGTCGGTCTGGAGGATCACCACCTTGCCCGAGCGACCCCAGGCGCTGTTCGCCATGACCGCCGAGAACGTGCCGCTCGTCTTCCCGCCCGAGGTGCTGGCACGGCTGCGGGAGTCCGTGGACATCGATCCCGGGTTGGTGGCCGAGGACCTCGCCGACCCGGCACTCGCGGACGTCCTGGCCCGCACCGAGATCCTCGTGACCGGCTGGGGCTGCCCCCGCCTGGACGCGGCCGTCCTCGACGCGGCCCCGAAACTCCGGGCCGTCCTGCACTCGGCCGGGTCGGTCAAGGGCTTCGCCACTCCCGAGATCTGGCGGCGCGGGATCGCCGTGTCCTCGGCGGCCGAGGCCAACGCGGTGCCCGTCGCCGAGTACACGCTCGCCGTGATCCTGCTCGCCGGCAAGGACGTCTTCGTGCGCCGGGAGCGGCTGCGCACCGAGCGGGCGTCTCCCGGCTGGGGGATCGTGCCCGGTATCGGCAACCACGGGCGGCGGGTCGGTGTGATCGGGGCGTCCCGGATCGGGCGGAAGGTGATCGAGCTGCTGCGGCCGTTCGACCTCTCGGTCGGCCTGACCGACCCCTACGTCGACGAGAGCGCTGCCTCGGAGCTGGGCGTCCCGCTGCTGCCGCTGGACGAGCTCCTGCGCACCTCGGAGATCGTGACCGTCCACGCCCCGGAGACCCCCGAGACCCGGCATCTCATCGGTCGCCGCGAGCTGGCCCTGATGCCGGACGGAGCGGTGCTGGTCAACACCGCGCGCGGGTCGCTCGTCGACACGGACGCCCTCGTCGCGGAACTGCGAACAGGTCGCCTCTCCGCGGTCCTCGACGTCACCGACCCGGAACCCCTGCCCGCCGACTCGCCGCTGCACGAGCTCCCGGGTGCCTTCGTCACGCCGCACCTCGCGGGATCGCAGGGCAACGAACTGGCGCGGCTGGGCCTGGCGGTCGCAGGAGAGGCCGAGCGGGTGGTGTCCGGGGCAGGGGTGGCGTTCCCGGTGACGTTCGAGGCTCTGGAGCGCGGGGCCTGAGGCGTCGGCAGCCTGCCTGGTCAGTAGCCTGCCTGGTCATGAGCCCCGACACACACCCCGAGCCTCACCCGCAACGCCTCCCCGCCTCCCTCCCGCAGACCGAGCTCACCCGGCATCGCCGCCTGCGCGAACAGGGCAGCCTGGACCGGGCCGATCTGGAGGCGATCCTCGACGCGGGGTTCGTCTGTCATCTGGGTGTGGTGGTCGAGGGGCGGCCCCTGGTCGTGCCCACGGTGTACGGGTGGGACGAGCGACACCTGTACGTGCACGGCTCGGTGGCCGGCCGCAGCCTCGCGGGCGGTTCGCCGGTCTGCGTCACGGTCACGCACGTCGACGGGCTGGTCCTCGCGCGGTCCGTCTTCGAGCACGGCGTCAACTACCGCAGCGCCATGATCCACGGTGAGGCCCGCAAGGTGACCGACCCGCAGGAGAAGCTGGCGGGCCTGCGCCTGCTCACCGACCACGCGGCGCCAGGGCAGTGGGCGTATGCCCGGCAGCCGAGCCGCAAGGAACTCGCGGCCACCACCCTGCTCGCCGTCTCCCTGGAGGAGGCCTCCGTCAAGATCCGCACCGGCGCGCCCGACGACGGCGACGGACCCGACGCGGCGCTGGGGCTGTGGGCCGGTGTGCTTCCGCTCACCTCGACGTGGGAGGCGCCTGTTCCCGACCCGCTCCTGCCGCAGGAAACGCCCGTACCGACCCATATAGCTCGCCGTGAGGGGACCCGGCACGGGTGATGTCGGTGCGAGGGCATACCGTGAGGAGTCGGTCGTACGTCTGAGCCGGGAGGAGACACGGGATGGGCAGCCGTACCGCGCTGGTCGAGGATCTGATGGAGCGGTTTCCGCAGGTGCCGCGGGAAGCCGTCTTCAAGGAGGACCTGCTGCGAGGTGGCGTGGCCTTCGACCCGTCCGCCCTCAGCGACAACGAGTCGGGGGAGATGAAGCCGAAGTCGTACTTCATCTTCTCCTTCGACCACGGCACGCTGCCGGAGCTCGGCGAGGCCGCGCTGCGGCGCCCGCCGGAGGAGATCATCCTCACCGGCGGGCCGTACGACCTCAGGCGGACCGTGGTGTCGGTGCGGGTGAACCCCGCCTCGCCCTACCGCGTGGCGGCCGACGACTCCGGCATGCTCGGGCTCTACCTCGACGGCAAGCGGATCGCCGACGTGGGTGTGCCGCCGATGCCGGAGTACTACCGGCACAAGCTCTCCAACGGGAAGTCCGTGATGGAGGTCGCCCCGACCATCCAGTGGGGCTACCTGATCTATCTGACCGTCTTCCGGGTGTGCCAGTACTTCGGCGCCAAGGAGGAGTGCCAGTACTGCGACATCAACCACAACTGGCGCCAGCACAAGGCGGCGGGGCGGCCGTACACGGGCGTCAAGGACGTGGACGAGGTCCTGGAGGCGCTCGAGATCATCAACCGGTACGACACCGACAAGATCTCCACCGCCTACACGCTCACCGGCGGCGCGATCACCTCGAAGCTCCAGGGCCGGGACGAGGCCGACTTCTACGGCATGTACGCGAAGGCCATCGAGGAGCACTTCCCGGGCCGCTGGATCGGCAAGGTCGTCGCGCAGGCGCTGCCGAAGGACGACGTGCAGCGCTTCAAGGACTACGGCGTGCAGATCTACCACCCCAACTACGAGGTGTGGGACGAGTATCTGTTCAAGATGTACTGCCCGGGCAAGGAGCGGTATGTCGGCCGGGACGAGTGGCACAAGCGGATCCTGGACTCGGCGGAGATCTTCGGCGCGCGCAATGTGATCCCCAATTTCGTGGCGGGCGTGGAGATGGCCGAGCCGTTCGGCTTCAAGACGGTCGACGAGGCGATCGCGTCCACGACGGAGGGCCTGCGCTTCTTCATGTCGCAGGGCATCACACCCCGCTTCACCACGTGGTGCCCGGAACCCACGACCCCGCTCGGCAAGGCCAACCCGCAGGGCGCGCCGCTGGAGTACCACATCCGGCTGCTCCAGGCCTATCGCCAGACGATGGACGACTTCGGACTGTCCTCGCCTCCCGGCTACGGCCCGCCCGGACCCGGCCGTGCCGTCTTCTCCGTGAGCTCCTTCATGGACAGCCTTCCGGCGCAGGAGCCGGTCGAGGTGTAACTCGGCACCGCCGAAACGGATAGGGCGTGGGCCGCGGAGACCTTTGGGTCCGCGGCCCACTCGGCTGTGTCGAAGGATTTATCGACAAGGTGACCGGAGTGGTCGCCGCTCCGCACATTTTCGCGATGAGTTGCACCCGGTATCGAGATTTCCCGGCGTTCTTTCCGTATAACTCTCGTAACAGCGCTCCCGGTCGTGCGCTCCGACCACTGGCGCGAACCCTCGGTAACCGATTTGAATAGCCTGCTTGTCAGTTGTGTGGGAGACGTGAAAGGCTCCTGTCCTGCCGCGAGGTTCCCCCCAACTCCTTTGCCAGTATGGCGAGTTGACCTCGCTTTGGATGCAGGAGACCCATGCCCGACCTGCCGACCCCCCAGGACGCCGCCGAGGCCGCGCTGTTCTCCGAGTGCTGGGATGCCGTGCTGTCGTACGCCGATCTGTGCACGGCCGGCTCCACCGCCGCCACCGAGCTGGCCACGGAGGCGTTCTCCCTCGGCATGCGCGAGGCCCGTGAGGCGGAGGCCGCCTCCCGCGGCGCCGGCCGCCGTCCGGCCCGGCTGCCCCGAATACCTCTGCTGCTGACCGCTGTTCGCACGACGGCGGCGGACTGGGAGACACAGGGTCTGGGCCACCGGCTCGACCCCGATCTGCGGCTGTGGCTCAACTCGGACAAGGCCGCCCGCTACACCGGCCCACCGCTCCAGCGGCCGATCGCGCTGCGCGGACTGCGCGATCTGCAGGCAGCGGACGCCGAACTGCTGTGGCTGGCCGAGGTGGAGGCGCTGCCGCTGTCCGCGGTGGCCCGCCGGCTCGGCCTCGACCCGGCCAGCGTGGGCGACGAACTCGCCCAGGTGCGCGGCCTCTTCCGGGACCGCAGCCACCGCAACCATCTCGACATGCCGATGGACGCGCAGTGCCGCAGCTACGCCCGGCTGCTGGACGCGGTCACCCGGTCCACCTCCGGCGAGACCCCGGACGACCTCTCCCACCACCTCGCGAGATGCCGGCAGTGCGCGGAGGCCGCAGCCTGTCTTCGACTGCACGGCGGCGGGCTGCCCGCGGCCCTCGCGGGCGGGGTGATCGGCTGGGGCGGGCTCGCCTATCTGGAACGCCGCCGCCGGGCCGCCGAGGTACGCCTTGGCGCGGGGCGCCCGGAGGCACTGGAGAGCGGGCCCCCGAACCCCGGCGCGCACAAGGCGAAGGTCGTGCGCAACGGACTGCTCGTCGCGGCCGTCCTCGTCTCCCTGCTCGCCCTCGCCGTCTCGATGATGCCGGGAGGCGACACGGGGAACAGTGCCGCCAAGCCCGGCACCGCTACCTCCGCCGACGGCCAGCCGGTGGCCAACCCCAGCTCGTCGGTCCCCGCCGCCACGTCCCGGGCGCCCGGCTCGGCGGGTCCGTCGCACACGCCCAGCGGGAACCCGTCCGAGTCCACGGGTGCGAAGAACTCCGACCCGGAACCCCAGGGGACCTCCTCCGCCGGTGCCGCGGAACCGGAGCCCAGCGTGAGCGTCACACCGTCCTGCCAGGTCGAGTACACCCTCGTCAACCAGTGGCCCGACGGCTTCCAGGGCGCCGTCACCGTCACCACCACCGAGGCGCTCAGCGACTGGCGGGTCACCTGGTCCTTCAAGGACGGCCAGAAGGTGACGCAGATGTGGGACGGGAGCTTCACCCAGAGCGGTGCGAAGGTCACCGCGAGCGCCGCCGACTACAACAAGTCGGTCCCGGCGCACGGTTCGCTCTCCGTCGGCTTCCTCGCGTCCTGGCAGGGCAGGAACGCCCCGGCGTACCACTTCTCCCTCAACGGGCGGGAGTGCGCGAAGTCCTGACGCCTTCGGCCCAGTCGGGGGCTGTCGCGCCTACTTGGCCGCCCACAGCCCCCGGACGTGTCCGATGTGCCGGGTCATCACCGCGTGGACCGCCTGCTCGTCGCGGGCGATCAGCGCGTCGAGGAGTTCGAGGTGCTCCTCGGCGGAGGCCAGCAGGCGGCCGGACTTCACCAGCGGGGTGAGGCCGTAGAGCCGTGACCGCTTGCGGAGGTCGCCGACCACCTCGACCAGGTGGGCGTTGCCCGCGAGGGCGAGCAGGCCGAGGTGGAACCGGGTGTCGGCCTCGACGTACGCGATGAGGTCACCGGACACCGCCGCCTGGACGATCTCCCGGGCCGCGGGGCGCAGCGCCTCCAGGGAGACCGGGTCGGCGGTCGAGGCCAGCTCCACGATGGTCGGGATCTCGATGAGCGAGCGGATGTGGGTGTACTCGTCGAGCTGCTTCTCGGAGACCGCGGTGACCCGGAAGCCCTTGTTGGGGACGGTGTCGACCAGGCCCTCCTTGGCGAGGTCGAGCATGGCCTCGCGCACGGGGGTGGCCGACACACCGAAGCGGGCGGCGAGCGCGGGCGCCGAGTGCACCTGGCCCGGGAGCAGTTCGCCCGCGATCAGCGCGGCCCGCAGGGCGTCGGCGACCCGCTCCCGGTAGCTGCTCTTCTTGCCGCCGAGGACGGGCAGGGCGGGGGTGCTGGATCGCTGGGCGGCCATGAGGGGCATCTCCTAGTGGTGCAATGTCACGCGGCACCCGGCATTATCCTCGACGCCCTCGGGGCTCACAGGACGAATCCCGCCGGGAACGGATCGGTCGGGTCGAGCAGGTACTGGGCCGTGCCGGTGATCCACGCCCGCCCGGTGAAACTGGGCAGGACGGCGGGGCGGCCCGCCACCTCGGTGGTGCCGAGGAGCCGGCCCGTGAACCGCGTCCCGATGAAGGACTCGTTCACGAACTCGGTGTGCAACGGGAGTTCGCCGCGCGCGTGCAGCTGGGCCATGCGCGCGCTGGTGCCGGTGCCGCAGGGGGAGCGGTCGAACCAGCCGGGGTGGATGGCCATCGCGTGCCGGGAGTGGCGGGCGGTCGCGCCGGGCGCGATCAGGTGGACGTGGTGACAGCCGCGGATGGACGGATCCTCGGGGTGGACGGGCTCCTCCTCGGCGTTGATCGCCTCCATGAGGGACAGCCCCGCCTTCAGGATGTCGTCCTTGCGGGCCCGCTCGAAGGGCAGCCCGAACTGGTCCAGCGGCAGGATGGCGTAGAAGTTGCCGCCGTACGCCAGGTCATATGTCACCGTCCGCCCGTCGGCCAGTGCGATCTTGCGGTCGAGGGCGACGGCGAAGGACGGCACGTTCTGCAGCGTGACGTGCTTCGCCCTGCCGTCCTCCACCGCGACCTCGGCGACGACCAGGCCCGCCGGGGTGTCGAGCCGGATCGTGGTGACCGGCTCGACGACCTCGACCATGCCGGTCTCCACCAGCACGGTCGCCACCCCGATCGTGCCGTGTCCGCACATCGGCAGATAGCCCGAGACCTCGATGTACACCACACCCCAGTCGCAGTCCGGGCGGGTCGGCGGCTGGAGGATCGCGCCGCTCATCGCCGAGTGCCCGCGCGGCTCGTTCATCAGGAGCTGCTTGATGTCGTCGCGGTGCTCACGGAAGTACAGCCGGCGCTCGTTCATGGTCGCGCCGGGGATCGTGCCGATGCCGCCGGTGATCACACGGGTCGGCATGCCCTCGGTGTGCGAGTCGACGGCGTGCAGGACGAGTTTGCTGCGCATGGTCCGCTCTCCTTGACGAGTTACGCGAGTCCCGCGGCGACGGCCTTCTCCGTGGCGGCCCGTACGACCGCCTCCTGCTCGGGCAGCAGGGGGACGCGCGGTGGACGCACGGGCCCGCCGTGCCGGCCGACGATGTCCATCGACATCTTGATCGCCTGCACGAACTCGACCTTGGAGTCCCAGCGCAGCAGCGGGTGCAGCTGCTCGTACAGCTTCTTCGCGGTGGCGAGGTCGCCGGCCACGGCCGCCCGGTACAACTCGACGGAGGCCCTGGGGAGCGCGTTCGGATAGCCGGCCACCCAGCCCTTGGCCCCCGCGATCGCGAGCTCCAGCAGGACGTCGTCGGCTCCGATCAACAAGTCCAGTTCCGGGGCGAGTTCGGCCAGCTGGTAGGCGCGGCGGACATCACCGGAGAACTCCTTGACCGCGCGGATGAACCCCTCGGAGTGCAGTGTGGCCAGCAGCTCCGGCACCAGGTCGACCTTGGTGTCGATGGGGTTGTTGTACGCCACGATCGGCACACCCGCCTTCGCGACCTCGCCGTAGTGCGCGAGGACCGACCGCTCGTCGGCGCGGTAGGCGTTGGGCGGCAGCAGCATCACGGACCCACAGCCCGCGTCCCGCGCCTGCTCGGCCCAGCGGCGGGACTCCGCCGAGCCGTACGCGGCGACGCCCGGCATCACCCGCTCGCCGCCGATCGCGGCCACGGCCGTTTCGACGACCTTGGCCCGCTCCTCGGGGGTGAGTACCTGGTACTCGCCGAGCGAGCCGTTCGGTACGACGCCGTCGCAGCCGTTCTCGACCAGCCAGGCGCAGTGTTCGGCGTACTTGGCGTAGTTCACCGACAGGTCGTCGTTCAACGGGAGGGCGGTGGCGACGAGAACTCCGCGCCACGGACGAAGGCTGGTGGTCATGTGGATCCCCTCTCAATAGGGTGTGACATATCACTGTTCCTCGGTCTCGCCGGCCCGGGCCAGCACGCCCAGCGGCACCGGCCGAGCGAACGGCCTGCGGCCCGCCGTCTCCGCGCACCCGGCGACACCGGCCACTCCTGGCCCGCACACCCGGCCCTGGCACCAGCCCATCCCGGCCCGCGTCAGCAGCTTCACGGTCCTCAGATCACCGGCCCCCAGCTCGCGCACCGCCTCCCGCACCGTACCGGCCGACACCTCCTCGCAGCGGCACACCACCGTCCCGTCGCTGACCTGCTCGGCCCAGTGCGCGGGCGGCACGTAGACGGAGTCGACGGCGGCGAAGAAGGCCCGCAGCCCGGCCCGGGTGCGCGCGGCGGCCGCCCACTCACCGGGATCCGGCGCCCGCCCGGCCAGCCGCGCCGCGATCGACCGCCCGGCGATGTGCCCCTCGGCGAGTGAGAGGGCGGAGCCGCCGATGCCGGTGGTCTCGCCCGCCGCCCACACCCCCGGCACGTCGGTGCGCTGCTCGTCGTCGACGTACACGTCCGTACCGTCGACCCGGCAGCCCAGCGCGTCGGCGAGATCGGTGTGCGGCAGCATGCCGTGACTCACGGCGAGGGTGTCGCAGACGAGGCGTCGGCGGGTGTCCTGGCGCACCCGCCCGTCCCGGTCGAGGGCCGCGATGGTCACCGCCTCCAGCCGCTCGGCGCCGTGCGCCGCCACGACGGTGTGATGGAGGACAGTGCGTACCCGGTGCCGGAGCAACCGCCCCGCGTACTGGGCGCCTTCGGCCACCTTGCCCGGCCGGCCCGCCAGCGCCCGGGACCGTCGTACGAACGACTTCGGGTCGGCCGAGTCCACCAGCGCGGCGACCGTCGCGCCCGCCGCGGCGAGGCCGGTGGCGACGGGCAGCAGCAGCGGCCCGGTCCCGGCGACGACGGCGGTACGGCCGGGCAGTACGAGCCCGCCCTTGAGCATGGCCTGCGCCCCGCCCGCCGTGATGACACCGGGCAGGGTCCAGCCGGGGAAGGGCAGCACCTTCTCGTAGCCGCCGGTGGCGAGGAGGACCGCCGCTGCGCGTACCTCGGCCGGCTGCTCCTGCTCGGGGCCGACGAGAGCGTGCACGGCGAACCCGGGGCTGTCCCGGCGCTCGACGAACCAGACGTGATGGTCCGTCACATGCCTTACCGTGCCCGCCTGTACATGGGCGCGCAGGCCGTCCCGCAGTCTCTCCCAGGTCCGCCACTGGTGGTGGAGTGCCTGCGGTCGACGGGCCCCGAGGGCGGGTGCGGGCTGCCGGTAGAACTGCCCTCCCGCCTCCGCGGCCGAGTCGATCAGGGTGACACGGATGCCCCGGGCGGCCGCCGCGAGGGTGGCCGCGAGTCCGGCCGGACCCGCGCCGATCACCGCCAGGCTCGGCTCAGTCATCGTGGCCCGTTCCCTCCTGCGTGCGGATCGCGTCGCCCGGCCGCAAGGGCATCAGGCAAGCCCGTTGGTTCGGGCGGTCGTTGACGGTCACCAGGCAGTCGAAGCAGACGCCGATGCCGCAGAAGATCCCGCGCGGGCGGCCCTCGCCGCGGGTGGTGCGCCAGGAGGTGACGCCCGCCGTCCACAGCGCGGCGGCGACGGTCTGGCCTGGCAGCGCCTCGATCTCCCGCCCGTCGAAAGTGACCGTGAAGGCGGGACCGGGCTCGGCGCGCACCAGCTCCAGCGGGTTCACGAGGCCTCCTCGGAGTCGCAGTCGGAGTCGGCGTCGAAGTCGGAGGCGGGGAAACGGTCGGGACGGAAGGGCGCCAGATCGAGATCGGGAGCGTGTCCGGCCAGCACCTGGGCGATCAACTGCCCCGTCCCGGTGGACAGTCCGATGCCCGCGCCCTCGTGCCCGCAGGCGTGGAACAGCCCGGGCACCCGCGGATCGGGGCCGATCGCGGGCAGATGATCGGGCATGTACGGCCTGAAGCCGAGGTACGTCCGCATCGCACGCACCCGCTCCAGGAACGGGAACAGCCGGGTCGCGCCCGCCGCCAGCGCGCGCAACGCGGGCAGCGACAACGACCGGTCGAAGCCCACCCGTTCCCGGGTCGCGCCGATCAGGACGGGCCCGGCCGCCGTCCCCTCGACCACCGGTGAGGTCTGCAGGGCCGCCGAGTCGCTGGCCACGTCGGCCACGTAGTCGGCGGCGTACACCTTGTGGTGGACCAGGCGGGGGAGCGGCTCGGTGACGAGGACGAAGCCGCGGCGCGGGAGTACGGGGAGGCTCACTCCCGCCAGCGCGGCCAGCTCACCGCCCCAGGTCCCGGCGGCGTTGACGACATGCGGGGCATGGATCTCGCCCCGGCCGGTGCGCACCCCGCGCACGGCACCGTCGGCGCCGCGCAGCACCTCGGTCACCGCCGCGCCGGTGAACAGCCGGGCACCCGAGGCCCGTACGAGATGAGCGGCGGCCAGCGTCGGCATGACCTGGGCGTCCTGGGGATACAGCACACCGCCTGTGAGTCCGGGCGCCAAGTGGGGCTCCAGCTCCCGGAGCCGGCCTGCGTCCACCCGCACCGCCTCGACGCCTGCGGCCCGTTGCCCGGTCGCGAACTTCTCCAGGGCTTCGAGGCCGTCGGAGGTGGAGGCCACGACCACGCCGCCCTTGAGTTCGTACTCGATGACATCACCGACCTCCTCCGCCAACTCGGTCCACAACCGGCCGGACAGCAGGGCGAGTTCGAGCTCGGGGCCCGGCTCCTTATCGGAGACCAGGAGATTGCCCTCACCGGCGCCGGTCGTACCGCCGGCCACCGGACCGCGGTCGACGACGATCACTTCGAGGCCCGACCGGGCGGCGTACAGGGCACAGGCCGCGCCCACCATCCCGGCTCCGACGACCACGACATCGCAGGTCAGTCGCTTGCTCACGGCAGTACTATGTCACATGCCGCTCTTGTCGGGAACACCGCGTCGGGAACACCGCGACGTCGGACCGTCGGGGCTGTGGGACGGACGGGACCCACCGGGCCGTCAGTCGATCTCGCTCGGGTCGGCGGACGGGGTCCGGCCCGCCTGGACGTCCTCGAGACGTGCCGTGCCCAGCTTCGCCGCCTGCTCGGTGGTGTCGTCGTCGGCTCCGTCGAGACCGCCGTTGGTGAAGGTGATCGCGTCCGTGCCGACCCGCAGGGCCGCGACGTCGAGGGTGAGTGTGGTGGGCTCGCCGCCCGAGGTGCCCCGGACCGTGACCTGCAGCCCCTGCCGGGCATCACCCTCCTTGGGAAGGGAGGTCCCGACCACCTGGACCGTGCGCTGCCCGCCCGAGCTGTCCTTCACCGTGAACTGGTCGCACTTGACCGGCAGGCTCTTCAGCCAGGCGAAGGACGTGTCCAGTGCGGCCTTGTCATAGGCGGCCACCTGATACAGCAGCCGGGACTCGCCCTCCTTGAAGCCGGTGAGCGCGGACGCTCCGGACGGCTTGCCCAGGAGCTCGTCGTCGTAGAGCCGGTCGAGCAGCTTCTGGCAGTCGGCCGCGTCGGCCTTGCCGGTGAGGAAGTCGGCGACGTCCACCTGGCCGACCAGCAGGCTGTCCCGCCAGGTGGCCGCGTTCTTGACCTGCGTCCAGTCGTCCTCCAGATCTGCCTCCGTCACCAGCGCGGCACGCGCCCCGGCCTGGGTGAGCGCGGCCGGGGAGGCCTGCGCGAGCGGCGAGGAGGAGATCTCCGTGGTGATCTCCGTGGTGTCCGCGCGCTCCGGACCGCTGTCGTCCCCGTCCGCACACGCGGCGGTCGTCAACAGGGCTCCGGCCGCCAGGGCCGAGGCGAGGACGCGGAAGGGGCGGGGCGGACGGTGGGTCATCACGAGGTCTCCTGGAGATGAGGGGTGCTTCCATGCCACAACCGCTCCTCCCGTACGACCAGCGCACCGGGCTGTTCGAGTGAGGGGGCGACGGCACCGGGGTCCGGAAAACCGGTGGCGCCCCCTACACGGACGCCTCTAAGGTGAGACCGCTTCGCACGGCCGCTCACGGCTGCCGTGCCCCACGTGCGAGGAATGAGGGAGGTGTCGACCGATGGCTGTCTTTGCGATGAGCGCTGCTCGCATCCAGATCATCAAGTCCACCTCCGTGGCCGTCGGCTGACACCAACTCCTGGTGCCGGGGCCACCCTTGTGAAGGGTCTCCCTTGACTTCCAGCTCCACCTCTTCTGTTTTCTCCGCTCTCGCTCCCTACGGCTGGGACGAGGCATGGGCGGACGCGTTCGCCCCCTACGAGTCCGAGGGGCTCCTGCCCGGACGGGTGGTCCGGGTCGACCGCGGGCAGTGCGACCTCGTCACCGCCGAAGGGATGATGCGGGCCGACACGGCCTTCGTCACCCCGCCCGATCCGATGCGGGTCCTGTGCACCGGTGACTGGGCCGTCGTCGAGCCCGCGGGCAACCCTCGCTATGTACGGACGTATCTGCCACGCCGTACCGCATTCGTACGCTCCACCTCCTCCAAGCGGTCCGAGGGGCAGATCCTCGCGGCCAACGTCGACCACGCGATCGTCGCCGTGTCGCTGGCCGTCGAACTCGACCTCGGCCGCATCGAACGGTTCCTGGCCCTGGCCTGGGAGTCCGGCGCTCAGCCGGTGGTCGTGCTCACCAAGGCCGACCTCGTGCCGGACGCGGTGACGCTCGCGCATCTCGTGCAGGACGTGGAGACGACGGCGCCGGGCGTCCCGGTGCTGACCGTCAGCGCGCTGGACGGGGAGGGGCTCGACGTACTCGTCGCGGTCGTCTCCGGCGGTACGACCGTGCTGCTCGGGCAGTCCGGCGCGGGGAAGTCGACTCTGGCGAACGTGCTCATCGGCGAGGACGTGATGACTGTGCAGGCCGCACGGGACGCGGACGGGAAGGGGCGCCACACGACCACGACCCGCAATCTCCTCGCCCTGCCGGGCGGGGGCGTACTGATCGACACGCCCGGCCTCAGGGGCGTGGGGCTGTGGGACGCCGAGACCGGTGTCGGACAGGTCTTCTCCGAGATCGAGGCCCTGGCCGCACAGTGCCGCTTCCATGACTGCGCGCACGAGAGTGAGCCGGGGTGCGCGGTGCTCGCCGCGATCGACTCCGGCGAGCTGCCCGAGCGGCGGCTGGAGAGCTACCGGAAGCTGATCCGGGAGAACCAGCGGATCGTGGCGAAGACGGATGCGAGGCTCCGTTCGGAGATCAGGAAGGAGTGGAAGAAGAGGGGCGCGGAAGGCAAGGCGGCGATGGAGGCGAAGCGGGGGTCCCGGAGGTAGCGGGCAGTCGTTCGGCCGCGGCGGGGTGGGGGCGACGGACCCGCGCCCGCCCACGGACCCGACGCGGCACCCCCATCACCGTGTCCGATTTCCGCCAGCGGCATCCTCGCCCGCGGCGGACACTGGAACACGTGATGGACGAAGACACCAGGTACGAAGCCGTTCGCAGCCGGGACGCCCGGTTCGACGGGGAGTTCTTCTTCGCCGTCGAGACGACCGGGATCTACTGTCGGCCCAGCTGTCCCGCGGTGACCCCGAAGCGTCGCAACGTCCGCTTCTACGCGACGGCCGCCGCCGCGCAGGGCTCCGGGTTCCGGGCCTGCCGGCGGTGCCGCCCGGACGCGGTCCCCGGTTCCGCGGGCTGGAACGTACGGGCGGACGTGGTGGGCCGGGCGATGCGCCTGATCGGCGACGGTGTCGTCGACCGGGAGGGCGTCGCCGGGCTCGCCGGCCGCCTCGGCTACAGCGCCCGCCAGGTCCAGCGCCAGCTCACCGCCGAGCTCGGCGCAGGCCCCGTCGCCCTGGCCCGCGCCCAGCGGGCCCACACCGCGCGTGTCCTGCTCCAGACCACCGGCCTGCCGGTCACGGAGATCGCGTTCGCCTCGGGCTTCGCCAGCGTGCGGCAGTTCAACGACACCGTCCGGGAGATCTACGCCTCCACCCCCAGCGACCTGCGGGCCGCCGCCCGGACCACACGCCGCGCGGCCACCCCCACGGCGGGCATTCCGCTACGACTGGCCCACCGCGGCCCCTACCGGTCCGGCGCCGTCTTCGACCTGCTGGAGAGCGAGGCCGTACCCGGCGTCGAGGAGGTGAGCGGGGCACCCGGGCGGCGCACCTACCGCCGTACCCTCCGCCTCCCGCACGGCACCGGCATCGTCGCCGTCCACGAACGCACCGGCACGACCGGAACCACCTCCGGCGCGAACCCCGGCGGCTGGCTCGACGCCCACCTGCACCTCACCGACCTCCGCGACCTGACCACCGCCGTCGGACGACTGCGGCGGCTCTTCGACCTCGACGCCGATCCCTACGCCGTCGACGAGCGGCTCGGCGAGGACACCCGGCTCGCTCCCCTGGTCGCCGCCCGGCCAGGACTCCGGTCGCCCGGCGCCGCCGACCCCGAGGAGTTCGCCGTACGGGCACTGGTGGGCCGTAGCGCATCCGAACGGCTCGTCCAGCGATACGGCAAGACCCTGGACGCGCCCTGCGGCAGCCTCACCCACCTCTTCCCCGAACCCGCGGCCCTTTCGGAGGCGGCCGGCCCGCTGGGCACGCTGGCCACCGCCCTGGCCGACGGGGCCGTACGACTCGATCCGGGCGCCGACCGCGACGAGGTGCAGCACGCCCTCCTCGCCCTGCCCGGCCTGGACGCCCGTACCGTCGCCGTCATCCGCACCCGTGCCCTCGGTGACCCCGATGTCGCCCCACCGGGCCTCGACGCCCCCGACACCTGGCGCCCCTGGCGCTCCTACGCCTGGCAACACCTGTGCACAGCAGGAGAGTTGGAGTAATCATGGCCATCCGCTGGAACCGTCTCGACAGCCCCGTCGGCACCCTGCTCCTCACCGCCGACGAGACCGGCGCGCTGACCTCGCTGTCCGTTCCGGAGCAGAAGAAGGGCCGTACCGTCCAGGAGGGCTGGGTCCACGACCCCACCCCCTTCCGGGACGCGGAGGAGCAGCTCGCCGCCTACTTCGCCGGTGAACTCAAGGAGTTCCAGCTGGAGTTGCGTCCTGACGGCACCGAGTTCCGGACCCGTGTCTGGGACGCCCTCGACGACGTTCCGTACGGGGCGACCACGACGTACGGCGAGATCGCCGCCCGCGTCGGTGCCGCCCGCGTCGCCGTCCGGGCCGTGGGCGGCGCGATCGGCGCGAACCCGCTGCTGATCCTCCGCCCGTGCCATCGGGTGATCGGCGCGAACGGCCTGCTCACCGGGTACGCGGGCGGCCTGGAGCGCAAGACGGCCCTGCTCACCCTCGAAGGCGCCCTCTAGGACTCCTCGAGCCCCCAGCTGTGGATCCGTCGTGGATGGATGCGGATCAGTTCCTCGCTGAAGTGCGGGCCCAACTCGTGTGGGCCCGTGAGGAGTTCCGCCTCCCCGCGGATGTCGATGCCGCGCACCGTCCACGGTTTCAGACTGGCGATGTCGTCGACGACCAGCGCGACCTTCGGATTCTTCTGGAGGTTGCGCCATTTCTTCGTGCGGCCCATCGCGTAGCCACCGATCAGGATGGTGCCGTCGTCCTGCGGGAAGAAGCCGACCGGGTTCGCCTGCGGCTGTCCCTGGGGGTCGACGGTGGCGAGTCGTCCCAGCCGCTGGGACTTCAGGTACGCGCGCTCGGCCTCGCTGAATTCGGTCATGCCCGCCAGCCAAACACGCCCGCGCCGCCCGCACATCGGAATCTCGTACCAGGCCTGTCCGGGACTGCGGTCCTAGGTCAGCCGCCCCACAGCACCGTCCCCAGCCACGCGCCCATGATCAGCAGACACGTGAACAGTTCCGCCAGCACGCTGGAACCGCCCGAGCGCATCGCCGTGCGCAGGGCGGCCTTCGCCGCCCCGTGGTGGCCGAGGCGGAGGCGTTCCGAGAGGTAGATGCCGCCCATGAACCCGGGGATCGCGCCGAGCACGGGGATCAGGAAGAAGCCGAGGAACGCGCCGGCTCCGGCGTAGGCCCCCATGCGCGGGGTGGCCCCGCTCTCCCGCAGCCGGCGTGGCGGCAGCGACCAGCGCACCACCTGGGAGAGGAACAGGGCGACCGTGGCCCCCACGAGCACACTCCACGCGACCAGTTGCGGATCCTTCAGCGCCCACCACAGGACCGCGGCCCACACGAGCCACGACCCCGGCACCCCGGGCAACAGGACCCCGACCAGGCCGAACAGCATGACCAGGCCGACCAGCAGGAGATCCCACACTCCCATGAGTCCAGGGTGCAGGAGGCAGGCAGAAAGTGCAGGTCAGCGATATCAACCCGGCCCGTTCCCGGCCCGTTGAGGAAGAGCTGCGCATCGGCCTCATGGCGGTGGGCACTCGGGCCGTCGTCCGTCACAGCTCTGCGACAGGGAAGCAGGTCACACTCAGGGCCGACCCGACCGATCACCACGACGTGCGTCCGCCGTGGTGGATCGGGGGGTCACTCGGCGTCGCCGGGCGGTTCTCCCGTGGGGGGTGGAACCGTCCGGCGACGCTTTCGTAACACAGTTCGATGCGCGGGGCGGAGCTTGATTTTCGGGATGCCCCGTTTTCATACGGCCCATGCGGTGGACAATTGGGGGCATGAGCCAGCAGGGGGGAACACCCACCGGTCGCGGTCACGAGGACGACTGGTGGGGGCAGCTGTACGACTCCACCGACGACACGGGCCCCACACCGGCCCCGGACACCCTGGACGACCGCTTCGCCTCTGCGGCGGGGGCGGTGCGGGACGGGTCGGGGGGTGGACGGCTGAGCTTCGAGGCAGGGGCTGGCGAGGGACGGGCCGGGCTGGAGGTGGGGCCTGGTGGTGGACGGTCCGATTCGGAGGTGGGGCCTGGTGTGGGTGGGCCGGGCTTGGGGGCGGGGCTCGGTGGTGGTCGGCCCGGGTCTGAGCCTGGGCCCGGTGGTGGACCGCCGGGGTCGGAGGTGCGGCCTGGTGTTGGGCAGGCGAGCCTCGGGGCGGGGTCCGGTGGTGGTCGGCCGGGCGCTGAGACTGGGCCCGGTGGTGGATGGCCTGGGGCGGCGGTAGGGCCCGGTGGGGGGCAGCCGAGCTCGGAGGCGGGGCCCGGTGGGGAGCAGTCGCGCTCGGGGGCACGGCCGGGTGGTGGACGGCCCGGCTCTGAGACGGGACCCGGTGACGGACAGCCCGGTTCCGAGCCGGGTGCTGCGGACGAACAGAGCCGTCGGCCCGGTACCGGGGTCCCCGCGCCGCGGACAGGCTTCTCCGAGGGGACGGATCCCCCACCCGGCCGGCACCGCATCCCCTGGCAGGCGCCACCCGATGCATCCGACGGCCCCGCGTCCTTCCCGCCCGGCCCCAAGCCGCCCGGCTTCGTCGAGCGGCCCGCCGAGGACCGTCCGCCCCCGCCACCCGGCGGCCGTACGTCCACCGAGAAGCCTCCGGCCACGACCGTTCCGACCTCGCGCATGCCGAACGAGCCCCCGAGGCCGCCGACCGCGCCACCCCCGCACCCCTCAGCCCCACCTCGCCCCGTGACTCCACCCCCGTCGCCGCAGGAATCCGACCGGGCCGTTTCGCCCGACGGCGTCGGCGGAGCGGTTTCGCGGGGTGATGTCGAGGATGGTCCGCCGCAGGACGCCGATCGGGCCGCTGAGCCAGGCCGCGGCGATTTCGGAGGGCCTGGTGTCGGCCGAGTCGACCCGCGTAGGGGTGGCCCCGCCTCCGGCATCACGGACCCCGGAGGCGGCGCCGAGGACGTGCCCACATCTGGCGGCCCCGAGAGCCCTCCAGGACCCTCCGACCGAGGCGGAGCCGGTGCGCGCCGCGTCGAAGTCGACTGGTGGGCCGCCGCACCTGACGTCGAAGCCGAACCCCCCGCAGCCGGCCCGGGTTCCACTCAGCCCAACCCGACCGCTGAGCCTCCCGAGCCACCCGGACGTGGCCGGACCGCCGACCGCGACCAGGACGGTGCCGACCCGGGCCCCGCCCCCGCGCCGCAGGCACCCCGCACCGCCACCCGCGTGGACATCCCCACCCTCCCTCCCGCCCCCGCCGGATTCGTCGGCTCCGGCCCTCCCACCTAC